>DATMKZ010000016.1:0-107624 GCA_035570795.1 Rhizomicrobium sp.
CGGCGGGGGAGGCGGCGGGGGAGGCGGCGGCGGAGCAGCCTCATCCAGATACCAACGCACGCCCAGCATGGCCACGTGTTCCTGCGCCTGGGCGACATGGATCGGGGTCAGGCCCAGGAAGTCCGACGCATAGCCATGGTCGATTTCGTTCGAGCGATAGCGATAGTCGAGGAACAGTTCGACGTCCGGGTCGAGCTGGTAGTTCAAGCCGGCGATGCCCTGCCACATGAACTCGGTGTGCTGGCCGCGGATGAGCTTGAGCGCCGGGAAGAACGAGTCGCGGGCCTCGAGATTGTAGGCACCGGCGCCGAAACCGCCGCCGAGCGACAGGCTGAGGCGATCGCCGAGGTTCCAGTCGTAGATGAAGTTGAACAGCGCGGACTTGATGCTCGACGTGCCGGCGAGCGTGCCGACGAACGGCGCGTCGTGCGGATGCAGGTCGTGCGACGAGTAGCCGACCTCGAACTCGAGGCGCAGGCCGCTGGCCCACTTGTAGCCGAGCGAACCGGCGACGCTTGCCGAGTCCTGCATGCCGAGATTGGAATGCGCAGCCAGGGGCGGCGCGGTGATGATATGGACTGGATCCTGGTGATCATAGCCAGCGCCAAGGCCGAGATACCAACCCTGAGTATCATTGGCCATTGCAGGGGCCACGCTCAGCGCGGCCAGTGCTACGCCCGTCAAGGCGATCGAACGAAGTTTCATTTCTATCCTCGCTTCAAATACCGACGGGCAGGGACCCCCCCACCTAAACGTTCGGACCGACATCGAACTTATAATGCCGACAATGGCGGAAGTCTCCACCGCATGCTTTGGTATTCGGCCCTTTTAGGGTGCTGGCAGGCGGATTTACGCTGGCTCTGTGACCGGGCTGCAACAGACAGGGCCGGTTGGCGAGGCATTTCAACGCATGGGTGCATTTCCAAGGCGGACCGGCCACTTAGCCGGCGCCAGGCCGGTCGCGATCCGGTTGGTTAAGGCACCCTCCGCGGCCCTTCCGGAGCCTGACGCCCGCTCGTTTGCCCGTCAACGCGCAAGGAATTTCGTTCAGCTTGCCTTGGCGAGGGCGGTCCAGAAATCGTCGCCCTGGTCCGCGGTCCAGACAAAGGCATAGCGGCCGGCCAGCAGCTCCAGCGAGCCCCAGGAGGCCCGCGCATCGCCTTTTTCGATGGTTTTCAGCAGTTCTTCGCGGGGCGCGACGTGAAACAGCGACAGCCAGCCGCGCAGGATCCGTTCGCCCAGCCGGCCCAGCCCTTTAAGGTCGCCGAAATCGACGACATGGATCTTGCCACCCGGCGCGAGCGCGCCATGGGCCGCCCTCAGGGCCTGTTTCCAGTCCGGGATCATCGACAGCGAATAGGAGAACACCGCCGCATCGAACGGCTCCTGCTCGCCGAACAGCGCCGGCGTCAGATCCTCGGCATAGGCCTGGACGAGCTTGATTCGACTGCCAAGGCCGGCACGCTCGATCGCCCTGGCGGAGCTGAGCAGCATTTCGGCCGAGGCATCGAGACCGAACAGGTGGGCGCCGGGATAGGCCTCGGCCATCTTGATCAGGTTGCGCGAGGTGCCGCAGCCGATCTCGATCACCCGCGCCCCCGGCTTCAGCTGCAGCTGCCGGATCAGCCTGTCGCGGCCAAAAAGGTAATATTTCCTTGTAAAATCATAGATATAGCGTTGACGCCGGTAGACCTGGTCCATCAACGCCGCATGGCTGGTCATCGCAGCCTCACGACAGCGGGCGGCGGGCGTACATGTGGAAGCCGCCATAGATCGAGGAGCGATCCTGGGCATGCCAGGCGCGGCTTTCCTGTTCCAGGTAGATCCAGGGTGCCAGCACCTCGGGCGGCAGTTTGCGGGGCAGGGGCGAGTCGGGGCCGGCGGTGCGGAAAATGACCCGGGCATCGCGGGCGTCGGCCGTACGGTCGATCTCGCGCCACAGGGCGGTGATCTGGTCCTTGTTCATCCAGTCCTGGGCGTCGAGCAGGACATAGCGGTTCAGCGATTGCGGCGGCTGGGCCTCGAGGAAATCGGTCAGCGAGGCGTGGTGCACCTCGACCTTGTCCGTCCGTGTGCGGATGATGTCGTAGGTGTCGCGCTGCAGATAGGCCGGCACGGCCTCGCGGTTCTGGGTGTCGTAGCTGCGGCCGAACGCCTGCCAGGCGAAGTAGTTTTCCTGGATCGGAAAATCGCAGGCCAGCCGCTCGACGCGCTCGCGCAGCACCGCCACCGGATCGCCCGATGCGATCAGCTCGTCGTATTGCGCCGGCGGAATGCCGAGCGCGTACAGCGAAACCGGACTCTTCGACAGCAGCTTGATCGACTTGAACTCGAACAGGGGCGCGATGTCGCGCTCGAACAGCCGGCGCTGCTCTTCGGGCGTGCGGGCCGACAGGATCGGCTCCAGCTTCTTGCCGTGCAGCTTGGCGACGGCATGCAGGATGCCGATGAAGCGGCCGAGCAGGCCGTAGCGATACAGGTTGCGCCCGAACATGTTGATACGGCGGCCACGCAGCGGTACGTGCTTGTCCCAATAGAGCCGGGTCTCGTCGTCCAGTTTTTTGCTCAGGAACCGGTCATAGGCGCCGCGATTGGCCTTGTCGTTGGCGTGGCCGAAGAAGCGGAAGAACTCCTCATAGGTCGGCAGATTGGTCAGCGCCGACAGTTTCAGCTTGGTCAGCGCGATGTGGTTGGGATTGAGATCGACGGCGATGATTTTCGCCGGATTGGCGGCCAGGTAATTGAGGACGTTGCAGCCGCCCGAGGCGATGGTGATCAACCGGTGCTCCGGCTTCAGGGCCAGCGCTTCCAGGTCGACGACTGGATCCTCCCAGATCTGATTGTAGACAAACCCTTGAAACATAAGCGTAAAAAGGCGTTCCAAGGCGCCGCGCCTGGTGGTCGCCGGCTTTTGATGCGCCGCCTTGTCGAGAAGCAGGTTTGCCATCGAAAGTCCTTTGAAAACCCTCGGCTTTCGCCATGCCAAGGCAGTGCCTGCGATTTATGACGGAATGAAGGAGGCAGGCAAAGAAAATCCCCGCGCCCATGGCCCTGCAACCGTCTTGCGCCCCGGTTCGCCCGCCTCTAAGGGAGCGCCATGACCAAGCCTGCCAAGACGCCGATCGCGGAAGTCCTCGAACTGCTCGATCTCGAGAAGATCGAAGAGAACATCTTCCGCGGCCAGAGCCCGGAAGACCGCATGCAGCGCGTGTTCGGCGGCCAGGTGCTCGGCCAGGCGCTGGTGGCGGCCAGCCGCACGGTGGAGGGCCGGGTTTGCCACTCCTTCCACGCCTATTTCCTGCGCGCCGGCGATCCCAAGGTTCCGATCCTCTACGAAGTGGACCGGGCGCGCGACGGCGGCAGCTTCACCTCGCGCCGCGTCGTCGCCATCCAGCACGGCAAGCAGATCTTCAACATGTCCGCCTCGTTCCAGGCCGTCGAGAAAGGGCTGGAGCATCAGTTCGACATGCCCAAGGTGCCAGGCCCCGATTCGCTGATCGACGAGCACGAAGCGCGCAAGAAGTGGATGGCGAACATGCCGGAGGACGCCAAGGCTTGGATGAGCCGGCCGCGCCCGATCGAGATGCGCCCCGTCATCCTCGACAATTGGATGGACCGCAGCCCGCGCGAGCCGTTCGACAATGTCTGGATACGCGCCACCGGCCCGGTGCCCGACGACGTCATCGTGCAGCAATCGGTGCTGGCCTACGCCTCCGACATGTCGCTGCTCGACACGGCGCTGCTGCCCCATGGCCGCTCGTGGAACTCGCCGATCCAGATGGCGAGCCTGGATCACGCGATGTGGTTCCACCACAGCTTCAAGATGGACGACTGGCTGCTCTACGCCCAGGACTCGCCGAGTTCGTCGGGCGCCCGCGGCTTCAACCGCGGCTCGCTGTTCACGCGCGACGGCAAACTGGTCGCCAGCGTGGTCCAGGAAGGCCTGATGCGGGTGCGCGAAGACAAGAAGAAGTGAGCTACGGCACGCGGCTGATGGTCGTGCTGCGGCGCGGCCGGGCGTAGAACGTCTCGCTCATATTGGTCGTGCCGGTCAGGTAGTCGCTGACCGGCGAGGCATAGGGATAGGTCACTTCCGTCAGGATCACGCTGCCGCCGCTGGTGATGACGCCGGTCGGCACGGTGACGTTGGTGCCCACCACGCGGGCGCTGGTGTTCTGCGCGTCGCTCCACGCCACCTTGCCGCCGCCGCTGCCATTGTCGACCAGGCTGCTGACGACGATCTTCAGTCCCGTCGTGGGATAGGGAAAGACGATCGAGTTGATCGCCGAGAACACGTTGGCGATGTCGCTGTTTTTGATCTGGGTTTCCTGCGCCACCAGGTCGGCGGCCGTCGCGGCCATGCCGGTGACCTTCTGCTCGCAATCGAGCGCATCGGCGAGCTCGATGCTGCCCAGGAACATCGCCGCCAGGACCGGCGCGAGCATGGCGAATTCGATGGCGGCCAGGCCGTCCTTCGCACGCCAGAATTTGCGGGCCCAGTTCAGCATCCGGATATGTTGTTGACGTAGGGTTCGTTGCGGAAGGCGGCGGTCGCGCTGACGAGGTGATAGCCGCCGGTGATGTTGGTCAGGAATTGCGACAGCACCGGCGTCAGTACCTTCCAGGTGTAGAAGGTGCGCAGCAACACGACGTTGCAGGCGGTGCCGGGCTGGTAGTTGTCGAGCGCGGCGTTCAAATTGCCGTTGGCGTCGGTCGGCGTGCCGAACGTCGCCGTCCCGTAGCCCGGATAGGCCTCCAGATCGATCTGCAGGTTCGTATCGCAGGCGAGCAGCGGCGCGATGTCGTTGCAGATCATGGTGCGGAACTGCGCCTGCGTCATGCCGCCGGTCTGGGCCTGGCCGGTGCGGACGTAGCGCGCGGCACTGTCCGTCGCATATTGCAGCGTGGAGCCCGCGAAATAGAGGACGCCGTTCTCGATGATGCCCATCAGCAGCATGAAAAAGACCGGCGCGATCACCGCGAACTCGATCGAGGCGGACGCCTTGTTGCCTTGCGCACGCATGCGCTGCGCCGTCCGGCGCAGGCGTCCGCGGATTTTCCCGAATGTGGAATGGCTGCCGGTCACGGCTTTGCGTCTTAAGCCTCTTGCCTCATCCGCTTTGTAAGGCCGGCGCGGCGCAATTCGAAGGACAAGCCGTCAACGTAGTCACCAAAGACTTAACCCGATGCCAACAGCATCGTGCGAATGGTTACGACCGTCGAGGCGCGTTCATGCTTTGCTAATCTTCGTTTAATTCGACTGGAACTTTGCCGGCATCGCTAACGAATGCCTAACCACGCCGCGGGATAGGAACGGCATCTTCATGCGCCTTGGTGGATGATGCGGCGCTGTCCTTCCATCGGGTTCGTTGTCATGTCCATCGGCGAGACGCTTCGAGAAGCCTGGGTGCGCGCCCGTGCGTTCCTCAGCAATCGCGATGCCAATGTCGCGATGATCTTCGCGATCTCGATCATTCCGGTCACCATCGCGGCCGGCACGGGCCTCGACCTGGCGCGCGCCATGATCGTCCGCTCGGCCTTGAGCGAAGCGCTCGATTCCTCGGCGCTCGCCGTCGCCAGCACGACGGGGCTGACCCAGGCGCAGATGCAGACCGAGGCGCAGAATTACTTCAACGCGAATTACAAGACCGATTCGTCCTACGGCACGCCGTCCACCATCTCGGTGGTGGTGAGCGGTCAGGAGGTCACCGTCTCGACCACGGTGCCGATGCCGACGACCCTGATCGGCATCGCCGGCATTCACACCGTGAATATCACCGAGTCGTCGACCGTGGTGTGGGGCCAGAACAAGCTCTGGGTCAGCCTGGTGCTCGACAACACCGGCTCGATGACCCAGACCGACGGCACCGGCACCTCGAAGATCTCGGCGCTGATCACCGCGACGCATCAGCTGTTGACGATGCTGCAGAACGCCTCGTCCACCGCCGGCGACGTCCGCGCGGCCATCATTCCGTTCTCCAAGACCGTCAATGTCGGGACCTCAAATGTCGGCGCCAGCTGGATCGACTGGACCGACTGGAAAGCCGCGCCGCCCGGCGGCGCGCCGGCCACCACCGTCGGCCCCGGCGATTCCTGCCCCTGGTCCAGCGGCAGCGATGGCTTCGGCTGCGTGAAAACGCCGACCAACGGTTCTTCGAGCACCAGCACCATCCCGTCGAGCGGCACCTATAGCGGTTATATCTGCCCGGGTGTCGAAGCGGCGAACGCCAGCACCGGCGCCGGCGGCCATTATTTCAACGGCTGCTACACCTCGGTCGCCACCGGTGGCACCACCACCGTCAGCACCGGCAGCAGCGCCACCTGCAATGGCTACACCAATTGCACCTGCACGGGCAGCAACGGCAGCAAGAAGTGCAAGGCGGACAACTACACGCACACCTGGACGGTCAACGCGACCAGCACCTGGGACGGCTGCGTGATGGACCGCACCCAGAGCTACGACGTCAACACCACGGCGCCGACCGGCACATCGACCTATTTCCCGGCCGAGAACACGCAGTCCTGCGTCCCCAGCGTGTTGGGCACGTTGAGCTATGACTGGGCGGCGCTGAGCGCGCAGGTCGACGCCATGACCGCCGGCGGCTCGACCAACCAGACCATCGGTCTCGACTGGGGCATGTTCGCGCAGACCCCCGGCGTTCCGCTCAGCGCGCCGGCGCTGCCCGCCAACACCAACCAGTACATCATTATCCTCAGCGACGGTCTCAACACGCAGGACCGCTGGAGCGGCGACGGTTCGAACCAGGCCGCCGCCGTCGACGCCCGCATGGCGCTCGCCTGCACCAACGCCAAAGCCGCCGGCTTCACGGTCTACGCCATCTTCGTCGATCTGAACGGCACGCAGGGCAATTCGACCGTGCTGCAGGACTGCGCCTCGGATTCGAGCAAGTATTTCGACCTGACGACCTCCGGCGCGATCATCACCACGCTCAATGCCATCGGTCAGCAGATCACCAATCTGCGCGTCGCCCAGTAACGGGCGCTTTCACGCGGCGGCGAAAGCTTTGCGCAAGCAATTGCCGCTAGGCTGGCGCCGCCCGAACGGATCATCCGCATGACCGCCGCCCTGTTCTCCGATGTCGTCGCCGGTTTCGCGCACACGCTGCTGCGCGTGCTGCCCTACATGGCGGGCATGGGAGTCGTGTTCGCCGCGCTCTCGTACTTCACGCCGTGCAATCCGGGCGCGCCGTGGTGGAAGAAGCGGGGCCTCGTCACCGACCTGTGCTACTGGTTCATCGTGCCGATCTTCACCCGCTACGGCCGCATCGGTTTCTCGGTGCTGCTCACGGTCTATCTCCTGGGCATCAACACGGCGCAGGGCATCGTTTCGTTCTTCGAATTCGGCCATGGCCCGATCTCGCGGCTGCCATTCTGGGTTCAGCTCGCGCTCTACCTTTTCAGCACCGAATTCCTGCTCTACTGGTCGCACCGGATGTTCCACGGCCGGGTTTTCTGGAAATACCACGCCGTGCACCACTCCTCGGAAGACGTCGAGTGGATCTCCGCGGCGCGCTTCCATCCGGTCAATCTCCTGCTCGGCACCGTCCTCGTCGACGTCGCGGCGCTGATGGCGGGTTTCTCGCCCGACATCTTCCTGATCATGGCGCCGCTCGACACGCTGACCTCGGGCTGGGTCCACGCCAACCTCAACTGGACGCTGGGGCCGCTGAAATACATCTTCGCCGGTCCGGTCTTCCACCGCTGGCACCACACGCGCGAGCAGGTCGGCGTCAATTTCGCCGGCACCTTCTCGCTGTTCGACGTCGTGTTCGGGACGTTCTACATGCCCAAGGGCGAGCTGCCGCAGAATTACGGCATCGAGGACGCCAACATGCCGGAGAGCTTCGGCCTGCAGGTCATCTATCCGATCGTGAACTGATTTGCCGGCGGCGGCCGCGGCGCGCACCATGGCGCGGCCTTGCGCCTTACTGTGCGGTCTTGCCGCCCAAGTCGATGTGCTTCTCGATGTCGCCCATGATGTCGCTGAAATGGGCGTCGCCCGGCAGCGGCGCGGATTCGCAGCGCGCGTTGCTGCAGGCCAGCGTCGTCTGCGCCGTGCCCTTGGTCAAGGTGACGGTGGCGCCGCGCGTGCCCGAGACGCTGACGAAGGTGTTCGAAACTTCGCGGCCGGTGCTGTCCAGCGCGATGATGTTGGTGGTGCCGAACGACTTGCCGAGCACGAAGGCATGGCGCGAATCGATCATGTTGATGTCGGCGATGACGGGATTGCCGACATAGACCGTGGTCACGGGCTTGCCGAACGTGACGGTGCGCACTTCGTCCATGGGGACGGAGACGCCGCCGGCGGCGAGCGCGGAGGTGCAGCTGAGGCCGAAGACGAAAGCGGCGAGGCTGTGACGCATGGCAGGGATCCCGTATTTCGCGAGCGTCAAACTATCGTGGGCGGCGTAAAAGAGGGATTAACTTCCCGGCGCCTCATGGTGCGGCGCTGTCCCGAAACTGCACAACCGCATAGCGGTCGGCATAGAGCGTGTGCCAGCCGGCGCGCGCTGCGAGTTCGCCGACGATCGGCGATGCCGGGGTCAGGATCGACCAGCGGATCTTGTAGCGGCGCAGCGCCGTGTCCAGCGCCGCGGCATCGGGCCGGATCAGCGCGGCGTAGCGCGCGAGCGCCGCCTCGCCGTAAAGCTCGGCCCGCGAGTCGATGAATGGCCGCACGCCCGAGAAAATCAGGTAGCCACCGAAGCTGTAATCGTTGAGCACCGGTTGGCGGCGCAAGGCAGCCGGAACGCTCGCCAGCGCGCGCATCGGCGCGACCGCGGCGTCGCCGCGCGTCAGCGGCAGCGCCAGCCGCAGGCCGGCCAGCAGCACCAGTGCCGCCAGCGCGCCGGCGATGGCGGCACGCCAGGTCTTGGCCACGCCGTCGCGTCGGCCCAGAGCGCGCGACAAGGGCTCGGCAAGCAGCAGCGGGGCGACGGCCGCAAAGACGATCTGGTGGCGCTGATGCGCGATCGCCATGTAGAGCAGGCCGAGCAGCATCGCGGCGCGCACCGGTGCAATCTTCACGCGGCGCGTCGCCAGGAAATAAAGCGCGGCCGCCACCACCGGCACGATCGGCTGCAGCCGCGTGAAATCGGTCGGTTGCCATTCGCCGACATTGCCGAGGCTTGAAAGCCCCATCAGCGCGAACGGAAAGGTGATGCCGCCGATGACATGCGGATTGACCAGCGCCGCGCCCAGCGCCGCCGTTGCGAACACGCTCCAGTCGCGCAGCGTCCGGCTGCGCGCGCCCGGACTTTCGACCAGCGCGTCGAGCGCCAGGCCGGCCGCGATCGCGAAGCCGAGCAGGAAACTGCCGTGAACATTGACCCAAACGAGCATCAGCGGCAGCAGCGCAAAAGACGGTGCGCGCCGTTCGCTGCGCGCCTTCACTAGGCCCGCGGTCCACGCCACCAGCAGGGGCAGCGCCAGTAGATGCGGCCGCGCCAGAAGGCTGCCCGTCATGCAGGCGAGCGCCAGCAGCGTGACCAGCGCCTGTGCTGCCGGCGCCAGCCAGCGACCGAGCGAAAAGCTCAGCAGCCCTGCGGCCGCCGCGGCGGCGCACGCGAACAACAGGACCAATGCGCTCCAGCCGCCGGCCTGGTAAGCCGCCGCCATGACGATCTCGGCGAGCCATTCATGCGCCTGCCACGGCGCTCCCGCGAAGGTATAGGAGAACGGATCGGCGAACAGGACGGCGCGGTCGGCCAGCATGCGCCCGCCGGCTGCGATATGCAGGAACGTGTCGCCGTCGTTCAGCAGCTGCGGCGCGAAGGCTGCGGCCGCAAAAGCCAAGACCGCCGCGACCAGCGCGATCGTGCTTCTCGCATCGCTTCGAAAGGCGCCGCGCCGCATTGCGTCCATCGTCCGGTCCAAATCCCTTCCGGCATGGGTACTGCAAAGCGATGACGGAATGATTGATTGCGAAACGTCGTTCCGCTTTGCGGCGCGCGCGGGCGTTAAACGCGATTTGTTTTGGCGTTTTCGGTCGGCAGGGTAAACAAATCGCCACCATTAAGCGTAGCCGTTGTTCCAAACGGCCTGTTTCGTGCCGTCCCGGCACAATCGGCGATACGCAGCGTTTGTAAATTTAAGCCGCCATTAATCGCGTGCCCCTAGTCTCACCGTCAGTCCAGGTTGGTCTCTCGCAATGGTGCCGGCCGGACGTCCTAGGGTGTCACTTTGTGGAGGCTATCATGAACAAACTTTTCGCTCGCTTTGTGCGCGACGAATCCGGCGCCACGGCCATTGAATATGGCCTGATTGCCGCTCTCATCGCCGTCGTCATCATCGGTGCGGTGCAGGTCGTGGGTACCAACCTGTCGACCACGTTCACCACCGTGTCGTCGAAGATCAAGTAAGCATTTGCCCAAAGCGAATGTCTTGTGGGCGGCCGCTTCCCAAAGAAGCGGCCGTTCGCGCTTGCTCGGGTGCGCCTGACCGGAACGCATGTCCATGGCGGCTGAACTTCTCATCTTGATCGTGCTGCCGGTGCTCCTTGCCCTGGCCGCTGGCTGGGATCTCGCCAGCTTCACCATTCCCAATTACCTGCAGCTCGCGCTGATCGCGGCCTTCGCCGTCTTCGTGGTCGCCATCGGCATGACGCCGGGCGCCATCGGCGGCCATCTGCTGGCCGGCTTCGTCGGTCTCGCCATCGGCTTTACCCTGTTCGCGCTCGGCTATATCGGCGGCGGCGACGCCAAGCTGTTCGCCTGCATCGTGCTGTGGCTGGGTTTCCACAACCTGCTCGACTACACGCTGGTCGCCGCGGTGATGGGCGGCGCCTTGAGTCTTTCGTTGCTCAGCCTGCGCCGCCTGCCGCTGCCGCCGCTGCTGGGCGCGCAGGCCTGGATCGCGCGGCTGCACGATGCCAAGGCGGGCATCCCCTATGGCGTGGCCCTGGCGGCCGGCGCCTTCGTAATTCTTCCGCAGACGGAAATTTTCAAGATCGCGGCCTCGATCTAGCGGTGCCCACGGCGCTTTCGCCGGCCATGGATCGTTTGCACAGCATTTTGTTAAGCAAATTCTAAAGGGTTCGTGGTCGGATCGCGGCCAAAGGAGCTGGTCCATGAACATGCCGCGTATGCTCATTCTCGCTTTGGCTGCCGTCGCCGCCGGCGCCGCGGCGTTCCTGGCGCGCGGCATGCTGGGCGGCGGCACGCCGCAGGTGGCCGCCAGCACGCCGCCGCCGGCGGTCGTCACCAGCGAGGTCCTGGTCGCCTCGGCGGCGCTGCAGCCCGGCCAGCCGCTCAACGCGACGATGGTGCACTGGCAGGCCTGGCCCAAAGCCTCCGTCGATTCGAGCTTCATCACGCACCAGGACACGCCCAATCTCGAAGCCGCGCTGACCGGCACCGTGGTGCGCGCGCCGATCGTCGAAGGCGAGCCCCTGACCGCCGCGAAATTCGTTCACGCCGACGCCGGCGGCTTCATGGCCGCGACGCTGGCGCCCGGCATGCGCGCCGTTTCCATTCCGATCACCACCGAGTCCGGCGCTGGCGGCTTCATCCTGCCCAACGACCGCGTCGATCTTTTGATGACCGAGCAGATTTCCGACACGCCGCGCCGCTTCCGCGCCCGCATCGTGCTGACCAACGTCCTGGTGCTCGCCATGGACCAGACCTTCAAGCAGGACAACAACCAGCGCGTCGTGCTGGCCAAGACCGCGACGCTCGAATTGTCGTCCGAGCAGGCGCGCATCGTGGTCAAGGCGCAGGCCGGCGGCCCGCTGTCGCTCGCCCTGCGCGCCCTCGGCGACAATTCCAAGCCGGCCCCCATGGCGCTGAACGGCGCCGCGACCGGCGCCGACGACGACGCGCCCAGCGGCAGCGGCGTCACCGTCATCCGCTTCGGCGTCGTGCCCAACGGCGCCAATGGAAGGAAAGACTAGGCCATGCGTAATCTTCTCGTCGGTCTTGCGCTGGCTACGCTGGGCATCCTTGCCGGCAGCGCGAATGCGGCGCCGGAGCGCGCGCCGGACGCCAACACGCACGTCATCACCATCTCCACCCGCGGCGGCACGGTCACGCAGCGCGTGACGCTGTCGCTGGGCAAGGCCGTCATCGTCCAGCTCGATGCCGATGCGCGCGACGTGCTGGTCTCCAGCCCCGACATCGTCGACGCCGTGGTGCGCACGCCGCGCCGCATCTTCCTGCTCGCGCTCAAGGTCGGCCAGACCAACGCCTTCTTCTTCGACGGCGCCGGCCGCCAGCTCGCCTCGATCGACATCCGCGTCGAGAAGGACGTCGTCGACCTCTCCGCCATGATCGCCAGGAATATGCCGGGCTCCAACATCAAGGTCTCGGCGCTCAACGACAACGTGGTGCTCAGCGGCACGGTGTCGAGCGCCCAGGAATCGGCACGCGCCCAGGACCTCGCCGGCCGCTTCGCCGGCGACCCCACCAAGGTGGTGAACATGCTGCGCGTCGCAGGCGGCGAGCAGGTCATGATCCGCGTCCGCGTCGCCGAGATGCAGCGCAACATCGCCAAGCAGTTCGGCGTCGACCTCACCCAGGCCGCCACCGTCGGCGGCGTGCCGCTGGTCGCCGCCACCAGCAATCCCTACAGCCTGCTCGGACGCGCCCTCAGCGACCTGTCGGGCGCGCAGGCGGGCTTTGCCTGCAGCCCCGCCCTCACGCTGCCGACCAACACGCCGACCTCCTGCCCGGGGTCGCCCAACAACCTGCAGGGCACGGTCAAGGCGCTGGAGCGCGTCGGTCTGGTGCACATCCTAGCCGAGCCGACGCTCACCGCAGTGTCCGGCGAGACCGCCAAATTCCTCGCCGGCGGCGAATTCCCGGTTCCCGTCAGCCGCGACCGCGACGGCAACGTGACCATCGAGTTCAAGCAGTTCGGCGTCGGCCTGTCCTTCACGCCGGTGGTGCTGAGTCCCGGGCGCATCTCGCTGCAGGTCTCCACTGAAGTCAGCGAGCTGACCAACACCGGCGCCTTCACGCTCAACACGACGAGCACCACCGATCCGACGACTGGCGCCATCACCACGACGCCGGGCATCACCATTCCGGCGCTTTCGGTGCGCCGCGCCCAGACCACGGTCGAGGTGCCCTCGGGCGGCAGCTTCGCCATCGCCGGCCTGATGCAGCACACCTCGCGGCAGGACCTCAACGCCTTCCCGGGCCTGAAAGACATGCCGATCCTGGGCGCCCTGTTCCGCAGCCGCGACTACCAAAACAACGAGACCGAGCTCGTCATCATCGTCAGTGCCTACCTCGTCGATCCGACCGCGGCCACCGCGCTGGCGGCGCCGACCGACGGCTACGTCTCGCCGACCGACCCGGAGACCATCCTGCTCGGCCGCCTCAACGCCGTTTACAACAAGCCGACACCCGATGGCGCCAAGCCGAGCCCGTCGAGTTCCGTCGGCTTCATCGTCCAGTAGAGGGCCCAGCCATGATGCCCAGCACCAAGGATTTCCTTCGCGTCGCCTCGCTGTTCGCGGTCCTCGCCGCCGGCAGCTGCGCTGCGCCGATCAACGACGACACCGGCCTGTACGACGATCCGGCCGTCAATCATCCGATCGAGGTCCAGCCCAGCTATCACACGCTGCGGCTGCCCTTCTCGGCGCCCGACGCCGGCCTGATGCCGGACGACGCGCAGCGTTTCGACGCGTTCGTCACCGACTTCCTGCAGCACGGCAACGGCGCGCTCTCGATCTCGGCGCCCGCCGGCATGGACGCCTCGGCCGCGATCGCCTATTTCGGCGAGCGCCTCGCCAATGCCGGCGTGCCGCGCGAGCGCATTCTGGTCGGCACCCATGTCGTGGCCGGCAGCGACGGCAAGGTCGAGCTCGGCTATATCGGCTATGAGGCGCAGACCGCGCCGTGCGGCGATTGGTCCGCCAATCTCGGCTACACCGCGTCCAACCGCGTCGACGCCAATTTCGGCTGCGCCGTGCAGCACAACATCGCCGCCCAGGTCTCCGATCCGCGCGATCTCGTCGCGCCGCGCACCATGGGATCGGGCGACGCGGCCCGCCGCGCCATCGTCTACGACGCCTACAAGAACGGCAAACCGTCCGGTGCGGTGCAGTCGCCCGACCAGTCGGGCGCCGTGTCCGACGTCGCCAAGTAACAGGGGCCAGCATGGTCAAGTCCAAAGCGCCGGAACAGGAAGAGGCCTTCGGTGCCGCGCCGCATGAGCGGCCGGTGCCGCGCATCTCCATCGCCGCCTTCGTCGAATTTCCCGACACCGGCGCCGCGTTGCAGCGCGCCAGCTCCGACCGCCGGCTCGCCAAGGCGCATGTCAACGTGCAGCTCGGCGGCATCAACGCCGCCGTCGACCATTTCCACGGCCAGGTCACGCCCAACCTGCTGATCGTGGAGACCCGCCTCAACGGCCAGGCCGCGCTCGAGGAGCTCGACCGCCTCGCCGAGGTCTGCGATCCCACCACCAAGGTGATCGTCGTCGGCCGCGTCAACGACGTGGAGCTCTACCGTGAGCTGATGCGCCGCGGCGCATCCGAATATCTCGTCGCGCCGCTCAATCCGCTGCATCTCATCGAAGTGATCTCGGGCCTCTACCTCGATCCCGACGCGGCACCGATCGGCCGCATCGTCACCTTCATCGGCGCCCGCGGCGGCGCCGGCTCCTCGACCCTGTCGCACAATGTCGGCTGGTGCATCGCCGAGGAACTCGGCATCAACACCACCATCGTCGACCTCGACCTGCCGTTCGGCACCACCGGCCTCGACTTCAACGACGAGCCCAGCCAGGGCGTCGCCGACGCCCTGTCGGCGCCGGAGCGGCTCGACGACGTCCTACTCGACCGCCTGCTGGTCAAGCGCGGCGACCATCTGTCGATCTTCGCGACGCCGGCGCTGATCGACCGCGACTACGAGGCGCCCGCCGACGCCTTCGAATCGGTGCTCGATGCCGTGCGCCAGTCGACGCCCTGCGTGATCGTCGACCTGCCGCATCTGTGGACGCCGTGGGTCAAGGCGACGCTGATCGGTGCCGACGACATCGTCGTGGTCGCGACGCCGGATCTTGCCTCGCTGCGCAACGCCAAGAACATCGTCGAGCTGGTGCGTGCCAGCCGGCCCAACGACACGCCGCCCAAGCTGGTCATCAACCAGGTCGGCGTCGCCAAGCGGCCGGAGATTCCGTCCAAGGATTTCGCCGAGACCATCGGCCTCGATCCCGCCCTCGTCATGGCGTTCGAGCCGGCGCTGTTCGGGCAGGCCGCCAACAACGGCCAGATGATCAACGAGCTGGCGCCCAGATCGCAGGTCGCCGGCGGCATCCGCCGCCTCGCCGAGCTGGTCACCGGCCGGGTGCCGCAGCCGCTGCAGAAGAGCGCGCCGTTCCTGTCGTTCCTGAAGGGCAAGAAGAGAGCGTAAGGCATGTTCGGCAAGCGCAACGCATCGACAGACGCGCCGCAGCGGCCAGCCGCGCCGCCGCCGCTTGCCTCAGGCAGCCCGCCGTCTGCCGGCGCGCCGCCCAAGGCCGACGGCGCGCAGCAGGCGCCGCAGAGGAGCGCGCCGCTGCTCGTCAGCCCGACGCCCAAGCAGCAGGCCGCCCGCGTTCTCGCCGACAACCGCTCGGAAGACTACTACCAGATCAAGACGACGATCTTCTCGGCGCTGATCGACACCATCGACCTGGCGCAGCTCGCCCAGCTCGACCCGGATTCGGCGCGCGAGGAAATCCGCGACATCGTCAACGAGATCATCTCGATCAAGGCCGTGGTGATGTCCATCGCCGAGCAGGAACACCTGCTCCAGGACATCTGCAACGACGTGCTCGGCTACGGCCCGCTCGAGCCGCTCTTGGCGCGCGACGACATCTCCGACATCATGGTCAACGGCGCCAACCGCGTCTTCATCGAAGTCGGCGGCAAGGTGCAGCTCACCAATATCCGCTTCCGCGACAATGCGCAGCTGATGAACATCTGCCAGCGCATCGTCAGCCAGGTCGGCCGCCGGGTCGACGAGAGCTCGCCGATCTGCGACGCCCGCCTGCTCGACGGCTCCCGCGTCAACGTCATCGCGCCGCCCCTGTCGCTCGACGGACCGACGCTGACCATTCGTAAGTTCAAGAAGGACAAGCTGACGCTCGACGACCTCGTCAAGTTCGGCTCGATCTCGGCCGCCGGCGCGCGCGTCCTCAGCGTCATCGGCCGCTGCCGCTGCAACGTCCTGATCTCCGGCGGTACCGGCTCGGGCAAGACCACGCTGCTCAACTGCATGACCGCCTATATCGAGGCCGACGAACGCGTCATCACCTGCGAGGACGCGGCCGAACTGCAGCTGCAGCAGCCGCATGTCGTGCGCCTCGAAACCCGCCCCGCCAACCTCGAGGGCCAGGGCATGATTTCGATGCGCGACCTGGTCAAGAACTGCCTGCGTATGCGTCCCGAGCGCATCATCGTCGGCGAAGTGCGCGGACCGGAGGCGTTCGACCTCCTGCAGGCGATGAACACCGGCCATGACGGCTCGATGGGCACGCTGCACGCCAACTCGCCGCGCGAGGCCATGTCGCGCCTGGAATCGATGATCACCATGGGCGGCTTCCAGCTTCCCACCAAGACCATCCGCGAGATGATCGTCGGCTCGATCGACGTCATCCTGCAGGCCGAGCGCCTGCGCGACGGGTCGCGCCGCATCACCAAGATCACCGAAGTGGTCGGCACCGAGGGCGAGGTCGTCATCACCCAGGACCTTTTGACCTACGAAATCTCCGGCGAGGACGAGACCGGCCGCCTCAAGGGCAAGCATGTCGGCACCGGCATCGTGCGCCCGAATTTCTGGGAACGCGCCCGCTATTACAACATGGAGCGCGAACTGGCCGAGGCCCTCGACCAGCTGCAGGCGTGAGGCGCTGATGCTGTTTGCCATTGTCGCCATGTTCACGGTCCTTGCGCTCGGCGGCGCGGTCTACGCCTTTGCCGGCGGCGACAACCGCTCGGCCAGGCGCGTCACCGCCATCGCCAAGCCGCAGGCGACCGGCCGCGGCGCCAAGACCACCGACAACGCCGCGCTCAAACGCAAGAACGTCCAGGCGCTGCTCAAGGAAATCGAGAACAAGCAGGCCGAAAAGAAGCAGAAGATCACGCTGCGCCAGCGCCTGGAACAGGCCGGCCTCGCCAACGTCTCCGAGCGCACCTTCTGGATCGCCTCGGCGATCTTCAGCACCGTGCTGACGCTGCTCTGCCTGATCTCCGGCCAGGGCTGGATCGTGATCCTGCTGGTAGCCTTCACCACCGGCCTCGGCATTCCGCGCTGGGTGCTGGGCTTCATGAAGGCGCGCCGCGAAAAGGCCTTCACCAACGAATTCGCCAACGCCATCGACGTCATCGTGCGCAGCGTGCGTTCGGGCCTGCCGACCAACGAGGCGCTGCGCATCGTGGCGCGCGAGCTGCCCGATCCCTGCGGCGCCGAGTTCAACCGCCTGGTCGAGAGCCTCAAGGTCGGCGTCACGCTCGATCAGGGCGTCAAGAAGATGTACGAGAGCATGCCGACGCCGGAAGTCAGCTTCTTCGGCATCGTCATGACCATCCAGCAGAAGTCGGGCGGCAATCTGTCGGAGGCGCTCGGCAACCTCTCCAGCGTGCTGCGCGACCGCAAGCGCCTGGTCGGCAAGATCAAGGCGATGTCGTCGGAAGCCAAGGCCTCCGCCGGCATCATCGGCTCGCTGCCGCCCGGCGTCATGGGCATCGTCTACCTGACGACGCCCGATTACATAAAGCTGCTGTTCACCGAGCACCTGGGCAATCTGATGCTGGCGGGCTGCGCCTTCTGGATGACGCTTGGCATCCTGGTGATGCGCAAGATGATCAATTTCAAGTCCTGAGGCGGCGATGCTGAGCACCGGCTTCTTCGAGATCCTGTTCGACAAGACGTTCCTGGCGACCCTGGGCGCGGCGATCTTCGCCTTCGCCACCATCGTCACACTCGGCCTGCCGCTGGCCAGCCGCGACGGCCTCGGCGCGCGCCTCAAAGCGGTGTCGCAGCGGCGCGAGGAATTGCGCGCCAAGCATCTGGCGGCGCTGAACGCCAAGCGCGGTGCCCTGCGCTCGACGCCGGTCGGCTACATGAAGACGACTCTGGACCGCTTCAAGCTCGGCAATCTGCTGGAATCCGAGGACACGCGCGAGAAGCTGAGCCGCGCCGGCTTCCGCGGCCAGGGGCCCATCGTCACCTTCATGTTCTTCCGCTTCGTCATGCCGTTCGCAGTGTTCAGCCTGGCGCTGCTCTATCTCTTCGTCATCGCCCATTTCCAGTGGACGACGACGATGAAGATCACCGTCTCGATCGGCGCCTCGCTGCTCGGCTTCTACCTGCCCGACCTGTTCCTCAACAACACGATCTCGCGCCGCCAGCAATCGATCATGCGGGCCTTTCCCGACGCGCTCGACCTGCTGTTGATCTGCGTCGAATCCGGCATGTCGGTGGAGGCCGCCTTCCAGCGCGTCGCCACCGAGATCGGGGCGCAGTCCTCGGAGCTCGCCGAGGAGTTCGGCCTGACCACCGCCGAGCTCTCCTATCTTCCCGAGCGCCGCCAGGCGTTCGAGAACCTCGCCATCCGCTGCGGCCATTCCGGCGTCAAGGCGGTGGCGACCGCGCTCAACCAGGCCGAGAAATACGGCACGCCTATGGGCCAGGCGCTGCGCGTCGCGGCGCAGGAGAACCGGGAAATGCGCATGCAGGAGGCCGAGAAGAAGGCGGCCTCACTGCCCGCCAAGCTGACTGTGCCGATGATCGTCTTCTTCCTGCCCTGCCTATTCGTCGTGATCCTGGGGCCCGCGATCATGAAGATCATGCATATGAGCCATCACTGAGGCGCGCCGGGTTTACGCCAGCGGCTCCGGCTTATAGGCGGCGAAGCGGAACGGCGCCAACTGGTCGCCATACTGCGCCGTCATCAGCTCGGCATAGCAGGGCGGAAAGTGCTGCCAGACGAGCTGCGCGATGCCGCTGTCCGGGTGCATTTTCGCCATGCCGCCGCCCATCGACGCGAGCAGTGCCGCAATCGTGGCGGGCGCCGGAATGTTGCCCTTTAGCGGCAGGATGCCGCCCGCGGGCCGCTCGTAAACCGGCGGGATCAGTTTTCCCAGCGTGTCGATCAGCGCGATCATCGGCAGCGGCAGTGATGGCGCCGCAGCGGGCTTGGCCGGCGGCGGCTCCGGCGGCCATTGATAGGCCGACCACAGGTTCTTCGCCGCCCAGGCGAGGCCACTCTCCGGCTTGCTCCCGTCCGCGGCCGGCAGCGTGATATAGGCATAGGGCACAACGTCGTGGTCGTTGTACCAGAACTGCCCTGAAGGGCATTGCCGCATATAGGTCGCCATGAAATCCGCATCGCCCGCCGTCGGCGGCGCGTAGAGGAACGGGATCACGGTCTGGCCCTGAAACTGCCACGCCAGGTACGACGCCATGACCTGCGCCTGTGCCGCGCCCAGGCTGTGTCCCGTCACCACGATCGGCGCGCCGCGATAATTCCGCGTCAGGTTGTTGAGCGCCGCGACGACGGCGAAGGCAGCGCCGCCATTGACCGGCGTCTTGCCGTCATTCAGCGGCGCCGTCGAATTGGCGATCTTGACGAAGCCGCGCATCGAGCCGTCGGCGATATGGCCGTCCAGCCCCGCGGGGTCGCGCGTGTTGGGCGTCGGCACCGACAGGTGGCCGTGCAGCAGCGTGTTGATCCCGTCCTTGAGCAGCTTCGGCCACGAATGCAGCTCGAAGTCGCGGATGTCCTGGAACAGTTGCTGGTAGAGCGGCGGGCCTTTCACCGACACGTCGGTGCCGCGAATGCTCACCACGAAGAAATAGGGCGCGCCGTCCGCGTAATTGGGATTGCCCTGGGCGCGATAGGACGCGATGTAGATCAGGTTGGAATTGTCGCCGTCGCCGTCCTGGCCGTTGGCCGGACCCCAATCCAGGCTCCAGGCGCCCGGCAGCGCATCGGCGCCGCCGGCCGCGACCTCGGCGCCCTTCGGCAGCGGCAGGGCCGGCGTGTATTTCGGCGTGGTGATGGCGCGGAACAGTGCCGACTGCATGGTCGGCCAGTCGCTGCCGCCCTGCGCGGTGTAGGCCTGGCTCGCGAGCCCCAGGATCACCATGCCGTACCAGGCCGGCAGCGCCGCGCCGCCTTTCGGATCGGGCGACGGGCTGAGTGAAGCCAGAATCTGCGCAGGCGTGACGGATGTGCTCATGACGGCCCCCAGGACGATGTGAAGGGCGCGATGTTGAACACGGCGGCGCAGAACACAAGTTTTCGGATACTCAGATTGAGTATTCGGCGCGCTCGGGTGCTAGCTCACGGCTTGCTGGCATCCGCGGTCATGCGCAACGCCGGGATGTGGTCGCGCGCGTTCGGCTTGGCCGGTTTCGCGGGCTTGGCCGGCGTGTTGGCGGCGACATGGCGGTCCGCCGGCTTGGCGTGTGCCAGCCGCGCGGGCTTGGACGGCTTTGCCGGACGATGTCCGACCGGGCCGGCGAGCAGATCGACCGGCACCTCCTGCATCACGACGCGGGCGCCGCCCTGCGTCAGGGCGAGCGGCGCGCCATGGGCGGGCGCTGCGGCGGGCGGCAGGGCATTGCTGGCGACCGGCGGGAAACCGCTCCGCGCGACCGGCGCGCGCGGCGCCAGGGCCAGCGCCGAGGCCGGCGGCGCGGCGGCCGCGATGGGCGCCATGCTGTTGAGCAGCGCCAGGTTGCTCGCGATCTTCGGATCGGTCGAACCGCTCGCCTGCGCCTGCATCATCAGCGTGCGCGCCGCGGCGGTATCGCCGGCCAGCATGCGCGACATCGCGTAGTTGTTCAGGATGGCGGGCTCGCCGGGCTTCAGCGTCAGCGCGCGTTCGTAGGACAGCTTGGCGTTGGGCGCGTCGTTCTGCTGGTCGTAGGCGACGCCCAGCGCCGAATAGAGCGTCCAGTCGCCCGGCTGCAATTCGATCGCCCGGCGCAGGAAGTTCACCGCGTCCACGGTGCGGCCCTGCTGCACCAGGAGCTTGCCGTACTCGCCGACGACGCGCGGATCGTCGGGCGCCGCCAGCATCAGCTGGCTGAGCACGCGCGTAGTGCCTTCGAGATCGCCCTTGGCGCGCAGCAGCTGCGCCTGGCGAATGGCGGCCGTCAGATCCGCGCCCATCGGCAGGTCGTCGGCGTTGTTGCTGGCCTGGCTCGGCAGCACGACGCTGTCGGCGCTGCTGCCGCCGCCCAGCCCCATCATGCCGCAGCCGCTGAGAGCGCTCGCGCAGAACGCCAATCCCACGATCCGAACAGCCAAGCGATGCATCGGCGAAATCCTCATCCCGGACGAAAGGGTCCGCGTTCAGGATGGCCGATCGGGGGTCAACAAACCCTTAAGCATATTGCTGCATAAAGAAACAAAGACGCGGCAAGCCTTATGCGCATCGGCGCGCGGCGGCGCCGGCGTTCTTTTCCGCGTCCAATTGCTGACGCAATGATGGGTTGGATTGCGCGCCATGAGATTGCGCCGCGTAGCAGGGATGGCAGTCGCCGGCTTGGCCGTCCCCGTGCTGGGCGCGCTCATCCTGGCGATCTATCTGGGGCCGGCACAGGCGCTGTCGCAGCGCATTTCTTTCCAGATATTAACCGGTTCCACCGGCGGAACTTATTTTCCGGTCGGCCAGCTCATCGCCGGCCTGGTCAGCCATCCGCCCGGCTTCGACCGCTGCGAAAGCTCGGACGTCTGCGGCCCGTCCGGCCTGATCATCAGCGCGCGCTCCTCCGACGGTGCTGTCGCCAATGTGCTGGCGGTGAATGCGGGCCGCGCCGAATCCGGCCTCGCGCAAGGCGACGTCGTCGCGCAGGGCGTCGCCGGCCAGGGCGCCTTCCGCAAAGCCGGCAAGCAGGCCGCAATCCGCGTGATCGCCGATCTCTTTGCCGAGGACGTCCATCTCCTCGTAGCGCGCCAGGCGAAGATCGCCAGCGTCGCCGACCTCAAGGGCAAACGCGTCTCGCTCGGCGCCGAAAGTTCGGGCACCAGCGTCACGGCGCGCGCCATTCTTGCCGCCTACGGTCTGAACGAAAGGCGCCTGCATGCCCGCCACGATGCCTCCGACGTCGATGCCCAGCTCATGCAGCAGGGCCAGCTCGACGCCTTCTTCTTCGTCGGCGGTCGGCCGGTGGCGCTGGTCGACGACATGATCGCGCGCGGCGTCGCCCGCCTGGTGCCGATCGACGGCGTCGGCCGCGACCGGCTCGTCAAGGCGGTGCCCGCCATCGCGCCCGACGTCATTCCCGCCGCCACCTATCGCGGCACGCCGGCGATCCAGACCGTCCGCGTCCGTGCGCTGTGGATCGTCAACGCGTCGGTGCCCGACGCGCTCGTCTATGGCATCACTAGGTCGCTGTTCAATCCCGACAATCGCGCCGGCTTGCAGGGTGGCCACGCCGCCGCCGGCGGCATCCGTATCGAGACCGCGACGCTCGAACTTCCCGCGCCGCTGCATCCGGGTGCCGCGCGCTACTACCGCGAGGTCGGACGGTTGCCCAGGCTGAATACCAAAGCCGGCAAGCTCTAAGCGCAATTCGGAAAAGTGGAGGCCGGTTTTCCGTAAAATTGCGCGACAATTCAAAAAAGCTAGAGCCGCATTCCAATTCAAATAACGTGAATGCGGCTCTAAGCGATTCCGCAATCCACTTCCTTTTGCGCCGCCGCGCCCCAGTCGCGCATCGCCGGCAGCGCCATGATCCGCTCGCTGTAAGCCTGCACCGGCGCCGGCATCTCCACGCCATAGGTGACGAAACGCGACATCACCGGCGCGTACATGCAGTCGGCGATGGAAAATGCGCCGAACAGGAAGCCGCCCCCGGCGCCGAAGCGCGCCAGGGCCGACGACCAGAGATCGAGGATGCGCGCCACCTGTGCCCTGGTCTCGTCGCGCAGTGCGGGCAGCGGACGGCGGCGCGCGAAATCCATCGACAGCTGGTCGCGCACATCGGCGAAGCCCGAATGCATCTCGGCCGAGGCGGCGCGCGCTTCGGCGCGGACGAACGGATCGGCGGGCCACAGCTTCGCCTCGGGATGCCGCTCGGCCAGCGTCTCGCAGATGGCGAGGCTGTCCCACACCGTGACCTCGCGTCCGCTTTCCGCGATCTTCAGGACCGGCAAGCGTCCGGCTTTCGAGTATTTCCTGATCTCGTCGCCGGTCATGGGCTGGTGGCGCAGCTGTACGAAGACTTCCTCGAACGCCGCCCCGGTGGCGCGCAGCGCCAGATAGGCGCGTAGGCTCCAGCTCGACCAATCCTTGGTGCCGACCACCAGCGTATAGCGCGCGTCCATGGCTCGTCCTTCGCGATTCGAGACCCGCGATTGTCGCCGATTTGTCGGCGCTGCGGCAGCGGCGACGGCACAGCCCCGCCCTGCGGCTTGCGCATTGCGGCGGCGGCGTCCTATCCATGCGTTCGCAAAGCCCTGGAGCATCCCGATGCATGCGAGCCTGTCGAAGACCGCGAAGGGCGCCGTTCCGCTGCACGCCGTCACCACGGCCGGCCTCAAACGCTTCCTGGCGGGCCTTTCCAAACGCGACGCCGCGGCGCTGAAGAGCGCGGGCTTCGCGGCGCGCGACGGCGATCTCAAGCTGGTGACCAATCCCGGCGGCGCGCTCGCCTTCGCCGTGCTCGGTCTCGGCAAGAGCACAGACAGTCTCGCCCTCGCCACCTTCTCCGAGCAGCTGCCTGCCGGTACGTACCGTTTTGCAGACGTGCCGGACGCGCTCGGCGGCGCGGCCGGCGCGCTTGCCTTTGTGCTCGGCACCTATCAGTTCACGCGTTACAAGAAGGGCAAGGCGCTCGGCGCCCGGCTCGTCCTTCCCGCCGGCGTCGACGGCGAGGAAGTCACGCGCATCGCCGAAAGCGTTTTCCTGGCGCGCGACCTGATCACCACGCCGCCCAACGACATGGGCCCCGAAGAGCTTGCCGGCGCGGTGCAGGCGCTGGCGAAAAAGCACGGCGCGAAATTCACCGTCGTCGCCGGTGAGGCGCTGCTCGAACAGAACTACCCCCTGATCCACGCGGTGGGCAAAGGCTCGGAGCGCAGCCCCCGTCTCGCCGGCTTCACTTGGGGCCGCGCCGACGCGCCGAAAGTGACCCTGGTCGGCAAGGGCGTTTGCTTCGACACCGGCGGTTACGATCTCAAGCCCGCCGCCGGCATGGTGTCTATGAAGAAGGACATGGGCGGCGCCGCCACCGTGCTCGCCATCGCCGCCATGGTGATGGGCGCCGGGCTCGACGTGCGCCTGCGCGTTCTGGTGCCGGCGGTGGAGAATTCGGTCTCCGGCTCGGCCTATCGCCCCAGCGACGTCTTCCGTTCGCGCAAGGGTCTGACCGTCGAGATCGGCAACACCGACGCCGAAGGCCGCCTCGTCCTCGCCGACGCGCTCGCCGAGGCCGACAGCGAAGCGCCCGACCTGCTGATCGACATCGCCACGCTGACCGGCGCGGCGCGCACCGCCACCGGCTTCGAGCTGCCGCCCTTCTTCACCGACGACGAGGCGCTCGCCGCCGACCTGATGAAGCATTCGGCCCAGACCGACGATCCGATGTGGCGCCTGCCGCTGTGGCGCGGCTATGAATCGGCGCTCAATTCCACGGTCGCCGATCTCAACAACAATCCGAACTACGGCTATGCCGGCGCCATCACCGCCGCGCTGTTCCTGGGCCGCTTCGTCGAGAAGGCCAAGAGCTGGGTGCATTTCGACATCGCCGCCTGGGTGGACCGGCCCAAGCCCGGCCGCCGCGCCGGCGCCGAGGCGACCGCGGCCCGCGCGATCTATGCGCTGCTGAAGGCGCGATACGGACATTGAGCGATCCGCGCACCACGCCGCTGCGGGACGGCGTCGTCGCGACCGGCGGCAGGGCGATGACCGTCGCGCGCGGCCGTGCCGCGCTGCGCCATGCGCCGTCGGTCGACGCGGTCCAGGACGACGAACTCCTGTTCGGCGAAGGCTTCACGGTCTTCGGGGAAAAAGACGGCTGGGCCTGGGGCCAGGCCGCCTCCGACGGTTATGTCGGCTATGTCCACACCATCGCCTGCTGCGCTCCTTTCGTGCCCGACCAGCGCGTCACGGCGCTGTCGACGCCGCTGCTGGCGGGGCCGGACGTCAAGCGCGCGACGCGCGACCTGCTGCCGCTCAACGCCCGCGTCAAGGTATTGGATCGCGCCAAGGGCTTCGTGCGCATCGCGCCGGACGGTTTCGTTTTCGCCGGCCACCTCGCGCCGCTGGACACGCGCGCGGCCGACTGGGTGGCGACCGCCGAGCGCTTTCTCGGCACGCCCTATGTCTGGGGCGGCAAGACGCATGCGGGTCTCGATTGCTCGGGCCTGGTCCAGACCGCGCTCACCGCGGCCGGCATCGCCGCGCCGCGCGACACCGACCAGCAGGAAACCGCGCTCGGCCTGGATTGTCCGTTCCTCGCCCGCCAGCGCGGCGATCTCGTCTTCTGGAACGGGCATGTCGGCATCATGCTCGACGCGGACCGCCTCCTCCACGCCAATGCGTTTCACATGGCGGTGGCGATCGAACCCCTCGCCGACGCTACCCAGCGCATCGCCCCGCTCGCCGGTCCGGTGACCGCGATCCGGCGCCTCTGACGTCCGCAAAATTTATTTTCGCAGAAACAAAATGTCGTCGCTGCGGCGCATGCGCCGGACTTATCGAAGCCGTCGCTGATTGTGCCGCCGGGCGGCAAGGTGAAGGTTATGGAAAGCGAGCGAGTTGCGTTTACCGAGGAAGGTCAGCCCGGGCAGTACCTCAAGCTGATCGCCAGCGGAACGGTGGGTGACACCATGCTGGAAGCGTTGGCGGACTTCGTGAAACGCCAGCGCAAGTGGCGGCTGGCGCTTCAAAAGGAAGACTAGCCACTATATTCGTTTTGTAGTTCTGATAGACTTGTCTCGACGTCAAAGGATGTGAGGCAATGAAAGCGTTGATTTTTGTTGTTCTATTCGCTGGTTGCTCAGTTTTTATTTTTGGGCAAACGGCGAGCGCCCTGACCGGGATTAGTCGAATTGCCCAGAGTCAGCCACACGCCAAACTGCATCAGAAACGTCGCGCGGGATCCAGTTGCCATATCGACCGCGGTTATTGCGAGGCATGTTCGATAACCTGCCCCGTTGGAAGTGCCGCGGTTTGCAGGCCGGGAAAAATACAAGGCGGCGGCGGATTGCCGGCTATATGTGTTGTTCAACCAACATGTGAGTGTCGCTAGTTTTGAAGTTGAACACCCGCGATACCAAACTAGGACACTGAGGGGCTAATTAGGACAGCGCCCACCCCTTGAACCGAGTCGGTCCAGACCACATCTGCGCTATATCCGAACAATTGCATCCGCGCCGCAGCGCGCGGGTTTCCGTCGCGGTGTGAAAAACTGCGATTCAAGCGACACACGGAGTCTGTCTTGCGAGAAGACCTAATACCCGCGGCGCATGTCGACGACGTTTTTCGGCGCTTCGCCGCGTTCGATGGCGGCGATGCCGTTCACCACTGAACGCGCCGCCGCCAGCGGCGAGGTGATCGCCGCGATGTGCGGCGTCGCGACGATCCTGGGATGTTTCCAGATCGGACTGTTCTCGGGCAGCGGCTCGCTCTCGAACACGTCGAGCGTGGCGCCCGACAGGTGTCCCGAATCGAGCGCCGCGATCAGGTCGGGTTCGCACACGTGTCCGCCGCGCGCGATATTGATGACATAGGCGCCCCTGGGCAGCTTGGCGAAGGCGGCCGCAT
This sequence comes from Rhizomicrobium sp., assembly GCA_035570795.1. Taxonomy (GTDB): domain Bacteria; phylum Pseudomonadota; class Alphaproteobacteria; order Micropepsales; family Micropepsaceae; genus Rhizomicrobium. Next base: position 26,735 of record DATMKZ010000016.1, read on the forward strand.
TCAGGATGTGCCGCGTGTCCGGCGTCAGCGGCAGGACGCAGATCAGAAAATCGCAGGTCGCGAGAAAAGCGTCGAGCTCGCCGGCCCCGGCAAAGCTCGCCACGCCCGCGACCGTCTTGCGGCCACGGCTCCAGCCGGTGACGGCAAAGCCGAGATCGCGCAGCCGCTCGGCGCAGACCGTGCCGATCTCGCCCAGGCCCAATATGCCGACGCGCGTCGTCTCGGTCGGACGCGGCAGCATGCGCTGGCGCCATTTGCTCTCGGCCTGCGCCGCGGCGAAGAAATGCACCGTGCGATGCTGCATCAGGACGTGCAGCACGGCGAACTGCGCCATCTCGCCCGACAGCGTCTCGTCGACGAAGCGGATCAGCGGCAGGTGTTTGGGAAAATCGGGGTCGAGCAGAAAACCGTCGACGCCGGCGCCGAGCGAGAAGATCGCCTTGAGGTTCGGCAGCGAAGCCAAAAGGCCCGGCGGCGGCCGGAAGCTGACGGCATATTCGATGGCGGCCGGATCGTAGTCGTCGGCGCCATGCGCGTAGACCGTCATGCCGCCGGCCGCGAGCGGCTGCTGCCAGATGCCGCCCCAGCCGGGCGGCACGAGCAGGAGGATCGCGCCGCTCATCGGTGCGCGCCGGCGCGGTTTGGCGCGCCGCGTCTCAGGGCTTGGCCGGCGGTTTCGCCGGAGCAGGCGCGGGCGCCGCCGGTTTGGCGGGCGCGGGCGGCGGGATCGCTGCCGGCGTGTCTTCCTGCGTGCGCAGATAGGCGAACAGGTTTATGCGGTCGGTGGCGCTGCGCAGGCCCGCGAAGCTCATCTTGGTGCCCGGCACCATCGCCTGCGGCGACTTGAGGTATTTGAAGAGCAGGTCATAGGTCCACGGCGTGTGCTCCGAGGCCATGGCGCTCGAATAGGAGAAGCCGGCCTCGGTGGCGCGCGGCCGGCCGATCAGATTCCACAGCTCGGGACCGATCTTGTTGGGACCGCCCTTGGAGATGTCGTGGCACTGCTCGCATTTGACCGAGACCGTCTTGCCGCCCGCGACGTCGGCGGTCGGCAGCACCGTGCCCCAGTCTGGAATCGCCTCTTCGGCCGGCGCCGCCGCGCCGCCGCCCGCCGCGGCCGCGACCACGCCTTCGACGTGATAGGCCTCCTTGGCGGGCTTTTCGACGTCGAACAGCGCCTCGGTGGTGAATTTGATGGCAAGGATGAAGATCAGCGTGCCCAGGACCGCGCCGGCGATCTTGTTCCACTCCCAGGAATCCATAAGGTCACGCTCCGCTTGGCGACTGCCCGAATGCCGGGCGACATTACCCATGGACTTCGCACCGTCATTGCGGCGAAGCGTCGCAGAATTCAAGGAATTCAAGGGTTTCGATGAGACCGATCGTGCTTATCCCCGCCCGCATGGCGTCCACCCGCCTGCCCGGCAAGCCGCTGGCGGACATCGCGGGCACGCCGATGATCGTGCGCGTCTGGCGCCAGGCCGTCGCCGCCGCCATCGGGCCTGTCGTGGTGGCGGCGGCGGAGCCTGAGATCGTGGCCGCTGTCGAGGCCGCGGGCGGACGCGCCGTACTGACCGCTCCCGACCTGCCGTCGGGCTCCGACCGCATCTTCCAGGCGCTGCAGGGGATCGATCCGCGCGGCGACCACGACGTCATCGTGAACCTGCAAGGCGACCTGCCGGCGCTCGATCCGGCGCATGTCCGCATCGTCGCCGAAACCCTCGCCGCCGGCGGCGCCGACATCGCCACGCTCGCGACCGAGATCGACGATCCCGCCGATGCGGACAATCCCAACGTGCCCAAGCCGGTGGTCGCCTGGGACGCGGACGGTGCCCGCGGCCGCGCCCTCTATTTCACCCGCAGCCGGGCGCCCTATGGCGAGGGGCCGGTCTATTTCCACATCGGTATCTATGCCTACACGCGCGCCGCGCTGGCGCGCTTCGTGGCGCTGCCGCCGTCGCCGCTGGAGAAACGCGAGAAGCTCGAGCAGCTGCGCGCGCTGGAAGCCGGCATGACGATCGCGGTGGCGCGCGTGGACAGGGTGCCGCTCAGCGTCGATACTCCGGCCGATCTCGAAAAAGCGCGAAAACACCTGGGAACGAAGACACCGTCATGAGCGGATCGGCCATCAAGAATGCCAAACGCGTCGCCTTCCAGGGCGAGCCCGGCGCCTATGCCAACCTCGCCGCCATCGAGGCGCTGCCGCATGCCAAGGCGATCCCGGCGCCGACCTTCGAGGATGCCGTCAACGCCGTGCGCACCGGCGAGACCGATCTTTGCATCATCCCGGTCGAGAATTCGCTGATGGGCCGCATCGCCGACATCCACCACCTGCTGCCCGATGCCGGCCTGCACATCGTCGGCGAGCATTTCCTGCGCATCCAGCACCAGTTGCTCGGCCTCAAGGGCGCGCCGCTGGCGGGCCTGAAGCGCGTATTCAGCCAGGGCCCGGCCCTGGCGCAATGCCTGAAAGTCACCCGCGAGCTCGGGCTCAAGGCCGAGAACTGGCACGACACCGCCGGCTCGGCGCGCCACATCGCCGAATTGAAGGACCCGTCCGTCGCCGCCATCGCCTCCAGGCTCGCCGGCGAGCTCTACGGCCTGGAAGTCCTCAAGGCGAATGTCGAGGACGAAGCGCACAACATGACGCGCTTCCTCATCATGTCGCGCGCGCCCGACGATGCCGTGAACGACGGCCGCAAGATCGTCACCACCTTCGTCTTTCGCGTCCGCAACGTGCCCGCCGCGCTCTACAAGGCGATGGGCGGCTTTGCGACCAACGGCGTCAATATGACCAAGCTGGAAAGCTACCAGCTCGGCGGCTCGTTCAACGCAACGCAGTTCTATTCCGACATCGAAGGCCATCCCGAGGATCGCGCCGTCAAGCTGGCGCTGGAGGAACTGGCGTTCTTCACCAGCAAGCTGACGGTCCTGGGCATCTATCCGGCCCATCCGTTCCGCGACGAGATGCCGTAGCGCGCCTTCAACCCGGGCAAACCCATTCGTAAATCCGAAACATCTCTTCGGGATGGCGCGGATGCGGTGCGTCGCGCCGATGGATCAGCCCCTCGCGTTCGTAGAATTTGTGCCCCGGCACGTTGCGCGTATGGGTACGCAGCCAGAAACCGTCCGGCATCCGCGTCTTGGCGAAATCGAGCAGCGCCTTGCCGGTGCCCTGCGAGCGCGCCGCCTTGGCGACGAAGATCTGGTCGAGTTGCCGTTCCGCCAGGATGATCGCCAGCATGCCGACGATGCGCCCGTCCCGCTCGCCGGCAAACAGGCTCCAGCCTCCCGACGCCACCTCGCGCGGGATTCGGGCGCGCAGCTCGTCAAGAAGGCCCGGCGGCACCGCGTCGCTCTCGCCCGTCAACGGCACACGGCCTTCGATCCACACCTGGGTCAGCCTGTCGTAATCGGCCGCGCGTGCCGGTCGGATCGTGATGCCGTTCATCGCTCCTGTTTATCAGGCTAAAGCTGCATCCGCACGCCGAGGAAGGGCAAGCCGAGCCGGGCAATGACGCGCCGCGACGAAAGATTGTCCCGGTGCGTCGCATAGAATAGCGGCCGGTCCTGCAGCACGGGCAGCGCGCTCCAGCCGGCGGTGGCGGCGGCGGCAAAGCCGCGGCCGCGGAACGGCTTGGTCGTCGTCACGCCGACCTCGGCGCCGCGCGGCCCTAGGCGTGCCGCGAACGCGATCGCGGCGATTTCGCCGTCATGCAGCGCGACGCACCAGGGCGCCCAGAAATGGGAGAGATCGGCGAACCCGACATCGACCATGGTCTGCGGCATGCCTTGCGACGCGATTCGCCCAACCAGCGCATCGCCTTGTGGCGTGCCAGACGCCACGCAAGCGACAGGGTTGCTCCACGGCGTGCCGTGCGGCAGGCCGTAGGTCACGCCGAAATCGTGATCCGTCGACGGTTCGCGCGCGCCAAGCCATTCGCGATAGCGCTCCGCGTAACGCGGTGTCGCGTCCGGCGCGGTCACGGCCGGCTCGCGTGCCGCCAACGCTTCGATCTCTGCCGCGATGGGATCGCCGATGTCGTGACGCAGACGGACGCTGGCGCCATGCGCGCCGATCGCCAGATGCATAAGCGGCGCCGGCGACCGCTGCGGATCGTTGCAGCACAACATGCGCCCGCCGGGCGCTGTCTCGAACAGCGTCGCGAGCTGATTCTCGAGCAAGGCGTTCGCGCTCACATGTCTCCGTCGGCGAAGGCCTTGATCAGGTGATGCGCGATGGCGACCGCCGGCGGCACGGAGATGTCGGGGAAACGCTCGCCGGCGATCAGGCGCTTCGCCATGTCGCGGTCGAGCCAGCGGGCGTCGGCGATTTCGGTGCCGTCGACCTTGAAGTCGCGGCTCTCGGCCTCGGCGATGCAGCCGATCATCAGCGAAGAGGGGAACGGCCAGGGCTGGGTCGCGTGATAATGCACCTTGCCGACCTTGACGGAGACCTCTTCCATCAATTCGCGGCGCACCGCTTCTTCGATGGTTTCGCCCGGCTCGACGAAGCCCGCCAGCGCCGAATAGAAATTACCGGGGAAGTTCTTGTTGCGCCCGACCAGGCAGGCGCCGTCATGCACCGCGACCATGATGACGACGGGATCGGTGCGCGGAAAGTGCTCCGCATTGCACTGCGTGCATTGTCGCTTGTAGCCCGCTTCTTCCAGCGTGGTCGGCGCGCCGCAGCGCGGGCAGAAGCCGTGCCGGTTGTGCCAGTCGATCATCGCCTTGGCCTGGCCCATGATCGCCGCGTCCTTGATCGGCAGCGTGGCGGCCGCGGCGCGCGCATCGCGAAAATGTCCGAGCCCCGCCAGCGGTCCTTCGCCCACCGGATCGCGCGCCGCGGAGATGTCGAGCGCGAACATGGCGTGATCGCCTTCGAGGCCGAGGAAGACGCAAGGCGCGTCGGGCGCCGCCAGCGAATCCGCGAGGCCGGGCGTCAGGAGCCCAAGCTCGACGGGCGCCGGCGACTTCTCCGGTCCGATGATGAAAGGTTGCAGCCGCCACATCGGCAGGATGAAAGAAGACGGCGCGCGCCGCCGTGCCGCGAGCCACGCCGCGTCCGTGCGCTTCTCGCTCGCTCGGTCGAGTGGGTTGCCGGAGAAAGGAATCATTAAGAACCCCGTTGGCGATTGGATCGGATCGAAAGCCGTTGCAGAATCGTACAGGGGCTGGCCGCTGTGCGAAACACCCGCTGACCATACGCCATAAACGATCCGGCCGTTTAGCACCGCTTTACCAAGTCTCGCTTATACCCGTTGGCGGAAACATCAAAAAGTGCGTCGATCATGTTTCGCGTGCTGGGCTGCGTATTTGAGCAGCACGATCTTGGTCTGGTCGCGGTGGCAGGTCTGTTGTGCCTGTTCGCCTGTGCCGCCGCCATGAGCATGCTGCGCCGCGCTCGCGCGGCGGAGACCAAGGCGCGCCGCGCCTGGATCGCCAGCGCCGGCGTCGTGGCCGGCTGCGGCATCTGGGGCACGCATTTCGTCGCCATGCTCGCCTACCAGGCGGGCTTTCCCGTCGCCTACGATCTGGGTCTGACGCTGTTGTCGGCCGTCATCGCGGCGACGATGTGCGGCGTCGGCTTTGCCGTCTCGCTGTCGGGCCTGCGTCCGGCCATCGGCGGCGGCGTCACCGGCGCCGCGATCGGAACGATGCACTATGTCGGCATGGCCGCGGTGCGGGCACCCGCCGATGCCGTGTGGGATTGGCGCTACGTCGCCGCTTCGGTCGTGATCGGCGTCGGCATGATGGCCTGGGGCATGGATTTCACGATCCGGCGCGGCACGGTGCGGGCCTATGCGATCGGCGCGATCGTTTTCACCCTGGCGATCTGCAGCATGCATTTCACCGGCATGAGCGCGGTGATCTACAAGTTCGACCCGCTTGTCGCGATGTCGAACGCGGTCGTGGCGCCGGGCATGCTGGCGGTCGCGGTCGCCGCCGCCGCCGTCCTGATCGTCGCGCTGGGCCTGATGGGCGCCTTGGTCGACAGTCACCTGGAATCGCGCGGCGAGTTGGAGAGCAAGCGCCTTCGGGCCCATATCGCCGAGCTCGAAGCCACGAAGTCCGCGCTGGAAGAAACCTCGGGCCGCCTTTCGGTGGCGCTCGGAGAGGCCGCTGCGGCCAATATCGCCAAGTCCTCGTTCCTGGCCGCCATGAGCCACGAACTGCGCACGCCGCTGAACGCCGTCATCGGCTTTTCGGAAGTGATGGCGACCGAAGCTTTCGGGCCGATCGGCAGCATGCGCTACCGCGACTACGCGCGCGACATCCATGCCAGCGGTGCCCACCTGCTGGCGCTGATCAACGACATTCTGGATCTGTCGCGCATCGATGCCGGCGATGCCCGGCTCGACGAGAGCGAACTGGACTTGCATGCGGTGGTCGCGGCGTCGCTGCGCATGGTCGAAGGCCAGGCCAGACAGGGCGGCCTCGATCTCGGCAGCGCCTTCGAACCGGACCTGCCGCTGCTGCGCGCCGATCCGCGCCGCCTGAAACAGGTCCTGATCAATCTGCTCGCCAACGCGGTCAAATTCACGCCGGCAGGAGGCAATGTCGCTGTCCGCGTCTCGCGCCTGGACGGCGGCATCGCGATTGCCGTCGTTGACACCGGTATCGGCATTGCGCCGGACGACATTCCGCGGGCGCTCGAGCGTTTCGGCCAGGTGGATTCGAGCCTGGCGCGCAAATATGAGGGCGCCGGCCTCGGCCTGCCGCTCGCCAAGCAGTTTGTGGAAATGCACGGCGGCACGCTGACGCTCGAAAGCCGCCTGCATGCCGGAACGACCGTGACGGTGAAGCTGCCTGCCGCGCGGATCGTCGATAAGGCGCCGGCCACCGCTGCGGCCTAGTCCCGACTCGCAATTTGCCTTTGGCGGTTCTATATCCCCGCCCGGAAGTCGGTTTGGACAGGCCGCTCGCCAACCCGGTCAGGTCGGGAACGAAGCAGCCGTAACGAATCCGGCCTGGGTCAGGCCGGCTTCCACCTCTCCACCTGCGAAATGTAAAGCACCCTTGACACGTGGCGATTGCCCGCATATGTAAAGCACGCTTTACATCGGAGGCATTCATGGACGCCGAGCATCGTACGGGCTTGCAATTCTTTGCCGAGGCTTTGGGCGCGGTCGTGCTGCTGGCGCTGACGACGATTTTCGCGCGTAGGGTTCATCTTCCACCGGGCACGGCGCCGTACGTCCTGGTCCAATTGGCGCCGATCGTCCCGGTCTGGCTGATGCTGCTGGCGATGCTGCGGCATTATCTGCGGATCGACGAGCTCCAGCGGCTGCAGTTCCTGCAAGCGATGGCGCTGACCGCCGGTATCTTGGCCGGCATCGCGTGGTCCTATCCCGCCGTCCAGCGCGCCTTCGCGCTGAGCGCCCCGTTGGAAATGTGGGAAGTGCATGCATCGATACTCTTTGTCGTGATTTCGGCGCTGATGACGAAAATCCGCGTCGCGCCGCGTGCCCGATGAACAACACGCTCAAGGACCTGCGCGCCGAGCATGGCCTGACACAGGCCGATCTCGCCGCCCGGCTCCGCGTCTCGCGCCAGACCGTCATCGCCATCGAAAGCGGACGCTACGACCCGAGCCTGCCTTTGGCCTTTGCGATTGCAAGGTTTTTCGCCCGCCGCATCGAGGATATCTTCGTGGACAAGCCATAGGCGAAACTTGCCCTTGGCCGCGGCCGGATTGCTATACTTGCGACATGAGCGACGAACCGTCCCTGGGCTTTGAGCCGCCGCCGCAGAAGGCCGCGCCCTATCGCGTGCTGGCGCGCAAATACCGCCCCTCGGATTTCACCGGGCTGATCGGGCAGGACGCGCTGGTCAAGACCCTGTCCAACGCCTTCGCCACCGGACGCATCGCGCATGCCTTCATGCTCACCGGCGTGCGCGGCGTCGGCAAGACCACCACGGCGCGGATCATCGCCCGCGCCCTCAACTGCGTCGGGCCGGACGGCAAGCGCAAGGAACCGACGATCCAGCCCTGCGGCGTCTGCGAGCCTTGCATCGCCATCGCCGAGTCGCGCCATGTCGACGTCCAGGAGATGGACGCGGCCTCCAACAACGGCGTCGACGAAGTGCGCCAGATCATCGATTCGGTGCGCTATGCGCCGGCCAGCGCACGCTACAAGGTCTATATTCTCGACGAAGTGCACATGCTGTCGAAGCCGGCCTTCAACGCGATCCTCAAGACGCTGGAGGAACCGCCGCCGCATGTGAAGTTCATCTTCGCGACGACCGAGATCCGCAAAGTGCCGGTGACGATCCTGTCGCGCTGCCAGCGCTTCGACCTGCGCCGGATCGAGACCGGCGAACTGGTCGGCCTGCTCTCGGCCATCGCCGAAAAGGAAGGCGTCGCCATCGCCCAGGGCGCGCTGGCGCTGATCGCCCGCGCTGCCGAAGGCTCCGCCCGCGACTCGCTCTCGCTGCTCGACCAGGCCATCGCGCATGGCGAAGGCGGCGAGATTTCCGCCGAGGCGGTGCGGGCCATGCTCGGCCTGGCCGATCGCGGCCGCGTGCTCGACCTGTTCGAGAAGGTGATGGGCGGCAGAATCGCCGAGGCGCTCGCCGATCTCGGCGGGCTCTACGATCACGGCGCCGACCCTCTGACGGTGATGCAGGACCTCCTGGAGATCGTACATTTCCTCACCCGCGTGAAGATCGCGCCGGGCGCCGAAGGTTTCTTCGACGGCGGTTCGGGCGAGGCGTGGCGCGCCGCCGAGATGGCGGGCAAGCTTTCGGTGCCGTCGCTGACCCGCGCCTGGCAGATCCTGCTCAAGGGCCTGCTCGAGGTGCGCGACGCCACGCGCCCCGTCGCCGCCTGCGAGATGGCGCTGATCCGCCTGGCCTACGCCGCCGACCTGCCGCCCACCGACAAGCTGGTGCGCGATCTGCTCGATGGCGAAAGCAAAGCAAGAACCTCTCCCGCGCCTTCGGGGGGCGCCGATAGCGGCAGCGTAAGGCCGCGGAGCGAAGCGCCGCCGGAGGGCCGGGGTGAGGGGGTGCGGGCCGGCACAAATTCGCAAGCCGGCGTCGCGCGCAGTCCGCAGATCGCTGCGGCAGCACAGCCCGAACCCACCATGTCCGCCGCGCCCTCGGTTCCGTTGCGTACGCTCGAGGACATCGCCGCGCTGGCGCAGGCGAGCGGCGCCCCGGTGCTGAAAGTGCATATCGAAAACGACATGCACCTGGTTCACCTGGAGCCGGGCAAGATCGAATTCCGCCCCAGCGCCCGCGCGCCGCGCACCCTGGCCGGCGATCTGTCGCAGAAGCTCAAGGACTGGACCGGCATCCGCTGGTCGGTCTCCATCGCGCGCGAGGGCGGCGCGCCGACGCTGGCCGAGCAGAAACGCGACATCAAGGCTGCGAAATTCGAGAGCGCCACCCAGGAGCCGATGGTCCGCGCCGTGCTGGACCGCTTCGTCGGCGCCGAGATCGTCGCGGTGCGCACCATCGCCGACGAAGACATCGCCGCGCCCTTGCCCGACGACGAGACCTGATGACAGCGTTGAGCGCCGGCCCCGAGATCGAACGCCTGATCCAGCTCCTGGCCAAGCTGCCCGGCCTCGGGCCGCGCTCGGCCCGCCGCGCCGCGCTGGTGCTGCTCAAGAAGCGCGATCTGTTGCTCGAACCGCTGGCGCTCGCGATGCGCGACGCCGCGGCGGCGATCAAAACCTGCGAGACCTGCGGCAATCTCGATACCACCTCGCCCTGCGCCCTGTGCCGCGATCCGCGCCGCGAGACGCAGGTGTTGTGCATCGTCGAGGACGTCGCCGATCTGTGGGCGCTGGAGCGCGCCGGTGTTTTCCGCGGCAAATATCACGTGCTGGGCGGCGCGCTGTCGGCCCTGGATGGGATCACGCCCGAACGCCTGAACGTCGCCGGTCTGCTGGCGCGTGTCGGCCAAGGCATCGACGAGGTTATCCTCGCCATGAACGCCACCGTGGAAGGCCAGACCACGGCGCATTATCTGATGGACACGCTGGCAGCCTGCGGCGTCAAGGTCACGCGCCTCGCCCATGGCGTGCCGGTCGGCGGCGAACTCGACTATCTCGACGAAGGTACGCTCAGCGCGGCGTTCAAGGCGCGACGGTCGCTTTAGGAGGCTGTTATGGACTGGATTCTGACCGGCGTCGTCGCCCTGGGCACATTCGGCATCGGCGCGCTATTGATCTGGATTCTGCGCACGCGCGATCTGCAGTCGGTCGTGGCCCGCATCGCGCCGTTGGAAGCCGAGGCGACGCGCGCGCGAACTCTGGCCGCCGAGCTGGAAACATCGCGAGCATCGGTCGCCGATCTCGACAGGAAACTGGCATCCGCAACCACGCGCGTCGAGAACATGGCTGGCCTCGAGCAGGACCTGAATGCGGCACGCCTGCGCGTTACCGACTTGACCGGTGAGAATGCCTCGCTGACGGCGCGGCTCGCCAGCCTTGCCGAATCGCACGCGGAGCAAGTCGGTCAGCTCACCCGCCTGCGCCAGGAAATGCAGGACCAGTTCAAGCTGCTTGCCGCAGATGTCCTGCGTTCGAGCAACGAAGATTTCTCGAAGCGCGCGGTCGAAATCTTCACGACGCAAAAGGAATTGACGGCGGCCGAAATCGACAAGCGGTCGAAAGATATTTCCGATCTCGTCAAACCGCTCGGCGAAAGCCTGAAAGCCTATGAAGGCGAGCTCAAGAAGATCGAAGAGGCCCGCAAGGAAAGTTATGGCGGCATCCGGGAGGCCCTCGGCCTCGTGCGGTCGCAGCATGACGAGGTCCGGACCGTCACCGCCACGCTCGTCAATGCTTTGCGCGCTTCACCCAAGACGCGCGGTCGCTGGGGGGAGGAGACGCTGCGCCGCGTCATGGAAATGTCCGGCATGGTCGAGCATTGCGACTTCGAGACGGAAAAGCATTTTCGTGGCGATGACGAATCTCTGCGGCCCGATGCCTTGATCCACGTCGCCGGCGGGCGCGTCATCGTCGTGGACGCCAAGGCGCCCGTTTCGGCTTACTTGGACGCGATCGGTGCGGTTGGCGAGGATGAGCGCGAAAAGCTCCTAAAGCTCCACGCGGCGCAATTGCGCGAACGCCTCACCAACCTGTCGGCCAAATCCTATTGGGAAAAGATCGAAGGCAGCACAGACTGTGTCGTGATGTTCGTGCCCGGCGACAATTTCGTCTCGGCCGCCTTCGAACGCGATCCGGATCTGTTCGAGGACGGCATCAAGAATCGGGTCCTGATCTGCACGCCGACCACCTTCATCGCGCTCGCCAAGGCGATTTCGTATGGCTGGCGGCAGGAAAAGCTCGCGGCCAACGCGGTGGACGTGGCGCGCCTTGGCAAAGAGCTCTATGCCCGCTTGACCACGCTGGGCGATCACGTCAGCGACGTCGGCAGGCACATCAACAATGCCGCCAAGAAATACAATGCCATGGTCGGCAGCCTGGAAAGCAGCGTGATGCCGCACGCACGCCGCTTCAACGAATTGGGCGTCGAGGGAACGGCCAAACCCATCGAGACCTTGGCCGAAGTCGACACGGTCGTAAGGTTTCCGCAGGCAAACCGGGACCTGTTGATCACCAAGGGCGGGGAGTAACGCCGTTCCCTTGACCGGCGTCCGGGGCTCGCCTATTTCCCGGTCATGGCCATCCGACCCATCCTTACCGCGCCTGACCCGCGCCTCAAAGCCGTCTCCGCAGCCGTCGAAACCGTCGACGCGGCGACCCGCAAGCTGATCGACGACATGGTCGACAGCATGTACGAAGCCGACGGCATCGGCCTCGCGGCGGTGCAGATCGGCGTCGCCCAACGCATCATCGTCATGGATCTGGACCAGAAGGACGGCAAGAAGAACCCGCGCCATTTCATCAATCCGGTGATCACCTGGCGCTCGGACGACGTGGCGTTGTTCGAGGAAGGCTGCCTCTCGGTGCCCGAGATCTGGGAAGACGTCGAACGCGCCGCCAGGATCAAGGCGGAATATCTCGACCGCGACGGCACGCGGCACGAACTGGACGCCGATGGCCTGCTCGCTACCTGCCTGCAGCACGAGATGGATCATCTCGAGGGCGTGCTGTTCATCGATCGCCTCTCCAAGCTCAAGCGCTCCATGGCGCTGCGCAAACTGCAGAAGGCCAAGCGTCTGAAAGACGCGGGCTGAGGTGGCCCTGCGGCTCGCCTTTCTGGGCACCCCCGATTTCGCCGTGCCGACGCTGGCCGAGCTGATCGGCCAGGGCCATGACATCGCCTGCGTCTATTCCCAGCCGCCGCGGCCCAAGGGGCGCGGCCTCGGCTCCGAGCCGTCGCCGGTGCATGCGCTGGCGCAGACGCATGGCATCGCCGTTCGCACGCCGGTATCGCTCAAGGATGCCGCGCAGCAGGAATTGTTCGCCGCGCTCCAGGTCGATGCCGCTATCGTCGTGGCCTACGGCCTGATCCTGCCTCGGCCCATTCTCGATGCGCCGAAGCTCGGCTGTTTCAACCTGCACGGCTCGCTGCTGCCGCGCTGGCGCGGCGCCGCGCCGCTGCAGCGTGCCATCATGGCCGGCGACGCCGAGACCGGCGTGATGTCCATGCGCATGGAGGAGGGGCTCGATACCGGCCCGGTATTGCTGGCCGAACGCGTCGCCATCGGCCGCAAGACCTATGGCGAATTGCACGACGAACTGTCCCGCCTCGGCGCCGACCTGATGGGACGCACGCTGGCGGCGCTCGAACGCGGCAGCATCGTCCAGCTGGCGCAATCGGCGGAAGGCGTGACCTATGCGAAGAAAATCGCCAAGGACGAAGCGCGCATCGACTGGCGCAGGCCGGCGCATGAGATCGACTGCCTGATCCGCGGTCTGTCGCCCGTTCCCGGCGCCTGGAGCGAGGCGAGGGGCGAGCGAATCAAGATCCTCAATTGTGAACCGGCCTCCGGCAGCGGTCCGCCCGGCACGCTCCTGGACGACGCCCTCACCGTCGCCTGCGGCGAAGGCGCCCTGCGCCTGACGCGGCTGCAGCGTCCCGGCAAATCGGCCATGACGGCGGGCGAAGTGCTTCGCGGCTTCGCACTGCCGCGTGGCACGCTGTTCGTCTGACATGCCGCGCTATCGCCTCACGCTGGAATATGACGGCGCCGGTCTCGTCGGCTGGCAGCGGCAGGACCATGGCGCGTCGGTCCAGGGCGCCCTCGAAGGCGCTATCGAAAAGCTCAGCGGCGAGCGCGTCACGGTGCATGGCGCCGGCCGCACCGATGCCGGCGTGCACGCGTTGGGGCAGGTGGCGCATTTCGACCTGGAAAAGGGTTTCGCGCCCGACAAGCTGCGCGATGCGCTCAACTTCCATGTCCGCCCGGCGGCGATCGCGGTGCTGGAGGCCGCCGTCGTCGCGCCGGACTTCCACGCGCGCTTTTCCGCGACCGGGCGCCACTACCTGTTTCGCATCCTCTGCCGCAGGCCGCCGCCGGTGCTGGAGCGTGGCCGCGTCTGGCATGTGGTGCACGACCTCGATGCCGAGGCGATGGATCACGCCGCCCAGGCCCTGGTCGGGAGCCACGATTTCACCACCTTCCGCGCCGCCGAATGCCAGGCCAGGTCGCCGGTCAAGACGCTCGACAAGCTGGAGGTTCGCCGCGCCGCCGACGAGATCCACATCGAGGCCTCGGCGCGATCCTTCCTGCATCATCAGGTGCGCTCCATCGTCGGTTCGCTGAAACTGGTCGGCGAAGGCAAATGGCGCGCCCGCGACCTCGCTGCCGCGCTGGCCGCGAAAGACCGTTCGCGCTGCGGCCCGGTCTCGCCGCCGGATGGGCTCTATCTGGTCCGCGTGGATTACTGAAGGTCGATCAGTTCGACCCGGCCCGGATCGATCGGCCGGCCGAGGAATATCTCGCCGGCGCGCGCGAAGCGGTCCGGCGCGTCGGTCGCGAGGAATTTGAGCGCAGGCGCCGCGCCTGTGCTGCCGAGCGCTCGCGCTTGGATCAGCACCGCCACGGCCTCGGCCGTGGTCACCGCGCTGTCAACCAGCGCCACGTCGCCGCCCGCGATCCGCGCGATGGCGGCCTTCAGCACCGGATAATGCGTGCAGCCGAGCAGCAGGCATCTGGGCCGCGGCAGCGTCGCCAGCAGCGGGCCCAGATAGCGGTGGATCACCGCGTCCACGATCGGCCCCTCGACCAGCCCTTCCTCGGCCAGCGGTACGAACAGCGGACAGGCCTGCTGCACGATCGGCACGTTCGAGCCCAGGGCGCGGATCGCGGCGCGATAGGCGCCGCCGCGCACCGTCCCTTCGGTTGCAATGACCGCGATGGGCCCATCCGGCGCGGCGGCCAGCGCCGCTTCGGCGCCCGGGCCGATCACGCCCACGACCGGCAGCGGCGCCAACGCCTCCTGCACGGCGGCCAGCGATACCGACGCCGTGTTGCAGGCGATGACGACGAGCTTCACGTCGCGCGCCACCAGCGCCTTCGACGCCTGGATGGCATAGCGGCGCACCGTGTCGGCGCTCTTGCTGCCGTAAGGCAGGCGCGCCGTGTCGCCGAGATAGACGAAGCTTTCCTGCGGCAATCGCGCCATCAGCGCGCGCATCACGGTCAGTCCGCCCATCCCCGAATCGAACACCCCGATCGGGCGCCCATCCCCGGTCGACACGCCGCTCATCCGGGCGGTGCGGCGAAATAGGCGGCGAGGATCTCGGCATAGATGTCGGTCAGCAAGCGTATGTCCTCGAGCGTCGCGCACTCATTGGCCTTGTGCATCGTGGCATTTGAAAGGCCGAGCTCGGCGACCGGGCAGTGCTCCTTGATGAAGCGCGCATCCGACGTGCCGCCCGTCGTGGACAGGACCGGCATCGTGCCGGCGATTTTCTGCGCCGCCCGCGCCAGCAGATCGGTGAAGGCGCCCGGCCTGGTGAGAAACGGCTCGCCGCTGGCATGCGCGGTCAACGCGATGCGCACGCCGCGCGCCTGCTCGATAACCCGGGCTTCGGCCTCGATATGCGCGATCAGGTCGGCGCTCCTGTGCAGGTCGTTGAAGCGGATGTTGAAGGCGGCGCGTGCCTCGGCGGGCGTGACGTTGGTCGCCGGATTGCCGACATCGATCGTCGTGAACGACAGGTTCGAGGGATCGAAATGCGCCGTGCCGTCGTCCAGCCGCCAGTCGGCAAGCCGTGTCACCAGTTCGGCCAGCGCCGGAATGGGGTTGAGCCCCTGCTTGGGATAGGCCGCGTGGCCTTGCACGCCGGTCACCGTCAACCGCGCGTTCATCGTGCCGCGGCGGCCGATCTTGATCGTGTCGCCGGCCCGCGCCGTCGCGGTCGGCTCGCCGACGATGCAATGATCCAGCCGCTCGCCGTGCTCTTGCAGCCATGCCAGCATCTTGCGCGTGCCGTTGACGTTGGTCGGGCCTTCCTCGTCGCCGGTAATCAGCAGGCTGATCGAGCCATAGGGCTTGCCGTCCGCCAGAAATCGCGCCGCCGCCGCCGCGAAGCACGCCACCGCCGACTTCATGTCGGACGCGCCGCGGCCGTACAGCGTGCCGCCTTCGATCGCGCCGGCGAAGGGATCGTGCGTCCACAGCTTGGCATCGCCCGGCGGCACCACGTCGGTGTGGCCGGCAAAGCAGAAATTGGGTCCCTGCGCGCCGATCCGCGCGTAGAGGTTCTCGACCGGCGCCGTGCCCGCCTCCTCGAAGCGCAAGCGGTGGCAGGCGAAGCCGAGCGGCTTCAGCGCCGCCTCCAGCACCGCCAGCACGCCGCCGTCCACCGGCGTCACCGATGGACAACGGATCAAGGCCTGCGTCAGGGCGACCGGATCGAGCATGCTCATCGGTTGCGATGTACGCGGACGCCTCGCTATGGTCAATCGAAGGTCAACGGACAACGATCGAGCAGGAGACGAAAATGGCCGGACGTCTGGACGGAAAAGTGGCGGTCATCACGGGCGCCGCCAGCGGCATCGGCCGCGCCACGGTCGATCTCTTCGTCTCGGAAGGCGCGCGCGTCGTTGCCGCCGACATCCAGGACGACAAGGGCGCCCGGCTCGAGGAGGAGCACAAGGGCATGGTTCATTATGTCCGCTGCGACGTGGCGCAGGAAAAGGACATCGAAGCCGCAGTCACGGCCGCCAGGAAATTCTTCGGCCGTCTCGACATCCTGTTCAACAATGCCGGCACGGGCGGCGCCAACGATCCGGCCGACGGCGTCACGGCGGAGAGCTTCGACGCCGTCATGCACCTGCATGTCCGCGCCGCCCTGTTCGGCATGAAATACGCCGTCCCTCTGATGCGCGCCGCGGGCGGCGGTTCGATCATCTCGACCGCCTCGGTCGCCGGCATCCGCACCGGCTACGGCCCGGTCCTCTATTCCATCGCCAAGGCCGCGATCGTGCACATGACGCATGCCTGCGCCGCGCAGCTCGGGCCCGAGAACATCCGCGTCAACTGCATCTGCCCCGGCCTCATCGCGACCAACATCTTCGCCAACGCCTTCGGCATGCCGAGCCAGCTGGCGGAGAGCCGCATCGAAGCCATCGCCGAATCGACCAAGGGGTCGCAGCCGATTCCGCGCGGCGGCCGCGGTCGCGACATCGCCGAGGCGGCGCTCTATCTCGCCTGCGACGGCGCGGGCTTCGTCAACGGCCATGCGCTGGTGGTCGATGGCGGCCTGACGCTCGGCGCCACCGGCATGGCGCAGATGGCGGTATTCGCGCCCATCGTCCAGGCCCTCGGCGTCGATCCCGAGGCGCTGGCCGCCGCCGTGCAGGGCCGCTCCTAGAGCGCAATTCGGAAGAGTGGGTCCATAGCGGCAGCGTATGGACGGTTTTCCGTAAAATTGCGCGACAATTCAAAAAGCTAGAGCCGCATTCCGATTCAAATTACGTGAATGCGGCTCTAGGCGCGCGCCGCCAGCGGATCGGGACCGTAACGGTTGTCGCCGACCGTGCCACGCAGGCAGAACAGCTCGACGAACGCCCACAGGCTGATGATGCTCGCGATGCCGCCGCCCAGGATGGCGATCGGGCTTTCCTGCAGCGGCCGCTGCGCATTGTGCTGCGCCGCCGCGATGAACGCGCTCAGATGATTGAAGATGTAAATCGCCTCCAGATAGCGCGGAATGTTGAAGAGGATCGGCAAGCCCAGGAACACCAGCAGCCACCAGGCAGCCTTGTTGCGATCGTGCAGCCGCTTGGTCATCACCGCGATCGAGATGTAGAGCGACAGCAGGTAGAGCGCTCCGGTCAGCAGCAGGAAGGTGCGGAACTGCGGCGTGCCGATGAACGCCAGGAACGGCGTCTTGTCATCGACGGCATGGCCGATCGCGGCCCAGCCGACGACGGTCGAGAACAGCGCGACGACGGCGATTTCGAACGCCAGTCCGACCAGCAGGATCGCCCATTGCTTGGCGCGATTGACGCGTCCCGAGAAGCTGAAGAGATAATGACCCAAGCTCATGATGGCCCCCGCCCTGAGAACCTCCAGTATCGCCCGCTGCGGCCGCGCCGTGAAGGGTTAACGATCCCGCCGGGGCGTTGCTGAACCGTGAAAAGACGTGCTGCGTCGCATTAATCGTGCCGGGGCTCAGCGCCCCGCCAGCGGATCGGGGCCGTAGCGGTTGTCGCCGACCGTGCCGCGCAGGCAGAACAGCTCGACGAACGCCCACAGGCTGATGATGCTGCCGGCGCCGCCCAGCAGGAGCGCGAGCGGGCTTTCCATCATCACGACGTGCTGGCCGTGCTGCGCCTGGTTCAGGATGGCGCCGAAATGCTGCAGCCGGTCCCACATGCCCATGAATCTGGGGATGTTCAGCGCCACGGGCGCGACGCTGAAGACCAGCAGCCACCAAGCGCTTTTACCCCGGTCGTGCAGGCGCTTCGTGCGCACCGCGAGTTCGATGTAGAGGAAGACCAGGTACAGCGCGAGCAGCGCGACGCCGGCCATCCTCGCCTGGCTGCTGCCCAGCACCGTGCCGAGCGGCACCTTTTGCCGCACGACGTCCAGGATCGTGGCGAAGCCGATGGTCGCGGCGATCACCATGCCGAACAGGATTTCGAACACGATGATGAGCAGCAGGATCGCCCATTGCTTGGCGCGATTGATGCGCCCCGAAAAGCTGAAAAGATAATGCCCCAAGCCCATGATCGTCTCCCTCGCCCGCGGCCAGCATAGCACGGCGGACGCGGCGGCGCTTGTCCGGCGGCGTCAGTCGCGCAGCAATTCGTTGATCGAGGTCTTCGAGCGGGTCCGCTCGTCGACACGCTTGATGATGACGCCGCAATTGAGCGCGGGCTTGCCCGGGCCGCCGCCGAGCGAGCCCGGCACGACCACGGAATAGGGCGGCACGCGGCCCTGGACGATCTCGCCGGTGTGGCGATCGACGATCTTGGTCGTGGCGGTCAGAAACGTGCCCATCGCCAGCACCGAGCCTTCGCCGACGATGACGCCCTCGGCGACCTCGGAGCGTGCGCCGATGAAGCAATTGTCCTCGATGATGGTGGGCGAGGTTTGCAGCGGTTCGAGCACGCCGCCAAGGCCGGCGCCGCCGGAGATATGGCAATGCGCGCCGACCTGGGCGCAGGAGCCGACCGTCGCCCAGGTGTCGATCATCGTGTTCTCGCCGACCCGGGCGCCGACATTGACGAAGCTGGGCATCAGCACCACGCCCTTGGCGATGAAGGCGGATTTGCGCACGATGGCGCCGGGCACGGCGCGAAAACCGGCCTCCTGGAAGCGCGCGGCGGTCCAGCCGGCGAATTTGGAATCGACCTTGTCCCACCAAGAGGCTTCGCCCGGCGCGCCCTCGATCAGCTTCATGGCGTTCAGCCGGAACGACAGCAGCACCGCCTTCTTGAGCCATTGATGGACGTGCCATTCGCCGGCGGCCTTCTCTGCGACGCGCAACGTGCCGTCGTCCAGGCCTGCGAGCGCGGTTTCGACCGCATCGCGCAGCGGACCCTTGGTCTGCGGATCGATGCTGTCGCGGGCTTCCCACGCGTCGTCGATGATCTGGGACAGTTGGTGGCTCATGACTCAGATCCTGATGGCTTGCAGGAACGCTGCAAGATCGTTCGTCTCATGGTCGATATGCAGCTCCGGGCGCTCGATCCGCCAGTGCGATTGGCCGAGCCCGTCGTTGAACCAGACCGTCTTCATGCCCAGCGCCCGCGCCGGCACCAGGTTGCGTGGGCTGTCGTCGAACAAGGCCGCGCGCCCGGGCGCGATGCCGTGGCCGGCGATCAGCGCTTCATAGGCGGCGGGGCTGGGCTTGGGGATGTAGTTCATGGCCCGGGCATCGCAGATGCCGTCGAACAAATCCGCCACGCCCAGCCGCGCCAGCACGCTGCGCGCGAAACGGCCGCAATTGTTGGTGAAGACGAAGCGGCGGCCCGGCAGGCGCGCCAGCCCGGCGCGCAGCCGCGTATCCGCCGTCAGGCCCAGGACTTCGACGTCGTTGACGATGTCGTGGTAGGTGTCGGGATCGATGCGCTCGTTCTGGACCAGGCCGGCCAGCGTGCTGCCATAGTCCCTGAGATAACCCTTCTGGATCTCCCAGGCGGCGTCGCGTGCCAGCCCGAAATGGCGCTGCACATAGCGGCAGATACGTTCTTCCATCTCGGCCTGCTGGCCGGCATCCATGGTGTAGAGCGTGTGGTCGAGATCGAAGATCCACGCATCGATGTGGCGGAAATCGGCTTCCGCATCGGTCGTTTTCGCCTGGGCTGAGCCTGCGCCGTTCATGGCCGGACCATGGGCGAAGGGGCCGTTCCAGGCAAGCGTCGGCCGTCCGGCCGTAAGGCTTTCTCAACCACATCCTTTAAGTCGCGGGAAACCGCCCAGGGCCGACACTCGCAGGCCACAGAAAGGGCCTTCGATGCCGAGGGATGCGCACAGAATAGCGGCGCCGGACATGACGCGCGACAACGCCCTCGCGCTCTTGGAGGCGCGTGCGCAGTACGCGCAAGGCGACCTGGCCGGGCGGACCGATGCCGGCGCCGAGGTGCTGCACTACCTGGCCGAGAACGGCGCGCCGGCGACGCGCCGGGCGGTGGCCGCCAATATGGCAGCCGCGGCGCACACCAACCGCCGTCTCGCCGACGATGACGACGACGATGTCCGCGTCGAGCTGGCGCGCAAGATCGCCCGCCTCATGCCGAACCTGTCGGCGGAGGAAAGCGCGCATGTCCATGACCTGACCGTCGAGACTCTGGAGCGCCTGGCGCGCGATCAGGTGTCGCGCGTGCGCCGGGTCCTGGCCGAAGAGATCAAGAGCCTCGACTGCATCCCGAAATTCATCGTGCTGACGCTGGTGCGCGACGTGGAAACGCTGGTCGCCGCGCCGATCCTGGAATACTCGCCGCTGCTTTCCGACACCGACCTGATGGAGGTCATCGCCACCGCCAAGGCCGAGGAGGTGCTGGCCGCCGTCGCCCGGCGCAAGCCGCTCAATGCAGACGTGGCAGAGGCCATCGCCAGCTCGCTCGACATTCCGGCCATCGCCGCGCTGCTCGCCAATTCCGACGCCGCCATCCGCGAGAAAACCCTCGACGATATCGCCGCCGAGGCCGAGAAAATCCAGTCCTGGCATGTGCCGCTTGTTCTGCGCGCCGACCTGTCCAAGCGCGCCATCTGGCGTATCGCATCCTTTGTCGGCGCCAGCCTGATCGAGCAGCTGGTCACGCGCTATGGCCTCGACGAGGATACCAAGCACCAGCTGAGCAAGGAATTGCGCGCCCGGCTGCAGCAGGATGCCAAGCCTGAATCCTCCGCCTCGGACCTCGCCCTGCGCGACGTCGCCGCGGCGCGCGCCTGCGGCAAGCTCGACGAGGCCTTCGTCGATGCCGCCGCCAATGCCGGCCAGCGCGACACCGTGATCCTGGCGCTTTCGGCCCTGGGCCAGGTGCCCGAAGCGACGGTGCGCAAGATTTTCCAGTCCCGCTCGGCCAAGCCGGTCACGGCGCTGGTCTGGCACGCCCGGCTCAGCATGCGCGTCGCCTTCAAGATCCAGAGCTTCGTCATGAAGCTCAGCGCCAGCGAGTTGTTGCCGGCGCGCTCCGGCGTGCATTTCCCCATGACCGAGGACGAGATGCGCTGGCACCTGGGCTATTTCGACGTCGTGGTGTGACCCGGCTTGACGAGCCCGTTCTCGCCGACATGGGCGGCGAAGCCGGCAACGCCCTTGACCCGGGTCTCCGCGAAGCCCGCCTCGTTCAGCCCGCGTGCCGCGCAGCGCGTGCGCCCCTGGATGTCGAATTCGATGTCGGCGACGCAGAATTTGTTGGGCCCGCTGACCAGCGGCGGGCCGCCGATCTTCTGGACGAAGACATAGATCGAATCCAAGCCCGCGAGATTGTCGACCACCTTGGCGCAGCTGCCGGCCGCGATCTTCCACCAGCCATGCGAGATCCAGTCGTTGCGCGCCTTCTGGCCGAGCGCCGCCGCCACCGACTTCGCCGTGTCGTTGCAGATCGCATAGCCCGCCGGCGTCGCGGTCTTTAGCGCCTGGGTCTCCAGCGCGTCGAACAGGTCGCCGCCGCTCGCCGTCGCCGCCAGCCGCGTGCGCTTGCGGAAATCCGCGAGCGCCTTGTCGGCGGCCATGTCCGGCTGGGCGTCGATTGGGCCGATCGTGTAGCCGGCGTCGCGCAGCAGCCGCTTGAGGCCGGCCAGCTGTGCCTGTAGCAGCGTCGCCAGCGCGGGGGACTCGCTGAACGTCGCCGTCCACGATTTCAGGTGATGGGTATCGACCGCGGCGAACGGCAGCTGGAAGAAATCGTCGGACTGGCAGCGCACCGCATTGGCCGCGTCGCGGGTCGAGAAATTGGTGTCCTTGACGCAGACCGGCACGTTGCCGCCCCAGGCGCGCGCCGGCCCGGCATGGGCCTGTGACGAGCGGGCGTAGAGATAATAGGCCGCTGCCGTCAGGTCGCCGGGCAACGCGACATGGCAGGTACCGGGCGTCACGCGCACCCAGCCTTGCGCCGCGATCGTCTTGTCCGCCGCGGCGCCGGTCGCGGTGTAGAGCACATAGGAGGTCCGGTTGCAGACGGTCATCGCCGCCTGGGATGGGCTCGCCAGCACGGCGAAGCCGAACGCCAGCGTCACGGCCGTAAGACAGCGCGCCAGGAACGTCATTCGGCGGTGATCAGCGTGCCGGCGCCGTGCTCGGTGAAGAGTTCGAGCAGCAGGACATGCGGAATGCGCCCGTCCAGGATGACCGCGGCATGCACGCCGCTCTCCACCGCTTCGATCGCCGTTTCGATCTTGGGGATCATGCCACCCTTGATGATGCCCTGGGCAATCAGGGCGCGGGCCTCGGCGGCGGTGAGCCTGGGGATCAGCTTCTTCTCCGAATCGAGCACGCCCGCGACGTCGGTCAGCAATATCAGGCGCTCGGCGTTCATCGCGCCGGCCACCGCGCCGGCCACCGTGTCGGCGTTGATGTTGAAGGTCTCGCCGTTCACGCCGACGCCGATCGGCGCGATCACCGGAATGATCTCCGAGCGCATCACGGTGTGCAGCACGTCGGGATTGACCTTCTCGGGCTCGCCGACGAAGCCGAGATCGACGCCGTTTTTCATCAGCTTGCGTGCCAGGATCAGCGTCGAATCCTTGCCCGACAGGCCGACGGCGCGGCCGCCCGCCGCATTGATGCCGCTGACGATCTGCTTGTTGATCGAACCGGTCAGCACCATCTCGACCACGTCGATCGCCGCCTGGTCGGTGACGCGCAGGCCGTCGACGAAGGTCGATGGGATGTTCAGCTTGGTCAGCATGGCGCCGATCTGCGGTCCGCCGCCATGCACCACGACAGGATCGATGCCGGTCTGCTTCATCAGCACGATGTCCTGCGCGAAATCCGCCGCCGTGCCACCGCCGGCCATGGCGTTGCCGCCGAACTTCACGACGATGGTCTTCTGGTCGTATTTGAGGATGTAGGGCAGGGCTTCGACCAGCACGCGCGCGGTCGAGCGCCAACGCACCATGACACGCAAATTGTTGCGTTCCTGGGCGAACTCGTCCTGCAGTGCCATCGACTCTACCTTGCACGAAACGCGGGCCTTATAGCCCAAAGCCTAGCGCTCGGCCAACGCCGCCAGCTGCATTTTCAAGGGATCGAGGCCGAGGCTGCGGAACGCCGACGTGGCGCAGATCTCGGGAAAGGCGGCCGTATGCTTGCGCGCGGCCGCATCGGCGGCCTTGACGGCCGCGTCTGCCTCGCTCGGGCTCAGCTTGTCGATCTTGGTCAGCACCAGGCCATAGGACACCGCCGCCTCGTCCAGCAGTTTCATCACCGCTTCGTCGAGGTCGAGGACGCCGCGCCGTGCGTCGATCAGCAGCGAGACCCGGCGCAGGCTGGCACGGCCGCGCAGATAGGCGAAGATCAGCTTCTGCCATTCGGCGGTCATCGTCTTGGACGCCTTGGCATAGCCGTAACCCGGCAGGTCGGTGAGGATCAGCCGCTCGCCGAGGTTGAAGAAATTGATCTCGCGCGTTCGGCCCGGCGTGTGACTGACGCGCGCCAGCGTCTTGCGATTGGTCAGCGCGTTGATCAGGCTCGATTTGCCGGCGTTGGAACGGCCGACGAAGGCGATCTCGGCCAGGCTCTGCGGCGGCAGGCTGTTGATGTCGCCGGTGCCCCAGATGAACGTGCATTCGCCCGCGAACAGCTTGCGCGCGGCGGCGAGCCTTTCGGGCCGCTCGTCGTCCTCGGTGTTCACTCGCCCGGCGCCGGCTTGGCGCGGCCGGGCAGGTATTTGAGCACGCTGTCGAGGCGCAGGTTCTTGAACAGGTGCACTTCGACGCCGTTGCGGCTCATGATGTACCATTGCTGCGCGATGCCCAGCAGGTTGTTCCAGGTGTAGTAGATCACCAGTCCGGCCGGAAAGCCGGTGAACATGAAGACGAACATGATCGGCATCAGCCCGAACATGCGCGCCTGGATGGGGTCGGCCGGCGCCGGGTTCAGCTTGGTCTGCACCCATTGCGTGATGCCCATCAGGATCGGCCAGATGCCGATGGAGAGGAATGCCGGAATCCAGGTCGGCGGGCTGAAGGGCAACAGGCCGAACAGGTTGATGATCGAGGTCGGATCGGGCGCCGCCAGGTCGTGGACCCAGCCCCAGAACGGCGCCTGGCGCATCTCGATGGTGACGAAGAACACCTTGTAGAGCGAGAAGAACACCGGGATCACCAGGAGCTGCGGCACGCAGCCGGTGACGGGATTCACCTTCTCCTTCTTGTACAGCTCCATGATCGCGGCCTGCTGCTTGGCGGGATCGTCGGCATAGAGTTTCTTGATCTCCTCCTGCTGCGGCTGGACCTTCTTCATCTTCGCCATGGTCTTGGCCGAGGCGTTGGCGATGGGGAAGGTGACGAGCTTGACGCAGACCGTGAGGAGCAGGATGGCGAGGCCGAAATTGCCCAGCAATTTGTAGAAATAGTCCAGAACCCAGAACAGCGGCTGGGTGATCGGCCTGAACCAGCCCCAGTCGATCGCCATGTCGAAACTCTGGATGCCGAGCGTGTGCTCGTAGTGGCGCAGCGTGTCGACCACCTTGGCGCCGGCGAACAGGTGATGCGTCACGCTCGCCACGCCGCCGCCGGCGGCCGCGGTGCGGGCACCGAGGCGATAATCGGCCTGGTAGGATTTGGTGGTGCCGAACGGATGGCCGCCATAGGAGCCGTCGAAATTCTCGCCCTGCGGCGGTGCCACGGCCGCCATCCAGTATTTGTCGGTGATGCCGACCCAGCCGCCGGTCGACGAGAACGTCTTGGGCGGCGTGCCGTCGTCCTTGAAGTCGTCGTATTTGGCGTCGGTCAACGTGCCGTTGGCGACGCCGACGAAGCCCTCATGCAGCACCCAATAGCTCTGGGTCTTGGGCACGCCGTCGCGCACCACCAGCGCATAGGGATAGAGCGTCGCCGCCACCGCGCCCTTGTTCAGGACGCTGTCCTCGATGGTGAACATGAACTGCGCGTCGACCGAGATTTTCCGTGTGAAGACGAGGCCGTGGCCATTGTCCCAGCTCAGCGTCACCGGCTTGCCCGGCGCCAGCGTCGTGCCGCTGGCCAGCGTCCACACCGTGTCGTCGGTCGGCAGGGGCTGGGTCACGCCCGCCGCGTTGCTCCAGCCGAAATCGACGAAATAGGGATAGTCGGTGCCCTTGGGCGCCAAGAGCACGATCTCCGGGCTCTTCTTGTCGGCGGTCTCGTGGTAATTTTTCAGGCGCAGGTCGTCGAAACGTGCGCCCTTCAGCACCAAGGAGCCGTCGATCGACGGCGTGTCGATCTTGACGCGCGGCCCCGCTGCTTTCAGCGCGACGTCGCGCGCCAGGTGCGCCGGCACGCCGCCGATCGTGGGCAGGCCGCCCGGCGTCGCGGCTGCGGCGGCGGGATGCTTGTCCGCCTTCTCCTGCAGCGCATGCTGCTCCTGCTGCTTCTTCATCGCCGGGCCGGCGATGAAATACTGCCAGCCGAACAGGACCGCCGCCGACAGGATGACGGCGATGATGAGGTTGCGGTTGTTCGTGTCGTTCATCGAAAAAGACCTATCGCGGCGCCAAACTCAGCGGGGGGGAACGGGGTCGAAGCCCGACGAACCGCCGAGCCAGGAAATCGGGTGGCAGCGCCCGAGCCGCCGCAGGGCGAGGCTGAGGCCCTTCAGCGGTCCGTGCGTCTGGATGGCCTCTATCGCATATTGCGAGCAGGTCGGCTGGAAGCGGCAGGCCGGCGGAAACAGCGGCGAGATGAAAAGGCGGTAGGCGCGGATCGGCGCAAGGAGCGCCGCCGCGGCGAACCCGCGCAGTCTGTCTCTCGTCTGGCTCAACGGACGTCTCCCGGGCGGCCAAGCTTCAGATGGGCCGCGCGCAGCGCCTGGGCAAGGTCGGCCAGCAGGTTTTCGAACGGCCTGGTGGCCGTGTCCCGGCGCGCCACCAATACATAGTCGGTGCCTGCGAGGCCTGAAAGGGGAAGCACGGCCGCCGCCGCCGCCCGCAGGCGGCGCTTGGCCCGGTTGCGCAGCACGGCGCCGCCGACCTTGCGGCTGGCGGTAAAGCCGACCCGGATGCCCGGGCCTCCCGGATTGTCGCAGATTTCGAGGGTCAGGCCGGGCGTCACGCGCCTGATGCCCCGCGCGGCGCGCAGGAAATCGGCCCGAACCTTAAGATGTTCCATGCCGAGCCCCGTTCCTGGGGCCGCGCCGGTCAGGCGGACAGCTTCGCGCGGCCATGGGCGCGGCGGCGGGCCAGGACCTTGCGGCCGCCCTTGGTCGCCATGCGGGCGCGAAAGCCATGGCGCCGCTTGCGGACGATCTTGCTCGGCTGATAGGGGCGCTTCATGGCAATTCTCGGATTTTGACGGCGGCGGCGAAAAGAGCGCGGTTTCTATGGCCTTCGCTAGTGGGCTGTCAACCGCACGGGGCAGGGCGGCCAGCCGGCCGGCGCACTATTATTTGCCGCTTTTCTGGGGCCTTATGCCGCCCATGCCTGGTCGCCTCCGCGCCCGCCTGGCCGCGGCCTATGGGCTTGTTGCCCATAGCCTTTCCGGCCGCCTGCTGCTGCTCACCGTCCTCTATGTGATGGTGGCCGAAATCCTGATTTTCGTACCCTCGGTGGGGCGCTACCACCGCGAGCTGCTCGACAACCACATCGAGTCCGCGGAACTCGCCGTCCTGCCCTTCACCGAGCCGGGCGGCGACCAGCTCCCCGGCGCGACGCGCCAGCTGCTGCTCGAGCGGGCCGGTGCCATGTCGGTGCTGCTGAAGAGCCCGGAGCGGCGGGACCTCTACCAGGTCGCGGACTGGATCCCCGACATCGACACCACCATCGACCTGACGGACGCGGCCGTCGGGCGCGACATGCGCGATGCGCTCGATTGCCTGTGGCATGACGGCAATCGCATCCTGCACGTCATCGCGCCGACCCGCATCAAGGGCGCGCAGAGCATCGGCATCATCCTCGGCGAACAGCCGATCCGCGCCCAGCTCGTTGCCTATGCCGACCGCGTGATCGTCACCGGCCTCGTCGTCTCGCTGATCACGGCGCTGCTGGTGTTCGCCAGCCTCTATCTCGTGCTGGTGCGGCCGATGCGGCGCGTCACCGAGGCGATGGTCTCGTTTCACGCCAACCCCGAGGATCCCGCGTGCATCATCCAGGCGAGCGCCAGGCGCGATGAGATCGGCCTCGCCGAGCGCGAGCTCGCCGCCATGCAGCGCGACCTCTACGGCTTCCTGCAGCAGAAGACGCGGCTCGCGGCGCTCGGCGCGGCGATGGCGCGCATCCAGCACGACCTGCGCAACATCCTCGCTAACGCGCAGCTGGCGTCGGACCGGCTCAGCACGGTCGACGATCCCGTCGTCAAGAAGCTGGCGCCGCGGCTGGTCTCGTCGATCGACCGCGCCGTGTCGCTCGCCACCAACACGCTGCGCTATGGTCGCGCCGACGAGCGTCCGCCGCAGCGCAAACTCATCGCGCTGGCGCCGCTGGTCGAAGAGGCCGGCGACGCTGCGATCGCGGCGCGCATCGCGCCGATCGCGGTGGCGCTCGACAACCAGGTCGCAGCGGACCTGCAAGTCGATGCCGATGCCGAGCAGCTCTATCGCATGGTGCTCAACCTGGTGCGCAACGCGGTCGAGGCGCTGGTCGAGCGCGGCACCGCGGGCAGGATTTGCGTCACTGCCGAGCGCCGCGGCCAGCGCGTCGGCATCGAGATCGCCGACGACGGGCCCGGCATCCCGCCAAGCCTGCACCCAAGGCTGTTCCAGCCCTTCGCCACCGCCGCGCGCAGCGGCGGCTCGGGTCTCGGCCTTGCCATCGCCCGCGACCTCGCCCGGGCCCATGGCGGCGACATCGCGCTGGTTTCCACCGGCGCCGGCGGCACCGTCTTCCGTCTCGACCTGCCGGACCGCGAACTGCTTTAGCTAGAGCGCAATTCGGAAAAGTCGGTCCATAGCGGCAGCGTATGGCCGGTTTTCCGTAAAATTGCGCGACAATTCAAAAAGCTAGAGCCGCATTCCGATTCAAATGACGTGAATGCGGCTCTAGCGCGCATTGGTGTAGTTGGAGCCCTTGAGGTCGCTGCCCGACGTGTTCAGCGCCGACAGGTTCCAGACATTGGCGCTGTTGGCGAACTGGCCGATATAGAGCTGATAGCCCGTGCTCTCGAAGCGCGAATAGATGAAATTGTTCTCGTCGGCGGGCGCGGGATCGGAATTGTCGTTGTCGCAGTCTGTGGCGTTCCACACCGACGCGCTCTGCAGCGGTATGGAATAGAAATAGATCTTGTCGTGGGTGTTCGTCGCATTCAGCCAGCTGACATACTGGAAATCGTACAGGTCGACGTCGACGGGGTAGTAGTAGGCGACGCCCGTCGTCTTGGGGATCGCCGCGGTCAGGTGTGTCGTGGTATTGTAGCGCTGCAGCTGACGGTCGGTCGTCACGCCGGTGTAGAAATAGATGTATTTCTCGGACGGCGAATAATTGGGATCCGATGCCTCGGTGGAGGTGCCCTGCACGCCGGTGGTGGTGAGCTGCGTGATGCCGGTGAGGGAGGGATTGCCGCTGCCGTCGAACTGCAGGGTGGCGACCCAGATATTGAAGTCCTTCTTCCACACCACCTTGCCGCTCAGCGGCGAGAAATGCGGGTCCTCGTTGACGTGGCTGCCGAATCCGACCGTCAGGTTGGTGGGATTGGCCGCGCCGATCACCCAGTAATACAGGTCGCGCTGGCCGCTCTGGTCGGCGCTGAAGATGATCGCCTTGCCGTTCGGCGAGAAGATCGGATTGCGCGGCAGCGTCACGCTCCAGCCGCTCTGGGTGATCAGCGTCCTGGTGGCGATGGCGAAATCGTACAGGTAGAGCTGGCCCACCGAATCGTCCTGATAGGCCAGCCGGCCGGTCAGCGCCGGCGGCGTCGAGGTCAGCGGCGTGAACGAGCAGGTTTGCGCCAGGACCGGCTGGACCGATAACAGGGAAGCGAGCGCGAAAACCAGGAGCAGGGCAATCCTTTTCATGGCGAATTTCCTTTTTATTTGTAATATTCGGACAAAGTCTGCGATCTATACTTTACAAATACAAACAGTTTTTGTCGCCGTTGACTTTTCGTCGGCCCGGTCGTCATAGCGGCGGCATGACATGGAACCCCAGGACCTATCTCGCCTTCGCCGATGAGCGCACCCGTCCGGCGGCGGAGCTTGTGGCGCGCCTGCCGGACGAGAACCCGGCGCGAGTCGTCGATCTGGGCTGCGGGCCGGGCAATTCGACGGCGCTGCTGCGGGCGCGCTGGCCGGACGCCGCCCTCGACGGCGTCGACTCCTCGCCCGACATGTTGGCGGAGGCGGCGAAGTCCGGCGTCGCGGCGAACTGGGTCAGGGCCGACATTGGCGCCTGGGCCGCGCCACTGCCCTATGACGTCGTCTTTTCCAATGCGACGTTCCAGTGGCTGGGCGATCACCAAACCCTGCTGCCGCGCCTGCTGGGTTTCGTGAAACCGGGCGGCAGCTTCGCCTTCCAGGTGCCGCACAACATGGACGCGCCGAGTCACGTCCTGATGCGCGAAGCGGCCGCCGCCGGCCCATGGTCTGCGAAGCTGAAGAATGTCCGGGAGGTCAGCGTGCTCGCGCCCGCCGCCTATTACGCGATCCTTAGCCCCAATGCGTCGTCGATCGACATCTGGGAAACCGAATATCTGCATGTGCTGAGGGGCGACGACGCCGTCTATCGCTGGGTCAGCGGCACAGGCCTGCGACCCTTCGTGCAGGCGCTGGCCGGCGCCGAGCGCGACGCCTTCGTCGCAGCCTATAAGGCGAAGCTGAGCGCCGCTTATCCGATGCGCGCCGACGGCTCGGTGCTGTTCGCCTTCAAGCGCCTATTTGCCGTCGCCCGCCGCTAGTCGCCCAGCGCCACGCCGTCGCGGCGCGGATCGGCGCCGCCCTGATAGCCGCCCGGCACGGCCTGCACGATGTGCAGGCCGCTTTCGAGTTCGCGCAGCACCACGGTGTGGCCCATCGCCGTCAGCGGTGCCTGCAGCGCTTCCAGCGCCGTGCCCTTCTCCAGGATCGTTGGCGTGTTGAGATTCAAAGGGTGCGGCAGGGCCGCCGCCGCCGCCGCCCCCAGATGCCCGTCGATCATCGCGATCAGCGATTGTGCCACGAAGTCGATGATCGCGGGGCCGCCTGGCGAGCCGGTGGCGATGGCGAATTTTCCGTCCGGCCCGAAGACGATGGCCGGCGACATCGCGCTCATCGGCCGCTTGCCCGGGGCCGGCGCGTTGGCGATCGGCTTGCCGTCGCGCACCGGCTCGAACGAGAAATCGGTCAGCTCGTTGTTGAGGAAGAAGCCATTGGCCATGATCTCCGAGCCGAATACGAACTCGACCGTCATGGTCATCGCCACCACCTGGCCGCGGTCGTCGACCGCCGACAGATGCGAGGTGCCGGGCAGTTGCTGCGTGCGCTGCGGCGCATAGTCGGCGCGCTTGTCGGGCGGCGTGCCGGCGGCCGCCGTGCCCATGTCCTTGGCGGGATCGATCAGCATCGCGCGCTGCGCCAGGTAGCCGCGGTCGATCAGGCCGCGGATCGGCACGTTGATGACATCGGGATCGCCCAGATACATGGCGCGGTCGGCGAAGGCGAGCCGGCTGGCCTGGGTGAAGAGATGCACCTCGCTGAGCGAATTCGGCACCAGGTCGCTCTGCGGGAAGCGCTCGAGCATGCCCAATATCTGCAGCACCGCGATGCCGCCCGAGCTCGGCGGCCCCATCGAGCACAGCCGGTATTTGCGGTATTCGCCGCACACCGCGGGCCGCTCGACCGCGTGATAGGACGCGATGTCCGCCAGCGTCATGCCGCCCGGATTGAGCGGCGCATGTTGCACGGCATCGACGATGCGCTGCGCGATCGGTCCGGCGTAGAACGCCCGCGGCCCATTCTTGGCGATCAGGCGCAGCGTCTTCGCCAATTCGGGATTCTTCAGGATCTCGCCCTGGGCCAGCGGCTTGCCGTCGGCGCGATAGAAATAACGCTTGATGTCCGGCATCTGCGCCAGCTGCGGGAACGCGGCCAGCGTCGCGGCGAGCTTGCGCCCCACCGGAAAACCGTCCGTCGCCAGCTTGATCGCCGGCTCGAACAGCCTGGCCCAGGGCAGGCGGCCATATTTCTTGTGCGCCATGTCGAGCATGGCGATGACGCCGGGTACGCCGGTGGAGAGCCCGCCCGGGATGGCGTCGAAATGCTGCCGCGGCTTGCCGCTCGCATCCAGGAACATGCCGGGCGTCGCCGAGGCCGGCGCCGTCTCGCGGCCGTCGAAGCTCGTCACGATCTTGGTCTTGGGATCGTAGACCATCAAAAAGGCGCCGCCGCCGATGCCCGAGGATTCCGGCTCGACCAGCGTCAGCACCAGTTGCGCCGCGATCGCCGCGTCGACCGCCGAGCCGCCGGCGCGCATCATCTGCCGCCCCGCCTCGGCCGCGTAGGGATTGGCCGCCGAGATCATGTGATGCCTGGCGACCGGCTCGCTGGCGCCCTCAGCGGAACACGCCACGGCGAACGCGATGCCGACGGCGTAGAGAATGCGCCTTGTCAAAGCCATGGAAACCTCACCCTTTGCGCCGGCATACCCAACAGGTAGCGTGGCGCCATGGTAAGGCCGGGCGCCCGAAATCTCATCACCGACGTGGCCGGATTGCGTGTCGGCAATGCCGCAGACGACAAAATCCGCACCGGCGTCACCGTCCTTTTGGCCGACACGGCTCTCAATGCCGTCGCCGATGTGCGCGGCGGTGCGCCGGGCAGCCGCGAACTCGAGGTTCTCGATCCCGCCAATTTGGTCGGCCAGGCCGACGCCATCGTGCTGGCCGGCGGCTCGGTGCATGGCCTCGACGCCGCCTCGGGCGTGACCGAAGGCCTGCGTGCGCTGGGCCGCGGTTTCCGCATGACGGCCGAGGCGCCGCCCGCGCCCATCGTGCCGGCGGCGATCCTGTTTGATCTCGTCAATGGCGGCGACAAGGATTGGGGTGCGGCCTCGCCCTATCGCGCCCTCGGCCATGCGGCGCTGGGCAGCGCCGCGGCGGATTTTCCGCTCGGCAATGTTGGTGCCGGACTGGGCGCGCGCGCCGGCGCCTACAAGGGCGGCCTCGGCAGCGCCTCGTCCGTCACCGATGACGGTTTCACCATCGGCGCGCTGGTGGCGGTCAATGCGCTGGGCTCGCCGCTGATCCCCGGCAGCGACGTGTTCTGGGCGTTCCCGTTCGAGCAGGCCAAGGAATTCGGCGGCCGCCGCCTTGCGGGCGAGGTTTCGGGCGACCTCGACCTGCCGGCCGACATGAAAGCTGCGCTGCGGCCCGGCACCAGCACCACCATCGCCATCGTCGCGCTCGACGCCGATGTCAGCCGCATCGAGCTCAAGCGCATCGCCATCATGGCGGCCGACGGCTTCGCCCGTGCGCTGCGCCCCGTCCACACGCCGTTCGACGGCGACATCGTCTTCGCCGTGACGACGGCTGCGCGTCCCGTCGCCGAGCCGCGCGCCCGCACGCTCATGCGGCTCGGCTCCATCGCCGCCGACACGCTGTCGCGCGCCATCGCCCGCGGCGTCTATGAAGCCAGGACGCTCGGTGCGATGACGAGCTACCGCGACACGCTGCGATGAGGTTGCTCTACATCGACATCGACAAGCGTCAGTTCCTTCGCCCAGCGCCATTCGGCGTTTCACGGACATGCCGGCTTTGACGAATCCTAAAATGTCGGCAAATTCGGGCTCCGCGGCCATCGTCCGGCTTACATCGTACGCCTGCGCGCCATCGGGCGCGGCGACAAGGCCGACCGGCTGAAGGAGAGATATGCCGCGATCCTGCGTTAGAGTGAGCGCAACCGAGGAGGACCCCATGGACAAGCCGACAGACGACACGTTCCCGCCAATGGCGCGCCGCACATTCGTCACCACGCTGGTCGCCGGCTTCACGCTGGCCGCCGGCCCGGTCAATGCCGACGCCATCGTCACCAATACCGACGGTCTCGACGCCGGTGCCGTCGACGTGCCGGTGTCGGATGGAAAAATCCCGGCCTATCGCGCCCGCCCGCTGAGCAACCGGCATGCGCCCGTCGTGCTGGTGATCCAGGAAATCTTCGGCGTCCATGAGCACATCAAGGATTTGTGCCGCCGCCTCGCGCATGCGGGCTACTACGCCATCGCGCCGTCGCTCTATGCGCGCCAGGGCGATCCCGGCAAATACGACATGGCGCATGTCATGGACATGGTGAAGGACATCGTCGCCAAGGTGCCCGACGCCGAAGTGATGAGCGACCTGGATTCGACCGTCGCCTTCGCGAAATCCGAGGGCGCCAACACGCGCAAGCTGGCCATCACCGGCTTCTGCTGGGGCGGGCGCATCGTGTGGCTCTACGCGGCGCACAATCACGACCTCAAGGCCGGCGTCGCCTGGTACGGGCCCCTGGCCGGCACCGACAACGACTTGCGGCCGCACACCGCCATCGAGCTCGCGGCGCAGGTGAAGGCCCCGGTGCTCGGGCTCTATGCCGGTCTCGACCAGAACATCCACGCCGCCGACATCGATGCGATGCAGGCCGCCCTCAAGGCCGCCGGCAACACGGTCTCGCGGATCGACGTCTTCGCCGATGCGCAGCACGGCTTCAATGCCGACTACCGCCCGTCCTACAACGAGAAGGATGCGAAAGACGGTTGGGCGCGCATGCTGGCGTGGTTCAAGGACAATGGCGTGGAATAAAGTGTGCTTCGGGGTTCGCTCCGCTCACACCTCAGCATGACGAAGGCTCTGCTCGCGTCATCCTGAGGTGCGACCCCGGCGCTTTGCCGGGGGAGCCCCGAAGGATCAGCGCACGAACACCCGCACTTCGCTGGACGTCGCGCCCGGATCGGTGGCCGAGGCGACGGCCAGCCGCGAGGCCGGCACGCCCATGTCGGTCATCGAGCGCAGCACTTCCTGGGCGTGGTTCTTGGCGGTGGTCTGCGCCAGCTGCACGGCCGAGGCCGTGCCGCGCGTCGGCGCCACCGCGACGACCGAGAAGCCGGCGCCCGGGCGGGCCTGCAGCGCCTGGCTCAGCGCGGCGTAGAGGATCTGCTGGTAGTCGACGCCGGGATGATCGAAGCGGATCACCACCAGCGGCGTGCCGGCATAGGCCAGCGTCGAAGCCGGGATCGCGCCGCCGGCGCTGGCCAGCTGCGGCGAGCCCAGATCGGCGCCGTAGAGTTCGCCGTTCTTGATCGCGGCAGCCAGCGTGGTGAGGTTGGCGCGCTCGTTGGCAACATAGGCGGTCTGGCGCTGGGTGTCTTCCGAGGCCGATTTGAGCAGCCGGTCGATCAGCGAGATCGTCTGGTTGGTCTCGTCTTCCAGCACGGCGAGCTGGCGATGATCCTCGTCGACCGCGCCTGAGACGTTGTAGGTCGCCTGGATCTGGTCGAGCGCGTAATGCGCCGCCGAGGAATCGGCCGCGATCGAGGCGCTGAGGCCGTTCAGGGCATTGATGTTGCCGGCCAGCGAGTCGAGCGACGCCTGCGCCGCGTTCCACTCGGTGACGAGCTCGGGATTGCCGCGCGTCGTGCCGACCTGCAGGCGGGTGGTGATATGCGCCTTGGATTCGTGATAGGCGCCGGCCGCGTCCGCGCCCTGGTTGCGCAGGTCCGTCAGATGGCCGGCATTGGCCGCCAGATGGTCTTCCAGCGTCTGGATCTGGCCGCGCAGCGTCGCGATGGTGGCGCTGACGCCGGTGCCGGTGTTGCTGCCGGCCTCGATCGGGACCGGCGTGATGGTGACGACCGGGGCCGAACCGCCGCCGCCGCCCGAAGCGCCGCCCGGCATGGTACCGGGCATCGTACCCGGCGTGCCGCCGCCGCCCGCGGGCGGGAACTGGTCGGCGCTGGCCGTCGGCGTGGCGCCGCCGCTGTCGGTGTCGTCGCTGAACAGGGAGTTGTCGAGATCGGTGCAGCCCGCCAGGCCGAGCCCGGCCAACAGCGCCAAAACGCTGACAAGGCGCGATTTGTGCCCCGTACCGGCGTTGTGAATTCCCCTCATATGCCGCTCTCCGCGCACCGTTTGCTGCTTCCCCACCCGGAAGCGCCCGGTCCTGTCCACCAGCCAACCCGCGCCACATCGTGGTTACGCGAGTCCGTCGGCCCAGTCTTAACCAGCGCCGCCGGTGCAAACAAGGGTACGCAATGCCGCTTCCTGGGGAGATTTTCGCCGAAGCCGGAAGGACTTGAGCCGTTTTGGCCGCCCGGCGGACGGGTCGCGGGCGGCGCCCGACTTCCGCTTGCCTTTGGCCGCGCCGCTGCATAGGTTCGGCGCCCTTGAACGCACCCGTAGCTCAGCTGGATAGAGCATCAGACTACGAATCTGAGGGTCAGGAGTTCGAATCTCTTCGGGTGCGCCATTCTTTCTTGGCGGCGTGCAGACAGCCGCCACGCCAACCCTACTTTGCCCAGTTCGCAGTTTCATCCTGTCCGGTGCGCCGCAGCCCGGTGCGGGCTAGCCAGTTGGTTGTGAAACGGGACGCTCGATGTTCACGCCAATAGCCAGGAAGTGATCGACCGATCCGTCCGTGACGCCGAGCGGAAGGAAAGCCGCCTCGTGATACGGAATATACGCGTTTGTCCTGACATGATCGGCGAGCCCGCGCACGGCGAACGGCAATCCGGTTGCGCTGACTTTGTCATACGTTGCCCGGATGGTCTCTCCAAGCTTCGGCGCGATCTTCTCGATCTGCGAGACGCGCATGCCCTTGAAGTCTCGCTTAAACGCCTGCCGCTCGGCATCGCCGACGAAACGGTATTCGTAGTCGTTTCCGTTTTCGATGACCGCAACGATGAGCGTATACGGCAGAAAGCTCGCCATGCCTCGAAGCGTCAGGTCGGCGCGCGCCGGGAATCGACGCTGCGCTCTGACCGATTGCCAATACGAGACCGCCGATTTCACGATTGGGTGTTCGACGTCGTCAATTGAATATGTCGGCCGATTGATTGCGGCCGTCGATTGCGTTCTCGCTGGCTTGCATAGCATGGCGTGCATCACGGACAGGAGGCCCGGGCAGCATCGGTCGAGCCGGTTAATATGTTGCCAGAAAGTGGCCGGATACGCGGAAATACGTAGCCACCCCGCGCGGCCGGGCAGCCACACCAATCCACCTTACGCCTGTCGCGGCCGCCTAGTGTCCTGCGTCGACCGCATCGAACACGACGTTGGCGTGTTCGAAAGCTTCGGGTTGAAGCGCAAGCGGACCCTTGAACGGTTTCGACAGGACGACCGTGATGAACAAAAGCATGCCGATCATCACGCAGAGCACGCCGGACATCACGATATGCGGCCACCCCTTATCCATGTAAAGCATGCAGCTCATGGAGATCGTGATGGCGGCGCCGCCGATCAGTCCGAACCACAACAGCCAGGGAAATTCCTCGCTCGATTGCAGTCTGCGCTTGTCGCGCGCGCTGGCCATGAGGGAAAACTGCGCCAGGAACTCGTAATTGATCGGCAGGACGGCCTCGTCGTGTGGAAGGCCCAGAAACGCCTTGTATAGGTTTGCGATCTGATCGCGCGCCTCGACTGCCGCTCCGCCGGTCTTCGCCTGTATCGTCCACTCCTTGTGGATGACGGCTTCGGTATAGCCACGAAGGTGTTCGCGCATGGCTTTGCGCTCCGGCGGAGCCATCGCGTAGGTCATGCGATACATGGTCGTCAGCGTCGCCGCCTCGGCCGTGAGATTTTCCTTTGCGTCGCCATAGGCTTCCCACACCACGACGACCAGAAAGCCGAGCATGACCGCGTAGATCGTGCCGGCTGTCAGGAAGATCGGCACCAACACATCGTTGTGTCCCTCGCGAACCTCCTTGTGAAGGAAACGGCGCGAAGCCAGCACACACAGGCCAGACAGAACGGCTGGCGCGACAATAACCAGCAACCCCAGCAAGATCGTGTTCACGATGCCCCCAATAAGCAGCGATTGACGACCGCGAGGCGGCACCGCGGCGCCCCCTCAATTCGGAATCATCGCTGCCAGCCTACGCGGAAGCGTCGATTCCACCGGATTAAGAAAATTCAACAATGGCGTGCTTCGCAGCCGCTCGTCCGGCAGGTGCGTCGCCGCCGTGCTGGCGACGGCGTTCGACCACGCGGTCGTGGGCCGCGCTGCTAGCCCTTGATGGCCATCGCGATCAGGCTGGTGCGCTGATTCCACTGGAACTGGCTCTGCACGAGTTTCAGGTCGATGATGGCCGTGGCCCCCAGCGCCTTGGCCTTCTGCTTGAGTTCGTGCAGGCATTCCTCATAGGACGTCTCGTTGACGCCCTCGACGCTCGCATAGACGACGCCGAGTTCGACTTCGTTCGCTGTCCGATCGCTCAGGGTGCTGACGCGCATCGGCTTCTTCCTATCTGGCAGGACTGGCGGGTCCGGCCGGGGCGGGCTCCGCTCCGAGCAATCGCGGGTCCCCGATCTGCTTCACGTCGGCGTCGATCTGGCCGAAGAGTTTTAGCGACGACTCGAACGGCTCCGGCTCGATCCCCAGCGGACCCACGAAGGGCCGTTCAAGGACGATCATGATGAAGAGCAGCATGCCGATCAGCGCCGACAGCACGCCCGTCATCGTGAACTGCAGCAATGGTCGGTCCATGTAGAGGAAGAAACTCATTCCGACGGTAACGATCCCGCCGCCGATTGCGGCCGCCCACATGACCCACGACAGCGATTCCGATGCCTGAAGCAGCCGTTTGTTACGGTCGAGCAGCATCTGCGAAAGCGACGAGAGATATTGTGCCGCGATGAGCTCCCGGACTTTGGTGGCAGGCGTCAGCGTGCCGTAGAAGAGAACGATCTTGTCGACGGCCAGGCGCGCACTCGGGCTTCCCTGGCCGGTTTCGCGGAAATGCTCCCATCCGGCGATGACCCCCTCGGCGTAGTCGCGAAGCAATACGCGCATCTCGCCCCCTTTTTCGGGCGCCATGTCGAGCGAATCCCGATACAGCGGCACGAGCAGCGATGCTTCCTCGGCGGTGTTGGCCTTGGCGTTGTCGTAGGATTCCCACATCGCGATCACGATGAACGCCAGGAGCACGGCGTAGATCACGCCGGCTGTGAGGAACAGCGGCACGAGCACGTCGTTGTGACCCTCGGCGACTCGCTCATGGTTCAATTTGCGGCCGATATAGACGCCGCCGACCGCGAAGAGAATCGAGCCGCCCAGCGACAGGACTCCCATAAGAACGTAATAGCCCATGACAATCGCCCCTCATGTGTCGCCGCGAACAGAGGCGACGCGCCCGAAAGCCTGTGCGACCCCTTGCCGAGAAAAGGACACCGCGAATCAAGGCAGCAGACCGCAGCCTAGCCGCGTGCAGATTGGCTGGCGATTTGTTTGGCGCGACGAGGTTCAGGCGCTCTCGACGGTCACAGGCCAGTTCTCACTTCCATCCGGTCCGGTGCGCCATTATGTTCCGGTGAGCGCGTTGTCGCTTGCTGACCGTTGTTCGAGCCGACGTGTCTCCTTCGCCGAGAAAAACGTCATGCGCAAATTGCTCCTGACCGTTTCGGTTTCGGCGCTGCTGCTGGTCGCGCCGGCGGCGCGCGCGGCGCCGACCTGCCAGACCCGCAACGGCGACACCATCCGCTGCGCGACGCCGGGCGCGATGCCGGTAGGCTGGACTGCGCCGGATGCGTTTTGGCCGCGGCGCAATCCAGCGCCTCAGACCGACAACGCGATGTGGAAAGCGATCGGCGTCGTCGGCCTGTTCCTGGCCCTGATCGCGCTCATGCCGGAATTCGACGGCACGCGTGTCGGCGACTGGGACAGGCAACAAGACGACCGCGAAGACTGAGACGCGGCGCTGTCGCCGGCGGATGAAGCCCACCCAACCGGCCCGCTCAATCGGCCCACTCAACCCGCTTGCGAGCGCGGCTGCCCCAGGGGCCGCACCGCGATGACCGCCGCGCCCAGCGCCGCCGCCAGCACCGAGCCGGCCAGGACGCCGATCTTGGCGACGGATGCATCGCCGCCCTGCGGAAAGGCCTGGTCGGCCATCAGCAGGGCCACCGTGTCGCCGATGCCGCACAGGCACGCCGCGCCGAGGAAGCCGCGCAGCGTCACATCGCCCGGCATGCGCGCGATCCTGGTCTTCACCGCGACGAGGGCCGCCAGCGCGATGCCGAGCGGCTTGCCCAGCACCAGGCCGAGAACGACGCCGCCGAGCACGCGGCCGGCATCGGGCGACGACAGGTCGATCGCCAGCCCCACGCCGGTCGCCGAAAAGGCGAACAGCGGCAGCACGACATAGCTGCTCCACGGCGCCACCGCGCGCTCGATCCGGTCGGCGGGCGACAGCAGGCGTTCGGTGGCGGCGGAGAGATTGCGGCTCGCCCATTCCCAGATCGGCTCCTGCTGCACCGTCTCGCGCGCCACGCCCGCCTGCTGCGCTTCGCTTTCGGCATGCTCCAGCGCCGCCAGCGCCGTCGCCGCCTGCGCCAGCAAGGGGCCGGCCGAGGGCGCCGGCCGCGTCGGCAGGAAGGCGGCGAGGAAAATCCCCGTCAGCGCGCCATGCACGCCGGCGCCGTGCAGCGCCGTCCACAGCAGGACCGCCGCCACCAGATACGGCCAGCTCGCATAGACGCGAAACCGGTTGAGCGCGAACAGCGCCGCCAGCGCCACGGCGCTGACCACCAGCCAGCCGAGCTCGAAGGCGCGCGGATAGAAGATCGCCAGCGTCAGCACCGACAGGATGTCGTCGACCACCGCCAGCGCCGCGACGAAGACGCGCAGGCCCACCGGCACGCGCGCGCCGAGCAGCGCCAGCACGCCGAGCGCGAACGCGATGTCGGTCGCGGTCGGCACCGACCAGCCCGGCGCCGTCGCGCCGCGGTTGAGCGCGAGATAGATCGCGGCCGGCGCCAACACGCCGCCGACGGCGCACAGCGCGGGCAGGGCGGCGGCCCGAAGATCGGTCAGCGAGCCCGACGTCATCTCGCGCCGGATCTCGAGCCCCACCAGCAGGAAGAAGATCGCCAGCAGGCCTTCGGAGCACCAGGCGCCGACGGTCATGGACAGCGCGCTGCCCGGCGCGCCGATGCCGAACGGCGACGTCATGACGGCATGGTACAGCGGCGCGAGGGCGCTGTTGGCGCAGACCAGCGCCAGCGCCGCCGCCAGCAGCAGCACGAAGCCGCCCGAGGCCGGCAGGCTGGCGAAGGCGCGCGCCGAGCGTTGCAGCTGTGCCGCCACCGGACGCTGCAATTCCTCCAGCATGGAATGAAAATCCCAGGCGCCGTCATAGCGCAGCCCGTCGATGAAGAAGGACGGCGTGCCGGTGACGCCGTTGCGGCGGCCCTCGTCGAGGTCGTCGGCGACATGCGCCCGCGCCTCGTCGGATTCGACGTCGCGCTCGAACCGCGCCATGTCGAGGCCGAGCCCCTTGGCGAGCGCGCGCGCCTTCTGCGGCGTCAGCGGATCGGCGTCGTAGAGCGCGTCGTGCATCTCCCAGAAACGGTCCTGCCGGGCGGCGGCTTCCGCGACACGGGCGATGAACTCGGCGCCGGGATGCGACTTCTCGTTGGGAAAGTGGCGGAAGACATAGGCCAGCCGCTCGCCCAGCGCCTCGCGCAGGCGGGCGATGATGTGGCGCAGCCGGCGGCAATAGGGGCACAGATAGTCGCCATAGACGACCACCTCGACGACGCCGCTCTTAAGGTTGCCGCCGCGGACATGATCGCGCCCGCGGTCGACCGCCCGCAACAGCTTCGACGATGCACCCTCGCTCGACATGCGCGCGCGAAACCCGTGGAACCGGCTCCACTCTAAGAAAAGCTGCGTACGGCGCCAGCCCGGCCCCCGCCATCCCGTCAGGGATCAATTCCGGAAACCCAGCGTTTCCTTGACGTCTCTTTTGCAGGCTCTGCCGGCGCCGATCTTTCCTGCAGAGGCCACGAATAAGGACGGCATCCTTCGGGAAAACCGTCCAAATGTTGGGCCGGAGCGCTTGCGGTTTCCCCCTCCCCGCCGGCCTCCGGCCCAATGTTTTCGTGGCGACCCGTTTTCGTGGCGAAAAGTGGGCCGCCGCCACAATCCATCCCGACAATGCCCAAATGCATGGCCGCTTTGCTTCCGCCACAACACAGTGCCGCCGGGTTCCGACTTGAAAGTCGGCGTCACGCGCACGATCTCATTTTGCCGGCTGGAGCACTGACGTGGACACGATTTTCGCACCTTCCCATTTCGCATGGGCCTTGTCGGCGGCGTTCGGCGCGGCCGCCGCGGTGCATCTGCTAGGCCTGCGCGCCGTGCGCGAGGCCTATGCCCGCTGGCAATATCCGCGCGGGTTTCGCGAGGTCACCGGCACGCTGCTGGCGCTCGCCGCCGTCTTCCTGGCTTTCCCGCTGACACGGCTGTGGGGCATCGCCATCGCTGCCTTCGTCATGTTCCTGTCGGCGACGACGCTGCTGCATCATCGCCAATACGGCTACGCGGCGCCGATCATCGCGCTGCTATTTACGCTGATCCCGGCTTCGCTGGCGGGTCCCGTCTGAGGCGGGCCGCGACAGCGTCCGCGCCAGGAATTCGCCCAGCACGTCGACTCGTGCCGGCCTGGGCCCGCCCGGCGGCGTGACCCAGTGCAGCGCGCTCGCTGCCAGCGACCAGTCGGGCAGCACGCGCTCGAGCGCACCCGACGCCAGCGCCTCGCGCAGGATGAAATCCGGCAGCACGCCGAGCCCGATGCCGGCGAGCAGCGCGGGCATCATCGCGTCGCCATTGTTGACGCGCAGCGGCCCGCCCGCCGGATGCACCGTCGCGCTCTCGCCGGTCTTGTGCGTGAAGTGCCAGGTGTCGGGCGTCAGCAGATAGGCGTAGCCGAGGCAGGCATGCTCGGCGAGCGCCATGGGATGCTTCGGCCTGCCGTGTTCCTTCAGATAGGACGGCGCGGCGACCAGATGGCGCTCCACGCTGCACAGCCGCCGCGCGATCAGCGATGAATCCGGCAGCGTCGCGATGCGCAGCACCGCGTCGAAGCCGTCGCCGATCACATCGACCATGGCGTCGCTGAGATGCAGGTCGACCCGCACGTCGGGATAGGCTTTGAGGAATTGCGGCATCAGCGGCGCGATCGCCAGGAGCCCGAACGACATCGGCGCCGCCAGCCGCACCAGGCCGCGTGGGCTGACCGATTGGGACAGCGTCTCGTTCTCGGCCGCTTCCGCCTCATGCAGGATGTTGGCGGCCCGCGCCGAAAGCAGCCGTCCGGCATCGGTCAGCGCCAGGCGGCGCGAGGTGCGGTTGAACAGCCGCGCCCCCAGCCTGGCCTCCAGCCGGCTGACGGCCTTGGACACGGTCGCCTTGGAAAGCCCCAGATCGCGTGCCGCGCCGGCGAAACTGCGGCTTTCGACCACTTTGGCGAACACCGCCAGGCCTTCGAAATCGGGCAGTTTGGCCATGTCACATCCGGAAACGGTGGGTTTCGACAGTTTCTATTTTTAATCCAATCGCGAGGCGATATCTACAACACTGCGAATAGCGAATAGCGAGTAGCGAATAGGGAAATGCGAACGTCCGATCCGTGCCCTGCTCGCTACTCGCTACTCGCCATTCGCTTACTCTGGAGAACGACATGATCGAGAAACGGCCTTTCAACAAACTCGGCGGCGCCAACCATGGCTGGCTCAACGCCAGGCACCACTTTTCCTTCGGTTCGTATTACGACCCCAAGAACATCGGCTGGGGCGACATCCGCGTCTGGAACGACGACGAGATTTCACCGAACACCGGCTTCCCGCCGCATCCCCATGCCGACATGGAAATCATCACCTATGTCCGCAAGGGCGCGGTGACCCACAAGGACAGCCTCGGCAACCAGGGCCGCACCGAGGCCGGCGATGTCCAGGTGATGAGCGCGGGCTCGGGCATTCGCCATGCCGAATACAATCTCGAGCCGGAGACCACGACGCTGTTCCAGATCTGGATCGAGCCGCGCAAATCCGGCGGCGCGCCCGCCTGGGGCGCCAAGCCGTTTCCCAAGGGCGACCGCTCGGGACGTTTCGTGACCCTGGCGAGCGGCTTCGACAACGACAATGACGCGCTGCCGATCCGCGCCGATGCCCGGGTGCTGGGCGCGACGCTGAAGGCCGGCGACACGGTCGAATACCGGCTCGGCGCCGCGCGCCACGGCTATCTCGTGCCGGCGATCGGCGCGGTCGAGATCGGCGGCATCCGCTTCGACGCCCGCGACGGCGCCGCGATCACGGACGTCGAGGTGCTGACGGTGAAGGCGCTGGAAGACAGCGAGCTGGTGCTGGTGGATGCGGCGTAGAATCGACCATCTCCTTGTGGGAAGGCCAAAATCTGCCATTAGCGGAAGGAGGCGCGGCACCTAAAACGCAAACAGGCTAATGCTTGGACGGCACTCGCCAGTGGTTTAAGTTAGGCTTTGCCTAATCGGGCATGGTCCCCCATAGATCGAAATTTGGGAAACATTGAGGAGAATATATGTCGTCGCCTTCTCCCAGCAGCTCGAAGACCCCATTGGACGCGGCGCAGAAAATCGTTGCCGAGTTGACCGGTATGACCCCCGACCACCAAGCGCTCGCGTTGAAATTTGCGATCGAAACGCTAGGTCTGCAATTGCCGGCCGCATTGCGGCCGGCAGTGGCATCGCCCGATCCCTCGCCACAGCCAACACCATCGCACACAGCAAGCAGCGCGGACCATTCAACTGACATTAAATCATTCACGGCGATGAAATCGCCGAAGAGCGACCGACAATTTGCCGCGGTTGTTGCCTACTTCTATCAATTCGAGGCAAAGGCAGACGACAGGAAGGAGGCGATTGATGCCGAAATAATGAAAGATGCAGCTCGCCTTGCCGGATGGCCCCAGGTTGCGCGTTGGAGAATGACCCTTACAAACGCGAAAAACGCGGGGTATTTGGATGCGGCGGGCAGTGGAAAATTTAAGCTAAGTTCTGTCGGCGAGAACTTGGTGGCTAT
This sequence comes from Rhizomicrobium sp., assembly GCA_035570795.1. Taxonomy (GTDB): domain Bacteria; phylum Pseudomonadota; class Alphaproteobacteria; order Micropepsales; family Micropepsaceae; genus Rhizomicrobium. Next base: position 70,693 of record DATMKZ010000016.1, read on the forward strand.
TACTCTCCCCGGCAATGGGGCGCCGGGAAAAAGCAAAGGCAGCAGCGCAAACAAGAAGAAGAAAGCCTCTAAAAAAAGTATCAAGAAGAAGGGATGAGGCGCGTCTCCTTGTACCTAAAGGGGGTGCACGACCATGCCGACCGTTTACGAGGCAATTGATGCTGCGATTAATGTGGCCACCACAGCCCGGAAACGCGTAGCAAAAATAAGATCCAATCAAGTGCGCGGGGTGGATGAAATCGCGACGCTGAAGGCAACTGCCCAAACTTGGTTTCACACGCACAGGCCCGTTGTTATTACCGCTGCACCGAACGCAGATCTCGCGGCTGTAGATGCATGCTTTACAGTCGTGCTTGACGCAACCGCGAGATACGCAGCTAAGGCGACATACCTAGATGCTTTGAGAGACGCAAAGGCGGCCCTTATTGCGGTACGTACGGCGGCGCTCACCGCTCCTGTCGCGATACCGGCTGCAAACACCGACGATCTCGCGCCGGACTTCTCGCCCCTTGCTGGCAATCAGCAGATGCGGGATATCTTGACGCGCCGATGGAACGAATGTGCCAAATGCGTAAAAGCAGATGCGCACCTTGCAGCTATCGTAATGATGGGCGGGCTACTTGAAGCACTGTTCGTTGCGCGTGCTAACAAGATGTCGGACAAGACTCCGCTTACTTCGGCCACAAACGCGCCGAAGGACAAGGCCGCCGGCAAGACCACCAATTACCAGGACTGGATGTTGGATTCATATATCAAAGTAGGCTTCGAACTGAAATGGATCACCGAATCCGCGAAGGACGTAGCCGATAAACTGAAAGAATATCGAAACTTCATTCACCCGGCTAAGGAGCTGCGCTACGGCGTGACGCTCGGTCTCAACGATTCGTCGATGTTTTGGCAAGTTACAAAGGCGCTAGCCCGTCAATTGCTGCTGAGTGTCTAACGCAACGCGCGTTAAACCCGCGCGCCCGGCGCAAATCTTAGGCGGGGTATTCTCTCGTAGAATAGCCGAGGCGCTTGCGAAGGACCCCGCTTGAAGATTGGCGAGGCGTAACGAAGGCGCCGGGCGGATTGACTTGCGATAGGGCCCTTTACCCGCCAGCTTGTTCGCTGGCACAGTTGACCAGCGTCCCTCACCGCGGCCGGAACCGGCGCACCGCCAGGAACCCCGCGACGACGAAGGCGAGCAGGACGATGCCCTGCGTCGCGCCGAACACCGGTCCGGCCGGCGGCACGCCCGGCGCCAGCGCGTGCAGCGCCGCAATCTTCTGGAACGACTGCACGACGAGCACGAAGCAATTGGACCACAGCGCCGTCACCGCCGTCACGACGTAGATCCAGCGCCAGGCGCCGCGCAGCGCGAAGGCGTAACGCGCGGCGAGCGCGACGACCAGCAGCACGCTGAGAACGATGCCCAGCGTCACGGCGGGCGTCACCGGCTTCACCTGGATGACGAAGCCGGTCACGGCGGTCAGCACCGAGAACAGCAGGAACACCGCGCCGACGAGATCGGCGCGGCGGTTGCGCAGCATCGCCGCGAGCATCGCAAGGCCCGAGGCGATCGCCAGCAGCGTGATGGCGGTGTGAAAGGCGACGAACGGCGTCAATCCGAAGATCATGGCCCCTCCGGGATTTGAAATCAGGCGGCGATGCGCACGTCCATCGCCTCGAAACCCTTGACGAAATTGGAATTCATCCGCCTGGGCTCGCCCACCACCGCGATGCGCGGAAAGCGCTTGAGGATTTCTTCCCACATGATGCGCAGCTGCATCTCCGCCAGCCGCATGCCGACGCAGCGATGGATGCCGAAGCCGAACGAGACGTGCTGGCGCGGCCGCTCGCGGTCGATGACGAATTCGTCGGGCCGGTCGATGGCCTCTTCGTCGCGGTTGCCCGAGACGTACCACATGATGACCTTCTCGCCCCGCTTGATGTGCTTGCCGCCGAGCTCGATGTCCTCCAGCGCGGTGCGCCGCATATGCGCGACCGGGCTCTGCCAGCGGATGATCTCCGGCACCATGCTCTCGATCAGCGCCGGGTCGGCGCGCAATTTGTCGTACTGCGCGGGGTTCTCGTGCAGCGCCAGCAGGCCGCCGGTGATCGAATGGCGCGTCGTGTCGCTGCCGGCGACGATGAGCAGGACGATGTTGCCCAGATAGGCGTCCGGCGTCGCTTTGCAGGTCGCCGGGTTGTGGCACAGCATCGAGATCAGGTCGTGCTGCGGCGGCTTGGCCAGGCGCTCGTCCCACAGCGCGGTGAACTTGCTGAAGATCTGGAAGAATTCGACCTGGCGCTGCTCTTCGGTCTCGACGATGCCGCCGGGTCCCGGCTGCGTCAGGATCAGGTCGGAGGCCCGCGGCAGCAGGCGGCGGTGCTCGAACGGAAAATCGAACAGCGTCGCCAGCATCTGGCTGGTCAGCTCGACCGCGACCTTGTCGACGAAATCGAAGGTCTCGCCGCGCGGCAGCTCGTCGAGGATTTTCGCCGCCCGTTCGCGGATCAGCGGCTCGAGGACCTTCAGGCTCTCCGGCGCGAACATCGGTGCGATCACCTTGCGCTGCTGGTCGTGCGTCGGCGGATCGAGCGAGATGAAGCTGGTCTGTTCGCGCGGCTGCGGACCGTCGAAGATGGTGATGCCGCCCAGCTCGCTGTCCGACGAGAACACGCGATGATTGCTGTCGACCGCGATGATGTCGCGATGCCTGGTCACCGACCAAAAGGGCCCGAACGGGCTCTGCGCGGTGTAATGCACCGGGTCCTCGTGGCGCAGGCGCTCGAACCACGGCCACAGCGTGTCGCCGCGGAACAGTTCCGGGTCGCTGACCTGGAACTCGCCGAGCGGCGTGGCATAGGCTTTGGCGCGGGCCTCCTCGGCGCGGCGCTTGCGAACGTCCTGCATGGCAACACCCCTTGGCCTGCGCCATGAGACCAAGGCGGGGCGGCCGGCGCAATAGGCGTGGCGCTTGTGGGACAGGACGGCGCGCACGTAATAATGTGCGCTTCCGGCAAGGGCGACCTGGACGTGGCGAACACCTATCCCGACGATGTGGCGCTTCTCAAGCAGGAGCTGGCGCAGTTCCTGCTGGCGGAGATCACCTCCGTGCAGGGCGCCTCGACCTTCCGCCGCGAGGTCGGCGAGCAGGTCGCCGCCACCATCGACCAGATCCTCGACGCGCGGCTGAAGCCGGTGCTGGACCGGCTGGAGCGTCAGGCCGGCGAGCAGGCGCGCCAGACGGCCGCGACCCTGGACGACGCCCTGGCGCGCCTCAAAGCCGCGGCGCCCGCCGCCGACGCGCCCGCCTTCGACCGGCAATTGTCCGACGTCGCCGCCCAGCTCGAGGAATTGCGCCAGCGTCTCGGCCGCGTCGAGGATGCGGCCAGGCCGGCGCGTGGACCGGCCGCCAAGGCGCAGCCTATGCTCGCCGCCGGCCGCGCCGAGGCAAAGCTGGCCGACGAGCGCATCGCCGCGCCGCCTGCCGCCGGCGCGGCGCTGCCGCGCTGGCTGCTGCTGCTCCTCCTGCTGCTGGTCGCGCTCAGCGTGCTTGGTCTCGGCAATCTTTATTACGAGCGCTTGACGGCGCCGACGCCGGCGCAACCCGTGCCGGTTTCCCGGCCTGCGCCGCAGGCCGCAGCGCCGCCGTCGCTGCATAGCGATGCGCAGACCGCGCTGCCGCGCCAGGCGGAAGCCGTCTCAGTTCCGCCGCAAAACCCGGTCGCACTGCCGTCCGTGACCCCGACACCCGCACCGCCCGCGGCCGACCACGCCGTGCCCGCGGCCGACCACGCCATGTCTGTGGCACCCGCGCCGGCGGCCCAGCCGCGGCCGCGCTTTCCGGCCGACTTCGCCATCGAGCGCGGCTGGATGGCGGCGCAGCCTTACGCCGTCGAGCCGCGCCTGGCGCGCCGCGTCGGCTCGAACGATTCGCTGCCGACCTTGAAATCGATCGTCTGCGGCGGCGCGCCCAATTGCACCTCGGATGCGCTGATGGCCGACAGCGCCGGCGGCAAGCAGCTGATCGCGCTGCAGATGCTGATGGCGCAGATCGGCGACCGCTTCTGCACGCCGCGCCGTTCGCTCGCGGTCACCGGCCTGGTCTCGGCCGACGGTCTGGCGGGCCTCGCGGCGATCGCCAGATGCGCCGGCGGCGCGCCGTCGCGTTGTAGCGAGACCCAGAACCAGGTCTGTGCCCCCGATGCCGATGCCCTGCAGTCGGGCTCGCAGGCGGCGCGCGCCGCGCTGCTGCGCTGGGCGCTGTGGAAGACGGGTTCGACTTGAGCGCGGCTGAGCAGCCCCAACTGTCGGAGATCGAGGCGTCCTGGGTCGTGCTGGGACCGCGCAATGAGGGCAGCAACTACGCCATCCTGTCGCATTCGCCGCACGCCCCCATCGACAACGCGACGCGCGAGCTGCTCGACGATTACGCGCTGATGACGTTGGCGGCGGCGCCGCTCGACCGGCGCTATCTGAGTTTTTTCCCGCTCGGCGCCAGTGGGCTGTGGTTCCTGGCCTCGACCGCCCATGTCGGCGAGGCGCAGCGTGGCGCCATCCGCATCACCTGGGGCCTGTTGCTCGACGAGGTGCAGGTCTGGGCGGTGCGCTCGCATCTCTCCGCGCTCGCCGCCGTCTTTCCGCCGCCGCAGGCGCCCACCATCGCGCCCGATGCCCTCGTCTGGAAGATTCCGCCGCCGCAGCCGCGCGCCCCGTCGCATCTGCTGAACGAGATCGGCAACATCGTGCGCGACCGGCCGACCGCGCTGATGACGCCGTCGACGGTCTCGACCGAGGAAGCCGCGCTGCAGCTCTATGAGCGCGCCAGCCAGACCAATGCCCGCATCTCCTTCGTCACCCGGCCCGACCTTGAGGCGCGCGGCGGCATGGCCGCGGTGGAAAAGCCGTGGCTGATCGTGTTCACCGAGGACGACCCGCCCGTTCCGATGGCGCGCTTCGAGGGCTATCACCCGGTGCGCCTGACGCAGGAGCGCCACCTGGTCGGTGCGCCGCCCATCCCGGTCGGACGGCGCGAGTGGTTCGCGCTGCTCGATGCCGCGCATGCGCGCTATCCGCATCAGCACGAGCGCCTGCTGGAGATCGTCAACCTGCCGGTCAGCGCGGTCGAGGACGATCCGCAAGGCGTGATCGCGGCCAAGGTGCTCGGCCTGGCGCGCCGGCTGTTCAGCGACCGGCAGTCGGCGATGACGGCGCTCACCTGGCTCGCGGGCGGCGCCGCGGCGCTGAACGAGGAACACGCCCAGCTGACCGCGACGCACGCACTGCAGCGCGGCTTCGCCCAGGCCGTGCCGCATGCCGGCAAGGAGGCGTCGGAGTTCCTCGATCTTTATGTCAGCGACCTCGAATGGTTCCTCACCGTCCCGCGCCGCGAGGCGCCGCGCGATCCCTTCGCCGCGGAACTCGCGCTGGAGCGCGGCATCGTCTTCATGGTGAACGAAACCACAATGCTGAAGATCGCCGACGACGTGCTGCGCCGGCCCGAAAAGCTCAGCCTGTCGCTGCGCTGGGCCTCGCAGCAGCCGGGCGCCTTCCGCCTTCTGATGCAGGAACTCGCGGGCCGCCTCGCCAGGGGCCCGGCCGACCTCACCTTGGCGGAAAGTGGCCGGTTGATGCTCGAAAAATGGACACAATTGCGCGGCCATGATCGCCAGGTCGACGATGCGGTGGTGGCGCTGATCCGGCAATTGGCGCTGCAGCCCTATCATGGCGTGCTGGCCCGCTGCTTTCACGAGGGCCTGGGCCGGGCGTTGCTGGAATCTGGCGGGCGAGACAGGGTTCGTGCGATCATGAATGATGTCGCGAAGGAACTGCGCGGGCTGGGCACCGGCGTTCAACGAAGCGCCGATGCGCTGGCGGCGTCGCTGCTGCTGGCGGTGCATGTCACAAGGCTGTTTCGCTAGGCGCGCGCGAACAAGGGGCGGTCTCGATGGATGAACGTGGGGAACGGACGGGTCTTGCGGGCGGCGGCGCCGTGCCGCGCGCCGAAGACGTGTTCGGCAGCGCCCCCTCCTATCGCCGCGACACGGTTGCCGCGACCGCCGGCACGATGGACAGCGACGAGCAGCAGAACCTGCGCGACCTGTTGCAGCTCTCGCGGCAGTCGAACCGGCCGCCGATCATCCTGCTGTTCGGCTTTTCCTACAGCGGCAAGACGGCGCTGGCGCAGCGCCTCCAGGATATTTTCCAGAGCCGCGGCTACGGCATTTCGCCGGCCGTCGGTCCCAAAGCGCATGCCGAGCGCACCAGCAAGATCCAGCCCTACTGGTTCTCGCATCCGCGCCGGCCGAACGACGCCTTCATCCTCGTCGACCTGCCGGGCGAGCGTTTCAGCCGCGCCAAGGAAGCCAATTTCTCCGACGCGGTGGCCAAGGAGACGCTGTCGCTGATGGCGGCGGCCGACGCCTATCTGCTGCTGCTCGAGGCCGACAAGACCCTGTATCTCGACGAACTGCGCGGCCAGGGCGCCATCGGCGACCTGGAGACCAAGGACTACCAGGAAGTCGTCGCCACCATGGTGCAGCTCGCCAAGCTCGACTGGCAGCTGTCGCGCAAGCTCGGCCGTCACGGCGACATCGAGGGCGCCGCCAAGGCGATCGCCGAGATGAAGCCCGACGAGCGTTTCCGCGAGCTCTCGCGCGGCGCCCGCGCCAGCCGCAAGCCGGTGCTGCTCGGCCTTTCCATCGCCGACCGCCTGCACGGCAACATGGTCGAGCTGGAGCTCGATATCCTCAAGAAGCGCCTTGCGGCCCGCGGCGAGACCCGCGGCATCAGCGACGCCGAGCGCGCCACGGTGCACCAGATCGTGGCCAATTTCGACCGCGATCCGCTGCTGCTGATCAACATGCGCCAGCAGAAGCTGGTGGCGCAGGTGATGAGCAGCTTTCGCTATTTCCGCGCCGACTTCCTCACCAGCTTTGCCGGCCTGCCGGCCAATTTCACCGGCGCAGCCAGCATGACGCTCTATCCGCCGCGCGGCGTCGAGCAGAATTTCGATTGGCTGCGCGAGGCCGCGCGCCGCACCCGCGGCGGTCGCCTGCGCACCTTCGCGCGGCGCAGCCGCCTCCTGGCGCCGCTGACCCAGGCGCTCGACTGGCTGCCGTCCCTCAGCGAGACGATCTGGGCGCTATGGACGCGGGCCAGCTGGGACGAGGCGCTGCGCAATGCTCGCTGAAGCGGTCGACGAAGGCGTAAAGGCGCCGCCGCCGCAAGCGCCTGCAAAGCGCGCCGCGGCGCCGTCGCGCCCGGTGTTCGAGCGCCTGAAAGGCTGGCTGCTGTTCGCCGCCGTCGACGGACGCAGCGAACCGCGGGCTCGCGCCAATGCGCCGTTCGAACCGCGCAGCCGGCGCGGTTTCATCCTCGCCGCGCTGGCGCCGGGCCTTGTGCTGCTGCTCGCGGCCGGTGCTGTTCTCATACGTCCCCTGCCGGGCGACCCCGACACGCTCAGCGCCATCCCGATCGAGCCGCCGTCGCAGACGCCGGCCGAACGCAAGCTGATCCAGAACATCGCCGTGCTGCGCGAAGGCCTGTGGGAAGCCAAACTGGCGCCGTGGTCGAGCGTGCCTGCGCGCGGCCTGGCGCGCGTCAGCAATCCCGACGTGCATGCGGCGCTCGCAGCGCTGCTCGGCGAGATCGCGAGCTTCGCCGACGCCATCGAGGACCGCGCGCCGCCCGGCGTGCATCGCGACAAGGTCTTTCTCGGACAGATTGCCGATCTGCGCACGCGCCTCGCCGCGATCGACGCGCAATTGGGCGGCATGCGCAGCGTCACCGCCTACCACCTGGGCCTGCTCGCGTTGTGGGCCGGCGACGCGGCCGATGCCGAGCCGCAATTCGCCAGCGTGGTCGACATCGCGCGCAAGACCGAGCCGCTCGACGCCGGCGGGCGCCAGCGGCTGGATGGCATCGAGGCTTCGGCGACCTATGGGCTCGGCCTTGCCGAGGCGGCGCGCGGCGCCTGGGGCAAGGCGGTCGGCGATTTCGACGCGGCGCTCGCCGCGGCCTGCCGTGCCGCCGCCGACGGCAAGACCAATACCCAGGCGGATTTCGGATTTGCCCTCGGCGACGCCGATCTGGTGCCGCTCGATACGCGCAGCATCCGCAACGACCGGCTTGTCGCGCTGCTGCGCGCCCGCGGCGGCAATGACGAAGCGGCGCGCGTCGCGGTCACCAGCCCGACCTGCGCTGAGCTCCTGTCGCCGTCGGGCAGCGCGCCGCGCGGCGATGCCGATGCCGAGGCGCGCGCCCTGTTTCCGGCGCTGTCGGTCGCCGGCGATCCGACGCTGGCGGCCAATCTCGAGCTGCGCGCCGCGCTGATGGGCGACGGCGACGTGGTGCAGCGTCTGTCGTTCGATGGCGGCGATGCCGCGGCGGTGGCCGCGCAATCGCTGGCCCGCGCCATCGCCGGCCTCGAGCCGGCGGCCGATGCCGGCGGCGACGGCATCGACAGATCGGCCTTGGCCGATCTGCAGAAGATCAGCGTCTTGAAGGCACGGCTCGCGGCCCAGCTGCGCAGCGCCACCTTGTCCGAGCCCGAAAGCGATCCGGCCTGGAACTGGTCCGACCCCGCGCTGTTCGCGGCCTGGAAACGCGCCATCGCGGCCGACGTCGCGGCGGAGCTTCTGGCGCGCGCCCAAAGCGTGCAGGACGAAAATCCCGGCCTTGCCGCGGCGCTCTACGGCGTGGTGCGCGAGAACAGCTCCTGGTTGCCCGCCACGGCGGTGTTCGACGCCGCCTGGCGGCTGAACACCGGCACGTCGCTCGGCCTGGTTCTCTGGCTCGTCGCGATCGCCGCTGTCATGAGCGCCATCCTGTTCGCGCTGTTGCACCGTTGGCGTCAGACCTACCGCACGACGTTCGAATCCTATCATCACGCCGACCGCCTGCGCGCCCCGGAAGGATAGCGCGTGCTGGATTGGGCCGTTCCGGTATTGCTGCTTGCGCTTGTCTCGCTGCTGGCGGCTGCCGCGTTCTATCCCGACGGCGCGGGCAGGCCGCGCGCCGCACTGGTGCTCGCCGCCGCCGCGATCGCGCCTTTGCTGATCTGGTCGCAGCTGATGGCGGCCGAAGGCAGCGGCCGCTTCGGCGATCTGCGGCTGTCGCTGGTCTCGGTGCGGCTGGCGCCCGACGCCATCGACGGCGCCACCATCGGCGGCGACCGCACGCACGATGTCCTGCTGGTCGGCGATCTGCCGGCTGCGCTGGTCACGCTGCATCGCATCTCGGATCGCGAGGTCGGCTTGACGGTCGCCCGCCCGTTGCGCGGCGACGTCGCCGGCGCGGTGGCGTTCGAACCTGCCGAGCCCGATCTGTGGACACGCCTGACCGGCTCGGCCCCGCGCTTCGTCGGCGAGCGCATGGTGGTGCAGGGCGAGGCCTATTGTCCGCGTGGCTGCGCCGCGCCCTGTCATGTGCATCTTCCCGTCGACGGCGACCGGCTGGCGCTCGAAGGCGACGCCACGGCCGACCTCCCGCGCATGGAGACGCGCGGCCTCGGCGTTTCCTGGGGTCCGGCGCAGCGGATCTATCCCTTGCGGACGTTCGCGGCCGCCGGCGATTGCGCCGATGCCGTTCAGGGCAATAGCGGCAAGGGGCTGCCGGTCACCGCCTTCCTGTTCCGCCATGGCGGCTTCGACAACCGCCTCTACGGCCTGTTCCTCGACGGCGGCAACGACGGCGGTGCGGATGCCGTGCTGACGCGCGGCGGCCCGGCGCTGAAAATTCATCTCTATCGTGTCGACTACACCGCCGGCGGCTATGCCGAGGAGCACGACCGTCCGTCGCGCGTCGTCGAACGGCGCAGCCTCACCGCACAGCTGGCACAGACCGGAGAGCTGACGATCGCGTTCGACACGCCTGAGGATCTGCAGCTGCCGGCGCAAGCGATCGCCAACGTCGTCGCCGCCAAGCCGGGCGAGGACATCGTCCTGCCGATCGACAACGACCGCGGCGCCGGCCGTCCCTTCATCGGCGATTCCACGCTGCAATTCCGCTCGCTCGGCGGCCAGCTGGCGGAGACCGCGCTGGGGCGCGTGCTGCTGCATCCCGACCGCAGGAGCAAAGCGCTGACGCCGTATTTTTCCGTGGTCGGCGGCGGCGAGACCCGCAACGTGCCGTTCGGCGAGCACTTCACGCTGGGCAGTTCCTACAGCGCGCAGTTCGCACTGGAGCGCCTGGCGCGCGACAGCGGCGTGCTCGGCTTGGTCACCGGCGCCTTCCTGCTGCTCGCGGCGGCCGCTGCGACGGCGGCCACCTGGAACGCGCGGCGCAGCTCGCTGCCGGCCTTTGCGCTCCTCACGCTGACCGAGGCGCTGCTCGCCTTTCGCCTGCTGATCGCGATTTCGGGCGCCTATGTCGATGCCGGCGCGGCGCGCGGCGCCATCGTGCCGTCGGCGCTGTTCGCCTGGCTGGCGGTGCCGTTCCTCGTCGCCCATGTTGTGCCCGTCCGGCGCCCGTTCCTGGCCGGGCTGGCCTACACCGTGCTGCTCGGGATCGTCGCCCTGGTGGCGGCGCGAGATTTCGGTCTCGACAAGACGTCGCTGATCGTCGGCGCCCTGGTCGTGCTGGCGCTGGTCGCGGATGCGCTGACCCAGCCCGCGCTGCCGCAGGAGCTGCGCCGCGCCCTCGCCGCGCTCGCCGCGAAAATCGGGGCGGTCCTCGCCATGCCGATGCGCCGCCTGCGGGCGCAGATCTGGTATCCGGCCGATATCGGGCGGCCGCTGCTCGGCTTGGGCCTGCTGGTTACGCTGCGCCTGGCGCTGCTCCTGGTCGGCGTCAAGGAGGGCATCCCGCTGTTCGGCTTCCGCGTGGCGCTGAGCACGGTGTACCTGCCCCTGGCGCTGGTGCTGCTGGCGCGGCTGCTCGTCGTCTTGCGGGCCCAGACCGGCGATGCGCTGTGGCGTCCGCTGCTGTGGAGCGTGGCCACCGCCATCGTCTTCGCGACGCCGATCGCGGCGCGCGATACCGGCTTCATCATCTTCGGTCTCGGCACCGCGATTCTCGGCCTCGTCGCGCTGCTCGCCGCCCGCGCGCCCGGCGAGGAGCCCTGGCTGTGGCCGTCCGCGCTTCTCCTCTTGCCGCTGGGCTTCGTCCTGGTCTGCTATGTGCTGCTGCATTCCTTCATCGTCGACAGCGCCCTCGGCTTCGTCGTCTCCGGCCTCGCGGCGCTGGCCGCGGTGGCGATCGCCCTGGCGGCGATGCGCCAGGCGCAGCGTCTGGCGGCGCTCTGGCAATGGGCGCAGCTCGCCCTGCTCGGCGTCGCCGCGGCGCTGTTGCTGGTGCCGTTCGTGGCGCTCGCCGACCTCGTCGACGCCGCCTTCGTCGCCGGCGGCGCCGCCATCCTGTTCGTCGTGCTGTGGAAGCAGCCGGTCGCGGCCTGGGCGATTCCGGCGGCGTTCGCGCTGGCCCTGGGCCTGTCGTTCCAGCTGCCGGTGCTGCCGAGCGCGACCTTCGCCGGCGCCGGCCACGACCGCACGGCGGAGCGTGAACTCGAAGACCAGATGCACAAGACGCAGAACATCCTGCGCATCTGGTACAGCGTCCGCCCCGACGACGTCGGCGACTTCGCCACCTCCAGCGCGCAGAATCTCGGCGCCGCCATGGCGCATCTGCACGATTACGGCGCCTGCCCCGCCAGCCAGTGGCCCGGCTGCCTCAAAGGCCACGGCTATCTTGCCATCCCGCGGCCCACCGTGCTGGCGCCGTATCACCTGAACGACAATGTCACGGCGATCCACCTGATCGCGCCCTTCGGCCGGCTGGGCGCCGCGGCATTTCTCGCCCTCATCGCCGCCGCCGCGCTGGTCTACACCCGCCGGGCGGTGCGGGGCGGCGCGCGCTACGTCCTGCCGCCGCCGCTGGCGCTCGCCGGCATCGCCGCGCTGTGGACCATCTTCGGCGCCGCCCTCTACATGATCCTGGCCAATCTCGAAGTACTGCCGTTCACCGGCAAGAACGTCTACTTCCTGGCCGCCGCCTCGGGCAGCGATCTCATCGAAGGCGCGATCCTGGTGGCGCTCGCCCTGGCCGCAGCGGCCGGCGCGCCGGGCGCGACGCCGGAAGGGCCGCGCCCATGACGCTGCGCTTAAGGCCGCTCGCCATCGCCCTGGCCGTGATCGCGCCGCTCGCCTTCGTGCTGCTCGGCCCGTCGCGCGACCAGGGCTCCTACGTCTATTCCGCCCGCGGCTACACCAAGCTGATCGAAGACGTCTTCATCCCGGAGAATTTCCTCGAATACACCGCCGATTTCGACAGCGACGACCTGCCGATGGTGCGCCTCGCGCCCGAGGCCGAGCGCATCGAGGTGGTGCGCCGCTTCGCCGCCAACTCCTATCTGCGCGACGACATCCGCCGCAACGACGTCTGGGAGCTTCGGGGCGGGCACCTGCACATCAATCCGGACGCGCACAACATCGCGCTGCCGCTGTCGCTGCGCCCGGTATGGACCGGCAATCTGCTGTTCCATCGTGGCGGCGAATTGCGCGCCGTGCTCTCCGGTCCCAGCGAGACGACGCTGGTGCCGCTGACGCACAAGCTGGACGCCGACGATCCGCAGGTCGTCGTCCGCGATCCCTTCCGCGGCGGGCCGCCGCTCGGCAACGCGGTTCGCCTCGACTTCGATTACGGCGGCGCCGCCGGCGGCGTGGCGCGCGTCTTCCTGCTCGGCGAGGACATGTGGGTGCGCAGCGAAGGCAACCCGCAGGCCAATCTCTTCGTCGACGGCAAGCTGATGCCGGCCGGCTCCTACCGCCGCCTGCCGCCCGGCGCGGAATTGCAGTTTCAGACCGGAAACCTCAGCAAGTTCTATTTCAGCCGCGGCGTCACCGGCGCCAACGTCTTCATCTCGCACTACCAGCCGCTGGCGGGGCGCATCCGCATCCCGCTGCTCGAATGGTTCGCGCTGCGCTTCGAGACCGAGATGGACCGCCTGGTGCAGCAGAACGGCGAGCAGCCCGATCTGAGCCTCTCGGCGCGGGCCCGCAACCGCGCCGTGCTGGACGGCAACGTCACCACCTCGCTCGACGCCGATCTGCAGATCGCGGTGCAGCGCAGGCTGGAGGAGTTCGTCGCGCCGGGCCTGCGCCATGAGGGCGGCCGCGGCTTTCCGGCGGCCGTCACGGTGATGGACGCCAAGACCGGCCAGCTCCTGGCGCTGGCGTCCTATCCGGCCACGGCGGCGCAGGGCGCCGGCACGCGCCGCGCCTGGGAGGCGAACCAGAACTTCGTCAATCTCGCCATCGGCTCGGCCGCCAAGCCGCTCCTGGCGTCGGCGATCCTGGAGATCTGGCCGGAGCTTTCGACGCTGGCGATTCCCGGCTACGCCTCCGGCGAGCACGACAACCTCCTTGGCCTGCACATCGCGCCGGCGCTGAACGAGGAAGGCTCCTACGGCGATCTCAGCTGGGTGACGTTCGACGACTTCCTGCAGCGTTCGTCGAACATCTACGCCGCCACGCTGATGATGCTGGCGACCTCGCTCGATCCCCTCAAGCAGGACATGAGCAAGCCGTCGACGCCCTATCGCCTGCTCGGCGCCACGCGCGGCCACCTGCCGACGCTGCAGATCGCGCAAGGCAACGTGCTCGACACCATCTCGTGCTGCGTGCGCTGGCCCGACGAGCTGGCACGGCTCTACGGCATCCAGGTCGAGGACATCGAACGCCAGGGCGAGGCGACGATTTTCGACGATGAGCGCTATGACAAGGCGCTGTGGCGGCCGTTGCTGGCGGCGCTTCCCGACGCGCGTTTCCTGCACCAGGACGACCTCAATTCGGTGTCGCCGGCGCGCGTCAACCTGCAGCTCAACAATGTGCGCAATTTCCGCACCGAATATCTGACGCTGATCCTGGGGGCGAGCACCTCGCGCTGGACCAACGTCAAGCTGGCGGAGGCCTATGCCCGCCTCGTCACCGGCCGCCGCGTCGAGGCAAGGCTGACCGAGACCGGCCCCGCACCGCCGCCGATGCTGGGCTGCAACGCCGGGCGCGATCCGGACGGCCTGTTCTGCCCGCGGTCGCGCGACGCGGTGCTGCACGCCATGTCGCTGGTCGCGGTGGATTCCGGCACCGCCGCCGGCCAGGTGGCCGCCAAGCTGGCGCCGCTGGTCGCCGAGGCGGCGCGGCGCGGCGAAGTGCTCGGCTTCTATTCCAAGACCGGCACGCCCAAGATCCCCGATGCCGTCAACACGCCCGAAGCGCTCGCTGTGCGGCAGCTGGGCCGCGACGGCGTCCTCAGGCTCGACGGCCATGGCCACATGGTCGCGGCAATCGGCCAAAGCACCTATCCGTTGCAGAAAGCCGCCGACAGCGCCGCCGCCCTCGCGGCGGTGGAGGCCGACAGCGCCACCTTCCAGTCCATCGGCCGCAACCGCGCCCTGCTGCGCAGGGTCCTGGCGCGGGCGCTGGCCTTCAACCGCGTGCGCAACGCCTCGCAAGGCGCGCAGCTGTTCCGCATCACGGGTCGCAAGGTCGTCGGCGTGCCGGTGGGCGAGGGCAAGCTGCACGAGGGCCGCGTCTATGCGTTCGTGATCGGGGTCTATCCGGCCTCGGCCCTCAGGAACGCGCGCACGCACGAAGTCGACACGACGCAAACGCCGCTCCGCGCCTTATCGGTCGCCATCAACATCCAGGACAATTGGGTCGGCGATCATCCGCATCTGGGCGCCATGTTCGGCGGTCAGCTGCTGGAGGTGTTGGCGCCGCTGCTGTTTCCGCAAGGTGAGCGATGAAGGATCTCAGCGACCGGTTCGCAAAAAATGAAGGCGAGAACCGGCCCGCGGCGCGGCCCGATGCGCTGGCGCGGCTGCATCAGCCGTCGCCGGACGATGGGGCGCCCGAGGCGCCTTCGGTGCGCCGCTGGTTCGGGACGCTCAGCGGGCGCAGCGACCTGGCCGCGGCGCTCTGCGCGGCGCTGGCCGCGGCGCTGGTGCTGTGGCCGTTGGCCCATCCGCCGGCCCTGGCCTTGCCCGCGATCGCCGAGAGCGGCGGCGAAGTCGCGACCCTGACGGTGCAGCCGCTGTCCGAGAACGGCGTCGCCACGGCGCCCGACTGGTACGGCCTGTTCAACGCCTATCAGCTCGAGACGTCGCTGCGCGACATTTCCATCCGCTGCAATTACGGCCTGCCGGTGGATGCCAGGGTGGACCGCTACCTGCACGCCCGCCTTCCCGCCGGCACGGCGATCCAGGTCTTCCTGGCCGATCCCGGAAAGTGCCCGAAGCTTTAGGGCGGGATTGGTTTGAATGGAATCCCAAACACCGTCATGGGCGGACTTGATCCGCCCATCCATCGCGCCCGCGTCTGCGGGCGCACAAGAGTCTTTTCGGCGCGCCAATGCGCGCCGGATGGATGGCCGGCTCGAGGCCGGCCATGACGAAATTGGTGGCGGGGAGTAATCTCAAACCAAATCCGCTTCAGCCGTTCCAGGTCGAAGCGACGTGCTCGGGATCTTCCTGGGCGGTGCGCTCATGCATCAGGAAGCTGTAATAGCCGCAATGGTTGTCGCCGGGATAGGAGCGGCAGATCTCGGGCCGCGCGGTGTAGATCGTGCAGCGGCGCTTGTCGGTGTCGAAGAAGCGGCAGATCATTCCGAAATGCTCGTCGGCCTTGCGCCGCATGGCGAATTGCTCGTCGCCGTCGACCTTGGTGAACTTCTTGCGCGCCGCGGTGAACGACAGGCCGAAATGCTTGGCCAGCCGCTTCACGTCCCGCGGGTTGAGCGGAATGATGGGATAGGAGCAGCAATAGCCGGGGCACTTCGCGCAATTGTAAGCCATGAATCGCCGATCGAGAGCCTCGTCATCGCATAACGATTTGCGCGCGCCGATGCAAAGCCTTCCGTTCGCGGCGGCGTCGCAGGGCTAAAGCGCAATCCGGCGGTTTTGCGCCGAATTGCGCGGTCATCGGAGAATCTGGAGCCTGCTCGGATTTAATTTGACCGGATCGTGCTCTAGACTCGCGCCATGACCGACTTCACGTTCATCGACCTGCCCGACATCCGTCTGCGCGCCGCCATCGCTGGGAAGGGCCCGCTGGTCGTGATGGTGCACGGCTTTCCCGAATCGTGGTTCTCCTGGCGGCATCAGATGGCGCCCATCGCCGCCGCCGGCTTCACCGCCTGCGCCATCGACGTGCGCGGCTATGGCGGTTCGGACCGTCCGTCCGAGGTCGCCGATTATGCGATGGAGCGCATGGTCGCCGATGTCGGCGGCGTGATCGAGAAATTGAGCCCGCGGGCGCCCGCGATCGTGCTGGGCCACGATTGGGGCGCGCCGATCGTCTGGAACACGGCGTTGATCCGGCCCGACCGCGTGCGCGCCGTCGGCGCCCTGTCCGTGCCCTATCTGGGACCGCCGGAGCGCCCGTTCAGCGCGATCTTCGACGAAATCTTCACCCGTCGCGGCAAGTTCTTCTACCAGGCGTATTTCCAAAAGCCGCGTCTGCCGGAAGCCGAGGCCGAAGCGGACCCGCGCGGCTTCCTGCGCAAATTCTACTACGCCCTGTCGGGCGATGCGCCGGACGGCACCTGGCCGACCGACAAGACCTCCGACATGGCATTGCTCGATGGCCTGACCGATCCGGCCGCCTTTCCCGCCTGGCTGACGCCGGCCGAGCTCGACTACTATGTCGGCGAATTCAGCCGCTCGGGATTTTTCGGGCCGATCAGCCGCTACCGCAATCACGAGCGCGACTTCGACTATCTGCGCCGCTATGCCGAGCGCAAAATCGAGCAGCCGGCCTTCTTCGTCAGCGGCACGCGCGATCTCGCCTTCAACATGTTCCGCGGCGCCGATCCCATCGCGCTGATGCGCCGGCACGTCCCCGACCTGCGCGTCGCCGACGTGCTGGAAGGCTGCGGCCACTGGACCCAGCAGGAACGCCCGGCCGAGGTGAACGCGCGGCTGATCCCGTGGCTGAAGGGGCTGTGACGGCGCCCTCTCTGACAAGTTGTCATAAAATATTTTTGCAACCTGTACTTGAAACCCCGTTTTTGGACCCTATTTGTTCCTGGAAAAACACGGGAACAGTCATGCTCGAGCGAACCTGACGTGGGCCTTACAAACAGGACCTTCGGCGCGGGTCACGCGCGCCGCGCCGGGCGGGTCGGCAGACAACCGCACTGCCCGGATAAGGACCGAGGAGTCGCAGTGAAAGTGCTTGTTGGTCGGGTCTTGAAGGGGCTGGCCACGGGCCGCCCAGTAGCTCGGCAACAAGAAGGGGCGGACGCGCCCCTTTTTGTTAGGTCGTCAGGCGATCTCTTCGGCGAATTTATAGGCGCCGTTCAGCCACGCCACGATCTCGCGCGCCGCGTCGTGATCGATGGCGCCGTAGCGCTGGCGCAGGCGGTCCTTGGTCTTCTCGGCCAGGCGCTCCAGCCCGACATCCTGCAAGAACAGGATGTCGTTGCGCAGGGTCTGGGCGAAGGCGGGGCCCAGCAGAGTCTGCGCGGCGTTCTCGAAAGCGCGGCCATATTCATACCGGTCGCCGAGGCGATAGCTTTCGGCGAGCGTCATGGCCGGAAGGCAGGACAGCATCGGCTGCAGCGCCGGATTGACGCTGTGCGCCGCGAGATGGCAGGCCAGGCTGGCGGGCCGGCCGGTGAAGGCGCGCAGATGCAGATATTGCGACATGCGCTGGCCGTCATTGACCGGGTAATTGTCCCACAGGAACGGCTTGCGGCCGAGCTGTCCCGTCACGCGCGCCAGGTGACCCGGCGAATATTCCCGCGAGCACACTTCCTCGCCGGTCCAGAAGATCTCGATGGCTTTGTCCAGCAGGCGGCCGAAATCTTCGAGGTAGTTCTCAGGACGCTGGCCGAAGAAGCGGTCGAGCACCGGATCGTCGCTGTAGTAGCTGGGACAGACGATCAGGCGCGTCGCCTTGGTGCGCGCCTGCACCCAATGCATGATCTCGACCTGCGTCCTGGCGAGATCGGGCAGGTCGCCGCGCATGTCGTCGAACAGGATGGCGAGGTCGTCGATGCCCCAGGCGTCGAACTCGGCGAGCTTGCGCCCAAGGTCGGCCTGCGCCGCGGCGTGGAAATCGCGGTAGAGCTCGAACGGGCTGAGGCCGACGCCGAAGCGTACGCCCAACGCCCGGCAGCGCGCCGACAGGGCGCGCAACGCGTCCGCGGTTTCGGCCGGATGCGGCTCGCGCCAGCGCTTGCGCAAAAAAGCGTCGGCTTTGGGCGCATAGAGGAAGAAGCCGTAGCCATGCGGCTTCAGGGTGGCGATCGTGCGTTCGCGCGCCGCCCAGCTCCACGGCGCGCCGTAATAGCCTTCGATCAGGCCCAGTTCGACGGTCATGGCGTTCCCTCGATGGCGCTTCGCGCGTCCGCGGCAAGGTAGAGCAGCCCTGCGAGCGCCGAAAGATCGAGGGCGTAAAGATAGCGGTAGTCGCAGGCGATGGAGATCGCGAAAAAGCTGAGCGTGAAAGCGAAGGCGCCGGCCAGCATCGCCGCCAGCGCGATGTCGGCGGGGCGGCGGCGGCGCAGCAGCAGCCAGAGACACAGCGCGGCAATCGCCGCGAACGGCGCATGCGAAAGAACCGGCGTGCCGAGGAAGGCCTTGCCATAGCGATCGAGCGCCCTGTCGCGGCCGTCCCGCCGGGGCAACAGTCCGAGCTCTTTCATCTGCAACGCGGGGCCTTCGACGCCGGTGAAGATCGGCCGGCAGGCGACGATATCGGGCGTGAACAGGACCCAGCCGAACGCTGCGGCTCGGACGTTCAGGTACAACCAGGTGTGATCCAGGATCAGCGCGCGCCAATCCGCCGCCAGGGCGTCGCCGTCGGCGTTGTCGAGCGCGGCCTGCAGCGCCGGCGAAGCGCTCAGCGGGTCGTTGCGCACCGGCGTATATAGCCGCGCCCCGTCGCCGCGGATGGCGCGTTCCAGGTCCGGATCGTCATCGGCGAGGCGGTCGAGCGGCAAGGACGGCTCGCGCGCCACGGCGCCGGCAAGGTCGTAGACCTGCAGCAGTCGCAGCTGTCCGGCCGGTCCGGAGTCGCCGTTGCTGCGCAGATTCAGAAGGGCACTGCTGGTCGCGACGAACGCCAGCAGCGCGGCCAGCGCCAAGGCCCCCAGCAGGGCGGCACGGCGGACCGCCATGCCGTTACGGGCTGCGGCCCAGCCCAACGCTGCGGCGGCAAACGGCAGCAGCACGGCGCCGTTCTGCCGTGTCAGCGCCGCCAAGGCCAGCAAAAGGAAACTCGCCGCCAGCCAGAGGGATCGGTTTCGCACCTCCGGCCAGCGCGCCGCGCCATAGGCGAGGCAGGTGAAGCCCGCCACCAGAGCGTCCGCGAACAGCACATCCTTCCAGACGAGCCCCTGGTAAAGCAGGAGCTGCGGTGACAGAACGATCGCGACCGCCGTTCCGCCCGCGATCCAGGGCGTGCGGCACGGCCTCAGCAGGACAAGCAGAACCAATGCGCCGAAGGCCAGGCAGGTCTCGAAGGCGACGAAAAGACCGGCGCCGGGCATAACGGCATCGCCCAACCCGAGCAGCCAGGCCATCACCGGCGGATGCCAGGTATTGTAGAGCGCCGTACGGCCCTGAAGCAGCTGCAGGATGGAGTCGTAGGACAGGTGTCCGGGCCAGTTGCTCGCCAGCGTCGCGATCCATCCGGCCAGGATGACCGCGATCGCAACACGGCGCGCTGCTGCCTCGTTCGACGTGTCGTTCATGGCGTCTTTTTTGCCATGCCCGGCGTAATTCCGCTAAATTGAATTTGCGCGCCGCGTCGCAGCGCTGGCGCCTGGAGCATGGAATGACGAGCGACGATCTGGCGACTTGCGCCGCAATGCGGCTGCGCGGGCTGCCCTAGGCCATGGCGAACAATCCGATATTCTTCGATGCCACGGGTCGGCGCGCGATCGGCGCCTCGATCGTCGGCTGGACCGCGGCGGTGATCAGCCTGGCGCTGGGCGCGGCTTTCGTCGTCAGTCTGCTGAACGTCCCGACCGGCGCGCGGCTGCATTTGCCCGGTCACCTGACCGCGATCAACATCCCGTACCTGGAAAAGAAAGCCCAGGCGCCTGGCCTGGTGCGTGCGGCGGCACGGCTGGCGACCGAGGCGCGCAACCGGCGCGAAGAACTCGCGCGCACGCGCCGCGAACGCAACGAGCGCGGCCTGCGCACGCGGCCTCTGGCGTCCATCCTGAAGCCTTTGCCGAACCGGCCGCTGACCATTGCCTTCTACCCCAATTGGGGGCCCAACGGCGAAAGATCGGCGTATCCGGCGCTGATGAACGCCTTGCCCAAACTCGATTGGCTGATGCCGACCTGGTTCGCGCTGCAAGGACCAGATCTCAGTCTCGTCAACGCGCTCGACCCGCGTCTGCTGGCCGAATTGCGCGCCAAGCGTGCAAATCTGGCCATCTTGCCGACGCTGCAAAATTCGACGCAGGGCAAATGGGATGGCGCGGGTCTCGCCAAACTGCTGGCCGACAAGGCGCGCACGGCTGCGCTCGTGAAACAGATCGCCGCCATCGTCGGCGACAACAAGCTGCAGGGCATCACCGTCGACTTCGAGGAGATTCCCGACAATGCCCATGGCGACGTGGAGAATTTCCTGAAGCAGCTGTCCGCGGCGTTTCTGCCGCATGGCTGGATCGTCGTTCTGGCGGTTTCGTTCGACGACGACGATCTGCCTTACGCGGCCTATGCGCGAATTGTCGATTACATGCTGCTGATGGCTTACGATCAGCATGACGATACCGGGGAAGCCGGCAGCATTGCCGCTCAGGATTGGTTCGAGACCACGCTGGACAAGCGCATGCGGACGCTGGCGCCCAGCCGCACGATCGTCTCTGTCGGCAGCTATGGCTACGACTGGAACGGCGGTCATGGCGACGATTTGTCGTTCGAGGATGCCGTCGTCGCGGCGCACGATTCCGAGGCGACGATCGATTTCGACGACGCTACCAACAACCCGCATTTCTCCTATGTCGAAGACGATCAGACCAAGCACGATGTCTGGTTCCTGGACGCGGCGACGGCCTTCAATCAGATCCACGCCTCGGACATCTATCGGCCGGCGGGCTATGCCCTCTGGAAGCTGGGAAGCGAAGACCCGTCCATCTGGGACGTGCTGGGGCGGGGCTATGGCGCCGCCGTGCCGCAGGGGTTGCGCGATATTCCGATCAGCGGCGATATCGATTACGAAGGTCAGGGCGAATTCCTGCGCGTCGAGGCCGACCCTTCCTCCGGGGCCCGGACGCTCGAAGTCAACCCGAATTCGGGCGATATCGACGACGAAAACTACACAAGGTTGCCGACGAACTATGTCATCCATCAATTTGGATACGTTCCGGGCAAGCTCGCGCTGACCTTCGACGACGGGCCGGATCCGGAATGGACGCCGCAGATCCTGGACATCCTGAAAGCGAAACACATTCACGCCACGTTTTTCGTCATCGGCGGCAATGCGGAGGCCAATCCCGATCTGATCCAGCGAATCGTCGCCGAGGGCCATGAGCTGGGCAATCACACCTATACGCATCCCAATCTCGCCGATACGCCGACCCAGGCCGTGGCATTGGAGCTGAACGCGACGCAGCGCCTGATCCAGGCGCTGACGGGCCGGTCTCTGGTCCTCTTCCGGCCGCCTTATCTAGGCGACGCGGAGCCTGGCGACACCAGCGACATCATTCCGGTCGAGATCGCGCAAGGCCTGGGTTACATCACCGTCGGCGAACATATCGATCCCATAGACTGGGCGCTGCCCGGCACCGACACGATCGTGGCGCGCGTGCTCAGCGGCGTGGAGCATCCTCCGACGCAGGATGCGCGGGGAAGTGCGGTTCTGCTGCACGATGCCGGCGGCGACCGCTCGCAGACTGTCGCCGCGCTTCCCGTGCTGATCGATAAACTGCGCGCCCGCGGCTTTCAGTTCGTCCCAGCCTCCACGCTGATCGGCTTCTCGCGCGACCAAGCGATGCCGCCATTGTCGCCGACCATGGCGTTGCTGACCGACCGCGTCGTGTTCCTGACGGTCAGTTGGGCGGGACGCTTACTCTACTACGCATTCCTGACCGCCATCTGGCTAGGCGTGTCGCGCCTGTTCTTTCTGGCGGGGCTCAGCTTGTGGAATTTGCGGCGCGACAAGGCCGCGGCCGCGCCGCCGCCCACGCAGACGCTGTTCGTTTCGGTTCTCGTGCCGGCCTACAACGAAGAAAAGGTGATCGCGAAGACGGTCGATCGCATCCTGGAAAGCGACACGAAGGACCTGGAAGTCATCGTTGTCGACGACGGTTCGCAGGACAATACCTCCGAGGTGCTGCGCGCCGCTTTCGGGACCAACGAACGCGTCACGCTGATTCGCGTACCCAATGGCGGCAAGGCGGCGGCGCTGAACGTCGCCTTGGGGCACGCCAAGGGCGACATCCTCGTGGCGCTGGACGCCGATACGCAATTCCAGCGCGATACGATACCGCGCCTGGTGCGCTGGTTCATCGACCCCGAAATCGGTGCCGTTGCGGGCAATGCCAAGGTCGGCAACCGCACCAACATGATCACCCGCTGGCAGGCGCTCGAATATATCGTGGCGCAGAATCTCGAGCGCCGCGCGCTCGCCGCGCTCGGCACGCTCACCGTGATTCCCGGGGCCGTCGGCGCCTGGCGAAAATCGGCGCTGCAGGCGATGGGGGGATTCCATTCCGACACCTTGGCCGAGGATCAGGATCTCACGATCGGCATCCAGGTGAAAGGCTATCGCGTGCGCTTCGACAGCTCGGCCGTCGCATGGACGGAGGCTCCGGCGACGTTCAGCGGCCTCGCCAAGCAGCGCTTCCGCTGGGCCTTCGGCACGCTGCAATGCTTGTGGAAATACCGCGAATTGACGTTCAACCCGCGTTACGGCGCGCTCGGCATGATCGCGTTGCCGCAAGTCTGGCTGTTCCAGATCGCGCTCACGGCCCTCGCACCGCTCGCGGACCTGCTGCTGATCTGGCAGCTCATCAGCCAGTGGATCGCTTATTCGCAACACGGTGCGGAATTCAGCAATACCGATCTCATTACGGTCGGCATCTATTATGCGGTGTTCATTGTCGTCGATCTGCTGGCCGCGACAGACGGCTTCCTGATGGAGCGTGGCGAGGATTGGAGCTTGCTCTGGTGGCTGCCGCTGCAGCGCTTCGGGTATCGACAGCTGATGTACTATGTCGTTGTCAGATCGATCTCGGCCGCCATTCGCGGCGCGGTCGTGGGCTGGGGCAAGCAGGAGCGGACAGGAACCGTCAAGGCGCACAGCTAGCGCGGCACGAAAAAGACTCGCTCGTCGTCACTGCGCACTATTTTATAGCTTTGCACGACCGCATCGCGGATTTTCTGCGTCAGCGGGAACGGCGTGACCTGCTCCAGCTCGATGGCGGCGAAGTGCCGCGCCGCGATCGACCGTGCCAACGGCATGTCGTCTCGCGCGCCCGTCAAATAAGCCTGCTCCATGTTGAAGACATCGACGTCCGCCGGTTTGCCGGCCCAGTAACAGAGCGACAGCATCTCGCACAGAGCCGGTCCGTGCGCCGCGCGCAGCAGGGCGATTTCGCCTGCCGCCGCTCTTCGCTCGGTGGCCATCGGTTGAAACCAGAAGTCGGGATCACGCCAATCGGCGTCCAGGGTCCAAAGGCCGATGACGAGCGGGACAGCATAGAGGAGGCCAGCGGCGTTCACCCAAAGGCTGCTGGCAAGCCGGTTCATCAGCACACCGGCGGCGAGCGCGAGAGCTATGTCGGCGTCGAATAGTGCGTTGGCATCGACTCCGGCGCCGCCCAGGAAGAATGCGCCGGCCGCGACAGCAGCGGTGGCGTAGACCGTGCAAAGGACGGCGTGGCGGTCACGGCGCGCAATGGCCATGAGGGCGGCTGCTCCGGCCAGAGGAACCGCGCCCCATGGCAGCCATTGCAGAAGTCCGCTCGTGACATTGGCGAGCGCATAGGTGCGGGCCGAAGCGATCCGGTCGAACAAACCGATGCCGAACGCCTGCTTGAACAAGCCAAGGCCGATCAAAAGAAAGATCAATCCGCTGACGACGAAGGTGATCGCATGCCGGCGGTCGGCCAGCGCCAGCCACAGCGCCAGGGCTGCCGGCAGGACGATCAGATTGTGCTTGACGAAAAATGCCAGCGTGAAGAGCAGCGCGGCGGCGACCATCGTTCGCGAGGTCCGCGGCTCGTGCAACGTCAGGACGAGGCCGCCGATCGCGATGGCGTGACCCAGCAGTTGTGGATCGTCCATGCCGGCATAGTCGCTGGTCAGCATCAGCCCGGCTGTGAAAAAGAGCGCCGCGAACAGCGCTTCGAGCCGGTTGCAGCCCATCTGGCGTGCGGCGGTTTCGATGCCGAGTGCCACGGCGAACAGCGCAAACAGCGCCACGACGCGCCCGGCAACGATCGCGTCGCCCGTGATCTTGGCGATGGCGCCGACCAGGTAGAATGACAGCGGCGGATAGTTGTTGATCATCAGGCTGTGCGCCGGCGGATAGGGCGAGCCGGTCGTCAAGGCCGCTTGCGCGAAATAGGCATTCCAACCCTCATTGGGGTCGAACGGCACTTGCAGGCCGATAACACAGGCCACGTGCATCACGCCAAGCAGACAGCCGATGGCCAGCGCCGCCGTCACCAAGCGAAACGCGAGGCGATCCGCCGTCATGGTTTCGCGCACCGGGAGTCCGGCACGATGTCGTAGAGCGCGTAGAAGCCGCCCTCGTGTCGCAGACGCAGCATGGCGGGCACGGGCGTGTGCGGTCCGGCGCCGCGGATCACGACCGCCTGGTCGAAGTGGCATTGAAAGCGCAGCAGATAGGGATAGATGTCGCGATAATCCTGGTCGACATTGACGCGCGATGCCGCGAGGTCGTCGAGTTCGTCGACGTCGGGCGGCGAACCTTGCCGGGCATTGGTTGCCGCGATGTGCTCGAACGGCGGGCGGAGGTGCACGACGTGCTGGCCGGCCGTGGTGAACATGAGCGGCGTGAAGACATTGCGGTCGATGATGGCGTATTCGGCGATGTGCCAATAGGGCTGATCCGGTGCCAGTCCCAGAGAGTCGCCGTCGAGCACCGTCAGCAATCGGCCGCCCGGCATGACGTCGGACGCGTGGGCG
The DNA here is from genome assembly GCA_035570795.1 of Rhizomicrobium sp. Classification (GTDB taxonomy): domain Bacteria; phylum Pseudomonadota; class Alphaproteobacteria; order Micropepsales; family Micropepsaceae; genus Rhizomicrobium. The sequence continues at coordinate 95,793 of DATMKZ010000016.1, forward strand.
CGAAATTCGACAAATTGCGCGTCATAGGTCCGCCAGGTTTGCGTTAGCAGGGCGGCGCCGGCGCCGAAAAGCAGCAAGACAACAGCCGCGCCAACGACAAGCGCGCGCGGGGGCAACTGCCATTCGACGGATGAGAAGGCGAGCGCGCCCAGAACCGCCGGCAGCCGCATATGCACGCCCCAGCCGCCCAGTGCCCATTCCGGCATGAGCAGTGCGCCCAGCGTGAACAGGACGAGCGTGACCCGCATGCGAGGATGAATGGTCATGCGACGCGTCAAGCGGCCGGCAACGAACAGTACGATCAACGCAGCCGTGACGAGGAGAGCGGGCTTGTCGAAGCCGATCTGGATCGCCGCCGCGAACCGGTCCTGCATCGTACCGGCGAGATCGAATTCCAACGATGTGCTGCCGGCACCGCTGGGCTTGAGCACCAGGAACGCGATCGCCGCCGGCAGGCAGATCGCTACGAGCGATAAAAGGCGCCCGGCGATCTGACGCGGTCTGATGGGGCGTTGCGCGAGCAGATTGGAAATTTCGAAGCCACCGATGGCCAGCAACAGAACCGCCAGCGCGAACAGATGGCTGAAATAGATCAACGTGAAGGCAATGGCGAAGCCGATCTGGTGGAGGATCGTTCGGCGCCCATCGCTCGCGATCCAGGCCGCGAAGACCAGGAAAGCCAGACCCACCGCAAATGTATAGTTGAAGAAGCCCCACATGAAATTGGCGTTGTAGGCGAAGAAGGCGGGCAGCAAGGCGCCGGCCCCGACCCTGCCGAACAGGGCGCGCTGGATCGCCACCGGCCCCAGCACCCAGAGCGCAATCGTCGTGGTGAGGAGCAGCCGCGTCGCCAACGCGAGCGGCATCAGATGGCCAAGCAGTGGCACGAGAAATTCGAAAGCCAGGTTCGGCAAAGCGGCCCAGGCGACGGTGTAATAGCGCGAGGTCTGGCCGGCGATCAGGGCGAAGCTCGCCAGATGCGCCGGATAATCGGGCATGGCGGGGGCGGCGACGCACCAAAGCGGAATCGCCAGCACGAGGGCGGCAAACGCGGACCCGATAAGCGGCCATTCGAGGCCGCGGAAACTTGGCATGGCAGAAGCTGGTGTGTTCCCCGAAGGAGGATATAGCGCCGTGTCGTGGGGCTACGCCAGCATCCTCAGTGCCAGGTTCGCAAGCCGCGCTTGGGACAAAGCGGCTCCAATGGGCAGGACCGGCACTGTGTTCGCCAGAACTCGCAGAGTTCTTGTCCCAGTTGCTTCAACAGCCAATGGAATTCGTAAAGCTCCGCTGCCGGCCAACCGGCGAGCGACGGCATGAGCAGGTCGTAAGCGGTCTCGGCGGTCTTCGCGCGGGGCGGAAGGAATCCGAGCCGGACCAAGACACGCAGGACATGTGTGTCGATGACAAAAGCGGGTTTGCGCAATGTGCTGAAATTGAGGACGGCAGCGGCGATCTTCCGCCCCACGCCGTGGAAGGACTCGAGGTAGCGTAGCGCGTCAGCGACGCTCCAATCCTGCAGGAATTCGAGCGAGAAGTCTCCGGAAAGCGCCTTCAGGCGCCGCAAGGCGAAAACCATGTCCACGGCCTTTTTGTCGGCGAATTCGACCCCGGCGATCAGAGCTTCGACATCGTTCGGCGTTGCTTCGGCCAGCACCGCCGCACTGCCGTACTGGCGCCGCAACCGTACGAAGGCCGCGGTTGCGATTTCGTCGCGCGTGCGGCTCCCCAGAAAGGCCCGGATCAGCCGATCCGTGGGATTGAACAGTCCTTCATAGGGCACGGGCTCGTACAGGCGCAGCAATCGGTTGCGGGCGGACAACAGGGTTTCGGTTTGGCCAAAATCGAGCGCGATTTGCATAGGGGGATCATGGAACATATCAGGAACAAACGCAAGAGGAGTCAGTGGAAATCCCGCGATTTCGGCAATACGCGGACGTTGCGCGGATGACGCGGTGTGCGCGAGTCGGGGCGCTGATAGGCGAGATCTTCCAGCTGCCCCTGGAACGGGCGCAGCGTGTCTTCCGACAGGCGGTCCAGTTCGAGGCTGCGATCGAATAGCCGCTCCGCCACCAGATGCACCACGCCTTCGCTTTTCTGCACCTTGCCCTCCACGAGCAGCAAACGCGCGCCCATGATTTCGCGGCGGAACGTTTTCACCAGGGCCGGCCACATCACGACATTGGTGATGCCGGTCTCGTCGCTCAGGGTGATGAACACGACGCCGGCGTCGCCGGGCATCTGCCGCACCAGGACGACACCGGCGCAACGCACCCGCCGTCCGTCATCGGTCGCCTCGACCGCGGCGCAGCTTTTCACCTTCTCGCCATCGAACATCGCACGCAGGAACTGCATCGGATAGCCCTTGAGGGACAGGCGCAGCGTCTGGTAGTCGGCCAGCACATGTTCGCTGAGCGGCATCGCAGGCAGCGGCGCGATCTGTTCCACCGGCAATTCTTTCAGGCGCTGCGCCTCGAACAATGGCAACGTGTCGTGATCGGCCAGCCGGCGCACCGCCCAGATGGCTTCGCGCCGGTCGAGGCCGACCGAGCGAAAGCCATCGGCATCCGCTAGGAGCATGAGCGCCTTTTTGGGCAGTTCGCTGCAGCGGACGAACTCCTCGAATCGCGCGTAGCCGTAACCGCGATTCTCGACGATCTTCCAGGCCCATTCTTCTTTGAAGCCGTCGATCTGGCGAAAGCCCAGACGGAGCGCCAGCGCATTGACGTGATTTGGCTCCAGCGAATTGTCCCAAGCGCTGAAGTTCATGTCAGGCGCGAAAACATCCACCGCATGTTCGCGTGCATCGCGCACGATTTCGGCCGGGGCATAGAACCCCATCGGTTGCGCGTTGAGCAGCGCACAAGCGAACGCCGCTGGATGATGGCATTTGATCCAGGCGGAGATGTAGACGAGATGCGCGAAGCTTGCCGCATGGCTTTCGGGGAACCCATAGGACCCGAAGCCCTCGATCTGATGGAAACAGTTTTGCGCGAATTCCAGCGTATAGCCGCGCTCCGTCATCCGGCTGACCATCAGCTTCTCGAACTGGCCGATGGTGCCGACATTGCGGAATGTCGCCATGGCTCGGCGCAGGCCATTGGCTTCCTCCGGCGTGAATTTCGCGGCAACCATGACGAGCTTCATCGCCTGCTCCTGAAACAACGGAACGCCCATCGTCTTTCCCAGGACGTCTCGCAGCTCGTTGGGATCGCCCTTGCCTTCCGCCGGTGCGGGAAAATCGATCAGCGAAGGGTCTTTTCGCCGTTTCAGATATGGGTGAACCATGTTGCCCTGGATAGGGCCGGGCCGAACGATCGCGACTTCGACGACAAGGTCGTAGAATTTGCGCGGCCTCAGTCGCGGCAGCATGTTCATCTGCGCCCGGCTTTCGACCTGGAACACGCCGATAGCGTCGGCCTTGCACAGCATGTCGTACACTTCGGGCCGCTCGCGCGGCACGGTGGCGAGGTCGCAACGTTCGCCGCCATGCAAATGAATAAGATCGAAAGCCTTGCGGATGCAGGTCAGCATGCCCAAGGCCAGCACATCGACCTTCATCAGGCCGGCCCGGTCGAGGTCGTCCTTGTCCCATTCGATGAAGTAGCGATCCTCCATCGCTGCCGGGCCGATGGGCACCAGCGTGTCCAGCCGGTCTTCGGTCAGCACGAAACCGCCGACATGCTGCGACAGGTGGCGCGGGAAGCCCATGATCTGGTTGGCGAACTTCACGGCCTGGAAGATCGCCGCGTTCTGCGGATCGAGCTTGCCCTGGCGCACCTGGCTTTCCTTCAGCGCTTCGCCCCAGCTTCCCCAGACACTGCCCGACATCGCGCTGGTGATGTCTTCGCTGAGGCCGAACACTTTTCCGACTTCGCGGATGGCGCTGCGCGGGCGATAGGAGATCACGGTCGCGGTCAATGCCGCGCGATGATGGCCGTAACGCTTGTAGATGTGCTGGATGACTTCCTCACGCCGCTCGTGCTCGAAATCGACGTCGATGTCGGGCGGTTCCTTGCGCTCGGCCGAGACGAAGCGCTCGAACAGAAGGTCGATCTGCGTCGGGTCCACGGCGGTGACGCCGATGGCATAGCAGACGGCGGAGTTGGCGGCGGAACCGCGGCCTTGGCACAGGATATTCTTCTCGTTGGCGAAGGCGACGATGTCATGCACGGTCAGGAAATAGTGCGCGTAGTTCTGCTTGGCGATGATCGCAAGCTCCTTGTTCAAGGTCTCGCGTACCTTGTCCGGAATGCCCTGCGGATAGCGGCGTGCGGCGCCCTCCCAGGTCAGATCGTGCAGATGCTGCTCTGCAGTCTTGCCCGGGGGCACCGGCTCGTGCGGATAGTTATATTTAAGCTGATCCAGTGAAAACGAAATCCGCTCCGAGAAACGGATCGTCTCGGCGATCGCCTCAGGGGCATTGGCGAACAGGCGCTCCATTTCGACGGGAGTCTTCAGGTGACGTTCGGCATTGGCTTCCAACAGCTTGCCGGCCTTGTCGATGGTGACGTGTTCGCGGATGCAGGTGACGACGTCCTGCAATTCGCGGCGTTCGGCCGCGTGATAGAGCACGTCATTGACAGCCAGAAGCGGTACCTGCGCGTCCCGTGCCAACGTCTTCAGACGTTTCAGTCGCCGCCGGTCGTCGCCACGATGCGGCATGGAAGCTGCCAACCAGACGCGATCCGGCGCCGCGGAGCGCAGCGTTTCCAGAGCCTCGCGAATCTTGTCGAGCACACCGCGCGCCGGCGCCACCACCGCCAGCAGCAAGCCTTCCTGCCAGTCGAGCAGGTCTTGCAGGTAAAGCGTACATTCGCCTTTCTTGGCGCGAAATTTTCCGGCGGACAGCAGGCGGCAAAGATTGCCATAGGCGGCCCGGTCCGTGGGATAGGCGAGAATATCCGGCACCTCGTCGCTGAACACCAGTCGCGCGCCGACGAGCAACTTCGGGTGCCGCGCCGGAAATTCCGGGTCCTGAAACGCAGAATAGGCGCGCACCACGCCGGCCAGCGTGTTGCGGTCGGCGATGCCGATCGCCGTGTAACCGCTGAGCGTCGCCTGGAGCATCAGTTCGCCCGGCGTGGACGCGCCGCGCAGGAATGAGAAGTTCGACGTCACCGCGATTTCGGCATAAGGCGGCTGGTTCGCCAGCACGTCCAGCGGCGGGCGGGGCGGCGGCTGCGGTTTGGGCGCGCGCTTGTCGCGAACGGCTTTGGCCGGCGTCATGCGAACAGTCCATGCATGTACCAGCGCGGCGCGAAAGGCTCTCGGTCATAAAGCCCGTCGCGAAAGAGCCAGAAGCGGCGTCCGGTGTCGTCCTCGACGCGAAAATAGTCGCGCGTCGGCCGCGGGTCCTGATGCCGCCACCATTCCATGGCGATGCGTTCGGGCCCTTCGGCATAAGTCACGACATGCAGCGCGCGGCGCCAGCGAAAGCGCAAGGGTGGCCCGTCCGGTACCTGCGCCATCACGTCGATGGGCTCGGGCCTCTCGAACAGGCGTAAAGGCCGGCGCGGCGCTTCGCCGCAAAGGCGTGGCTCGAAAACCAGTTTCGTGTCTGGCGCATGCTGGGCCGGCACGGCAACGCCGGCGGCTTCGGGAATATGGGTGTCCTGTGGCTGAAAGCTGAGGATGCGATGCGCGCCGAAGCGCGCCGCCAACCTGTCGACCAGGAAGGCAAGTTCCTTTTCCGCGTCGGGGCGCGCCTCCAACCCGATGCTTTCAGGTACCAGCCGCTCGGCGTGCAAGACGCTGAGGCGAACAAGATCGAAGCCGAAACCCGGATCGAGCGGATCGCGTAGCGCATCCAGCCGCGTGCGGAAGAGCTTTGCGATCATCTGTGCGTCGCGCAGGGGCCGCGCCGTTTCGATGCCGATGCGACGCACGATGCCGTCGCTGCGAAAGAAGCTGGCTTCCAGCGCACGCGCGCCCTGGCCGCGCTCCTCCAGCAGGCCGCACAGCGATTCCGCCAGCGACAGGATGGAATCGGCGATGAATTCTTCCGCCGTCACCGGTTCGGCGAAGCGGTGCTCGGCCATGAAGTCGGGCAGGATTCGGCGCGGCGAGATCGGTTGCTCGGCAAGACCGAGTGCGCGATCGAGTTTGAACACCATCGCCTTGCCGAAGCGTGCGGTGAGCTCGGCGCGGCTGCGGCCCGCGACCTGCGCGATGGTCTTAAGCCCGGCGCGCCGCAAGGCATGGGTGTCGCGCGATTCCAGGTCGAGCGCGGCCACGGGCAGGAGGGCGGTGGCCTCGGCCTCCGTGCCCGGCGCCGCGATGGTGCCATTGGCATAGCGGGCCAGGGCGCGGGCCGCCGCCGCCGTCCCCGCCATTGCGCCGCACACCGAAAATCCCTGGGCGGCGATTTTCCCTCGCACCTCGCGCAGCATCTTTTCTTCGCCGCCGAACAGATGGCTCGCGCCGCTGACGTCCAGCAGCAGGCTGTCGCTGCCGTCGATCGCGATGAACGGCGTGAAGCGGTCGCACCAGTCCGCGATGGCGCTCAGCAACCTGGCATCGGCGGGCGCGTCGGCTTCGACGACGGTCAGTTCGCGCACCATCGCGCGGGCGCTAGCCAGCGGCATGCCGGGATGAAGCTTCAGGTTGGCGGCCCGGGCGTCCGTCGCATACAGAATACGCGCATTGCTGCTGCGCATCGAAATGACGAGAGGGGGCTCATCCGGCGCGGCGCCAGCCCTGGTGCGCCGCTGCAGCCGGTCGGTCGGCAGGCGTGGGAGCCATAACGCCAGGATGCGCCGCCGGCAATTCGGCGGATTTGCGAGCCCCTGGCTCGACGGGATCGCGGAAAACGCCATCGTCACAACACCACTCCATTGTCCAGCGGCCGGTCTCTCCGTGCCGGTTGCGGATCAGTTCCGCGTCGAAGCGCGGCATCCCCCAATTGTCTTCCTGCGGCGAAGGGGCAGCGCGGATCAGCCAGCGGGTCTCGGCGGCGCTCGGTTCGACCTCGGCGCAGGGACGCAGCAGAAAGACGCTGATGCCTTTGCTCTGCGCGGCCAGCACCAGCCGCCGCGAGGCGACGAGGTCGAGGATTTTGGGATTGCCAGGGATCTCCACGATCACCGCGCCCAAGGCGCTGCAACTCAGCGCATCGACACCGGCCCGCAAGGCATCGGTGGCGTCGGCGACGCGCAGCAGCAGGAAAGAGAAGGGATCGATCCCGAACTCAGCCAGCCCCGTGGGCGAGATCGCGCCATGTTCGAGGGTCGAGTAGTCCTGGACGATCCAGAGCAGCCGTTTGCGGCCGGCAGCACGACCTGCCGAAGCGGCGGCGAAACCGAAAGCCGTGGCGTCGCCGGCAAAGATCTCATGCAGGGCGCCGCGCATGAGGCCACCTCGCAGCGTCCGATCGGCCGTCTCATGGCCGAGTGGCGCGGGATTGCCGGTTCGGCTTTCCCCCAAAATCGGCACGAGAAGCTGTCGGGTGGCAGCCAGGGGTTTTATCGTTTCCACCATAATCGTTCACTCTTTGTTCCAGTATGCAAAGACCTTGGAGCAAGAGTCAATGAGAAGCGGGCATTAGATTGTATCACTATGTTTTTGTTTGGAAATTACTCGGCGTGCATAGCTTTGCGGCGCTGCGCCCCGTTCAGACAGATGGCGCGAAAACCTTCTGCGCTGTAGCTGACCAGCCTGGGTTCGATGGCTTCGAAATCCTCCGACCGGCACAGGCCGTCCGAAAAGCTCTCGATCGAACTGTTGGCCGCGTTCACGATCATCAGCGAGCCGGAAAACAGATGATAGCTCCAGAACAGGTCTGCCTCATCCGCCTCCGGCAAGGCGCGATGCAGAAGGGCGAGGAAGCGCTTCAGGATGGGATCGAACTTCTGGGCAAATATCTCGGCCAATTCCGGCGTGCCACTCAGATGCGTGACGAAAGCGCAGAAATTACGCCAGCCCTGTCCGCCTTGCCGGTTGAGGCTGAACATCGGCCGCAGATAGGCCGCGATAATGCCCTCGACGGTGATAATGGCGCCGGCTTCGGCTTCGTAGCGATCCATTTCGAGCATGCGCTCGGAATTGAGGATGTCGGCGCGGCGGGCGAAAACGGCGTCGAAAACACCGCGCTTGGATTCGAAATAGTAATGCAGCAGGGCGGTATCGACATTGGCGAGTTCGGCGATCTCGCGCATCGTGACGCCGTAAATCCCGTGCCGGGCGAAGAGTTCTTCGGCCGCGTCCAGAATTCGTTCGCTCGTGGCCAAGCTTCTTTGCGTTCGCTTCGAGGACTTGTCCTCCAAAAGCGCTCTGCGAAAAGGACGGCGGCCTTTGCGTGCCGCACGATCCCGTTCTTTACGCCCCGCAACAGGGGCCACTCCCTGCATAACCGTTTCCCCCCAAAGGAACGATTACTGTTGTTGTCGTTGTTTACCGATCTTACATGAAACGGCTGCGGGCCAAAGCAATTGTGGCGCCTGCCATCATGATTTTCCCCTTAAAAACTTAAGTGCACTGCAGCATTTTAACCCGAGATTTACGCGTTGCAGCGCAGCAATTTCGCAGCGTATTCGTGGCGCTATGGCCACACCCGCCGCACAATATTCAACAGCCGGTGAAATCTCTTTGACAACAAAATTGCCGGCGGGCATCACTCATCGACCAATGAATAAGCGTCGCAGCCTTTACGCGATCCGCAGGGGAGTCCGAATTCGTGTCCATCAAAACCAATTCCGCCAAGTTTGTAGCCGCGCTGCTCGTAACGACGGCCTTTACGGCGCCTGCGTTCGCGCAGATCGAGACCGTGGTCGTGACCGCCGAACGTAAGGCGGAAGACATCCAGACGGTTCCGATCGCGGTCACCGCGCTCACCGGCGCCGACCTGAAGTCCAAGCAGGTCAACAGCTTCCGCGACCTTCAGTTCCACGTGCCGAGCGTGACCTACACCAAGTCGAACTTCGGCGGCGCGCAGTTCCAGATCCGCGGCATCACCACCCAGTTCGGTCTGGGCGCCGCCATCGCGCAGAACCAGAACGACATCTACGAGGAAGCTCCGGCGCTCGTGAACGGCCAGTATTTCGACGTCGATCGCGTCGAAGTGGCGCGCGGTCCGCAGTCGACCTCCTACGGCCGCGCGGCGACCGGCGGCGCGGTGAACATCATCACCACCAAGCCGAACCTCGACGAGTTCGAGGCCCGCGCCTCGTTCGACTACGGCACCTACAACACGATGAAGCCGGAAGTGATGGTCAACGTCCCGCTGATCGACGGCGAGCTCGGCATTCGCTTCGCGGCCCTGGGCGTGTTCCATGACGGCTACGAGAAGAACAACTATGCCGGCCCGCAAATCTATCCGGGCGGCCCGGTCGACAAGAACATCAACGGCCAGGGCACGGCATCGGGCCGCGTGTCGATTCGTTGGGAGCCCAATGCCGATACGACGGTCGATCTGACCGGCGAAGTTGGCTACGAGAACGACAACCGCGTTCGCGGCGACAAGCAGGAATGCCATCGCGACCCGTCGGGCGTGATCGGCTGCCTGCCCGACCGTCTCGGCTTCGATCCGATCAACGTGCTGTCGACGCTGGGCGCGACGCTCGGCTCCAAGCAGGGTATCACGGCGCTCTTGAACCTGTCGTTCGGCGTGCCGTTCGCGACCGCGCAGGTCGCCGGCAACATCCAGGGTCTGTTCCAGCTCGCCGGCAATGGCGGCCCGGGCGACCCGGCCGGTCCGGCCGGCGCGGCCTTCCTCGGCGTGACGCAATTGCCCGGTCCGTTCTCGGGCGCGGCGCTGGGCGGCGGCTTCTTCGCGATGAACCCGGCCCAGGTCAACGGCATCGGCTCGGGCGCCGGCGGCACCGTCACCCCGGACATCCTGACCTCCAACACCGCCTTCAACCCGAAGTACAAGGGCAATAACGGCACCTACACGCTGAACTGGTCGCAGACGATCAGCAGCTGGCTGAAGTCGACGGTCGATGTCGGCTATGTCAACGGCTACCAGTTCTCGCAGCAGAACTACAACGACGCGACGCCGGAGAACATCAGCACGCTGATCACCTCGGCCGTCACGGGCTTCCAGGCGCTGCACGGGGCCGGCGCCAACGCCGGCGGCGCGTACAACACCTACTTCAGCACGCCGGGCGCCCTGCCGATCTCGAACACCTATTACAACGGCAAGTTCGGCTCCTATGCCGGCTCCATCGACACGGCGCACGGCATCCTGACGCGCACGCCGTACTTCTCGGCCTATGACGAGGATCAGTTCTCGTCGCGCGAATGGACCGGCGAGCTTCGCTTCCAGACCAGCTTCGACGGGCCGCTGAACTTCTCGGCCGGCGCGTTCTTCATGTCGTTCGACAGCCGCAACCAGTACTGGGTTGCGTCGAACGGCCTGGACTGGGAATCGATGGTGATCGGCGCCTTCGCGGGCGATGCCACCAAGACGCCGCTGATGCTGGCCTCGACCAGCTATGACGGCGAGTATCGCCGCGGCGCCGTGCAGTCGCGCTCGGCCTTCCTCGAAGGCACCTACGACATCGTTCCGGACGTCCTCAAGTTCATCGCCGGCGCGCGTTACAACGACGACCGCTCGAGCCTGATCACGACGCCGATCGCGGTCGGCGGCCTGTTGCTGGCCAACACCTCCGGCCTCGGCAGCAACGGCTTCGTGACAGTCGGGGCGCAGAGTTGCCCCGGCTCGGCGGGTACGCAAACGCCCGCCTCGAACTGCGTGGGCTGGCCCGGCACCTTCCGGGAGCCGACGGCGATCACGGGCAAGGCGAACAATACGACGGACAAGTGGACCGGCCGTATGACCTTGAACTGGACGCCCAAGACGGACTGGTCGGACCAGACGCTGGTCTACGCCACGCTGTCGCGCGGCGAACTCGCCGGCGGCGTCAACAAGGCCCAGGGCTCGGCCACCCTCGTCGTGCCGCTGGCCTACCAGCCGGCGACCGTCGATGCGCTCGAAGTCGGCACCAAGAACACCCTGTTCGACGGCTCGCTGCAGGCCAACCTCGACGCCTGGTACTACAATTACGAGAACTACCAGGTCGGCATCATCGACAACCGCGCGGCCCTCACCTTCAACATCCCGGCCCATCTCTACGGCATGGAAGGCGAGTTCGTGTGGCAGCCCCAGGACGACCTGGCCTTCAACCTGACGCTGAGCCTGACGCGTTCGGCCGCCGGCACGGCCTTCGTCGCCGACCAGCGCAACCCGACCGCCAACCAGCCCAACTCGATCCTGGTCAAGGACATCACCAACGGTGCGCTCTGCGTCGTCACGCCGACGACTGCGGCCTCGACCGGCCATACGCCGGGCGAGTCCAACCCGGCCTTCCACGTCAACAACTTCTACCTGCCCAATGGCGGCAACGCCGCCATCGACGCGCCGTTCGGCGTGCCGCTGGTCAACTACGGTGTCTGCAACCCGGCGCTCGAGCCCCTGCTCAACGCGTTCGGCTTCACCTTCTCGCAGGCCACCAACACCAAGACCGGCGCGCTCATCGCGGGCAATTTCGACGGCACCGGTGTCGCGCAGAACCTGCACGGCAACCGCCTGCCGGACGTGCCGGACGCCCAGATCGGCCTGGGCGTGCAGTACACCGCGCATATCAGCGACTTCACGCTGGTGCCGCGCGTCGACTACTACTGGCAGTCGAGCATGGAATCGCGCGTCAACAACGATCCGGGCTCGGACTACATCGCCGGCTGGGACACGATGAACGCCCAGATCCAGCTCAACGCCCCGGACAGCAAGTGGTACGCGCGCGTCTTCGCCACCAACCTGTTCGACAAGCACAACCCGACCGGCGTCTACCTGACGGACCCGACCTCGGCCCTGTTCACCAACGTGTTCTCCGA
>DATMKZ010000017.1:0-8501 GCA_035570795.1 Rhizomicrobium sp.
TTTACAACCCGAAGGCCTTCATCACTCACGCGGCATGGCTGGATCAGGGTTTCCCCCATTGTCCAAGATTCCCAACTGCTGCCTCCCGTAGGAGTCTGGGCCGTGTCTCAGTCCCAGTGTGGCTGATCTTCCTCTCAGAACAGCTATCGATCGGAGCCTTGGTGAGCCATTACCTCACCAACTAGCTAATCGAACGCGGGCTGATCCTTTGGCGATAAATCTTTCCCCCGAAGGGCACATTCGGTATTAGCGCAAGTTTCCCTGCGTTGTTCCGAACCAAAAGGTACATTCCCACGTGTTACGCACCCGTCCGCCGGTGACGTATTGCTACGTCCCCTAGACTTGCATGTTTGAGGCCTGCCGCCAGCGTTCGTTCTGAGCCAGGATCAAACTCTCAAGTTATGATCCTGAACTCGCGCTGACTCTATTCGCGTTTGTTCGCATGACATTTTGACAAGGGTTTGATCGTACCGGTCCCGTCACAGGCCCGATCCGATCAAGCTTCATGTTTTTGTCTTGCAGAAGAACGCGAGCGTCAATGCGAGCTCGATTAGTTAGCCCCGAGATACGAGATCTCGAAGCGTGGCTAGCCAAGCCGCCGCCCACGTTCCCCTTCCTGAAATCACAATGTCAAAGAGCGTCAGAAACAACGCCGACCGCAAGCTCGTCACCCGCGTTCGGCGTGGGCGCGGTGTATAGGTCGGCGTTCCGGGCGTGTCAAACGGTAAAGAGCCGGAAAATCGGCTTTTTTTCGAAGCCCTGTGGATGGCGGGCGTGAGGCGGTCGGGACGCAATCTTGCCGTCGGGGCGAGCTGCGGAGGAACCCACATCATATAGAGGGTTCGGGGTCTCGCGTAACTTTATGTCTGGGTGCGAGCGCCTGCTCCAGCGCCTGCTAAACTGCGCCAGCCCCACGGAATCGAAGGAAACCTGCCATGTCCGACGCCGAGAAAAAGGGACCGGACCGGCGCGCGCTGATCGCCATGACGGCCGCGGTCCTGCCGCAGCTGCCATGTCCGGCGGCGGCGCAGGAGGGCGGCGGCACGCGCTTTGTCGTCGACCTGGGCGGCGTCAGCCTGCCCGACGCGATCGCGAACCGGCTGCAGACGGAGATCCGGCGCGCCGTGCTGATGGCGGTGGCAGAGGCCGCGCCGCACACCAAATTCCGCAATGGCACGCTGGCCCCGGGCGTCCGCGGCATCGTCCTGGTGCCGCTGCGCGGCGGCGCGCGGCACGACTAGCGGCGCGAACTCAGGGCCCTCCGACCTTATGTCATCCGCTACCGGATCGAAGCGGATCGTGTTGTGATCCTGCGGCTGCGACAGGACGCGCGGCGACCATTGGCGTCGGCGCGGGACGCAGGGAGCAAGGACAGATGAACGACGTAAACGGCACCGTCGCGGCGGGTTTCGAGGGCGTGCGCGAGGCCTTCGCCGAAGGCCAGGCGGCGGACGCAGGCGGGGCGCAGCTGTGCGTCTATCGCCACGGCAAGAAGGTCGTCGATCTGTGGTGCGGGCGCGACCGCGAGCGCAACCGTCCGTATACAGACAAGACCCTCACGGTGATGATGTCGTGCTCCAAGGGCGCGGTGGCGACCTCAGCCCATATGCTGGCCGAGCGCGGGCTGCTCGACTTCGACGCGCCGGTGACGAAATATTGGCCGGAATTCGGCCAGGCGGGCAAGCAGGACGTGCCGGTGTCCGACCTGATGGCGCATCGCGCCGGGCTGTCGGGCTTCGAGCCGAACAGCGGCATCGGGCCGCGCGAATTGCTCGATTGGAACAAGAGCACCGCGGCGCTGGCGGCGATGGCGCCGCTGTGGGAACCGGGCAGCGCTTACATGTATCACGCGGTGACGTTCGGCTATCTCGTCGGCGAAGTGATCCGGCGCGTCAGCGGCAAGACGCCGGGGACATTCTTCGCAGACGAGATCGCCGGGCCGCTCGGCCTTCAGATGTGGATCGGGCTGCCGGCCAGCGAAGAGGATCGCGTGGCGCCGCATTTCTCCGACCGGCCGGCGCTGACGCTGGAGCAATGGCAGCAGATCCTCACCGGCTTCGGCATCGAGATGAATTCGCGCCTCGCGCAGAGCATGGTGCACGGCATCCTCGGCACCGACGAGGCGATCCGAATGATGAAATCGCGCGAGGGCCATGCGGCGGAAATTCCGGCCGGCAACATGATCGGCGACGCAGCGTCGCTGGCGCGGATGTACGCGGCGACGATCGGCGACGTCGACGGCGTGCGGCTGCTGAACGCCAGGACGGTCGACACGGCGCGGGCCTGGCAGACCAGGGATCTCAAGGCGCCGGGCGATTTCGCCAAGCTGCCGAACGGCGACCCGCAGCGCCTGGGCCTGGGCTATGAGCTCAACCGCATGAACGAGCCGATGCTCGGCGACGGCTCGTTCGGCCATGCCGGTGCCGGCGGGCGCATGGGCTTCGCCCACCCCGAGAGCGGCACAGCGGTCGGCTATGTCTGCAACAACATGCTGTGGGACGGCATCAGCGGCCCCGACGCCCGCTGGGTGACGTGGACCAAGGCACTGCGCGAAGCGGTGGGGATGTCGGCTTAGCTACGACAATTGCACTGTCATCGCCCGCGACTGCGGGCGACCCGGTTGATGCCTGCGCAGTCGCATATTACGCGGCGATTTTTCTCGGAAGCCGAAGCGGGTCGTCACCTGGGTGGCCCGCAGTCGCGGCCATGACACCTGTTAGCGCGCGTCGGCGACGGCCATGGTGGGGGCGTGGACGTCGTGGGCGACGATGACGTCGCGGGCGCGGCTGTAGACGAGGTCGTCCTGGTCCAGCCAGATCTGCTGCGCCGGCATGTCGTCGAGGGCGACGCGGACGCGGGCGGCCCGGCCGGCACCGTCGGTCGAGACGGCGACGACATGGCCCAGGGCCTTGCCGGACACGAACTGGACGGCGACATCCTTGAAGGCGCGCTCCGGATCGGCGATGGCGGAGATCGGCGTGGCGCGGCTCTGCTCGGAGACCTGCGCCGGAACGGCCGGAGAACCATAGTCGCCGGCGAGGCCCGCCGTGGCGCCGCCGGCAAGGACGGCCGCGATGCAGGCGATACCGAATTTCGAGAGTGCCATGTGCTCAGCCGCCAGAGTTCCTGATACTAAAACGCGGCGCCCGCCCAAGCGTTCCGTCCGCCGGCGACGGCGACATCCAGGTCGTCAGATGGCCTACACATAGCGAAAGGGCCGGTGCGAAACCGGCCCCCGCTATTTTCGAAAAAGCGATTTCGCTCAGAAGCGCGTGTGCTCGACATGGGACAGGCCGTCGATCTGGTCGCGGGTCAGGTCGACCAGCACGGCACGGGTGTCGGGATCGTAGCGGATGTCGTCGGCGTCCACCCAGGCGATCCGGCCGCCGCCGGTGCCGATCGCGATGCGCGTGACCCCGCCGGCGCCGTTGGTGTCGACATCGCGGATGCGGCCGACGCGGTTGCCGCCGCGGGTGTCGACGCTGAGGCCGATCAAGTCACTCGACGGCATCGCCAGCACGTCGCGGAACTGGTCATGGCCGTAGAAGGCGTCCCAGCGGTGGGCATAGGCGGCGCTGTCGGCGCGGAAGCGGGCGCGGTCGCGCTCATAGGCCTGCTGCTTGGCCTCGTAGTCGGCGTTCGCGGCGTTGTACTGGCTGTTGGCGGCGGCGTTGGCATCGGCGTTGCCATGCGCCTGGTTGGCGGCGTCGTTGTTGAGCTGGTCGGTCTGCTGGCGCTCGGCCGGCGTCGGATTGGTGTCGTAGACGCTCTGCTGCGCCAGCGATGGGCTGGCGGCGAGCAGCAGGCCGGCGATGGCGACGCCGCCGAGCGTGAGGGTGCGAAGTTTCATGGGTCTCTCCTGTAGCTGATTGCTGCGGTAGCAACGCGGCGCCGACGCGGGCGTTCCGGGCGGAACCTCAATCGCGCGGCCGGCGAGTGAGTTCCGCGGCGGGCACGGCTTAAGGCGTCGCCGGACAATTGACCGGCGGCGTCGGTGCGGCGGCCTGCGGCGTCGGGCCCGGACAGGCGGGGTTGGGCATCGCCGGGCAGGTGCTGGCGCCCGGCAGGCATTGCCGCGTCGGCGGCACGGTCGTCATCGCGCCGTTGTTGTTGGTGGTGCCGGCCGGGCTCACCGGCGCGGTCGATGTCGCGGTGCCGTTGGCGCTGGGCATGGTGCCGTTGGCGGGCGCCTCGGGCGTCTGGTTGGCGTTCGGCATCGTCGGCGCGGCGGGCGGCGGCGGCGCGCCAGGCGAGGTCTGCGCCGAGGCCGATGAGATCGCGAGCGCGGCGACAGAGCCGATCAGGAGGGTGCGAAATTTCATGACGAAAGCTCCATGATATTCAACGGGAGCAACGCCGTGATGCAGCCGCGGTTCCGGGAACTCCCGCTACACGCGCACCGTCATTTCGAGGCCGCCGGCGAAGGGCAAGGTCAGCGTGCGCAGGCGGTTCGCCGGATCGGCGATATAGGCGAAATAGGCCGCGTAGCCGCGCCGGGCGCTGACGGCGTTGTCGGCGAGGAGGATCGCGCCGGGGCGCAGATGCGGCGCGAGATTGACGAGCGCGGGCATCACCGCCTCGGTCCAGATGTCGAACAGCACGAAATCGACGGGCCCCTCGATCGTCTGCAGCGTGTCCGCAAGGTCGCCCTCGCGCAGGTCGATGAAGGAGGCGAGACCGGCCGCCGCGAAATTGCGCCGCGCGATTTCTGCTTTTGCGGCTTCGTATTCGGTGGCGATCACCGTGCCGCCGCCATTGTCGCGCACCGCGGCCGCCAGGTAGAGCGTCGAGACGCCGAACGAAGTGCCGCATTCGACGACCCGCGTGGCGCGCAAGGCGCGGCACAGGGCGTAGCAATATTCCGCCTTGTCCTTCTCCAGCGCCACCATCTTGTCGCGGAAGAAGCCGTGGGTCTCGGCGTCGAAGCCGTCCCAGCTCAGCGTGCCTTCCTTGATGCGGCGCGCGAAATAGGCGTCGATGGCGCCCGACTGGCCGTCGCTCTGGGCATGCAGCGCGTCCAACAAAGCCTCCAGCCCGGCATCGTTCAGGACGCTCATGCGGCGCCGTAAGACTTGTCGTACTGCATGACGCCGACGCGGTTGCCTTCGGGATCGTCCATGTAGAGCAGCGTGCCGACGGTCTCGATGCGCATCCGGGGCATGGTGATCGTTCCGCCGGCGGGGACGATCTTCTTTTCGATTTCGTCGATCGAATCGACGCCGACCGTGACCTCGAAGGCGCGGTAGCCGGTGCCGGTGAGCTTCTCCTGGCGCTTGTGCAGCGAGCCTTCGAGGCCGGCGCCGCGGATGAGGTAGAAGCCGGGCGGGCCCCAATCCTCGAACGTCCAGCCGAACACGGTCTCGTAGAATTTGCGCGCGCGCGCCGTGTCGTCGGTCATGATGGAGAAGAAACGGACATGGTTGGGCATGACACCTCCTGCGAGGGAAGGGGCGGACAGCGATATGCCAGCCTAATTCCGCGCTCCGGCGACGTAATACAGCTATCCTGACAAGTTCTGTCGAAAATGCGACAGTGGCGGCATGCGATACGCCTTGCGCAGCGTCGGACTGACTTATGGCGACGGCCATGTCCTGGAGGCGCACAGCCATGACTGGGGCCAGCTGATCTTCGCCATCAGCGGCACGATGCGGGTCGCCGCCGCCGACGTCCTGTGGCTGGTGCCGCCGGGCCGGGCCCTGTGGGCGCCGCCCGACGTCGTGCATGGCATCGCGATGCGCGGCGCGGTCGCCATGCGCACGATCTATGTGCCGCCGGAGCGGGTGAGCGCCCTGCCCGCGCTGTGCACGGCGCTGGAAGTGGATCCGCTGCTGCGCGCGCTGATCCTGCACATCGTGGCGCGCGGCATGCTGGGCGAAGGCATCGCCGCCGACGAACGGCTGGCCGGCGTGTTCCTCGACCGCCTGGCCGCGGCCGCGCGCCTGGTGCTGCACCTGCCGATGCCGCGCGAGCGGCGCACGCGCCTCATCGCCGACAAGCTCTGCGCCGCACCGGCCGACACGCGCAGCCTGCCGGCGCTGGCGCGCGCGGCGAAGCTGAGCGCGCGCACGGTGCAGCGCGTCTTCCAGGCCGAGACCGGCATGCGTTTCGTCGAATGGCGCCAGCGGCTGCGCCTGATCCACGCCATCACCGCGCTCGACATGGGCGCCAGCGTGACGGCGGCGGGCGCCGATGCCGGCTATGCCAGCAGCAGCGCCTTCATCGCCGCGTTCCGCCAGCAGATGGGCGAGACGCCGGGGCAGTATGTGAAGACGGGGCAATATGCGGCGACGGGGCGCTTATAGTTCGAGGCGCAGTGCGCTCGAATGGGGCCCGTTAGTTCTGTCCCATATCGTAGTAGTCGCCGTTGCGAATGTTCACATAGCCGTGCTGCGACGAGGTGAATGTGACGCCGATGAACCGGTCACCCGGTCTCGGGTACCCCATCGCTCGCGTATAGCCGGGGGCCATCTCACGCATC
Organism: Rhizomicrobium sp.; assembly: GCA_035570795.1. GTDB lineage: Bacteria > Pseudomonadota > Alphaproteobacteria > Micropepsales > Micropepsaceae > Rhizomicrobium. The sequence continues at coordinate 6,479 of DATMKZ010000017.1, forward strand.
AGTGCCTTGACGATCATGAGATCGGCCTGCCCGTCCGGTGTCGGCTTGAACGGGCCGATATGGCGCCACCCGAAATCGCCGCCCGGTGCACCGATCCAGACGATGGACGGATGCGCGTCACGATAAGGACACATATTACGGTCGACGAAGGGATCGCGCACCCAAAGCAGCCTGGCTTGCGCGTCGACGGCCGTGATGCGACGGCCGTCCCCGCCGACATGAAATGTGATGCCGCTTTGCGGATCGCGATAGGGCGGCGGCGGATGCGGTGGAAGGGTCGAACCAAAATAAAAAAAGCCGGACTTCATGAAGTCGAGGGGATCGGTATGCGGATGCACCGCCTTGAACCTGTTCGCGCGGATTTCGCAGTCCGACTGGCGCAGCGCAATGGCGGCGAGGGCAAACGATGGCAAGGCAATGCCGGACGCGACGAGACCAGCCAGGACATACGCCGCGCGACGGGAAGGCGTCAGCATTGCCAACTTTCTTTCAGGCACGACCGCGCGCGGTCCCAGCGGCGGAATATCGCCGCCGCTGCCTGCCTTCGGCACCCGCCCGGAAAACGGGCGCCGGACAATCAGGCGGCGGTGATGTATTCGCGCAAGGACGCGGCTTCCTGCACCGTTTCGGCGATACGGGTCTTGACCACGTCGCCGATCGAGATGATGCCGGTGATGCGGTCGTCCTCGAGCACCGGCACATGGCGGAAGCGGCCGATGGTCATCATCTCCATCAGGTCCTGCACCGTATCGTGCTCGCAGCAGGTGGCGACGGCGCGCGTCATATAGGCGCTGACCGGGCGCGCCAGGGCGCTGACGCTCTCCTCGGCGACGGCGCGCACCACGTCGCGCTCCGACAGGATGCCGGCGAGCGCTCCCGATGCACCCTGCACCACGACGGCGCCGATGCGCTTGCGCGCCAGCAGGCGCGCGGCCTCCGACAGGGTGGCGTCGGCAGCAATCGCGATGACCTCGCGGCCTTTCTCGCCCAGAACATGTTTGACCAGCATGGCGTCGTTCCTCCGTTGCGTATGTGCAAACCGGGAAAAGGACTTGGCCCGCCTGATCTCTTGTGCCGGCGATGCGCCGGACGGATCTTGCGGCGGGGCAAGGCGCCCTTTGGGTCTGCCCCCGCTGTGCCCAAAGGCTGCGCCCGAACGGCAGTGCTTACAAGGGAAACGACGGGTTTACGGTAAATCCGCAACAATCGAACCGGATGCGCTGACGCCGGCGTCAGGACCGCGTCCGGGACGCTGCCGGCAAGCGAGCGAAGGCGCGGGTTTGGGCGCGGTTTTGCCGGATTTCGCCAAGGCTTGAGGCAGGGGGGAAACTAGGGCAAAAGTCGCCCCGCCCGGCAACTTCCACAGGGAACGCAAGGCGGGCAGCCTGGAATGGAGCTGTGGCCGAGAGGCTGAAGGCGGCGGTTTGCTAAACCGTTATACGTTTTAAAGACGTATCGGGGGTTCGAATCCCCCCGGCTCCGCCAATTTTGTTGGCGGTCGGGCAAAGTGGCCGCCACGCCAACCCTGTTTTGCCCGTCCGCGCTGTTCTCGTTTCTATCCCTGGGCGCGCCATTTCCTTCGAACGGCGTTTATCGAGCCCTTGCGCGTCAAATGCGCGTCGCTTTCACAAGGCTCATTTGGACTGATACCGCGCCGCGTTCGCGCGACGCACCTTGCGGCGATCCTCCGGCAATCGGTCTTCCACCGGAATGGGCTTTCCCTTGTTGTCCATCTCGATTCCGGGATGTGCGTCGGTGTGTTTCCGCATTTTCGGCTTGGCGGTTCTTTTCATGGCATCGAACCGTTCAGAACACCGTGCGCGCGAACACGAAACCGATCAGCACCGCAATCGCGAGCGCGGCAAACGGACGCTCGGTGACGAAATCGCCGATCTCATGCCCCACGCTCTCAAACTCATTGTCGTCGTCATTGTCGTCAGGGGTGACAGGCATCAGGCGCTCCAGCGAAAGGCGACACGCCCGAGAACGCGCCAAAACCTGAGGCGATCCGAGGTGCGACCGT
>DATMKZ010000018.1:0-62556 GCA_035570795.1 Rhizomicrobium sp.
CATGGCGAGACTCCGGGCCACCTTCGGACCCTATTCCCCGGCTGAAAACGGGGCAATCCGTCAGATTTCAAACTGAGACATTACCAAGGCCCGGTCATATCCCCGTTTGGATTTGGCGGGCCGTTCCGGCCATGTCCGCGACCTAGCTGCACATTTCCAAAATCGCATCCACGACGCGTTCGATCGGCGCCGTGGCATCGATTGCGACGCCACCCTTGGGGACGTCTTCTTTCGTTGCGTGCAGTCGCACAATGAGTTGCCGTTCGGCAGGTCTTCCGCCCCACTCCGTCTCCGGTCGCGCGGCGAGCCGCCGGGTCAACGTGTCCGAATCGACCTCGAGAACAAAAACCCGATCGAACACATCGAGGAAGCTGGCGAAATTCCTCGAGCCGCCGCAGAAGAAGGATGCGGCATGGCTGTGGTCGGCCGCCAGCGCCCGGACCTTGTCGACGTTCCAAATATGGTGCGCGTGGGCAAGCCCGGCCACGGGTTTCCCCGTCTTCGGATCGCCCTGATAGGCCAGCGCGGTGTCGCCATTGACGGCATGGCACCCGCGCCTCTGCAGTTCGCGGCAGACCGACGTCTTGCCGGTGCCGGAAACGCCTTCGATCAGATAGTTTCTGATGCCCATCGCACCCGCCCAGCGCGGCCCGATCCTACGCCAGCGGCCGCACGCGCGTCACTTCGAGTTCGTGGTCGATCGCCCCTTCGACCTGCTCCAGGAAGCGCAGCGTGTGCGGCAGGTTGGCGTGGATCTGGAACGCCGCTTCGTCGGCCCAGCGCGAATGGATATAGAACAGGCGGCTGTCGCGCAGGGCACGGAAATATTCGATGCCGAGGCAGCCCGGCTCCGCCCGCACCGCCTCGGCCGCGTCGCGCATCGCAGCGGCGATGGCGTCCTCGCGGCCCTCCTTGGCATGAAAGCGGATGATGGTGTCGAATTCCATGGCCGGCTCCGAAATTGCTTCGCGCGCGTTCTACAGGGCGGGCCGGCCCATGGCTGTCAGCAGCGAGCCGGTTGTCCTAGGATAACGTCGACGAACGAGCGGTGCCGCGTGAGCCTCAGCCGACGCCATTTCACCGCCGCTTTGCTCGCCGCGCCGGCGATCCTGCGCCGGGCGCGCGCCGCCGCGCCGCTGCCGCCGCTGCCCGCCATCGCGCCGGCGGATGCGACGTTCGTCACGCCCGGCAGCAGCCTCTATGACGGCACGCTTGCCGCCTACAATCTGCGCACCGAACTGCGTCCGGCCCTGCGCATCCTCGCCAAAACCGAGACCGGCGTGGCGCAGGCGCTCGCCTGGGTGCGCGAGAAAAACCTCGCTTTCGCGCTGCGCAGCGGCGGTCATTCCTACGAAGGTTTTTCGCAGAGCAGCTGCGTCGTCATCGACACGCGGCTGATGAACGACATCGCGCTCTCAGGCGACGTCCTGTCGGTCGGCGCGGGCACGCCGCTCGGCGCGATCTACAAGTTCGTGGCGCCGCGGGGCCTGGCCTTTCCCGGCGGCTCGTGCCCGACCGTCGGCGTCGCCGGCCACGCGCTGGGCGGCGGCTTCGGACTGATCGCGCGCGACCGCGGCCTCGCCTGCGACAGCCTCGCAGCCATCGACCTGGTCGATGCCGACGCCAGACCGCTGCATGTCGACGCGACGACGAACGGCGACTTGTTCTGGGCCTGCCGCGGCGGCGGCGGCGGCACCTTCGGCGCGGCGACGCGGCTCAGCTTCCGCCTCGCGCCGATCGGCAGGCTCGCGGTCTACGGCGTCACCTGGGCGCTCGGCCTGCGCGACGCCGTGCAGCTGTTTCGCGCCTGGCAGGCCTGGGCGCCGAACGCGCCCGCCGCGATCACCGGCATCTTCAAGCTCTCCAGGCGCAAGGACGGCCGCCTGTCGCTGCATGCCGGCGGCCAGTCCACCGGCACGGCGGCACAGCTTGCCCGCGAATTGCGCGCGCTCACCGCCGCGGCCGCGCCGGTCAGCGGCCCCAGCATCACGACCATGTCCTATGGGGCGGCGGTCAACCACTTCTCCGGCGGCTGGACCTATGAAACCGGCTACTCCAAGGCGAAATCGGATTTCATCGCCCAGCCGTTGCCCGACGGCGGCATCGAGGCGCTGCTGGGCGGCATCGCAGCCCTGCCGGCAAACGAAGTGCTGGCGATCTGCGACGGCTATGGCGGCGCCATCGGCCAGGTGGCGGGCGACGCCACGGCTTTTGCTTACCGCACCGGCACGCAATTCTGCATCCAGTACTACACGGACTGGGCGAACCAGGGCGCCGCCGGCCGGCGCACCGCCGATCTTGCCCGGCTCTATGCCGCGATGCGCCCGTGGTCGGCCGGCGCCTATGTCAACTATTGCGACCTCGACCTCGGCAATTGGCAGCAGGCCTATTGGCGCCAGAACCTGCCGCGCCTGCAGGCGGTCAAGGCCAAATTCGATCCCGGCAACCTCTTCCGGCACGCCCAGAGCGTGCGCTGACCGTCATTCGCTGCTGCCAAATTCCTGTCGCGGATCGCGCTAGGATTGCCCCCGGCACATGTTCTTGTTACGTTCCAGTGATTCCTCGCCTTGCGCTTGGCGGGTTCCGTCACCAGATAAGCCCCGCCGCGAAGCCTTTGGGCCGGCCGGCGGATTCCGGGGATCATGACAGGCGCGTGGTTGCGGGTGTGGGACCCGCACGCCACAGTGCGCGTTTCGACAAAGGCCTTCGATGCTCAAGAATATTTCCATCCGCGGTGCCCGCGAACACAACCTCAAGAACGTCGACGTTGAGATTCCGCGTGACACGCTGACCGTGCTGACCGGGCTTTCGGGTTCGGGCAAGTCCAGCCTCGCCTTCGACACGATCTATGCCGAGGGCCAGCGCCGCTACGTCGAGTCGCTGTCGGCCTATGCCCGGCAGTTCCTCGAACTGATGCAGAAGCCCGACGTCGACCACATCGAGGGCCTGTCGCCGGCGATCTCCATCGAGCAGAAGACGACCTCGCGCAACCCACGCTCGACGGTCGGCACCGTCACCGAGATTTACGACTATCTGCGCCTCCTGTTCGCGCGCGTCGGCGTGCCCTATTCGCCGGCCACCGGCCTGCCCATCGAGAGCCAGACCGTCAGCCAGATGGCCGACCGCGTGCTGGCGCTGCCCGAGGGCACGCGGCTCTACCTGCTGGCGCCGATGGTGCGCGGCCGCAAGGGCGAGTACCGCAAGGAATTCGCCGAGCTGCAGAAGAAGGGCTTCCAGCGCGTCAAGGTCGACGGGAAGTATTACGAGATCGGTTCGGTGCCGGCGCTCGACAAGAAGCTCAAGCACGACATCGAGGTCGTGGTCGACCGCATCGCGGTGAAGAAGGACCTCGGCAACCGCCTGCCGGACTCCATCGAGACCGCGCTCGGCATCGCCGACGGCCTGGTGATCGCCGAATATGCCGACGAGAAGGAAAAGGACGGCTCGCCGAAACAACTTCTGATGTCGTCGAAATTCGCCTGCCCGGTCTCGGGGTTCACGATTCCCGAGATCGAGCCGCGCCTGTTCTCGTTCAACAACCCGCACGGCGCCTGCCCGGCCTGCGACGGGCTCGGCACCCAGCTCTATTTCGATCCGGCGCTGGTGGTGCCGGACGGTTCGCTGACGCTGCGCAAGGGCGCCATCGCGCCGTGGTCCAAGGGTTCGTCGCCTTATTATCTGCAGACGCTGGAAGCGCTCGGCCGCCATTTCAAATTCTCGCTCAACGAGGCCTGGGAAGACCTGCCCCGGAAAGCGAAGGACGTGGTCCTCAACGGCTCGGGCGAGGAGGAGGTCAAGTTCATCTATGACGACGGCCTGCGCCGCTACGAGACCAAGAAGGCGTTCGAAGGTGTCATCCCGAACCTGCAGCGCCGCTTCAAGGAGACCGATTCCGCCTGGGTGCGCGAGGAGCTTGAGCGGTTCCAGGACACCAGCCCCTGCGATGTCTGCAAGGGCTATCGCCTGAAGCCGGAAGCGCTGGCCGTGAAGATCGGGGCCAAGCACATCAGCGAGGTCTGCGACCAGTCCATCCGCCACGCCGACGAGTGGTTCCGCGACATCGACAAGAAGCTCAACAAGCAGCAGGGCGAGATCGCGGCACGCATCCTGAAAGAGATCCGCGCCCGCCTGAAATTCCTCAACAATGTCGGGCTCGATTATCTCACCCTGGCGCGCGCCTCCGGCACGCTGTCGGGCGGCGAGAGCCAGCGCATCCGGCTCGCCTCGCAGATCGGCTCGGGTCTCACCGGCGTGCTCTACGTGCTCGACGAGCCGTCGATCGGCCTGCACCAGCGCGACAACGAGAAGCTGCTCGAATCGCTCAAGGGCCTGCGCGACATGGGCAACACCGTGATCGTCGTCGAGCATGACGAGGAAGCCATCCGCACCGCCGACCATGTCATCGACATGGGCCCGGGCGCCGGCATCCATGGCGGCCACATCGTCGCCGAGGGCACGCCCGAGGACATCATGCGCTCGCCCAAGAGCCTGACGGGCAAATACCTGACCGGCCTCGAGCAGATTCCCGTGCCGGCGCGGCGGCGCAAGGCGGCGCACGACCGCTGGCTGAAGGTCGTCGGCGCCAAGGGCAACAATCTCAAGAACGTCACGGCGGCGTTTCCGCTCGGTACGCTGACCTGCGTCACCGGCGTCTCCGGCGGCGGCAAGTCGACGCTGACCATCGAGACGCTGTTCAAGGCGGCCTCGCGCAAGCTCAACCAGGGCCGCGAGCATCCCGCCGCGCACGACCGCATCGAAGGCCTGGAATATCTCGACAAGGTCATCGACATCGACCAGTCGCCGATCGGGCGCACGCCACGCTCGAACCCGGCGACCTATACCGGCGCCTTCACGCCGATCCGCGACTGGTTCACCGAACTGCCGGAATCCAAGGCGCGCGGCTACCAGCCGGGGCGCTTCTCCTTCAACGTCAAGGGCGGACGCTGCGAGGCCTGCCAGGGCGACGGCGTCATCAAGATCGAGATGCACTTCCTGCCCGACGTCTATGTGCAATGCGACGTCTGTAAGGGCAAGCGCTACAACCGCGAGACCCTGGAAGTGAAATTCCGCGACCATTCCATCGCCGACGTGCTCGACATGACGGTCGAGGCCGCCGCCGACCTGTTCAAGGCGGTGCCGTCGATCGCCGAGAAGATGGAGACGCTGAAACGCGTCGGCCTCGGCTACATCCAGGTCGGCCAGCAGGCGACCACGCTGTCGGGCGGCGAGGCCCAGCGCGTCAAGCTGTCGAAGGAGCTGTCGCGGCGCGCCACCGGGCGCACGCTCTACATCCTCGACGAGCCGACCACCGGCCTGCATTTCCACGACGTCAAGAAGCTGCTCGAGGTGCTGCACGAGCTGGTCGACAACGGCAACACCGTGGTGGTGATCGAGCACAACCTCGAAGTCATCAAGACCGCCGACTGGATCGTCGATCTCGGCCCCGAAGGCGGCGACGGTGGCGGCGAACTGATCGCGGCGGGCACGCCGGAGGACGTCGCCAAGGTGGCGCGCAGCTATACCGGGCAGTACCTGAAACCGCTGCTAAAGGGCCGCGCACCGGAGAAGGCGGCGGCGAAGAAGCTCAAGGCGGCAGAGTGAGTGTATTACATAGGCAAAGAGATTGAGGGACTGACACGGAATTGCGAACGTTAATGCCTTTGCGAAAGACATATTGGCCGGTTTGATGCAAGTTTCCCTGCGAGCAAATACTGTCGTTCGACGCGCAGCGTTTGATTAGTCGCGAAGTCCGCCCAAAGTTGGCAAAAACGCGTTTTCCAGCCTGATGCCATGTGCTAATGTCGCGGCATGACTGTTGAAGAAATTGAAAGAGCCGTTGCCAGACTCCCGCCCGAAGAGTTTGCGCAGTTCTGCGCGTGGCTGGAAGAATTTGAGATGGCGCAGTCCACCAAAGACGGTTTCTATCACGCTAGCGAAGAGGAACTGCGCGGTGTTGATCGCGGTCTCCGTGATTCAACCGAAGGCAAATTCGCCTCGGCCGAGCAGATTGAGGCGACGTTCGCGAAGTATCGCAATCCGTGACGGTTGTCTTCACCGCCGAAGCGCAACGCGATCTCGACGATATCTTGGCCTACACAAAGCAGCATCACGCTGGTCAATTTTCGAAACTCGAAGATAGATTCATGGTGGTGTTTGGCCGACTTGAGCGCCACCCAAAGAGTGCCCCAGAGCTAATCCGCCGTCGTGGCGTGCGCGTGGCATCGCTGACTCGCTATCCGTTCAGGGTGTTCTATCGGGAGATTATCGACGGCGTGGAGATTCTGTACATCCGTCACACCGCGAGAAAAGCGCCATGACCACCCCCGCCCAGCAATCCCTCCTCGACGCCATCACGCGCGTTCTTTCCACCGACGCGCGCATCGAGTCCGGCTGGCTGTCCGGCAGTCTCGGCAAGGGTGCGGGCGATGAATTCAGCGATGTCGACGTCACCGTGGTTGCGGCCGAGCCCGGCTTCGACGCCGTGCTGAAGACCTACACCGCCGATCCCTCCGCCATCGCGCCGGTCGTCCACACCTTTGTCCACGGCTATGACCGCGTCGTCAGCTCGGTGACGCAGGACTGGCAGCGTTTCGACCTCACCTTCCTCAAACCGGCGGAGTTCGCCGCCATGCCGCTGGGCGAGCTGAAACCGTTGTTCAATCGCGGCACGCCGGAAAAACCCGCGCCGGCCGCGCCGCCGCCGCACACGCCGCAGGCCGCGCGCATCGAGCAGATCGTCCGGGAATTCCTGCGCGTGCTCGGCCTCGCGCCGGTGGCGATGGGGCGCGGCGAGTATCTCGCCAGCCTCGACGGCGTCAGCCTGCTGCGCCGGACGATCGTCGACCTGATGCAGGAGAAGAACGGCATCGGCCCGGTGCGCGGCAGCGCCCTTCACGTCAACGTCCACCTGACCGGCGAGCAAAGACGCATGCTGGAAGCGCTGCCGCCGCTCAGCGCGACGCGCGAAAGCCTGCTCGCCATGAACCAGGCGCTGTGGCGGATCTTCCGTCCGTTGGCCCAGGCGCTTTGCGCGCAGACCGGCGCGACCTGGCCCGCCGCCTTCGAGGCGGCGACGCGCCGCCACCTCGCCCGCACGCTGCAGCTCGATATCTAGGCGTTGGGCATCAATTCCGAGCGCCATTCGTCGAGATCGTAATAATCGAACAGCAGATGCGCGATGCGCGCCAGCTGGCCGTCGCTCAGCCGGACGCGGCCGCGGCCTTGTTCGCCGCGGTTGAAGCGGTGCTCGCGGCGCTCGCCCCATGCCGCGTCGACCGCCAGCTGGCAGAGCTTGGTCGAGCGCGACAGGCCCGAGTGATCGAGCAGCGTCTGCAGCACATGCACCGGATTGCCCACCACGTCCGCATAATGCAGCACGCAGACCCGCCCGGGCGCTTCACGCGCATAGCACGCCCAGGTCGAGAAATAGCTCGCATACCAGGGCATGATCGTGTCGATCAGGAAATCGGCCCGCGCGCTGTCGTCCATGTCGGCGAAGCGCGGCGGGATGGCGGCGTTCAGCCAGTGGCTCGGCGAGGCCGGCTCCGCCGCCAGCATGTCGAGATAGGACACCAGCATGTCCGGAACGCTGCGCAGCATGATCACGGGCTTGAGGTCCAGCGCCTCGATGAAATGGCGGTTGGCCGGCAGCGCCTGCATGTGCAGGTGTGTCACCAGCGTGCCGTCGGGGAAGCCGCCGGCGAGGTAGAGGATATAGGCCGGCATATAGGGCGTCGCATCGCGCCCGCCCTGGGCATGCACGACGCGCGTCAGCTGCCCATCGACGGCATAGATCGCCGCCATGCGCAGGAACGTGCCCGCCGCCTTCGGCGCAAAAGCGAGCATCACCGAGGGGCGCCGGCGCCCGAGGCCGCGCAGATAGCTCGCCACCTCCGCGTCGAAATCCCCATCGACATGCGGCAGCGTGAACACTGCCGTCGCCGCCTCGACGTCGAGTTCGAATGCCATAGGACCGCCGCATGACCCGCGCCGATTCTTATCGGCGCCGGATTCACGCAGTGTTAGTTAAGCAAACGCAATTTGTCGCAAACTTTGCGCAAATGCGTTTTCAGCATGCCTTGCGATGCATTCCGCCTATTCTGTCGAAATGTTTAGACGCGGCTATGCGGCTTTCGCGTGATGCCCGTGGTCGCCATGGCCGTGATCGCCATGACCATGATCGCCGTCATGGCCGTGGCCGTCGTCATGGCCATCGTCGTGGTCGTCACCGTCATCGTCGTCATCGTCGTGCCCATGACCGTCGTCATGACCGCCGCCATGCGCGGCGTCGTGACCGTGCCCATCGCCATGGCCGCCGCCGTGACCATGATCGTCATGCCCACCGCCGTGACCGTGATCGTCGTGGCCGCCATGGCCGTCACCGTGCCCGTGCCCGTGCCCATGATCGTCATGGCCGTGACCGTGATCCGCGGGCTCGTCGGCGTGCACCGGCGCGAGCAGCGGCGCGACCAGCGCCGCATCGTCTTCCGCGTCAGGCTCCTCATGCCCGGTCGTGGTGCGATAGGCGGCCGCCGAAGCGCCGGCGAGCAGCGCCCCGTTGAGGATCGTCAGGACGGTGCCGAAGGCCGCCAGGACGAAGGCATGCGCGGCATAGAACGGCGCGATCGGCGGCGGATTACCGGGCCTCGCCCTGCGGATCTCCGCCATCAGGTTCATCAGGTCGTTGGGCCCGAGCAGGAAATAGGCCGCGATGCCGGCCGCGACCATGACGGGCAGCAGGGCGCCGATATAGACCAGCAGCACGCGCCAGCCGCTGCCGCGCGTCAGCGTCCAGGCCCGCATGAGGCGCGTACGATGTTCGACCGACGCCACCGGCGGCAGCAGGAACTGCAACCGCAGCATCGCCAGGGCGAACCAGACGGTGACGACGAGGCACAGCAGCGCCGCGGCGACCGTCGCCAGCGGCATGCCGTTCAGCTTCAGGTTCGGCGCCAGGCCGGCGCCGTATTTCTTCGCCGCGAACATCGCCCCGAGGCAGATCGCGATCACGACGACATAGAGAACAAAGAACAGGATGTAATAGCGGATCATGGCGAAGAACAGCCGCAGTTCGCGCGGGCCGACGACGAAATGCGCCAGGGTCAAGTCCTTGCGCACGCCCAGGGCTTCCTGCGTCAGCGAAATGCCGACGACGGAACGGATGATCAGCGCGAAAGCCAGCGTGCCGAGCGCGAAGCCCAGCGTCTTGACCACCGTGCCCGCATCGGCGCCGCGCAGCGGCATCCAGGGCTGCATGTTCGACAACAGATAATAGCTGCCCAGCCCGTACAGCAGCGCCGGCAGCCACGCGGTGCCGACGATCTGGAAGAACCGCCCGAAGAGAAACTCATAGGCGTGCGAAACACTTCTGCCGACCGGCACTTTTTCCATACTACCCCCAACGGACCCGTCTCAATTTGGGTCCCCCCGGCGAAGCATAACATCGGATCGGTGAAAGCGATAAGACGGTTCTGCAACAGGCGGTTGTAGCGACGCGCACGCCCGGAGCGAATCGCACCGCGCGCATGGCGCCGCAAACACCGCACGGGATATGATTAACGCGGACGCTTACAGCGTTATCCGGGCGGCGGCGCTCAGCGGCCCTGCGGCTGCGGCGTCTTGCCCGAGAGCACCTTGTAGGCAAACGCCGCCGGCGCGAACAGCAGGCCCTGGGTCACCGGCGTCACCACGAAGCCGAGCCCGAGGATCAGCGGCATGCGCGCCGAGACCAGTCGCATCTGCTCGGCCATGTGCTTGGCGGCATGCGCCGGATCGCTGATCATCGCCATCTCGACGGTGAAATAGTCCGGTCCCAGGATTGCCACCTGGATGGCGCCGACGATCAGCACTGCGGGCAGCAAGGTCGCCAGCCCCACCGCGACGATGCGCCAGAAATTGCCCCTGGTGAGCTCCCAGCTCCGTGTCAGGCCGAACTCGCCCTCGTTGACGGCCGACGGAATGAACAGGAAGCTGAGGCGGATGAAGACGTAGAACAGCGCCACGAAGCCGGCCAGGCCCAGGAGGACCGCGGCGCCGCCTACGACCTGTTCGGCGGCGGCGCCGGACTTGGCCAGCGCCGCGCCGGCCACCGCCAGCAGCGCGACCGCCAGCGCCAGCGCGAAGACGAACAGCAACAGCAGCATGTAGAGCCCGAAGAAGCCGCCGAACACCCGCAATTCCGCGCTGCCCAGCGAGACATGCGCGAAGGCCGGCCCTTGCCGCAGTCCCAGCGCTTGGCGCGAGATCGCCACCGCGATCATCGCGAAGATCAGCACGGCGGCGACCGAATACAGGAACACCAGTCCGAAACCCTGCCCCATGACCGGCGTGCCGCCGTCGACCGCGCTCGCCATGTCCGAATAATAGTTCCGGAACACGAAAAAGCTCGCCACCGCGTTGATCAGGGTCGGAATCCAGATCAGCCCGATGACGGTTCCGATCTCGCCGAAGGTGAAAGCGTAGGCGAAGCGGATCGTCTGGCCTACGGGCAACTTGATCATGCGGCGGCCTTTGCTGGATCCGGCTCGCTTGCGCCGGTGACGAATTTGTAGGCGTTGGCCGCGGCGCCGGCCGTCAGGCCGCTGATGACGATCACATAGAGCAGCTGCAGCCCGGCGTAGTAAGGCGCGATTTTGCGCATCGCGACGAACATATCCATCAGCACCTTCTGCGAGTCCGCCGGCGTCATTCCGGGCGTGATGCCGAAGCCCGGTCCCATGGACATCTGCATCATCGACGAGGTGATGGTGGAAACCGCCATGCCGACCGGCACCGAGACGATCAGCAGGATGCCGAGAATGCGCCAGAAATTGCCTCTGCCGAGATGCCACGAGCGGCGCAGGCCGATATGGTTCTCGGCGACGACCACCGCCGGAATGAAGAACGAGATCCGTATGGCGGCATAGTAGAACCACAGGCAGGCGATGAAGATCAGCAGGCCGACGATGGCACCCCGCCCGGCCTGCCATACCTGTCCCAGCAGCAGCGCCACCGCACCGATGCCCAATCCCCACAGCGCGACCGCGCCCCAGGCCAGCAACATGAGCAGCAGGTAGGAGCCGATCATCTGCCAGACCTGCGGCCCCAGCGAGAAGAAGATGAAGACCGGCGCCGGATGCAGGCCCAGCGCCTTGCGCATGATGCCGACATTGACCATCGCCGCGACGAACATCCAGGCGACGATGACCAGGAAGAATGAGCCGATCAGCGGCAACGCCGCGCCGACCAGCCGCGCCTGGTCGAAGCGCTTGGCATCCGCCAGCCACAGGCCGTGGAACAGCGGCAGCAGCGCGAAGACGAGGCCCGTCACCAGGGCCGCGAACAGCAGGAACGGAAACCAGCCGATCCCGAGAATCGACAGGATGTTGGTGAAGGCGAAGCGATAGGCGCCCGCGATCGTGCGCTCGAACGGAATCTTCATGGCCACCCCCAACCGAAGCGGCGCCATACTAAGGCGCGCCCCGCGGCACGGCAATTGATGCGGCACGCCATGCTGCAATGCCGCGAAGCCGAAAGGGCGCAGCCGTCGAAATGCTCCGGCGCCGTGACATATTCGCGACGCCTCGGCTAAGGTCGCGGTCACCCCCCTTTCGAGGCCGCGCGATGACGTTCAGGGACTACGGCTCGTACGACGCGCTCGGCCTCGCTGCGCTCGTCAAAGCCCGCAAGGTCAAGCCGTCCGAGATTCTGGACGAAGCCATCGCGCGGGCCGAAGCGCTCAACCCCGCGCTCAACGCCATCGTCTTCACCGCCTACGACACGGCGCGCGCGGCTGCGAAGGCCAAGCTGTCAAAAGGCGTTTTCGCCGGCGTGCCGATGCTGCTGAAGGACATGCGCGCCCATGTCGCCGGCTGGCCGACCCGTTCGGGCTCGCGTTACGTGCCGGCGACGCCGGCGCTTGCGGACTCCACCATCGTGACGCATTTCAAGGCGGCCGGGCTCATTCCCTTCGGCAAGACGAACGTGCCCGAATTCGGCATCCTGCCGACCACCGAAAGCAAGCTCTACGGCGCGGCGCGCAATCCATGGAATCTCGCGCATTCGACCGGCGGTTCGTCGGGCGGCTCGGCCGCCGCGGTCGCCGCCGGCATCGTGCCGATCGCGCATGCCACGGACGGCGGCGGCTCGATCCGCATCCCGGCCTCGGCCTGCGGCCTGGTCGGTCTCAAGGCGTCGCGCGGCCGCATCAGCCAGGGCCCCGATTTCGCCGACGCCACCAGCGGCCTGTCCATGGACGGCGTCGTCACCAAGAGCGTGCGCGACACCGCCGCAGCGCTCGATGCGGTGTGCGGCATCGATTATGGCGATCCCTATTTCGCGCCGCCGCCGGAGGGCTCCTATCTCGCCGGCATCCGCCGCAAGGGCAAGCGCCTGCGCATCGCCGTCAGCACCAGAATGATGAACGGCACCGCGCACCATCCCGAAGTCACCGCCGCCGTCAGGAAAACCGCCAAGCTGTGCGAAAGCCTCGGCCACCATGTCGAGGAAACCGATCCGCCGATCGATGCCGGCGCGCTGGTCAACGCCTTCTCGCTGATCTGGGCCGCCAACGTCGCCTATTCTCTCGCCATGCTGCAGCAACAGACCGGCAAGCCGCCGTCGCTCGATGTCATCGAAGGCCTGACCATGGGCCTCTACGAGATCGGCAAGCCGCTCAGCGCCGTGCAGCTGACCATGGCGCGGCAGACGATGATGCGCGCCGGCCGCCAGATGGCGAAGTGGCACGAAACCTACGACGTCTGGCTGACGGCGACGCTGGGGCGCCCGCCGATGAAGCTGGGGACCATCGATGTCGACGAGACCGACGTGCAGAAGGGCTTCGCGCCGAATTTCGGCTATGTGCCGTTCACCTCGATGCAGAATTCCACCGGCACGCCGGGCATCAACCTGCCGCTCAACTGGGGCAAGGATGGGTTGCCGCTCGGCGTGCAGTTCACCGCCCGCGCCGGCGGCGAAATGATCCTGCTCAGGCTTGCCGCCGAACTGGAAAAGGCCGCACCCTGGGCGCACCGTTATAGCGAACTGAGGATCTGACCATGGCGTTCGCCGACTATGCTTCCTATGACGGCTTGGGCCTTGCCCATCTCGTGCGCCAGGGCGAGGTCACGCCGCTCGAACTGCTGGAAGAAGCCATCGCGCGCGTCGAGCGGCACAACCCGACGATCAACGCTGTCGTCCACAAGGCCTATGACGAGGCGCGCGCCGTCGCGAAAAACAAACTGCCCGACGGACCCTTCAAGGGCGTGCCGTTCCTCATCAAGGACGAGATGCCGATCGCGAACTGGCCCTACACCAAGGGCAGCACCCTGCTCGCGGGCTATGTCGCGCCGGCGGACGCCGATCTGGCGAAATATTATCGCAGCGCCGGCATGGTGCTGTTCGGCAAGACCAACCTGCCCGAGTTCGGCATTCCGGGCACGACCGAGGGCCGCTTCCTCGGCAATTGCCGCAACCCGTGGAATCCCGCGCACAGCGCCGGTGGCTCTTCGGGCGGTTCGGCGGCGGCCGTGGCGTCGGGCATGGTGCCGATGGCGCATGCCGCCGACGGCCTGGGCTCCATCCGCATTCCCGCCGCGCAATGCGGTCTGTTCGGCATCAAGCCGACGCAGTACCGCAATCCCGGCGGCCCCGACGACCGCGGCCGCGCCCATGGCCTGGTCTGCGACCATGTCGTGACGCGAACGGTGCGCGACAGCGCCGCCATGCTCGACTGGACCGGCGTGGCCGAAGACGACGCGCCCTACGCGCCGCCGGCCAAGGCGCGGCCTTACACGGACGAGATCGCGACGCCGCCCGGCCGGCTGCGCATCGCCTTTTGCGCCGAGACCGTCCAGGGCCATGGCCTGCATCCGCTCGTGCAGGCGACGTTCGAGGCGACGGTCAAGCAGCTTGGCGAACTCGGCCACACCATGATCGAGCTGCCGAGCCTGGGTGTCGATCTGCGCAAGCTTTACCGCGCGCAGGGCATGGTCTCGGGCTCGATCCAGAATGCCACGCTGGCCGACTGGTCCGAACGCCTGGGACGGCCACTCGACGAGAGCACGCTCGAATGGCTGGCGCTGGCCGGCTATCGCGCGGCACAGAAGATCACCGGCGCGGATGCCGGCTGGGGGCTGCAGACCATCCGCATGATTTCGCGGCAGATCCTGGCGCTATGGCGCGGCTTCGACGTGCTGCTGCAGCCGGTGCAGATCACGCCGGCGCCGCTGATCGGCCATCTCGATCCGATGACCGTTCGCGCCCGCGAATTCAACCGCCGCCAGGGCCAGGCCTTCGGCCTGACGCCGGTCGCCAACCTGACCGGCCAGCCCTCCATGTCGATGCCGCTCGGCATGGCGGGCGATCTGCCCATCGGCATGATGTTCACCGGCCGCTACGCCGACGAAGCGACGCTGTTCCGCCTCGCGGCGCAACTGGAAGAGGCGAGCCCCTGGATCGGGCGCAAGCCGAAGCTGTGGAATTAGCGATGCGAAGCGTCGTCCTGTCGCTCGCCATGCTGTGTGCCCTGGCCTCGGCGCACGCCGCCGCGCCGGCCGGACCGCCAAAGCAGATCGACGTCGCGCGCAAGGCGCTCGCTGCCGCGGTCGCGGCGCACGACCTCCATGCCGCCGCGGCTCTCATCGCTTTTCCGCTCGCGGTCGATATGTATCGGGCGCCGCCGGCCATGACGAAGCCGGCGTTTCTCGCGAAAAACTTCGGGTTCACCGCTTTGTTCGGTGGCGGCGACAAGGATCTTCTGGCCTGCATCGCAAACGGCGCGCTCGCCTATCAGGGCGACAAGACGCAGTTCGGCGCCGGTGCCTGGTTCGCCGACTGCAACGGCAACGAATATTATTTCGCCTCGCGCGGCGGCACGTGGCTGCTCACGGCGTACCAGAACATCAACGAATAAGCCCGCGCCCTCACGCCGCCAGCGGATTCAGCCAGCGCAATTTCGGATAGCGTGCAAAGCCTCCGTCGGCACTGCACAGCGTGAGGTCGTGCTCGATGGCAAGCGCGGCAAGATGGCTGTCCATCACGGCACGCACGCCGATCCGCGTCGCGTTGAAAAATTCGTCCAGGATGTCGACGTGCCGGCTGGTGGGTTGCGGGATCCAGACATTGTCTGCGCCGAGCCAGGCGCGGACCTGATCCCACGCATCGGCGGGCGACCTGGCGTGTCGAAAAATCTGCGGATTTGATACGAGGCGAACGAAACCCAACACGCTGTGCCAAGGCAGTCCAATGCGCGAAGGGCCCGCCAACTGTTCGTCGAGCCAGAAGCTGGCACGCGTATGATGCTCGCTATCGGCATTGACGGCATAGACCAGCAGATTGGTGTCGATGAGGATCACTTAAGGCCCAGCTTTCTCAAATCCTCCTCGTCTTGAATCGCTTCCATCGCCTGTTTGAGATCGGGATAAAGCAGCGGCCCCAGATGCATGGCCCTTGTCTGAAACGGCTCGCGCCGGAACGGCTTCTCGGCTTCGTCGAGACCGCGGCGGATGACCTCGTTCACCACCTCTTTCAGGCTGGCGTCGCGCTCCTGGCGCAGGCGCGTCAGCCGGAGGGCATTGTCCTCGTCCAGCGTCATGGTGGTTCGGCGTTTCATGCATCAAAGCATCAAATATTTGATGCTTTGATGTCAAGATTTATTCCTCAACGTCCCCTTGAAACTAGGTTAGTTGTCTCCATATCAGGCGATTGGGTTTTGGAGGGAACAGATGAAGCGATCGATCGTCGGGATATCCTGCCGTCCGGCTGGGCCGCTTTTGCGCTCGTCGCCCGGCGCTGAGGACACCCCCCCACCCGCGAACCCCAGGTTCGAATGTACACCGATCCAGCATTTTCAAGGCCTTAGCGGGGTGCTACGACCGTCCCATGACTGACGAACTTCACATCATCGGCGGCGGTCTGGCGGGCAGCGAAGCGGCCTGGCAGGCGGCCGAAACCGGCACGAGGGTGGTGCTGCACGAGATGCGCCCGGTGCGCGGCACCGAGGCCCACATCACCGACGGGCTGGCGGAACTGGTCTGCTCCAACTCGTTCCGCTCCGACGACTGGGAAAACAACGCCGTCGGCCTGCTGCACGAGGAGATGCGCCGCTCGGGTTCGCTGATCATGCGCACGGCCGACGCGCACCGCCTTCCCGCCGGCGGCGCGCTGGCGGTCGACCGCGTGCCGTTCTCGCAGACCGTCACCCGCGCGCTCGAAGCCCACCCCAACATCGCCATCGCGCGCGAGGAGATCGCCGGGCTGCCGCCCGAGGACTGGCGCAGCACCATCGTCGCCACCGGCCCCTTGACCTCGCCGGCGCTGGCCGAAGCGGTGCGCGGCCTGACCGGCGAGGAGTCGCTGTCCTTCTTCGACGCCATCGCGCCGATCGTGAACCGCGACAGCATCGACTTCGACATCTGCTGGATGCAGTCGCGCTACGACAAATCGGGTCCTGGGAGCGAAGGCGCGGACTACATCAACTGCCCGATGAATGCCGAGCAATACGATGCCTTCATCGCCGCCCTGCTCGCCGGCGAGAAGACCGATTTCAAGGAATGGGAAAAATCGACGCCGTATTTCGAGGGCTGCCTGCCCATCGAGGTGATGGCGGCGCGCGGCCCGCAGACCTTGTCGTTCGGGCCGATGAAGCCGGTCGGCCTGCACGATCCGCGCCGCGACCAGCGGCTGCATGCCGTCGTGCAGCTGCGCCAGGACAACGCGCTCGGCACGCTGTGGAACATGGTGGGTTTCCAGACCAAGCTGAAGCATGGCGAGCAGACGCGCATCTTCAGGACGATCCCGGGCCTCGAGAACGCCACCTTCGCGCGGCTGGGCGGCCTGCATCGCAACACCTTCATCAATTCGCCGCGCCTGCTCGATGCGCAATTGCGGCTGAAAGTGCGCCCGAGCCTGCGTTTCGCAGGGCAGGTCACCGGCGTCGAGGGCTATGTCGAGAGCGCCGCCATCGGCCTCCTCGCCGGACGCTTTGCCGCCGCGGAATTGCACGGCACGGACGCCCCGGCGCCGCCGCCGACCACGGCGCTGGGCGCCCTGCTCGGCCATATCACCGGCGGCGCGGACGCCAAGACCTTTCAGCCGATGAACGTCAATTTCGGCTTGTTCCCCGAACCGCCCGCCAAGACCCGCGGTAAGGACCGCAAGCGGGCGCAGGCGCATCGCGCCCTGGACGATCTCGGCGCCTGGCTCGGCGCACCGAAAGCGGCGGCGGAATAATCAGATCTGCCGGCGCATGGCAGCCGCCAGGAGGCGCATCTGGCGCCTGTGGATCGGGATGTCGCTGGACGAGCGCAACGGATCGAACCAGCTTCGCGTCACGCGCCGCAGGTAGAGCGGCACCAGCGCGGCGGGCAGGAAGGCCGGCAGCAGGGCACGCGGCAGGCGCAGGGCCCGCGCCGCCGTCAGGTGCTCCCGCGCCCACAACGCCATCTGGTTCACGGCCGCCTTGCTCTTGCCCCGATCGGTGTCGTGGAACACGTCCTGCGGCGACAGGTGCAGCGGCGCCAGCAGATCCAGCGGCAGGTAGAGTTTGTGCCGGCTTGCGTGATGCGCCAGCGAGCGCAGGATGCCGGCCAGCGCATAGGCGATACCGGCCGCGCGCGCCGTGGCATCCGCCTCGCCGCCCAGGATGCGCGACGCCAGTCGCATCAGATTGCCCGAGGTCGCGTCGCAATAAGCCTCGACCGCGGCGCGGTCGGCGAATGTGGCGGCTGAGGTGTCGAAGGCCCGAGCCGCGATCATCGCCTCGAGCAGCGGGGTCGGCAGATCGACCGCCGCCAGCAGGCCGGTCAGCGCCCGCGCCACGTCGTGGTTGCGCGGCATCCCTTGGCGCGCGCCGGCCAGCGTCTCGCGCCACCATTCCAGCCGGATCTCGCCCATCATCGGCTCGCGCACCGTGCCCGCAACGCGTGCGATCTCGACGTTGAAGGCATAGAGCGCCAGCAGCAGCGGCCGCTTGTCCGCCGGCGCGAACAGGGCGGAGAAGTAGCGGTCCGGGTCGGCGCGCCGCACGAGCTCTTCGATGGCGTTCATGCGTTTTCCAACAAAAGAGCCGCCGGATCGCTCCGGCGGCTCGGATCGTTTGTCACAGCGTGCGAACGCCTACGGCATGTGAGAGGCGGCCGCCATGCAGAACAGCATCGGAATGGAGAGCAGCGTGTTGATGCGGCTGAACTGCCCCGCCGTCTTGGCCGAAGCGGCCTTGGCGGGCGCGGCGAGGTCGGGATACTTGCCGTCGATGTTCAGGGCGCGCTGCTGGTTCGGCCAGATCACGAACCAGACGTTGAACCACATGATGGTGCCCAGCCACATGCCGATGCCGATCAGCAGATAGGACGGCGTCGAGAAGCGGCCCGTCGGATCGACGATGTCGAGCGTGAAGGCCTGGACGATGTAGTGGTTCATGCCGGCCAGCAGGATGCCGAACACGATCGTGCCCATGGCAGCCCAGCGGAACCAGAACAGCGCCGCCGGCGTGATGAAACGGCCAAGCGCCGGCTTCAGCTCGTCGGGGATCTTCGGCATGGTCGGCGTCGAGACGAAGTTGAAATACCACAGCAGACCGATCCACATCACGCCGCAGACGATGTGCAGCCAGCGGATGATGAAGGCCCAGAACGCCTCGGTGCCGATCTCGAGGCCGCCGAACGAAAACCGGATAGCCAGCACGCCGAACGCCAGCACGAAGCCGGCGATCACGACGTTGCGCAGATTTCCCAAAAAGGCCGCCATGGCCACCCTCCCGTTTATGAGTCTTGGGCCGGACTTTACCGTATCCGGCGGGCTTTTCAGCCTTTTTCTCTAGATGGCCAATTTCCGCGGCCGGCGGATGTTCAGCCACAGGACGACGATCAGGCGGGTCACCATCACCGCGGTGAAGAAGGAGGTGACGATGCCGACGCCCAGCGTCACCGCGAAGCCGCGTACCGGCCCGGACCCCAGCTGGAACAGGATGAGGGCTGCGATCAGATGGGTCGAATTGGCGTCGATGATGGTCGCCATGGCGCGGCGGAAGCCCTGGTCGATGGAGGCCAGCATCGTGCGACCGTTGCGTTGTTCTTCGCGTATTCGCTCATAGATCAGCACGTTGGCGTCGACCGCCATGCCCATGGTGAGCACGATGCCGGCGATGCCGGGCAGCGTCAGCGTGGCACCGAACAATGTAAGCGCCGCCATCAGCAGGACGATGTTCAAGGTCAGGGCGATGTCGGCAAAGACGCCGAACAGGCCATAGCGCGCGATCATGAACAGCGCCACGAGAACAAGACCGGCGAGCGCCGAATAGCGGCCGGCCCGGATCGAGTCCGCACCCAGCTCGGCACCGACGGTACGCTCCTCGATGACCTTGAGCGGCGCAGGCAAGGCGCCGGCACGCAGCAGGATCGAAAGATCGTTGGCCGACTGCGTCGTGAAGGAGCCGGTGATCTGGGCGGAGCCGCCGAGGATCGGCTCGTTCATCACCGGCGCCGAGAGTACCTGCTTGTCGAGCACGATGGCGAAGCGCTGCGTCTTGGGCGGATAGGCCTTGGTGATGTCGCCGAATTCCTTGGCGCCGACGCTGTCGAAGCGGATATTGACCGAGGGCTGGCCGGTCTGCTGGTCGAAGCCGGGCTGGGCATCGACCAGCCGGTCGCCGGCCACCATGACCAGCTTTTCGACGACGACCGATGGCGGCTCGCCAGGCAGCGGCTTGAGATAGGGCAGGATCTCATCGCCGATCGGCGCTACGCCGCGCTGCGTCGCGCCGCCGCGATCGGCGGCTTCGTCGACCAGCTGGAACGTCATCTTGGCGGTCTTGCCGAGCGTGTCCTTGAGATGCTGGGGATCCTTGAGACCGGGCACCTGGACCACGATGCGGTCGTCGCCCTGCCGCTCGATGGTCGGTTCGCGCGTGCCCATCTCGTCGATGCGCCGGCGCACGACTTCGATGGACTGGTTGACGATGTCGCGCTGCGTCTCGGTCTTGAAGGTGTCCGTCATCTTGAGCGTGAAGACGCCCTGACCGTCGTCGGAGAAGTCATAGGCCTTGGCGCCGACCGCCAGCACGCCGCCGCCGGTGCTGGGATTGAGCGCCTGGATCAGCGACTTGGCCTCGTCGCGGCGCGATGGATCGGTGATGCGCACCGAGAGCGCGTCGCCCGAGGCATCGAGAAACTGGTAGCCGATGGAGGGATGCGCCTTGCGCAGGGCGCGGCGGATGTCGCTGGTCAGGCCCTGCAGCTTGTCCTTGGTGACGGTGTCGAGTTCGACTTCCAGCAGCAGGTACGAGCCGCCCTGCAGGTCGAGGCCGAGGGACACGGTCTGGCTCGGCAGCCAGGCGGGAATCCTGGCGCGGACCGAATCCGGCAGCGCATTGGGCAGGGCGATGGCGAACCCCGCCAGCAGGATGACGGCGACGAGTATCCGGACCCAGTTGGAGACCTGAAGCATTGCGGTTCAGCTCTTGTCCGACTTGGTTTCGACCGGCTGGGTCTTGGCCCTCACCTCGCTGAGCGTGCCCTTGACGACCTTGACCTGTACGTTGTCGGCGATTTCGATGGTGACTTCGGCGTCCTCCTTGACCGGCGCCTTGGTGACGCGTCCGATCACGCCGCCGGCGGTCACCACCGTGTCGCCGCGGCGCAGATTCTCGATCGCCAGGCGATGCTGCTTGGCGCGCTGCTGTTGCGGACGCATAACCAGGAAATAGAAGATCAGCCCGACGGGCACGAACATGAAAAGCGGATTGGACAGAATGTCTTGCATCGGGGATCCGAGGAGTTCAGGCGCCGCATCGCAAAGACGCGGCTTTTCGGGCGCGAATATAGCGGCGCGGCCTCCCTTTGCAACCATGGCAAAACAAGGGTTTAGCTGATGGCATCGCGTCCAAAAGGCGCTTCGAGCGGTTCGGGCGCCTCCGATCTGAAACGCATCGCCGCCGCGCTGGAGCGGCTGGCGCCGGGCGCTCTTGGCCGCAGGGCGCCGCCAAAGGGCGATGCCTTCGTCTGGGAACCGGCGCATGGCGGGCTCATGGCGGTCGACCGGATCGCCGCCGTGCCGCTGGCGCTGCTCAAGGGCATCGATGCCGCGCGCGACACGCTTTTGGAGAATACGCGCCGGTTCGCGGCCGGCCTGCCCGCCAACAACGCCCTGCTCTGGGGGGCGCGCGGCATGGGCAAGAGCTCGCTGGTCAAGGCGGTGCATGCCGAGGTCAATCGCGGGCTCAAGGGCAAGGCGAAGCTGGTGCTGGTCGAGATCCACCGCGAGGAGATCGCCAGCCTGCCGCTGCTGCTGCGCCTGCTGCGCGGCGATGCCCGGCGCTACCTGCTCTATTGCGACGATCTCTCCTTCGACAAGGACGACACCAGCTACAAGTCGCTGAAGGCGGCGCTGGAGGGCGGGCTCGAAGGGCGGCCGCAGAACGTCCTGTTCTACGCGACGTCGAACCGGCGCCACCTGATGCCGCGCGACATGATGGAGAACGAGCGCTCGACGGCGATCAATCCGTCCGAAGCGGTGGAGGAGAAAGTCTCGCTGTCGGACCGCTTCGGCCTCTGGCTCGGCTTCCACAATTGCGGCCAGGACGAATATCTCGCGATGATCGAGGCCTATGCCGCGCATTACGGCCTGTCGCCGGCGCGCGACGATCTGCACCGCCGCGCCCTGGCATGGGCGGCAGGACGCGGTGCCCGCTCGGGCCGCGTCGCCTGGCAGTTCATCCAGGATCTCGGCGGCGAGCTGGGGAAGAAGATCAGCTAGACCGCGAGGCGACCAGCAGAGAGTGCGGGTTGACGGGCGCGACGCCCTTGCGGATCTCGAAGTGCAGCTGCGGGCTGGTGACGTCGCCGGTCTGGCCGGCATAGCCGATGACCTGACCCTTGGCGACGTAGTCGCCGCGATTGACGACGATGCGTTCGGCATGGGCGTAGGCGGTGACGTAGCCGTCGTCGTGCTTGATGAGCACGAGATTGCCGTAGCCGCGCAATTCGTTGCCGGCATAGCTGATCTGGCCGGCGGCGGCGGCGTGGATCGGCGTGCCGTAGGGGATCGCGATATTGATGCCGTCATTGCGTTCGCCGCTGACGGTGGTGCCGTAGTCGGCGATCACCGGGCCGGTGACCGGCCAGGCGAAGGCGAGCGTGCCGCCGGTCGGCGTGTAGGTCGCCGGCTGGGTGACGGGCGGCGCGGCGGTGTTGTTGTACCAGGCGGGCGTCCCACCCGGCTTGGCGCGCGGCAGCGGGCAGTCGAGCGCCGCGGTCTGGATCGGCGGGCGGTGATGCGTCGCCGGCAGATGATGCGGCGGCGTGTTCAGCGCGGTGCGCGGACGATGCGCGGCGTCGGACGCCGGATTCCAGTCGAGCTCGGTGCGCGAGCTCTCGGCCAGACAGCCGCTGAGCAGGACCGACGAAATCAGCGCGGTGGCCATGAGGGCCGCGAGACGTTGCATGTGAAAGCTCCAGACCATGTGCGTTCTCGCACCTCACGGTAGGCCCGACAGCATCGGGACGAACAGGACAGGGATCAGGACTTCTTCCGTCACGCCTGTCTCGTTTCGGATCATCTTCGTCAATCGTTGAGAAAACCTTTCCAACGGGGCCGCCGCGTCCGAAGTCGGCGCATCACCCACCGGCGCGACCAGGATGCCGCCCGGTTTTAACTGTTCGATAAGGATTGGCGGCACTTTGGCCACGGCGCAGGACAGAATGATGCGGTCGAACGGCGCCTGCTCCGGCCAGCCCGCAAAGCCGTCGCCGAGCCTGCTGACGATATTGTGGAGCTTGAGGGCGTCGAACCGCCCGCGCGCCTGATCCAGCAGCGGCCGGTGGCGCTCGATGGTGTAGACCCGGCGGCACAAGGGACTGAGGATCGCGGCCTGGTAGCCGGAGCCGGTGCCGACCTCCAGCACGCGCATGTTTTCGCGGACCTCGAGATGCTGCGTCATATAGGCGACGACATAGGGCTGGCTGATGGTCTGGCCGCAGGCGATCGGCAGCGCCGAATTGTCGTAGGCCGAGGCGGTGAACGGCGCCTCGACGAAAGCCTCGCGCGGGATGCGTTCGATGGCGCCGAGCACCCTGCCGTCGTCGATGCCCTGGCCGCGCAATTCCATGATGAGGCGGATCTGGCGCGGATCGTCGGTCATGTCACGCCAGCGCGATCTTTCCGAGCTTCTGCCGCAGCGTCTCCATCACCTTGAACTCGGTGAGGTTGAGATGCAGCGGCGTCACCGCGATGCGCTTGTTGTAGATCGCGTGCAGATCGGTGCCGGCGGGCGGATCGGAGCGCACCCGCTTGAAGCCGATCCAGAAATAGGGATTGCCGCGCGCGTCGATGCGGCGATCGAGGGCGGCGGTCTGCAAATCGCGCTTGCCCTGCGATGCCAGGTCGACGCCCTTGACCTCGCCGGGCGCGGCGTCCGGGAAATTGATGTTCATCAGCACGTCTTCGGGCCAGCCGGCCGCGACCAGTTTTCGGATCAGCGGCGGACCCTGGACCTCGCCGCAATCCCAGCGGATCTCGGCGCCTTCGGTCCAGCCATAGGACTGGCTCATGGCGATGGACGGGATGCCGAGGGCGCAGCCTTCCATGGCGCCGGCGATGGTGCCCGAATAGGTCACGTCGTCGGCGATGTTGGAGCCGCGATTGACGCCGGAGAGGATCAGCGTCGGCGGCGCCTCCTTCATCACATGGGCGCAGGCCATCATCACGCAGTCGGTCGGCGTGCCGGTGACGGCGAAGCGGCGGCTGTCGATCTCGCGCAGGCGCAGCGGCAGCGTCAGGGTCAGCGAGTGCGAGGCGCCGGACTGCTCGGTCTCGGGCGCCACCACCCAGACGTCGTCGCTGAGGGCGCGGGCGATCTTCTCGGCGGCGCCGAGGCCGGGCGCGTGGACGCCGTCGTCATTGGTGACCAGGATGCGCATGCTTGTTCCTTGCTTCGACCGATATTGCCGACCTCGGGGTGGGCCCGAAAAGCGACGTTCAATTCCCCCGATTCTTAAGACAAGATACTGATTTCATTGCAAAACTGTGTTCGATAGACCACATGGCCCTGGCGGGGGTCCAGCACGGCTTCGGCAATATAATTGTTCTTCGAAAAAGCGCAGGGGGGGTACCCCCTCCCCGCCTTTTCCGCCCCGCTTGGCCGCCGCCGCGGCCTTGCGGGGGCAGGAACATAGTCCGAGGCGCCGGGCGTTCAAGAGCGGCCGACAAATTTTCCGCTCCCTGGGGAGGAACGCTATCTGGCGATCTTCTCGAGCCCGCCCATATAGGGCTTCAGTGCGTCGGGCACGGCGATGGAGCCGTCGGCTTCCTGGTAGTTCTCCAGGATCGCGACGATGGTGCGGCCGATGGCGAGGCCGGAGCCGTTCAGCGTGTGCACCGGGCCCTTCACCTTGCCGTCGGCGCCGCGGACGCGGGTGTTCATGCGCCGGCCCTGGAAGTCGCCGCAGTTCGAGCACGAGCTGATCTCGCGGAAGCGGTTCTGGCCGGGCAGCCAGACCTCGATGTCGTAGGTCTTGCGCGCGGCGAAGCCCATGTCGCCGCTGCACAGCGTCATGACCTGGTGCTTGAGGTCGAGGCATTTGAGAATTTCCTGCGCCGCATCGGTCATGCGCTCGTGCTCGGCATTGGATTGCTCGGGCGTGGTGATGGAGACCAGCTCGACCTTGTCGAACTGGTGCATGCGGATCATGCCGCGCGTGTCCTTGCCCGCGGCGCCGGCCTCGGCGCGGAAGCACGGCGTGTAGGCGGTGAAGCGCAGCGGCAGCTCGGCCTCGGCAAGGATTTCGCCGTTGACGTAGTTGGTGAGCGGGACTTCGGCGGTGGGGATGAGCCAAAACGCTTCTTCAACTCTTATGCCTGATGTCACCGATTGGACATCGGGCTTAGAAGACATCTGAAAACTCTTGTTGATGGTGTCGAACATCAATCCATTTGAGGCTGCAAAGAGGTCATCTTTGAACTTTGGCAATTGTCCGGTGCCAAACATTGCCGGCTCACGCACCAAAAGCGGCGGCATGACCTCGGTGTAGCCGAATTTTTCCGTGTGGCTGTCGAGCATGAAGCTGGCAAGGGCGCGGCTCAGCTTGGCGAGGGCGCCTTTCAAATAGACGAAGCGCGCGCCGGAGACTTTCGCAGCGCGCTCGAAATCCATCAGGCCAAGGGCCTCGCCGAGGGTAAAGTGTTCCTTCGGCGCGTTGATGCCGCTCGCCGGAACGTGCTTCACGGGATTGAAGCGGCGCGCCTCGATCGCGACGTTGGCGTGCTCGTCGGCGCCCAGCGGCACGTCGTCGGCTGGGATGTTGGGGAGGACGGCGAGCGCGGCTTTCAGCTCTTCGTTCAGCCGGCGCTCGTCGGCCTCGCCTTGGGCGATGGCGTCTTTCAGGCCGGCAACCTCGGCCATCAACGCGGCGGCACCGGCCTCATCCTTTTTCGCCTTCGCCTGGCCGATCAGCTTGGAGGCCTCGTTGCGGCGCGCCTGCTTCTGCTGCAGGGCGACGAGGACCGCGCGCAGCTCCTCATCGAGCTTGAGCAGCTGGCTCGCGATCGCGCCACCATCCGCCCCGCCCCGCCGGTCGAGCCCGGCGACGAAAGCGTCGGTGTTGTCCCGGATGTATTTGATGTCGTGCATGAGTCGCATCCCGCAAGAGCAGGCGTAATGGCATGGGGCGAGAGGCCCGTCAAAATCACCGCTGTCATCCCCGGCCGAACGTCGCGCAGCGACGTGAGGGGAAGGGGACCCAGGCGGTCGGACCGGGCCCGGCCCAACCGCCTGGATCCCCTTACGCTGGCGCTTAGGGGTCCCTCGGCGCGCTGGCGCGCGCCTCGCCGTGGATGACAATGGGGGGTTATCTGAACAGATCGTTCCAGCCGGAATTGTTCTTCTCGATCAGCTTGATCTTCCAGGCACGATTCCAGCCCTTGAGTTGTTTCTCGCGGTCGATGGCGATCTCGATGCGATCGTAGGTTTCGAAATAGACGAGAATTGTCACGCCATATTTCTTCGTGAATTTGGAGCCGATGCCGTGCCTGTGCTCCAGCGTGCGACGGCTGAGGTCGTTCGTGACGCCGATATAGAGCGTGCCGTTACGCTTGCTGGCGAGGATGTAGGTGTAGAACTCGCGGACCATGCGAGATTATAGCCGCAGCACCGCAGCTGTTTGAACCACCTGGGTCCCCTTCCCTCGCCGCGCGAAGTGCGCGGCTCGCCGGGGATGACAGCGGTGCTTATGTGTCTTTCTTCTTGTCCTGTTTCGCCCGGCTGCGTTCGATCAGCCAGACCAGCAGGACCGAGATTTCGTAGAGAGCGACGAGGGGCACCAGCAGGCTCATCATCGAGAAGATGTCGGGCGGGGTCAGCACCGCGGCGACGGCGGTCATGCCGACGATGGCGTAGCGGCGCGTCGAACGCAGCTGTTTGGCCGTGACGATGCCGACGCGGCCGAGCAGCGACAGCAGCACCGGCAGCTGGAAGCAGAAGCCGAAGGCGAAGATCAGCGTCATCACCAGGTCGAGATATTCGCTGACCTTGGCCTGCAGCTCGATGCCGAGCGGGCCGTGGCCGCCGGCGCCGCCCTGGGTCTCGAAGCCGAGGAAGAAGCGGATCGCGTTGGGCAGCATGATGTAATAGACGAAGGCCGCGCCGAGCACGAACATGAACGGCGTCGCGGCGAGGAAGGGCAGGAAGGCGCGGCGCTCCTGGCGATAGAGGCCGGGCGCCACGAACAGCCACAGCTGCGCCGCGATGACGGGAAAGGCGAGGCAGAGGCCTGCGAACATCCCCACCTTCACATAGGTGAAGAAGGTCTCGGTCAGCGCCGTGGCGATCATGTGATGGTTGGACTGGCCGCTCAGCGCCGTGGACAGCGGCTGGGCCAGGAAGGCGTAGATCGGCTTGGCGAACCAGAAGCAGATGAGGAAGCACAGCACGAAGGTGACGATCGACCAGATCAGCCGCCGGCGCAGCTCGATCAGGTGATCCATCAGCGGCGCCTTGGTCGCCTCGATGGCCGCTTCGTCGTCCTCGGTCGGCTTGTTCATGTTCGGATTGTTTCGGGTTTGCTTGAACCAGCGCCAACCGTCATCGCCCGGGCAGGCCATTTTCCTCTCCGCGTGGGAGAAAAATGGGTCGCCCGCATAAAGCGGGCGATGACGGCGAGAGGATACACAATTTCAAAACCGGTCGGGCCCAGGCTGTTCATGGCGAGGGCGGCGTGTAGCCGTCGGCATCGACGACGGCCGGCTCGGGAATGGAAGGACTTTCGAATTCGCCGCTCCGCGGCGGGGGCGCGGTCTCGGTCTCGACCGGCTCGGCGTCGATGGAGACGGTTGGCGGCGGCGGCGCCTTGGAGCGCATCTCCTCGGGGATGATCGAGCGGTTGAGTTCGCGCTCGACATCGGCCAGCGGCCGCTCGTTGCGCAGGCTCTCGATCTCCTTGCGCAGTTCGTCGAGCTCGGACTGCCGGGCCATGTCGTCGAAGCTCTTGCGGAACTCGTCCGCCATCGCCCGCGCCTTGCCCATCCACTGGCCGACGATGCGCATCAGGCGCGGCAGGTCCTTCGGCCCCACCACGACCAAGGCAACGATCAGCACGATGAGAATGTGGCTCCAGCTGAAGTCGAGCATCGATTACCGCCCGACGGTGGTCTGGTCCTTGTTCGGCGTGGGCGTGGGGGCCGGATTGCTGGCCGAGCCCGGAATGGTCTTGGCGTCTTCGGGGTCGCTCAGACCCTGGCGGAAGCTCTTGATGCCCTTGGCGACGTCGCCCATCAGGTCGGAGATCTTGCCGCGCCCGCCGAACAGCAGCAGGACGATGACCGCCAGCGCCAGAATGTGCCAGATGCTGAACGCACCCATGAAATGCTCCTTTTGCCCTCGGTGAAGAGGGGCTTTCCCCCGGTTGAACGGGTCGGCCGACGCCATTCCGGCGAAAACCTCGCCTCTTAAAGACCTTTCGGGGCATCCAGTGCAAGGCGCGACAGATTATACCCTTAGCAAATGAACCCGCACCCTTCGAAACAACGGGGTGTTTGGCCGACGGGTATTTACCCGATCTGGATCTCGCCCTTGCGGCCGAACGCCGCCGCCAGGGCGCCGAGGCGCTTTTGCACCGGTTCGCCGGCGATGGCCTCGTGGCGGCGCGGCAGGTCGAGCACGATCTTGGCGGGGGTCAGCCGCAGGCGGTAATGCGGCAGCGCGTCGGTCGAGGACGCCGACAGCGCGAAGGCCAGGCGGCAGGCCAGGCCGACGGCGAGGGCGCGTTCCTCATCGTCCTTGTCCAGGAGTTCCGCATTGGCGATGTCGCGGGGGAAATCCTCGTCGCCGGAATAGCGGTGGAACACCGACGATGCGATCAGGGCGCGGGCGCGGTGGCTGGCGCCGGCAAAGGGCGCGGAGAGGACCTGGCCGAAGCTGCCGAGCGCGCGGTCGTCGGGATGGCGGCGCCAGGCGACGTCGGAGAACAGGCAGGCGGCCTGGCGGATGCGGCGCAGCTCCGCCGTCTCATCGAAGAACAGCGGCGCCATCCACGCGAACATCTCCGCGGCATGGCCCGGATTGCGCGCCTGGCGGGCGTTGGCGGCTTCGGCGAATTCCAGCAGCGGATCCAGGCCGCGCTCCTCGGGCGTCAGGCGCGCATAGAGGATGCCCTCGCGCAGGCCATAGGCCGAGATCGCCACCGATTTGAGGTCGCAGGCGAGCAGCAGGCGCTCGAGCACGATGGCGCCGTAGGGCAGCGACTCGGCGCGGCGCTTGGAGACCACCTTCATCTTCTCGACCGATTTGCGCGACAGGCCGGAGAGCACCTTGCACAGGCGCAGCGCCCGGCCGCGCGGGATCTCGTATTCCTGCAGCACATGCAGCGGATAGTTCGTCGCCTCCATGTCGACGCGCGCGAAGCTGCGCCAGATGCCGCCGACGGCGTAGAGCGAGCGCTCCTTGAGGCCGTGCAGGTTGAGCTTTTCCAGGCCCTCGTCGACCAGCTTGCGGGCCTTGTCGGCGTCGCCCTTGGCGCCGTCCATCAGGCGCAGCGGCCCGAACGGCAGCGTATAGGCGTCGCCGGTCTTGCCGCCCCGGACGCTGACCATGTCGAGGCTGCCGCCGCCGAGATCGGCGACCAGGCCGTCCGCCTGCGGGATGCCGGCGACGACGCCTTCGGCGGCGATGCGCGCTTCGTCTTCGCCGGAGAGCACGCGCACCGGCGCGCCCCAGGCGGCTTCGGCGCGGCGCACGAAATCGGCGCCGTTGGAGGCATCGCGCGCCGCCGCAGTCGCCACCGCCTCGCGCACCGCGACGTTCAGCCCGTCGGCCAGCATCTTGAAGCGCGCCAGCGCCTCCAGCGCCATGGCGCAGCCTTCGGCATGCAGGCGGCCGGAGGTCACCATGTCACGGCCGATGGCGCAGATCGATTTCTCGTTGTGCAGGGTGGCGGCGGCGCGGCTCTCCGCCTCGTAAATCACCAGGCGGACCGAATTCGAGCCGATGTCGACGACGGCGACCGGCCCGCGCGGCCTGGGGCGCGGACGGCTGCCCGACGGCGCGCGCGCATCCGCCGACGGTGCCTGGGTGCCGCTCATTCAGTCCCGCCGCGCGACGATGGCGACGGGGCGGGGCTGGGCGATCTTGAGGGCGCGGCCGCGGCCGGACAGGGACGGATTCGTCATGAAGTAAGTATGCGCCGAAAACGCGTCCGGCGACGAGGCCTCGGCGTCGCGGGCATAGGAGCCGTCGGCGCTCATGTGCCAGCTCTGGGCCTGGTCCTTCAGCAGCGCGACCAGGATCTGGTCCAGAACCTGTTGATGCACCGTGGGATTTTCCACCGGCACCAGCGCCTCGACGCGGCGGTCGAGGTTCCTGGGCATCCAGTCGGCGGAGGAAATATAAACTTTCGCCTGCGGCGACGGCAGCCCGTGGCCGGCGCCGAAGCAGACGATGCGGCCATGCTCGAGGAAGCGGCCGACGATGCTCTTGACGCGGATATTGTCCGACAGGCCCGGCACGCCCGGACGCAGGCAGCAGATGCCGCGAATGACGAGCTCGATGCGAACGCCGACCTGGCTCGCCTTGTAGAGCGCGTCGATCATCTGCGGATCGACCAGGGCGTTGAGCTTGACCCAGATGGCGGCGGGACGGCCGGCCTGGGCATGCACCATCTCGTGCTGGATGGCGTCGATCAGCGTGCCGCGCAGATTGAGCGGCGAGACCGCGATCTTTTCCAGCGCCGTCGGCTCGGCATAGCCGGTGATGTAGTTGAAGAGCTGCGCCGCGTCGCGCCCGAGCGCCGGGTCGGCGCTGAACAGCGACAGGTCGGTGTAGATCTTCGCGGTGTTGGGATGGTAGTTGCCGGTGCCGAAATGCACATAGGTGTGCAGCGAGCCGCTCTCGCGGCGCACCACCAGGCTGACCTTGGCGTGGGTCTTCAGCTCGATGAAGCCGTAGACCACCTGGACGCCGGCGCGTTCCAGGTCGCGGGCCCATTTGATGTTGGCGGCCTCGTCGAAGCGCGCCTTGAGCTCGACCAGCGCGGTGACGGATTTGCCGGCTTCCGCCGCCTCGATCAGGGCCGAGACGATCGGGCTGTCGGAGGAGGTGCGGTAGAGCGTCTGCTTGATGGCGACGACGTTGGGATCGGCGGCGGCCTGGCGCACGAACTGCACCACCGCGTCGAAGCTCTCGAACGGGTGATGGACGATGATGTCCTTCTCGCGGATGGCGGCGAAGCAGTCGCCGCCATGGTCGCGGATGCGCTCGGGAAAGCGCGCCACATAGGGCTTGAACTGCAGGTCGCGGCGCTCGTCGAGGATCAGCTTCTGCAGGTCCGAAAGGCCCAGCATGCGGTCGATGATGACGAGCTCGGGCTCGTCCAGGTCGAGATGGTCGGCGATGAACTGGCGCAGGTCGTCCGGCATCGAGGCCGAGCATTTCATGTGGATGACGCTGCCGCGGCGACGCTGCTTGAGCAGCGACTCGAACAGCAGCATCAGATCCTCGGCCTCTTCCTCGACCTCGACGTCGCTGTCGCGCAGCACGCGGAAGACGCCGCAGCCGGCGACCGCGTGGCCGGGAAACAGCCGGTCGAGATAAAGCGTGACGACCTTCTCGAGCGGCAGGAAGCGCGCCGACCGCGCAGAATCCGGCTTGCCGAAATCCGGCAGGCGGATGAAGCGCTGCAGCTGCGGCGGGATGGGGACGAGCGCGGTGACGGTCTTGCCGTCCTTGGCGCGGATCAGGCGGGCCGCCAGCGTGAAGCCGAGATTGGGGATGAAGGGAAAGGGATGCGCCGGATCGATGGCGAGCGGCGTCAGCACCGGGAAGATCTGCGCCTTGAAATGCGCCTCGAGCCAGTCGCGATCGGTGTCGCTGAGCTCGTCCGCCTCGATGACGGCGATGCCGGCCTCGCGAAGCTCGCCGCACATCGGCAGCCAGACGGCCTGCTGGTCGAGGATGAGGACCTTGGCCATCTCGTCGACCTGGGCGAGCTGCTGCGCCGGGGTCAGGCCGTCGGCGCTGTGGGTGGCGACGCCTTCCTTGACCATGCCCTTGAGGCCGGCGACGCGGACCATGAAGAACTCGTCGAGGTTCGAAGCCGAGATCGACAGGAAGCGCATGCGCTCGAGCAGCGGGTGGCGGCGATTGCGGGCCTCCTCCAGGACGCGGCGGTTGAAGGCCAGCCAGGACAGCTCGCGGTTGACGAAGCGCTCGGGCGAGGCGTCGGGGGCGCAGACATCCGCCGGCTGCGCGGCGTCGGCATCGGCGGTGAGGATCGGGTTGGACATCAAGGGCTTATCGCTTGGCCGGCGGGAGCGTAGCGGATGGGGATAACTCTGTCATGACAGCGGCGCCTCGTCCTCGGCGAGGAGGGCCGCGACCAGCGCCATGGTCACCGGGCGCTTTTGCGCCAGCGCGCGCGCGTCGGCGCGGGCGACGAAGTCGCGGACGGCGGCGGGCGAACGCTCGACGGAACGAAGGATCCTCATGATCACAGGATCGGGCACGGCCAGTTGCCGGTCCGTGAACAATTTGCGGGTCAGGGCCGACAAAAGCGCGTCGTCGGGCGCCCACAACGCGAAGGCGAGAAGTGCGCCAAAACGGGACTTGAGGTCCGGCAGCGTCGCGGGCCAGGCGGAAGGCGGCTCTTTGGCGGTGAGCAGCAGGGGGCCTGGATGCTGGAACAGCGCGAACAGCGCCGCCTCGTCAGTCAAGGCCTCGACGTTCTCCAGCGCGACGGCGCGGCCGGGCTCCAACGCCAGCACGAATGCCTTGCCCAGCGCCGACGCCTCGACCACCAGCGCGCCGGCGACCGCGGCCCAGGCCTGCGCCAGATGCGTCTTGCCGGAACTCGCGGGCCCATGGAGCGCCGCCGCCGGCGCCGTCCAGCGCGGAAAGGAGTCGATGAAGGCGACGGCCTGCGCATTGGCCGGCGCGACGATGAAATCGGCGCGTCCGAGGGCGGGCCGGGACGAAAGCGGAAGCGGGAGCTGGGATGGCACGGTGCTGTTTCGGTCGAACAATCAGGCCGGGCGGCGGCCGGTGGCGAAGGCCTTGAGCAGCAGCTGGCCGTAGGAGAACCACGACATCAGCGTGAAGCCGGCCGCGATGAGGGCGGCGGCCTCGACCAGCACCGGCATCACGACGCCCACGGTCAGCAGCAGCAGCACCAGGCCGATATAGCCGATCTGCACCACGGTGCTGGCCTTGCCGACGGCGAGCGGCTCCATCTTGACGGGCAGCGAGAAGACCTGCGCGATGAGGACGCCGAGCACGATGGCGACGTCGCGGCCGATGACGATGGCGGTGAGCCACAGCGGCGCCTGGCCGATCACGGCGAGGGTGACGAAACAGGCCAGCATCAGGAGCTTGTCGGCGGCGGGATCGAGATACTCGCCGAAGCGCGAGACCAGGCCGTAGCGCCGCGCCAGGAAGCCGTCGACCCAGTCGCTGGCGCCGGCGAAGGCGAAGACGAACAGCGCGGCAAGGTCCTGGCCGTGGAAAATCAGCCACGCGGTCAGGGGCGCGAGCACGATGCGGATCGCGGTGAGGAAATTGGGCAATTGGCGCAGAGGTCCGGTCATGGCGTCGCCGTGGGCCTGACCGGCGTCGCATAGGCCATCGACCAGCTGTCGCCGCTCCTGGTCAGCGCCACGCCGGCCGGCGCCAGCGCCGCCTGCAGCGCGTCGGTCGAGCCCTGATAGGAGACCTGGATGCGGATCTGGCCGATATCCATCGCCACGACCTGCACGCCGAGCACATTGACGAGCGCAGCCATGGAATTCTGCATGGCGGCCCATTGCTGCAGCGAGTCGACATGCACGTCGGCCGTCAGGCTGCCGCGCGGCCCGAAATCGATCGGCGGCTTCTGCTGGAACATCACCTCGACGGCATGGACGGCGGCGTCGGCGGCGAGCGGATAGGTCTGCACCACGTTCTTGACGAGCGGCACGTCGACCGAGGTCTTCATCGGGCTTTCCGCGATGCCGACGCGCTTCAGCCAGATCTGCACCTTGCCGGTCATCTTGTCGGTGAGCGAGGTGCCGCCGGAGGTCAGCGGGATGGCGAGCGCCAGCACCGCCTCGCTGGCATGGATGCGGGCGGCGACCAGCTGGACATCGGCCCAGGTGGTGGCATCGAACTGCAGCCGCTCGAGCGCGACGACGTCGGGCGCCTCGCCCGTGGGCACCGCGAAGGGCACGGCGCTGGCGCCGAAGCGGGGGCTGGAGAAGGCGCTGACCCAGCCGGATTTGGGATCGAAATTCGGCGACATCGGAATCAGCAGGATGCGCCGCGCATTGCTCAGGCGGTAGGCGGTCGAGATCCCGCTCATCACCCGCGCCACCGATTCGGGGCTGAAGACATAGGTGACGTCGGCGACGTAGCGCGTCGTCGAACGCTTCTCGTTGACGACCGTGAAGCCGCGCGCGATGCGCTTCAGCCCCGCGGCGTCGAGCTTGGGCTGCTTGCCCCAGTCCGACTGCTTGGCGAGGCGCTTGTAGAGGATGTCCCAGGCGCGCGGCCTTCCCTGGTCGATGGCGATGGCCTGCGCCGCGCTGGCCGAGGCCGCCGTCGCGTCGACATGGATGCCGCTGACCGAATAGGTCAGGTCGGCGGGCGCGGCACCGGCAGCCGCCGGCAACAAAAAGCCGAAGGCAAGCGCCAGAACGGGTGCGAGCCGGGAAAAAGCCTGTGACATCGGGAACCTTGATAAAGCGCTGCGGACTATAAAGCGCGCGGCCTGCCTGCGAAAGCGCCAGATTGCAGGGCAAAAGCGGTAAAGACGCGGCGAAGGCTCCGCGGCTTGCGGGCTGGCGCACCCTTGCGTAAACGAAGCGGAGACTCTGGACCGCGCTCGCGATGACCAAAAAAACTGGCCGCAACGGCCTGACCTACAAGGACGCCGGGGTCGATATCGATGCCGGCGAGGCGCTGGTGGCGCGGATCGCGCCGGCTGCCAAGGCGACGCGGCGGCCGGGCGCCGACGCGGACCTCGGCGGCTTCGGCGGGCTGTTTGACCTCAAGGCGGCCGGCTTCAAGGATCCGGTGCTGGTCGCCGCCACCGACGGCGTCGGCACCAAGCTTAGAATCGCCATCGACTGCGGGCTTTTCGCGGGCATCGGCCAGGACCTGGTGGCGATGTGCGTCAACGACCTGATCGTGCAGGGCGCCGAGCCGCTGTTCTTCCTGGACTATTACGCCAGCGGCAAGCTCGACGTCGACGGCGCGGCGGCCGTCATCGAAGGCATCGCGCGCGCCTGCCAGGCGTCGGGCTGCGCCCTGATCGGCGGCGAGACGGCGGAGATGCCGGGCCTCTATGCCAAGGGCGATTTCGACCTCGCCGGCTTTGCGGTCGGCGCGGTGGAGCGCGGCCATGTCCTGCCGCTTGGCAAGGCGATGAAGCCGGGCGACGTGGTGCTCGGCGTCGCCTCCAGCGGGGCGCATTCGAACGGCTATTCGCTGGTGCGGCGCGTGGTGGCGGATGCGGGGCTTTCCTACGATGCGCCGGCGCCGTTCGACGCGGCGCGGACGCTGGGCGAAGCGCTGCTGACCCCGACACGGCTTTATATCAGGAGCGGCCTCGCGGCGATCCGCGCCGGCGGCGTCAAGGGCCTGGCGCACATCACCGGCGGCGGCATCACCGAGAACCTGCCGCGCGCCCTGCCCGACGGGCTGCACGCCGAGATCGACCTGGGCGCCTGGACGCCGCCGCCGGTGTTCGGCTGGCTGGCGCGCGCCGCCGGCATCGCGACGCCCGAGATGCTGCGGACCTTCAATTGCGGGCTCGGCCTGACGGTCGTGGCCGCGGCGGAGAGCGCCGGACACGTCATCGACGCCTTCCAGGAAGCGGGCGAGAAGGCGTGGCGCGTCGGCACGCTGGTGGCGGGCGAAGGCGAGGCGAAGGTGGTGTATCGCGGGACGCTGAGGCTTTGACGCAGAAAGCCCGCACCGCCATCCTGATCTCCGGGCGCGGCTCGAACATGGCGGCGCTGATCGCGGCGTGCCGCGCGCCGGACTTTCCGGCCGAGATCGCGCTGGTGTTCTCGAACGTGGAGACGGCGGAGGGTTTGAAGATCGCGGCGGCAGCGGGCGTGGCGACCAAGGTGATTTCGCACAAGGTGTTCGCGAGCCGCGAGGAATTCGACGCAGCGATCGACGCCGCGCTGACGGCCGCGAAGATCGACCTCGTCTGCGAAGCGGGCTTCATGCGCATCCATTCCGAAGACTTCGTGCGCAAATGGGAGGGGCGGATGCTGAACATCCATCCCTCGCTGCTGCCGGCGTTCAAGGGCGTCAAGGTGCAGCAGCAGGCGCTCGATGCCGGCGTGAAGATTTCCGGCTGCACGGTGCATTTCATGGTGCCGGAGCTCGATTCGGGCCCGATCATCGCCCAGGCGGCGGTGCCGGTGCTGGACGGCGACACGGCACAGACGCTGGCGGCGCGGATATTGATCGAAGAGCACAAGCTCTATCCGGCGGCGCTGAGGCTGGTGGCGGAGGGGAAGGTGCGGCTGGAAAACGGACGCGCCGTTTTTGCGGTTTAGCCCAGGCCCGCGATCTGCGCCGACACATCCCACAGCCGCTTCGCATCGGCGTCGCTTTGCGCGGCGAGGCTCGGCTCGGCGACTTTGCACTTGTAGAAATATTCGCCGCTGATCGTCGCGACGTCGGGCGAGGACGCGAGATGGATGATCGTCCTGGCGCCGTCTTCCGGTTTCAGGCCGAACGCCATGATGGCGCCGGCGAGCGCCTTCAGGAACACATTGGTCGCGTTGTTCTGGCCGAAGCGCGTGCCGACGAAGCCGGGATGCAGGCAATTGGCCGTGACGCCGCCTTGCCCCAAGCGTGTGGCGAGCGCGCGCGTGAACAGGATGTTGCACAGCTTGGAGGTGCCGTAGGCGCGGAACGAACCGTAGCTCTTTTGCGACTGCAGGTCGGCGAAATCGAGCTTGCCGGATTTGTGTGCGTCCGACGCGGTCGAGACGATGCGGGCGCCCGGCGTCGCCTTCAGGTTGGGCAGCAAGATGTTCGTGACCACGAAATAGGCCATGTGATTGGTGGCGAAGGTCATCTCCAGGCCGTCGGCACTGAGCTTGCGCGACAGGAACACCGCGCCGGCATTGTTGATCAGCACGTCGATGCTGGGCTCGGCGGCGGCGATCTCGGCGGCGACGCGCTTCATCTCGGCGATGCTGGAGAGATCGGCGAGATGCACGCTATGCAACGCCGACGCGTTGGCGGCCTTGAGTTTCGCCAGCGTCGCGTCGGCGCGCGCCGCGTCGCGGGCGATCAGCACGATGCGGGCGCCCTGCCCCGCGAGGTGTACGGCCGCGACCTCGCCGATGCCCGAGGTGCCGCCGGTGACGACGACGGTTTTGTTCTGCATGCCCCCTCCGTCTCGCCCGAAATGGGCGAGCCACCTCCCCCGTTACCACGGGGGAGGAAAGTTTTTAAGGAACGATGTCGAGGCCCGAGAAGAAGAAGGCGATTTCCTGGGCGGCGGTTTCGGGGGCGTCGGAGCCATGCACCGAATTGGCCTCGATCGACTCGGCGAAATCCTTGCGGATGGTGCCGGCAGCGGCGTTGGCGGGATTGGTGGCGCCCATCACTTCGCGGTTCTTGGCGATGGCGTTCTCGCCCTCCAGCACCTGCACCACGACGGGGCCGGACGTCATGAAGGCGACGAGGCTGGCGAAGAACGGGCGCGCGCGGTGCACGCCGTAGAACGCCTCGGCCTGGGCCTGCGACAGCTGGATACGGCGGGAGGCGATGACCTTGAGGCCCGCCTTCTCGAAGCGGTCGACGATGGCGCCCGTGTGGTTGCGGCGCGTGGCGTCCGGCTTGATGATGGAAAGGGTGCGCTCGACGGCCATGGGGGACTCCGAAAGTGGGAAAAGTGCGCGGGTTATAGAAGCGGCCCCTCCGAAGGGCAAGTTTGGCTGTGGCAAAATGGGTGGCCGGGTCGCGCTTCGCTGTGCTCGCTGCCCGGCCATGACGTGGTTATAAGGTCGCGCCATGCTGGTCATCGACAACCTCATCGTCCGCATCGCGGGCCGCGAAATCCTGGACGGGGCGAGCGCCAGCCTGCCCGCCGGGCGGCGCATCGGCCTGGTGGGGCGCAACGGCGCCGGCAAGTCGACGCTGCTCAAGGTGATCCTGGGCCAGCTGAGGCCCGACGACGGCGACGTCGCCTGGCCGAGCGCCTGGCGCATCGGCGCGGTGGCGCAGGAGGCGCCGGGGACGCAGACCAGCCTGCTCGACACCGTGCTGGAGGCCGATCCCGAGCGCACGCGGCTGCTGGCCGAGGCCGAGCACGAGAGCGACGCCCACAAGCTCGGCGACATCTATCACCGGCTGGACGCCATCGACGCCTACACCGCGCCGGCGCGGGCGGCGGAGATCCTGGCCGGCCTCGGCTTCTCGGCCGAGGACCAGCTGCGCCCCTGCGCCGAGTTCTCCGGCGGCTGGCGCATGCGCGTGGCGCTGGCGGCGATCCTGTTCGCGGCGCCGGACCTCCTGCTGCTCGACGAACCCACCAACTATCTCGACCTCGAAGGCGTGATGTGGCTGGAGAACTTCCTGCAGCGCTATCGCGGCACGGTCCTGATCGTCAGCCACGACCGCGACCTGCTCAACACCGCGGCGGAGTTCATCCTGCATCTTGAGCACGGCAAGACGACGCTCTACAGCGGCAATTACGACACCTTCGTGGCGACGCGGGCGGCGCGCAGGGCGCTCGACGTGGCGTTCGCCAAGAAGCAGGAGCTGGCGCGCAAGCACATGCAGAGCTTCGTCGACCGCTTCAAGGCGAAAGCCAGCAAGGCGCGCCAGGCGCAGAGCC
The DNA here is from genome assembly GCA_035570795.1 of Rhizomicrobium sp. GTDB lineage: Bacteria > Pseudomonadota > Alphaproteobacteria > Micropepsales > Micropepsaceae > Rhizomicrobium. The sequence goes on from DATMKZ010000018.1 coordinate 38,298, forward strand.
GCATGAAGGCGCTGGCCAAGATGGAAGTGGTCGAGGTGCCGGTCGACGAGCATGTCGCGCCGATCCGCCTGCCCAAGCCGGTCGAGGCCAGCCCGCCGCTGCTGACGCTGGAGCGCGTCGCGGTCGGTTACGAGCCCGGCAAGCCGATCCTGACGAAGATGTCGTTCCGCTTCGATCCCGACGACCGCATCGCGCTGCTCGGCAAGAACGGCAACGGCAAGTCGACGCTGGCGAAACTGCTGGCGGGAAAGCTGGAGCCGATGGGCGGCGAGATGGTCCGCGCCCGCAAGCTGGTGCCGGGCTATTTCGCGCAGCACCAGCTGGAAGAGCTCGACGGCGCGATCACGCCGATCGAGACGCTGTCGCATCTGCGGCCCAAGCTGACGGTGCAGGAGGTGCGCACGCAGCTCGGCGGCTTCGGCTTCTCGGCCGACAAGCAGCTGACGCGGGTGCGCAACCTGTCGGGCGGCGAGCGGGCGCGGCTGATGCTGGCGCTGGCGACGCTGGACAAGCCGAACCTGCTCATCCTCGACGAGCCGACCAATCATCTCGACATCGACGCCCGCGGCGAACTGCTCACCGCGCTCAACAATTTCGACGGCGCGGTGGTGCTGGTCAGCCACGACCGCCGCCTGATCGAGGCGACGGCGGACCGGCTGCTGCTGGTGGCGAACGGCGAGGTGGTGCCGTTCGACGGCGACCTCGACGACTATCGCAAATTCCTGCTCAGCGGCGACAACAGCCCGACACGGCGCGTCGAAGCCGAGCCGGAGGCCAAGCCGAAGGACAAGGAGGCAGCGCGGCGCGACCATGCCGAGCGGCGCCGGCAGCTGAAGCCGCTGAAGGACAAGATCGACGGCGCCGAGCACCAGATCGCCGACCTCAACGCGGAGATCGCCAAATGCGACAAGAGCCTCGCCGATCCCCTGCTGTTCGCCAAGGACCCGGCGCGCGGCAAGGCGGTGTCGAAGAAACGCGCCGACGCGGCGAAGAAGCTGGCGACGGTCGAAGCGAACTGGCTCAAGATGCAGGAAGAGTACGAAGCGGCGCTGGCGGAGGGGTGAGGCGGGGGGGCGTGATGTGCGGGGCGTGATGCGCGGGGCGTGATGTGAACAGTTTGCTGTATTCTGTTCACGCTCAGTCGCGCAGCGTGTTTCTCGTTTCGCGAAACGGATCTGGCGATTTCTGCGACACAAACCTGACCGAGACGCGCGGCGTCAATCAGTCAACGGAAGTTGATCGGAAAGCGTTGTTTGTGTGTCGACCAAAAGACCTGACCGCCAAACAAGGTTCGACAATCAGGCTTCCGCCAAATGCGAAATTCCTAACTAAACGCGGCAGTGCCAGTAAGGGTGAGATAGCCAGCTGGATTCGCGACACCCATCTGCGAGATCGTCATCTTCACGTTTGTACCCCCCAATGAAACGGGAAATTGAATCAAATAGATGTCGATTACTGACAAGATCGCGTTGAAAAACGCTTTCAATATCACCGAGCTGAGAAAATTCAGGACTGCGTTCACTAGATCACCAATCCCAGGCGGCAATCCATATACCTCAAACCCTGGAAAATTTGAAAACGCGGCCCGCACTTCCAATGCTCTATTGCTATTCCACGATGAATTATTGATTGAAACGCCCAATGAGACTGGCCCCGCCAACCCAATCCCGGGGGACCATGTCGCACACTCGTCGGGCGCACACGGCACTCTCATGCACGCCTGGAGGTCCAACTTCCCTCCAGCCCGAAAGTCGCAGCCCATATTAATGGTGGTGCCGTTCAGACCTCCCTTGGCATTGGCTAGACTGAACCAATAACAGGCTCGTCCCCTGCCATAGAACAAAGCTAAATCGACGGATAGCCATGAGGTGCAGTCCTGCTGGTCAGCCTTCAAGAGACTTTTTGCGATCAAGTCAAAAACTGAACCATCGAGCATCACAAATACGTCGGTACTAGGCAGAGGGCCGGCGGGTTGAGCCCCCTTTGTTGGTCCCCTCCGAGCCTTAATGCCCTGCGATCTAGCTTCCAGACTGCGGTAGGCCGGAACATTTTGTTGCAGGTACAAATCGAGAGCTGCCGGATCGTCCAATGGCGCAGATGAAAGCACCTGCTCCAAATCGGTGCCTCCAAGTTCCTCTTCGAATCTCAACATCTCGCCATTGAATGCGCGAGTAACCTTTTCATGGAGGCTTGTAGGCTGCACCCCCAGCCCCAGTCCGAGCGCTGTATCAGTGATGGTGAGCTCTCTGGGAACGGCGGATACGCCTGACACGACGTCAATTGGTGGAAGAGGCAGACTTACGGTTAGGGTCTGCGCAAATTGTGTGAGTGCAATATTGGCCCCAAGCGTGAATAGATCGCGAATGATTAGTCGTAACCGTTTAACCTCTGCATCGCACGGTGCCGGAATTGGTCCAGCCCCCCATATGGCGGCACCTGGATCAATTGGATCTCCAATCGAAGCGACTGTGATATCCCAATTGGAGAGCTGAATGAGATACTTTCCCGCAGCCTGATCCAATTTGGCATACGTTTCGATATCGATCGAAAATGGCAAGTCGATTAGATTCTCTCCACCACTGCCATCGAGTTTCGGAAAATTAAATTGTAGAACAACATCCGGAACTAATAGCTGTAAGTTGGGCGGCAATGTTCCACTTGTTGCGGTGCCGTGCGTGGCCTTCCACCAGGCCGCAAAGCGCGTCTGAGTAGCCGCCGATTGTTTGAAATTGATTTTAACTGCCGTAACGCCTGGGTCTTTTGCAACCTTTGCCCAAAAGCGAACACGTCGCTGCGTTCCATGATCATCAAACACATGATCGTAGATTGGGCTATTGGGCTGCCGCTCTCTGCTACGGTCATAAAAGTCCGGATTATTTTTGTAGTGAGCGGCCAAAAAATTATTCGCAGCGGCCTCGGAAAATCCCAACACTATGTCAGGTGGGTTAACCGCCGCCCCTGCAGCCTTAGCCCATACCGTCGGAAAATCTACCGCTGTCATGACACCCCCCGAAGTAAACACTATGCATCTACTGCATCGGATGAAGACTATGCGGCGCTTTTGGGCGCGCCGCTGCCTATTCAAATAACACCTGTTGGTCCGGTAGCGCGACACACTTGGTTCAACAGAAAACAAATCCGTGAATACAATTCATGTCAGCGATATATCCATTCGTCAAATCACCTTATTTGGAAATAGTGATGTAATTCAACAAAATGCGTGCGGAATGACTTTCGCACTGCCCCGCGAAACGTCGTTTAACCATGTTTTTCCTCTTGCTTCGGCTCGACACACGAAATTGCCGATACAACCGAACCCCAAGTCCGACGCGCCAGTTTCCGCTCTTCTTCTCCGAGCGCTGCCGCATAGATTGCGGTGGTTTCAATTCGTGCGTGCCCAAGCCAACGCTGGACGATATTGAGAGATACGCCGCGCTGCCCAGCCTCAACAGCGAATCCATGGCGAAGTGCTTTGGGTTTACACATCGCATCAGCGATGCCGGCCGCTTTCATCACGCGCTTAGCGTGCTTCCAGGCCGTAGTTCGACCCCACGGCCAAACGCGGTCACAAATCGCATTTGGGTGCGACCTCGTCGTAGCTTCGATCAGATCGAGTAACTGGCGCGGAGCAGGAATGGCACGAAATAAGTTCCGCCTTCGCCGTTTCAACGTCTCAAAGACAATTGCCTCATCGCGGCTGTCTATGCGCGCACGCGTCACGGCCAAGACCTCTGATATGCGGGCACCCGTGAGTAAGAGCGTTAGGCAGAAAGTCGCGATCAATGCGTCTTCTTGGAGCGCGGCAGCCACGAAAGCCACGCGTTCCTTTGCTATGAGATATTTCCGGTTTCCAGCTTGGTCGAAGAGAGATTGCGTCATTGGCGGAAAACTCCGCTTTTTAGCGAAGAAAATCGAGCATCGGCCATTGACGCGGAAAAGGGAGAGTGAACAGAATACAGCATTCTGTTCACAGCCCCATGCGGCTGAACAGGTATATCTCCGTCAACCCTTACGACCGTAGCGCGGCTGGCGCTGACGGCGCTCCGGTTTCCTTGTAGCTTCGGCTTCGATAGGGGAGGCGGCGAAGCCGCGGAGCGGGGCTGACATCCTTCTTCATGACGGACTCCTTCCGGCGCGCTGTGCGATCTTTTCGGCCGTCAGGGTAGACGGTTTTTCAGCTGCGGTATTGCTCGTCGCTGACTTGTGCCAGGCGCCGCGCGCGCCGCGTTCGAAGGTAACGCCGGCACCGCCTCTCCCGCTCGCGGCAGAGGTAAACTAGGGTGCGCCACGGAGCGGGGGATTCGGCATGGCGGCGTTCGAGCATATGATGACGCTGGTGTCGTTCGTGCTGGCGCTGGCGATCGCCCATCTGCTGATCGGCGTCGTGGAGCTCGTCCGCGCCGGCGACCGCGTGCGTCATTCCTGGGTGCACGCCAGCTGGATGGCCTATGGCTTCCTGATGGCGATCGCGTGGTGGATCGGGCTGTGGGACCTGCATGTCATCGCCCACTGGACGACCTGGTCGGTGCTGTTCAACGTCCTGGCGGTGACGACCAGCTATCTCTTCGTCGCCTTCGTCTGCCCGAAGGTGCCGGAGACCGGGACGCTCGACCTGGAGGCGTTCCACAACACCAACCGGCGGCGTTACCTCGGCGTCGCCTTCGCCGGCTCGCTGCTCTCCGGCGCCACGGCGCTGATCTATGGCCGGCTCTACGACGTTCCGGGGCAGGACATCGAAATCGTCGGCGTCGGCGTGGGATTGGTGACCCTGCTGATCGCTTATGTGTTTCCCAACGTCTGGGTCCAGCGCATCATGGCGGTGGTGACGCTCGCCAGCCTGATGTTCTTCTTCGCCGTCGGCGATCCGGTATTGACCTGAGAGGCGGGCATGGGCGCGTTCGAGCATGTCATCTCGCTTCTCTCCTTCGTCTTCGCGCTGGCGATCGCGCACCTGCTGCTGACGGTGGCCGGCTTCGTGCGGTCGTGGGAGCGGGTCGAGCTTTCCTGGCCGCATGCGTTGTGGCTGCTCAACGGCCTCATCACGGTGCTGGCGAACTGGATCAGCTTCTGGGACATGCGCACGCTGACGGCGTGGAGCATCGGCACGATCCTTTTCACCTTCGCGCTCGCCTTCCTGACCTATTTGCAGGTCGCCCTCGTCTGTCCCGAGATCCCCGCCGAGGGAGCGATCGACCTGAAGCGGTTCCACGACAAGCAGTCGCGCCGCTATATCGGCGCCTTTGCCGTCACCAGCATCATGGCGCTGATCGGAAACGTCATCCTCGGCGATGGACTGAACGTCCAGGAATGGGGCGAGCAGAATCTCGCGGTCGTGCCGATGATCGCCGTCACGCTGCCGGCGCTGTTCCTGCGCAACCGGTGGGTGCAGCTCGGCTCTCCGCTGGCGCTGATGGCAATCTGGCTGCTCTATTTCGCGAGGTTTCAGGCGGCGCTACATTAGCGCAGGCCCTTGCGCGCGATGTCGCCCCATTCCTTCTGCGCCTTCTGGTAGCGCGCCGGCGCACCGTCGAGCGACTTGACGATCTTTTGGTACTCCGCGCGGGCTTCGTCGCGGACGCCGGTACGCTCCAGCAGCATCGCCATGCGGGCGCGCGCTTCCTCGCCGGAGAAATACGGCACCAGGCGGCGATATTCGGCGAGCGCTTCGTCCTCCTTGCCCTGCTCTTCCAGCGCGCGGGCATAGAGCAGATGCGCCTCGGCGGAGATGAAGCTGGGATCGGCGGCCTGCAGCGCATCGAGGCTCGCCTGGGTACCGGCCGGATCGCCGTTCAGGAACTGCGCCCGGGCGAGGCCGAGGAGCAGCGCCGGATCGTCCTTGAACTGGCCCTGCGCCGCCTCGCGGTAGATCTCCACCGCGTCGCCATAGGCGCCGCGCGCGATATATTCCTCGGCCAGGGCCCGCTTGGCATCGACCGAGCCCACCATCTCGGCGGCGCGATGCGCCTGGCGCAGGCCGCGCTGCGGATCGGCGAGATTGCGGACATTGGCGCCGACCTTGGCCGCGGCGCGGCTCGTCACCATGCCCGGCAGGATGACGACGATGACATAGGCGATGCCGCCGACCATCGGCAGGAAGAAGATGATCATCAGCCACGGGAACATGTGCCCGTTGCGGATCGCATGCACGAGGCAGAAAATCTGGAAGGCGATGGGCAGGAGCAGGAAGAGATAATACTCGATCAAGCGGGGGCTCTCGAAATCGCGGGGCGGCCGGTCCTAGCTCTAGATTCATCCGGCGTCCTTGTCATGCGGTTTCGCGCTCCGCTTGCGCGGCATGGGATGGCCGGCTTTGTTGCGTCAACTTGGCCGCCGAAACCCTGAGGTTCGGCGGCCGCCAAGTCTGCTACACTGCGCCGACCCGCTTCGGAGCTTGCATGACGGACGACCGATTTTTCCAGCGCGCCGGGCCCTTCCGCCTCGGCGAGATCGCGGCCCATGTCGGCGGCGAGATCGACAACCGCTCGTCGTCCGACTTCATGGTGCGCGACGTGGCGGCGCTGGAAAGCGCCGCGGCCGGCGACATCAGCGTCTTCAGCGACGTCAAGTTCGCCGCGGACTTCGCCCATACCGGCGCCAGCGTCGTCATCACCGACCGCAAGCTCGGCGCGCATGAGCACAACGGCACCTGGCTCCTGATCGCGCCCAACCCGCGCCTCGCCTTCGCGCAGGTCGGGCACCTGTTCTATCCGCCCGCCCTGTTGGTCGAAGGCGTGCAGCCGCCGACGCCGGTGCATCCCACCGCCACGGTCGGCGCCGGCACCCAGGTCAGCTCGGGCGCGGTGATCGGCGCGCATGCGCGGATCGGCAATCGCTGCCTGATCGGCTCCAATGTCGTGATCGGTCACGGCGTGGTCCTGGGCGACGACTGCGTCATCGGCGCCAATTGCGTCATCAACTACGCGCTGATCGGCGCCCGCGTCACCTTCGCGCCCAACGTCACCATCGGCAGCGCGGGCTTTTCCTTCGTGCCGAGCGGCAAGGGCCTGTTGCGCGTGCCGCAACTGGGCCGCGTCGTCATCGAGGACGACGTCGAGTTCGGCGCCAATTGCGCCATCGACCGCGGCGCCATCGGCGACACGGTGATCGGCACCGGCACGATGTTCGATAACCTGGTGCACATCGCGCACAATGTGAAGATCGGCCATCACTGCCTGATCGCGGGCCAGGTCGGCATCGCCGGCTCGTCGGTGATCGGCCCGTTCGTGATGATGGGCGGCCAGGTCGGCGTCAGCGATCATCTCACCGTCGGCGCTGGCGCGCGGCTCGCGGCCAAGGCGGGCGTGACGCGCGACGTGGCGGCCGGCGAGACGGTCGGCGGCTATCCCGCCATGCCGGTCAAGGAATGGCACCGCCAGACGATCGCGCTGAAGAAGCTGGCGGCGCGCAAGAAGAGCGAATAGCGGGGCCCGTCCCGCTTTGACACATGCCCCGCCTTGGTATGACCTCAGGTCTTAAGCCTTTGCCGCGCAACGATTGGATGCGCCGGCCGTTGCATCTGACATGGAACAGTCAACCACAACCGAAGCCACGATGTGCCGCGACCTGGCGGCGGCCATGCGGCTCGACGCGACGCGCGCCACCCTGCCGGGATTTGCCGCGCGCCTGGTGCGGGGCGCGGAAGACCTGGAGCGGCACGCCACCGTGCTGAGCGGCTGGGCGCCGATGTTCTTGTAGGGCGAACTATCCCTGCTTTTCGAACTTTCCGCTGGGCGATTCTTTCCAATAGGTCACGTCGTGGCCGGCCGCTTTCGCGTCCTTCCAGGCGGCGCGGGCGCGGGCGAGCATGTCGGCGTCCCTGCCGTCGAACATCAGCACCACGCGGGTGAGATCGCCGACCGCGCTCCAGGACGGCGTGGCGCCGCCGACGCAGAACAACACATTCGCGCCGCTCGGATTCTCGTCGGCGACGGTGATCAGCACCGGCTGGCGTTTGGCATTGCCCTCGCCCGATTGGGCGTGCGGCAGAAACGTATGGTCGTTGTAGGTCCACAGCAGGTTGTCGATCGCATCGGCCCGCTCCGACGATTCGGCGCGGATCACGGCGCGCCAGCCGCGCTCCAAAGTCTTCTCGATCAGTCCGGGCAACACGTCGTCGAGGCTGCGGCGTTCGAGATGGTAAAAGAGTGTCTCGGTCATCAGTTCACGATCCGCAGCGGCGGCCGCGCGCGCTTGCTGGCGTCCCGGCTGAGGCCGGTGACGACCGCGATCTCGCGCCAGGAGCCGAGCGCGAGGCCGGCCGCGCCCAGTGCCACCCACGGCCAGCGCAATCCGCCCAGACCGTAGAGCCAGGCCGCCAGCGCGCCGAACAGCACGATCATGCCGCCGCTCTCGATGCGCTGTGCCCACGCCTCCTGCCGGGCGGCGTTGGGGAGGCCTGCGAGGTTGTCGTGAAACCGGCCGCGCCGTCCTGTCGCCGCCGCCGCGCCGCCGCGCGCGCTGAGCATCAGGGCGATCCCGATCAGCAGCAGCAGGACGGGTTCCAGGGTCACGCCCAGGCGATAGGTGGCGGCGAACACCGCCGCGCCGTAAAGGCAGACCGCCAGGCCCATCAGCAGTCGCGGCTGCAGCATCATCGCGGATTGACCCAGCGTGCGTCATTCTGCCAAGCGCAATCGAGCGTCTTCTCGATGAGGCGCGGCAGGACGTCGTCGAGGCTGCGGCGTTCAAGGTAGAAGAAGGTTTCGGTCATGGCGCGACCTTCGACGCCGGCGCACAAGAACTCACGCCGAATGTCAGATCGCCGAAGCTCTGCGTGCGCGGATCATAGACTAAGCCGAATCCCGCATTGTCATCACAGATCTGCGCGCCCATGAACTGATAGATTCCGTTCAGCACGATGTATTTCTGGCCTTGCCGCGTCACACCACAGAACGCAATCTCATATACCTCAAGGCCCCTGCTCGCCGTGTGTCCCGCCTTCTTCGCCTTGAGCTGAAACACCGGTTTGAGGCGTTCCAAAATCGAGTGACCCTGTTCGGGATTGAGACCGGAATCCCGCGTGGCTTTGACATCGGCACAATTATCTCGGCCGGCGTGAGCACGGGAATTGCGGCCTGTGCGCTACACGCCCATAGGACTGCCAATCCGAAGGCCCATGTCGCCACACCCCTCATCTCAATCCTCGTAATGCGCCTCGACCAGTTCGTTGAGGATGCGCACGCCCCAGCCGGTGCCCCAGCTCGGCGCCAGCGCCTTCTGCTCGCCGTCCTGGAAGGCGACGCCGGCGATGTCGAGATGCGCCCAGGGGCGCTTGTCCTCGACGAAACGGGCGAGAAACTGCGCCGCCGTGATCGAACCGGCGTTGGGGCCGCCGATGTTCTTCATGTCGGCGATCTTGGAGCGCAGCAGCTTGTCGTAGCCCGCGCCCATCGGCAGGCGCCACACCGGCTCGCCGACCGCCTTGCCGGCGTCGAGAATGCGGTTCGCCAGCTTGTCGTCGTTGCAGAACAGCCCGGCATGCTCCGGCCCCAGCGCCATGATGATGGCGCCCGTGAGGGTCGCGAGGTCGATGACGAAGCGCGGCTTGAACGTGCGCTGCGTGTAGGTCAGCGCGTCGGCCAGCACGAGGCGGCCTTCGGCGTCGGTGTTGAGGACTTCGATGGTCTGTCCCGACATGGATTTGACCACGTCGTCGGGGCGCTGCGCCTTGCCGTCGGGCATGTTCTCGACCAGGCCGATGACGCCGATGGCGTTGACCCGCGCCTTGCGCGTCGCGAGCGCCTGCAGCGTGCCGACCACGGCGGCGGCGCCGCCCATGTCGCCCTTCATGCCCATCATGCCGGGACCGGTCTTGAGCGACAGGCCGCCGGAATCGAAGCACACGCCCTTGCCGACGAAGGCCACGGGCTCGTCTTTCTTGCGCCCGCCGCTCCAGGTCATGACGACAAGCTGGCTTTCGCGTTCGCTGCCCTGGCCGACGCCGAGCAGCGAACCCATGCCGAGCTTCTTCATCTCGGCTTCGCCGAGGATCTCGACCTTGACGCCGAGCTTGCCGAGGTTCGCCTTCACGCGGCGCGCGAATTCGGCCGGATAGAGGACGTTGGGCGGCTCGTTGACGAGATCGCGGGCGAAGAACATGCCGTTGGCGACGCCTTCGAGCCGGCCCCACGCTTTCCTCGCATCGGCGACGGCGCCGGTCGCGATCGTCACGGTCTTCAGGCGGCTCTCATATTCATCGAGGCTCTTGGTGCGGTAATGGTTGAAGCTGTAGCTCTTGAGGCGGGCGCCGAGCGCCAGATGCGCCGCGAGATCGCCCGGTTTCAGCCTGGAACCCTTGGGCACGTCGATCTCGTAGGTCACGGCGGTCTCGCCGGCGCCGCTGAGGCGGCCGTTGATCGCGGCAGCGAGATTTTCGGCGGCGCTGGCGTTGAAATCGCCCGGCTTGCCGAGCCCGGCGAGGACGATGCGCGAGACGGCGAGGCCGGCCGGCGCCAGCACTTCGAGGACCTGGCCCGACTTGCCGGTGAACTTGCTGACCTTGAGGCCGCGCGACAGGGCGCCGCCCGCCGCCTTGTCGGCCTTCTGGGCCGCGGCGGTCAGGACATTGCCGTCGAGCGCGCCGACGACCCAGGCGCCCACGCCGACAGTCTGCGGCGCGGCAAAAGACAATTGCATCGTGGTTCTCCCGGTGATTTCTGGTGCTGACGCGTCTTTAAGGGGTATTGAAGCCCAATGCGAGGCAGAGTGGCGGGCGCGGCCGGAGCGGATTGCCGGGCGGCGGCGCTTGGATGCTAGTTTAGGGCGAATCGGACAAAGGGCGAAAGGGCTTGCGGACCATGGGCTGGGCCACGCCGTGACGGCTGGAGCTGTGAAACTGCCGCGACTGTCGCTCTACCTGCTGAGCCAGCTCATCGGGCCGACGGCCCTGTTCGCGTTCTTGTTGACGGCGGTCATTTGGCTGACCACGTCGCTGCGCCTGCTCGACCTGGTGATCAACCGCGGCCAGTCGGCGCCGACCTTCGTCTACCTGACCATCCTGGTGCTGCCGAGCCTTTTGGTCATCATCCTGCCCATCGCTTATTTCTTCGGGACGCTGTTCGCGCTCTCCAAGCTCAACACCGACAGCGAGCTGGTCGTGATGTCGGCGGCCGGCTTCAGCCGGGCGCAGGTCGCCGTGCCGGTCTTCATCGTCGCGGCGCTGGTGATGGCGCTGACCTATCTGTGCACGCTCTATCTGATGCCGGCGGGCCAGCGGGCGATGAAGGACAAGGTGGTCGACATCCGCGCCGACATCGGCACGGCACTGCTCAACGAGGGCGAGTTCAACACCCCGGCGCTGGGGCTGACGGTGTTCATCCGCGAGCTCAACTCCGACGGCACGATCCGCGGCGTGCTGGTGCACGACAACCGCAACAAGGTGCATCCGGTGACCTATCTGGCCGAGAGCGGCCAGCTGGCGCAGACCGCGGGCGGCGCGCGCCTGATCATGGCCGACGGCACGATCGAGGCCAGCGGCAATGGCGGCGGCCAGCTCTCGGTGCTGAAATTCCAGCGCTACGTCTTCGACCTCGACCAGTTCGCGGGGCCTGCGCACGCCACCGAACGCGCCACCAGCGAGCGCTATCTCTCCGAGCTGTTCTGGCCGAGCGCGGCGCTGCCGGAGAAGATCCGCAACGCCTATATCGCCGAGGGCCACAACCGGCTGAGCGAGCCGCTCTACTGCATCGTCTTCGCGCTGATCGCGCTGGCGGCGATCCTGCGCGGCAGCCGGGCGCGCGGCGCCAACGCGCTGCGCCTGACGGCGGCGTTCGCGGCGATGGCGGTGGTGCGCATCGCGGGCTACGGCGTGCAGGGCCTGGCGGTGCGCGATCCCAGTTTCAACGTGCTGTTCTACCTGATCCCGCTGCTCGGCGCGGCGCTCGCCTTCGCCAGCCTCGCCGGCGCCGATCCCGTCGGCTGGCTGCGCCGCACGGCCGCGCCCTCGGAAGCCGCGCCATGAGCTGGTCCTGGACGCTCTACCGCTATCTCGCGCTGCAGTTCCTGGTCGGCATCGCCATCGTCTATGGCACCTTCCTGATGCTCGCCTTCTCCATCGACATCGTGGACCTCACCAACCGCACGGCGGGGCACGGCGTCTCGACGCTGGTGGTGATCGGCATGGCGCTGCTGCAGCTGCCCGATCTCGGCCAGAAGATGATGCCGTTCGCGGTGCTGCTGGGTGGGGTGTTCGCCTTCGCCCGGCTGTCGCGCAACCAGGAGCTGGTCGCGGTGCGCGCCGCGGGCATGTCTGCGTGGGATTTCCTGGCGCCGCCGCTGGCGGTGGCCGCGGGCCTCGGCATCGTCGTGGTGCTCGCCATCACGCCGATCTCGGCGCGCATGCTGGCGCAGTTCTCCGCGCTGGAGGCGAAATACATCAAGGGCGAGGCCTCGCAGCTGTCGGTGTCGCCGAACGGGCTGTGGCTGCGCCAGGGCGACGAGAACCACCAGTCGGTGATCCACGCGCTGCGCGTCACCGACCAGGGCGTCCACCTGGAGAACGTCGTCGTCTTCCTCTACGGGGCGCGCGACCATTTCGCCGGCCGCGTCGACGCACGCGAGGCCGAACTCGATTCCGGCACCTGGATGCTGAGCGGCGCCTGGGTCAGCGGCGCCGACGGCACGCCCGTGCATCACGACCGCTACCGCCTCTCCACCACGCTGACGCCGGCGCAGATCCAGGAGAGCTTCGCGCCGCCCTACACGCTGTCGTTCTGGGAGCTGCCGGGCTTCATCCGCGCGGCGCAGAACGCCGGCTTCTCGGCGGTGCGCTATGAGCTCTATCTCTACTCGCTGCTGGCGATGCCGGCGCTGTTCGCGGCGATGGTGTTCATGGCGGCGAGCTTTTCGGTGCGCATCGGGCGCAGCGGCGGCCTCCTGCGCGTCTCGCTGATCAGCGCGCTGGCCGGCTTCGGCATCTATTTCTTCAGCGAGTTCGCCCGCGCGCTCGGCCAGAGCGGCATCTTGCCGGTGGCGCTGGCGGCCACCGCGCCGGCGACGGCGGCGATCCTGATCGGCATGACGCTGGTCTTCAACCAGGAGGACGGATGAGCGCGGCGCGCCTTGCTCCCTTCGTCCTGCTGGCCGCGCTGGGCTCAGCCGCGCCGGCGCTCGCCGCCGCGCTGCCGATCAAGGGCGACGTGCTGCTGCAGGCCGACGAGATGGACTACGACGTCGACGCGCACGTCGTGACCGCGCGCGGCCATGTCGAGATCGACAGCGAGGGGCGCATCCTGCTCGCCGAGCAGGTGGTCTACGACCAGATCCACGACACCACGGTGGCGAGCGGCCATGTCAGCCTGACCGACGAGAAGGGCAACGTCGCCTTCGCCGATCACGTCACGCTGACCGACAAGATGCGCGACGGCGTGCTGCGGAGCTTCGCCGCGCTGATCGGCAAGAACGGCCGCCTGGTCGCCGCCAGCGCGACGCGCAGCCAGGGCCGCTTCATCGAGGCGTTCGACGGCGCCTACACGCCTTGCAAGATCTGCAACCAGCCCGGCCAGCGCACGCCGGTGTGGCAGGTGCGGGCGGACCACGTCCTCTACGACCAGACCCGGCACCGCATCGTGTTCCACGACGCCGTGTTCGAGTTCTTCGACGTGCCGGTGTTCTACTCGCCCTATCTGCGCGAGCCCGACCCCAGCGTGCGCTATGCCAGCGGCCTCTTGACGCCGGACATCGGCAACTCGACCTCGATCGGCTATTTCCTGCGCCTGCCGATCTATATCGCGCTGTCGCCGCAGAACGACGCGACGATCACGCCGATGGTCTCGACCCGCGGCGGCGAGGTGCTGGCCGGCGAATATCGCGAGCGCTGGGAAAACGGCGGCATGTGGCTGCAGGGCAGCATCGCCGACAATCCGGACGGCGGCCTCAGCGGCAAGGACAACCAGTTCTATTCCAGCCTGTTCGGTTCGGGACGCATCCCGATCTCCACCACCTGGCGCGCCGGCTTCGACGCCGAGCTGACCAGCAACGACACCTATCTCAAGCGCTACGATTTCTCGCAGCTCGACCGCCTGGTCAACGACCTCTTCGTCGAGGGCACGGGCGGGCGCACGCGCTTTGCCGTCACCGGCTATTTCTTCCAGGGCCTGCGCGCCACCGACAATTCGGGCGTCATCCCCTTCGCCCTGCCGCTGGTCGAGTTCAACTTCATCCCGGTCGACAAATGGCTGGGCGGCCAGTTCCGCTTCGACGTCAGCAGCATCGCGCTGACGCGCAATGTCGGCGAGGACGACCAGCGGCTGACGGGCGAGGCGCGCATGCGCTGGCCGACCGTGCTGCCGGGCGGGCAATTGCTGACCTTCCAGATGGATGCGCGCGGCGATGTCTATCACGTCAGCGACGTGCTGACGCCGGGCAGCGGCGACAAGTTCATCAGCCGCGGCGTGCCCTATGCGGCGCTCGACTGGCGCTGGCCGTTCATCTCCAGCGCCGGCCAGGGCCGCGCCCTGATCGTCGAGCCGATCGCGCAGTTCGTGCTGCAGCCCTATGGCGGCAACCCGGCCGGCATCCCCAACGAGGACAGCGCCGCCTTCGAACTCGACGAGAACAACATCCTCAGCTTCGACCAGCTGCCGGGCAACGACCTGGTGGAAAGCGGGCCGCGCGCCAATTTCGGCATCCATGCCCGCGCCGTGTTCCCCTCCGGCTCGCTGGACGCGGTGCTGGGCCAGACCTACCGCCTCAAGCCCGATCCGATCTTCGGCACCGATTCCGGCCAGCACGGCACCTCGTCCGACATCGTCGGCCGCGTCAGCGTCAAATTCCTGCCCTATATCGACCTCACCGACCGCATCGACATCGATCGCGACAACGGCACGGTGCGGCGCCAGGAGTTCTACGTCACCGGCGAGTACGGCCGCTCCACGCTGCAGGTCAGCTATGTCCAGCTGCCCGCCGAGCTGACGACGCTGGGCCTCGGCCAGCGCGAGGAAATCAACGCCCAGGCCGACGTCAATTTCTACCAGAACTGGCAGGCCTTCGGCGCCCTGCGCCGCGACCTGCTGGCGGGGCAGATGCTCGATACCGAGCTCGGCCTCGGCTACGAGGACGAGTGCCTCGGCGTCAGCCTGGCCTATCGCCGCAAATTCACCACCGATCGCGACCTGCCGCCCTCGACCTCGATAATCCTGCGATTCACCCTGAAAACCGGCGAGCAGCCGATCGAGCCGTTTAGCTTGTTCCCACAAGACGTCTTCTCACGTCCCTGAACACGTGCTGCCTTGAACCGCGGGCATTTTTGACTATTCTCCCGGCCGGTTCGGGGGCGAGCGCGTAAACCATTGAGATTGCTGCCGAAGGTCCGAACCTTGTCCAACAAATACCTGCGATTTGCGTGTTTCGGCGGCCTGCTGGCGCTTTTGGCCGCCCCTTCGCTCGCCCAGAACCTGTCCGGCCCGCCGGCCGGCATGATGCCGCCGGCCGCAGCGCCCGCGCCGCCGCCCGCCGGCACGGCTCCGGCGCCGTCGGCCGAGGTGCCGCCCAACCCGCCCGCCGGCGCCGCGATCCAGGCCGACAGCGGTCCCGCCGACGGCGTCGCCGCGGTCGTCAACGACGCGATCATCACCGAATACGACCTGCGCCAGCGCATCCTGCTGTTCGTCTCGACCTCCGGCATGCAGTCGACGCCCGACGTCATGCTCAAGCTGCGCGCCCAGGTGCTCGGCCAGCTCGAGACCGAGCAGCTGCAGATCCAGGAAGCGCGCCGCAAGAACATCACCGTATCGCCGACCGATGTCGACAAGTCGATCGAGCGCATCACAACCGACAACCACCTGACCAAGGACCAGCTCGCCGACCTGCTCAAGAAGGGCGGCGTCGACATGTCGACGCTGCGGGCGCAGATCGCGGTGCAGATCGCCTGGCAGAAGGCTGTGCAGGACGAGTTCCAGGATCGCGTCAACATCACGCCGTCGGACGTCGATGCCGAGATGGCGCACATCCAGGAGGGCGCCGACAAGCCGCACTACCTGGTGTCGTCGATCTTCCTTGCCGTCGACAATCCCGACCTCGACGCCAAGGTCCTGAAGGACGCGCAGGACATCCATGCGCAGCTGCTGTCGGGCGCCAATTTCGGCACCGTGGCGCGCCAGTTCAGCCAGAGCCCGACGGCGGCGGCCGGCGGCGACCTCGGCTGGGTGCATCAGGGCCAGCTGCCGGCCGAACTCGATGCCGCGCTGCAGAAAATGGAAGCCGGCCAAGTCTCCGATCCGATCCGTTCGGCCGGCGGCTATTACATCATGGGCCTGCGCGACCGCCAGGAAGGCATGGGCACGCATGTCCCCGATCCCGCGACGCAGCGCCCGGTCGGGCCGCTCACCGTGGCGCGGCTGCTGCTGCCGGTCGGCCCCAATCCGCCCAAGACGCTGCTCGACAACGTCATGAAGCTCGCGACGCAGATCCACGATCACGTCAATGGCTGCGAAATGCTGCCCAAGATGGCCGAGCAGGTGCACGGCATGGTCTATCAGGACCTCGCCAAGATGGGCCTGAAGATCGCCGACCTCAGCCCCGAGATCCAGGATGCGATCAACAAGGCCGGCCCCGGCGAGGCGACGCCGCCGTTCAAGTCGCCGGCCGGCATCGAGATGATGGTGCGCTGCGACAAGCGGGCACCGACGCGCACCGTCTTCGCGCTGCCGTCGCGCCAGCAGGTCGAGGAAAGCCTGTTCGACCAGCAGATCACCATGCTGTCGCGGCGCTATCTGCGCGACCTGCGGCGCAACGCCAATGTCGAAGCCAAATAGCGCGCCGATCCTGATCACCATGGGCGAGCCGGCCGGCATCGGCCCGGAAGTCGCCGTCGCGGCGTACAAGGCGCTGGGCGGGCGCGTCGGCAATCGTCCCCTGCGGCTGATCGGCGCGCGCGCCGTGTTCGCAGACGCCGGCTTCGACGGCGAGGTCATCGCCATAGCGGCGACGGCGACACGCCGTCCCGGCCGGCCCGATGCCGGCAATGCGCAGGCGGTGATCCAGGCCATCGAAGCCGCGGTGGCGATGGCGACGGGCGGCGAGGCGGCCGCCGTGGTCACGGCGCCGATCAACAAGGCGGTGCTGGTGCAGGCGGGCTTTCGCTATCCCGGGCACACCGAATTCCTCCAGGCGCTGACCGGGGCGCCGCGCGCGGTGATGATGCTGGCGAGCGATGCGCTGCGCGTCGTGCCGCAGACCGTCCATCTGCCGCTGGCAGACGTGCCGCGCGCCATCACCACGCAGGCCATCGTCGAAACGGGCGAGATCGTCCTCGCCGCGCTGGCGCGCGACTTCGGCATCGCGGCGCCGCGCCTGGCGGTGGCGGGGCTCAATCCGCATGCCGGCGAGGACGGCGTGCTCGGTGCGGAAGACGCGGCCATCATCGCGCCGGCCGTCGCGGCCCTGCGCGCCCGCGGCCACGCCGTGACAGGACCGCTCTCCGCCGACACGCTGTTCCACGCCGAGGCGCGCCGTCGCTACGACGCGGCGCTCTGCATGTATCACGACCAGGCGCTGATCCCGATCAAGACGCTGTCGTTCTGGGACGGGGTGAATGTGACGCTGGGCCTGCCCATCGTGCGCACCTCGCCCGATCACGGCACCGCCTTCGACATCGCCGGCACCGGCAAGGCCGATGCCCGCAGCATGATCGCGGCGATCCGCATGGCGGCGGCCATGGCGGATAAGCGTGGATAATTTACCGCCCCTGCGCGAGGTGATCGCGGCGCACGGCCTCAAGGCGAAGCGATCGCTCGGGCAGAATTTCCTGTTCGACCTCAACCTGACGCGCAAGATCGCGCGCGCCGCGGGCGCGGCCGGGGGCGGGACGTTCTACGAAGTGGGTCCGGGGCCGGGCGGGCTGACGCGCGCGCTGCTCTGCGAAGGCGCGGACCGCGTCGTCGCGGTGGAGCGCGACGCGCGCTGCCTGCCGGCGCTGGCGCAGATCGCCGCGGCCTATCCCGGACGGCTCGAGATCGTGGTCGCGGATGCGCTCGCGGTCGACGAGGCGGCGCTGCTCGGCGGCCCGGCGCGCATCGCCGCCAACCTGCCCTACAATATCGGCACCGCCTTGCTGGTGCGCTGGCTGACGGCGCCGCAGTGGCCGCCGTTCTGGCCGAGCCTGACGCTGATGTTCCAGCGCGAGGTGGCGGAACGCATCGTCGCCGGGCCCGATACCGAACATTACGGGCGGCTGTCGGTGCTGGCGCAGTGGCGCACGGCGCCCAAGATCCTGTTCGACGTCTCGCGCAGCGCCTTCGTGCCGCCACCGAAGATCACCTCCAGCATCGTGCGGCTGGAGCCGCTGGCGCAGCCCGTGGCGCCCTGCGCGCTGGGCGATCTGGAGCGGGTGACGGGCGCCGCGTTCGGCCAGCGCCGCAAGATGCTGCGCCAGAGCCTGAAGGCGCTGCGCCCGGACGCGGAAAACCTGATCCGCGACGCCGGCCTCGAGCCCACGGCGCGGCCGGAGCAGCTTTCGGTGGCGCAATTCGCGGCCCTGGCGCGGGCCTTTGCGCATCCCTGATATGGCTTTGTCGCGAACGCGCGCTAGGCTGTCGCCGTCCGCCGAGGCCCAGCCATGCAGAACGACCGCCGCACCTTCCTGAAACTCGGCGCCGCCACGCTGGCGGTGCTGCCGTTGTCGCTGCAAAGGGCGCTGGCGCTGCCGGCGCGGCCGCGCAGCGGCACCATCGCCGACGTCGAGCATGTCGTGATCCTGATGCAGGAGAACCGCTCGTTCGATCATTATTTCGGCAGCCTGCGCGGCGTGCGCGGCTTCGGCGATCCGCGCGCCATCGCGCTGCCCGGCGGCGGCAAGGTCTGGCAGCAGCCGCGCACGCCGGGCGACTCCGAGACCGTGTCGCCGTTCCATCTCGACACCAGGACCACTTTCGCCCAGGGCATGCACAGCCTCGACCACAGCTGGAAGAAATCGCACGCGCTGTGGAAGCACCACGACGCCTGGATTGCGGTCAAGGGCGAGATGACGATGGGCTATTTCACGCGCGCGGACCTGCCCTTCTATTACGCGCTGGCCGACGCCTTCACGATCTGCGACGCCTATCATTGCTCGATCTTCGGGCCGACGACGCCGAACCGCCTGTTCCTGTTCAGCGGCACCAGCGGCCTCAGCGTCGGCGACAACGGCAACCAGGTCATCGCCAATCCCGACGCGGAGAACAACTACACCGGCGACCGCAGCCGCGACACCAAGGGTTTCGCGGGCTTCGCCTGGACGAGCTACGCCGAGCGCCTGCAGAAGGCCGGCATCGACTGGCGCGTCTACCAGGAGTTTGACAATTACGGCGACAACGCGCTCGCCTACATGGCGAATTTCCGCAGCCCCAAGGTGACCCCGGACCTGGCGGCGCGCGGGCGCAGCATCGTCGCCGGCTCGGACGAACAAAACGCCAAAGCCTCGCGCGGCGAGCACCTGGTCGCGGCCTTCGCCGCCGACGTGAAGGCCGACCGCCTGCCGCAGGTCTCCTGGATCGTGGCGCCCTATATCATGTGCGAGCACCCCACCGCGACGCCGGGCTATGGCGAGTCGCTGACCGCACGCCTGCTGGAGGCGCTGGCGGCCAATCCCGAGGTCTGGGCCAAGACCGCTTTCATCCTCAACTACGACGAGAATGACGGCTTCTTCGATCACGTGCCGCCGCTGGTGCCGGCGATCCACGAATCCATCGGCCTGTCGAGCACCGACACCAGGGCGGAGAACTATCTGTGGGAGCCGGTCGGCTTCGGGCCGCGCGTGCCGCTCATCGTGGTCTCGCCGTGGACGCGCGGCGGCTTCGTCAATTCGCAGCTGTGCGATCACACCTCCGTGCTGCGCTTCCTGGAGAAGCGCTTCGGCGTCGCCGAGCCGAATATCAGCCCCTGGCGGCGCGCCGTGTCGGGCGACCTGACCTCGATGTTCGATTTCACGCAAGGGCGCGATTGGCCGGCGCTGCATGACGGCGCCGACGGGATCGCGCGCGCCGACGGCCAGTCCCGCAAGCCGCTGCCGAAGCTGCCCAAACAGACGGCGGCGGCGCTGCAGGAGCCGGGCCGGCGCCCGGCGCGGCCGCTGCCCTATCGGTTCGACGCAACCATCGCGGCGGCCGCGAATGGCCAGACGCTGACCTTCACGAATGACGGTGCGGCCGGGGCCGGCTTCATCGTCTATTCGGCGCGCGCCGGCGAAGGGCCGTGGTTCTATATGGTGGAGGCCGGCAAAACGCTGAGCCAGACGCTGGCTGTGGCGGCGCCGCACGATCTTCGCGTCCATGGATCGAACGGCTTCTTTCGCCGCTTCGCAGGCGATGGGCTCACCGCCGCCGCACGCCACGACGCCGCCGCGCAGCAGCTGGTCGTCAGCTTACGCAACGACAGCCACGCCGCGGCGACGTTTACGGTCGAAGACGCCTATTCGGGCCGATCGGTTTCCTACACCCTGGCCGCCGGGACCGGCGCCGAACACCGCCAGGGCCTGGCGCAGAGCGACCACTGGTACGACCTGACGCTGCGCAAGACCGGCGACGCCGGTCTCGTGCGCCAACTCGCCGGCCATGTCGAGACCGGCGCCGTGAGCTGGAGCGATCCCCTGATCGGGCGCGGTTGAGGGCGTCGTTGGCCCATGCCAGACTGACAATCAGTCAGAACAAAAACCCCATGGGAGACGCGCATGCGCAGCCAGGCGATCACCGAATTCGGCAAGCCGCTTCAGGACATCGAGACCCCGACGCCGGTGCCCACCGGCACCGAAGTGCTGCTGAAAGTGCACAATGCCGGCGTCTGCCATAGCGACGTCCACATCCATGACGGCTATTTCGACATGGGCGGCGGCGCCAAGCTGCCGATGGCGAACATGAAGCTGCCGCATACGCTGGGCCATGAGATCGAGGGCGAGGTCGTCGCGGTCGGCCCCGACGTCAAGGACATCAAGGTCGGCGCCCGCTACGCCGCCTTCCCGTGGATCGGCTGCGGCAAATGCCCGTCCTGCCTGCGCGGCGAGGAGAATCTGTGCATCGGAGGCCCGCGCCAGCTCGGCTGCTCGTCCGGCGTCGCCGGCGGCTATGCGACGCACTGCCTGGTGCCGCATCCCAAATATCTCATCGACTACGGCAAGACCGACCCGGCGCTCGGCGCGGCCTATATGTGTTCCGGCCTGACCGGCTATGCCGCGATGAAGAAGATCGGCGCGCTCGGCCCCGACGACCGGGTGCTGGTGGTGGGCTGCGGCGGCGTCGGCATGATGGGCGTGCAGTTCGCGCGCGCCCTATTCGGCAAGGGTCCTTTGGCGGCCGACATCGACGAAGGGCGCCTGGAAGCCGCGAAGAAGGCCGGCGCCTCGGCGACCTACAACACCAAGGACCCCAATGCGGCCAAGCAGCTGATCGCCGACACCAAAGGCGGCGCCTACGCCGTGGTCGACTTCGTCGGCTCGGAGAAGTCGTTCGCCTTCGCCAGCCAGTCGGTGCGGCGCGGCGGCAAGGTGATCATCGTCGGCCTGTTCGGCGGCGCCATGTCGATGCCGCTGCCGATGTTCCCGTTCCGCACGATCTCGATCGGCGGCTCGATGACCGGCTCGCTGCCCGAGACGCTCGAAATGATGAAGCTGGTGCGCGAGGGCAAGGTCGATCCGATCCCCTACAGCAAGCGCCCGCTCAGCGCCGCCAGCCAGACGCTCGACGATCTGCGCGAAGGCAAAATCACCGGCCGCGTGGTGCTGACGCCGTAAGGGAGACACCGTCATGGCCGAAGCCATTCTCGAACCCGACCTGCCGATCGTCGATCCGCATCATCATCTGTGGGACCGGCCGACGGAGATCCTGCGCAACCTGCCGCCGTCCGAGCACGGCTTCATGGACATCATCCGCAATACGCCGCGCTACCTGGTCGACGAGCTGCTCAAGGACCTCAAGAGCGGCCACAACATCCGCGGCACGGTCTACATGGAGTGCGGCGCGATGTACCGCGCCGACGGGCCGGACGCGCTCAAATGCGTCGGCGAGACCGAGTTCGTCGGCGGCGTCGCGGCGATGACGGCGAGCGGCATCTACGGCGAGGTCCGCGCCTGCGCCGGCATCGTCGGCCATGTCGACCTGCGCCTCGCCGCCGGCGTGGTGGAGGACGCGCTGCGCAGCCACATCGCGGCGGGGCACGGCCGCTTCCGCGGCATCCGCCACAGCGCCTCGCATGACGAGGATGCCGGCGTGCTCGGGCCGCTGGCGGGGCGCACCGCGGGCGGGCTCTATCGCGACGCGAAATTCCGCGAGAGTTTCGCCGTGCTGCGCAAACTCGGCCTGTCGTTCGACGCCTGGCTGCTCGAGCCGCAGCTGCCGGACCTGATCGACCTGGCGCGGGCTTTTCCCGATACCGTCATCGTGCTCGACCATGTCGGCACGCCGCTCGGCATCGGGCGCTACGAAGGCAAGCGCGAGGAGCGCTTCGGCGTCTGGCGGGACAATATTCGCGCGCTGGCGAAATGCGGCAACGTGGTCGTCAAGGTCGGCGGCCTGCCGATGCCGTTCGCCGGCTGGAAGAAGCGCATGCACGAGGCCGATCCGACCTCCGAGGTGCTGGCGCAGCAATGGAAGCCCTATATCGAGACCTGCATCGAGGCTTTCGGCGCGGACCGCTGCATGTTCGAGAGCAATTTCCCGGTCGACCGCTTCGGCTGCGACTACGTCTCGCTGTGGAACGCCTTCAAGCGCGTTGCCGCGAACTACTCCGCCGCCGAAAAAACCGCGCTGTTCAGCGGCACGGCCAAGCGGGTGTACCGGGTGAATATCAACTGATCACCTCCCCCTTGTGGGGAGGTCGAAAAATATCGAGCGCAGCGAAGATATTTTTCGGGTGGGGGCGTTCTGCCCTCACCACCGCCCCCCACCCGGATCGCTTCGCTCTCCGACCTCCCCACAAGGGGGAGGTTATTTTTTCTTCGCGATCTTCTTCGCCACGGCGTTCTTGCCCGACTGCGGCAACAGCTTCATCGTCAGGATGAAGGCCGACAGCATGAAGCAGATGCCGTTGGCGGCGATCAGCGGCCATTGCCGCAGCACGATGCCGTAGGTCAGCCAGGCGGCGAAGGCCGCGACCGTCAAAAGATACATGCCGGTGGAGATGTCCTTGGTCTCGCGCGTGCGGATGATCTGCCACGCCTGCGGCGCGAAACTGACGGTCGAGCACAGCGCGGCGACCGTGCCGATGATCGTGACGAGAAGCATGGAAGGATAACCTACGCGTCGCGGGTAAGTTCCGCCACGAACTCACCGACGCCGACGAGGCGGGTGCGGCGGGCGCGCTCGGCTTCGAGGATCGCCTTGACCTGTTCCAGGGCGCGGCGCAGGTCGCGATTGACGACGACATAGTCGTATTCCGGCCAATGGCTGATCTCGGAGGCGGCCTTGGCCATGCGCCGGGCGACGATCGCATCGGAATCCTGCGCCCGCGCCTTGAGACGGCGCTCGAGCTCGTCATGGGTGGGCGGCAGGACGAAGACGCTGACAAGATCGTCTCGCGCCTGCTCCTTGAGCTGCTGGGTGCCCTGCCAGTCGATGTCGAACAGCACGTCCAACCCGTTGCCCAGCGAGCCCATCACCGGCCGCTTCGGCGTGCCGTAACGGTGGTCGAAGACCATCGCATGCTCGAAGAAGTCGCCGGCCTTCGCCATCTCCTCGAAGCGGTCCGGCGTGACGAAGAAATAGTCCTTGCCCTCGGTCTCGCCGGGCCGCCGGGCGCGCGTCGTCGCCGAGACCGACATGCGAACGTTGTTGTCGTCGCCGAGAAGGGCGCGCGCCAGCGTGCTCTTGCCGGCGCCGGAGGGCGACGACAGCACGAGCATCAATCCTCGCCGCTTGATGTCGTCAGTCATTCGACGTTTTGCGCCTGCTCGCGGAACTGGTCGATGGTGGCCTTGAGCGCCAGGCCGATCCGCGTGAGCGCGATGTCCGACGATTTGGAGCACAGCGTGTTGGCTTCGCGGTTGAATTCCTGGGAGAGGAAATCGAGCTTGCGGCCCACCGCATGGCCGGACGTCATCAGCGCGCGCGCCTCCTGGACGTGGGCCTGCAGGCGGTCGAGCTCCTCGCGAATGTCGGCCTTGACCGCGAGCAGCGCAACTTCCTGCGCCAGGCGCTCGTCGGCAAGCGTTCCCGCCCCCAGCAATTCCTTGACCTGTGCGGCCAGCTTGTCGCGCAGGGCGCCGGGCTGCGCCGAAGCCAGGCCCGCCGCCTGCTTGGTCAGGCGCTCGATGTCGTCGACCTGTGCCGCCAGCACGGCGTGCAGCTTGTGGCCTTCG
>DATMKZ010000019.1:0-122221 GCA_035570795.1 Rhizomicrobium sp.
CCGTCTTCTTCTCGTCCTTGTAGTACTGGAACGGGTTGAGCTTCTGGGTCTCGTGATAGATCAGCCCCGCCTGGCCGTTTGGCAGTTCGTTGCCTTCCTCGTCCATGATCTTCACGCGCAACACGCTGCTCGCGCTCGACGCGCAGATCTGGCCGCTGCTGGCTTTGCCAGATACGTCGCGCTACGCAGCCGTGCTCTCGACTGTCCGAAACATGCTCGGCCAGTCCGGCGGCTACGCCTACAGCGAGGCGCGCGAGAGCCTATGGACCGAAGGCACCGGCCAGATGGCGCTGCTCGCCGCGCTTGCCGGCCGCCGCGAAGATGCCGCAACCCTGAACCGCGTCATCGCGACGATGCGCACGCCCGACGGCGCCTACTACGCTTCGAACCGCTCGGCGCTTCCCACCGGCTTCATGCTGCAGACCGATCCGGCCAAAGCGCGCGAATATTTCCACATCCGCCACCTCGCCGCGGCGGCGTGGGCGGCGCTGGCGGAACGCCGGTTCAATCCGTTCACGGGGATGCGGACGCTGCCGCGCTGACGCCTGATCTGGCCGAGGAGTGCGTGACGAGGCATAAGAAGAGCTACTCGAAGGCGCCGGAAGGCAGCTAAACAGGCGAAATATTCAGCGCCGTCCTGACGGTCTTCGTTGAAAAGCCGGCGGCCGATCAAATCTTCTCGGGTCTGACCGTAATCGCCTCTATATAGTCGACCAACAGGTTGAGGTCGTCTGCACGTATCACATGATCCGAAGTAATTGCGACGGAATCATCTGACTCGCTATAAACGATTGAATGTCCGGCGCGCGAAAGCACCGCCTCGTCATTAAATCTATCGCCGACAAAAATGGTTTGTTCGATTTCGAGGCCGTACTTGTCGCAAAGCGATGCGAGGGCGTCGAACTTACCTTCAAAATCATAGCTTGTCGGATCCGAGCCGCAGACGACGCCATCTGCATCAAAATGGAGCTTGTTGATGAATACATCATCAAACAATTCTCGATGCGATGGCACCAGTGTGCGGAAAAAAATATCGATCCCGCCCGATATGAGGGCGATTCTAAAGCCGAGTGCTTTAAGTCGGACAATCCCCGACTCCAAATTCTTCGTGGCGCGAACACCTTCGTTCACAAGCATTTCGATTAGCTCTTTGGACAGCCTCGCACTTTGGAAATAGCTGGTCGCGACTTCGCACCATTGACTGTAAGAAAGCTTTTTGTCTCGAAAGCGTTTCAAATGGGAACGCCAGATGGCTCCATTGGCATCTCCGCAATATTCCCATAGTACCGCCCAGGAAAAGTTAATCCCTCGCAGAAGCGTGCCGTCCATATCGAATGCCACGAGCCTGTAGTCTCTTTTGCCGGCTGTCGTTACTTGGAGCGTCATTCCCCCAGCTGCGATGACCGACACGCTGGGGCTGTCCCGGACACTCGGCGCTAGGGAAGGCTTCTTTTCTTCGAGGTTTAGTTCACAGATGAGAAAGTCGTTGGGTCTCGATGCAGCCCAGACTTTTTCATCGGGATGCAAATCGGTCAAATGATGCGCGACGAGAGCATCGCG
Organism: Rhizomicrobium sp.; assembly: GCA_035570795.1. Taxonomy (GTDB): domain Bacteria; phylum Pseudomonadota; class Alphaproteobacteria; order Micropepsales; family Micropepsaceae; genus Rhizomicrobium. The sequence goes on from DATMKZ010000019.1 coordinate 1,561, forward strand.
GTATTGGCGGTGAAGGACGGCGAATAGTGCTGATTGCCCATCCCCAAAAGGCTGAAGGTCAAGGTTGGAATAGGCAATATAGACGCCACGTTGGCTATTTCGACAGTGATGCCCCATGAGGTCGAAATACCTTGCCGAGTCGTTTTGGCATGCCACGACGATCGCAATGTCGATTTCGTTGTCGAAAACCTCGGCCCGCGTTCGTTCGTCCAGGAAATCTGCACATACCAGTACGCAAAAGTTTCCGATCGAGGAATTGTAAAAATAGTGACGCGTGATTCCCGGCTGTACGCTCTCGCCGTGTACGACGCTCTTTTCCAAAGGCGAGATGACACCCTTTTCCGTGAAGTACACTTGCCCGGACGGAAATATGATTGGACAAACGGAGACGATCCGTCCATTCGCGGTACGATAGTGCGTTCCGGCTATTATTATGCAATGGTTCTTCTGTGCGGCCTCTTTTAGCTCTTCAAGCATTTCCTCGGGTATGGAGATTTCCGGAAAAATAATCACATCCGGCTTGTAGAGAACTACGTCATTCAAGCTCCTGCGCACCTTTGTCCTGATAGTGTCGCGCTGGACGGTGGATGGATTGCCATGCGGGACCTGTGCCTGAATAAGAGAAAGCTGCAGCTGGCAGATGGCCAAAAGGATTTTTTCCTTTTTCCGATCCTGGAGAACGACGCGCTCTATCATTCTACTTCCGGGCCTTGTTGCCGAGTTAATGCGAAGGTCGGAAAGAGCCGTAGCCTGGCGAGTGGGCCCAGCCCCGCAGCGGATGTCACAGAACAGTAATCAACAATTCTAAGTTGCGTCTAGTGGCCGGCAATATTTTCTATGTTTATATCCGTACTTCTCCCCTTGAAAAGGCGCGGCTTGAGCATCTCGCCGGCGGGGCGCGCTCCTAGATGATAAATTCGATCCACGCGTTTTTTGCTTGTCGATATGAGTGATCAGTCGACCGGCATCGACATTTGACGGGCCGCCCATCAAATCTGCACTTTGCGCCCTTCCCAGAACGGCTTGCGCACGTCGCCGCGCTTGATCTTGCCGGCGGCGCTGCGCGGCAGTTCGGCCGCGAAGTCGATCGAGCGCGGCACCTTGAAGCCGGCGAGGTGCGGCCGCACGAACTGGATGATCTCGGTCTTGAGCGCCTCGCTCGCCGCCACGCCCGGCTTCAGCAGGACGACGCTCTTGACCGCCTCGCCCCATTCCGGGCTGGGCACGCCGATGGTGCAGACGTCCTCGACGGCGGGATGCTTGATGATCTCGTTGTCGACTTCCTGCGGATAGATGTTGACCCCGCCCGAGATGATGATCTCGGCCGAGCGCCCGGTCAGGAACAGATAGTCGTCCGCGTCGAAATAGCCGATGTCGCCCAGCGTGAAGAAATCGCCGCGATGCGACGCCGCCGTCTTCTTCTCGTCCTTGTAGTACTGGAACGGGTTGAGCTTCTGGGTCTCGTGATAGATCAGCCCCGCCTGGCCGTTTGGCAGTTCGTTGCCTTCCTCGTCCATGATCTTCACGCGCAGCAGGGCCGGGCGCTTGCCGACGCTGCCGGGCTTGGCCAGCCATTCCTCGGCGCGGATGGCGAAGCCGGCGCCGCCCTCGCTGCCGGCGTAATACTCGAACAGGATCGGGCCCAGCCACGCGATCATGGCGTGCTTGACCTCGGGCGGGCAGGGCGCCGCGCCGTGCACGATCAGCTTCAGGCTCGACAGGTCGTATTTCTGCTTCAGGGCGTCCGGTGCCGCCAGCATGCGCTGCATCATGATCGGCACCAGGTGGGCGTGCGTCACGCGCCGCTCCTGGATGGTGCGGAAGACTTCCTCGGTGTCCCAGCGCTCGCCCAGGAAGGCGATCGGCACGCCCGAAGCCTGCGGAATCGCGATGTCGAAGGCCAGCGGGGCGGCGTGATAGCCGGGCCCGGCGCACATCTGCACGTCGGTCATCGGATCGTAATTGGCGTTCGAGCCCGCGAATTGCGGCGGCGTCGCCACGCCGTGCGGCCGGTGCACGCCCTTGGGCCGTCCCGTGGTGCCGGAGGTGTAGAGCATCTGGCTGCCCAGTTGCGGATCGGGCAGGTCGCGGTCGTCGACGCCGTCGAGCGCGGAGTCATAATCCTCGAAACCGTCCGCCAGGCCGCCGACCGAAAGCTTGAGCGCGATGCCCGGCGCCTGCTTGAGCGCTTCGCGGATGGTGTCGAACCTGGTCTCGGCGATCAGCGCGCGGGCTTCGCAGTCGTTCAGGATGTAGGCGATCTCGTCGGTCGCCAGGTGCCAGTTCACCGGCGTCACGCGCAGGCCGGAGCGGCGCGAGGCGTTGAGCGTCTCGATGAATTCGGCGCGGTTGGAGCAGAACAGCGCCACCGCATCGCCCGGCTTGAGGCCGGCGCCGCGCAGCACCCGCGCCAGCCGGTTCGAATTGGCGTTGATCTTGGCGTAGGAATGCGCCCCGAAGCGGTCCCACACCGCGGTCGCGTCGCCCTTCACCTGCGCCCAGAAGGCGCTGACCATGCCGGCGCCGGCATAGGCGAGCAGCGGCTCCAGGAATGCCGGATCGGTGGTGTCGATTTTGTGCGGCGTCGCCATGCTTCCTCCCGGCACGCGGCGCTTGGCGGCCGCTTTGCGCGATATCTCCGCGCCGACGCTAACGCGGGGCGCCCGCGAAAACCACCGTCCTCGCCGCAGGTTCAGATTGTCGCGGGAGCTGTCAGCAGCATTGCTGCCAACAGCAGTTCCGGTCAGGACCGGGTGCCGCCCTTCGTGTAGCGTTTCGACGCGTGCCGAAGGAGACCGCCATGACGCTGCCCGCCGAGATCGCCGACTTCTACACACGTCCGGCCGGCATGAACGATCCGGCTGCGCTGGATGCGCTGCTCGCCGACGCGCCCGGCGATGTCCCCGGCATCGTCGCCTATTTCCAGAACCTGCTGCTGCATCAGCACTGGGCGCCGGCCTACCGCATGCGCCTCGATGAGACGCGCCTCGCCGAGGCCCACACCCGCTCGGTCCACGACATGCTCGCGCTGATGCGGCGCCACGATCCGCGCCCGCTCGCCTTCGTGCGCACGCTCTATCAGCGCATGGTCGGCAATTGCCGCCATTTCTCGGTCCTCGGCGTCGCGCTGCTGCGCCGCGCCGGCATTGCCGCCCGCGCCCGTTGCGGCTTCGGCGCCTATTTCCAGGACGGCTTCAATGCCGACCACTGGGTGGTCGAATATTGGAACGGCGCGGCGTGGCAATTGCTCGACGCCCAGATCGACGCCGCCCAGCGCGCCATGCTGCGTCTTTCATTCGATCCGCTCGACGTGCCGCGCGACCGGTTCATCGTCGCCTGCGACGCCTGGGCGGCGTGCCGCGCCGGCAGCGCCGATCCGGCGAGGTTCGGGATTTTCGACGAGCACGGCCTGTGGTTCATCGCCGGCAATGTGCTGCGCGATTTCGCCGCCCTCAACAACCGGGAGATGCTGCCCTGGGACGTCTGGGGCGCGATGCCGAGGCCGGCGGACACGATCGCGCCGGAAAAATTCGCGCTGTTCGACCGGCTCGCCGCGCTCTGCGCCGCGCCCGATGCGCATTTCGCCGAACTGCGCGCCCTCTACGATACCGACCCGGCGCTTCGCGTGCCGCCGCAAGTCTTCAACTTCCTGCGCCAGGCGATGGAAACCGTTTGAGCCCGGGGCGCGAAATCCTGTAAGGTTTGCGCCTTGGGGGATCGGGCCATGCGCGTTTTCGCCGTCACCGTCGTCGCGTTCACCATGTTGAGCGGCGCGGCCTTTGCCGCCGATCCGGACGACGCCGCGACGCCGGCCCCCGCCGCGCTCGACGATGCCGCCTTTGACGCCCAGTTCCAGTGTCCCGAGGCGCTCGCCGACAAGGACAGCCGCATCGACGCCTATCACCGCTATGTCGACTGGGCCAAGGACCAGCATCCCGACTGGAATTTCAAGAAGCGGCTCGACGTGCGCTACGGCCTGCTGCGCCGCCATGCCTGCGCGGTGACGCTGGCCAACGCCGCCGCCGCCGCCCGGCCGCCCTTCGGGCCCTGAGCCGAGGCGCCGCGAAGCCGGTCCTTCACCAAGCGGGCGCTCCCGGCTGGCAAAAGCCCGGCGCACCCCTTATATCCACAGACCCCAAGCGGAGGAATTCGGCGTGGCCCAGTCCTGGTCCCCGCAAAGCTGGCGTGCGAAGCCTATCCGTCAGGTGCCGGTCTATCCGGATCCGGCGGCGCTGGCGGCCGTCGAGGCGCGGCTGAAAAGCCATCCGCCGCTGGTCTTCGCGGGCGAGGCGCGCAACCTGATGGCTTCGCTGGCCCAGGTCGCCGAAGGCAAGGCGTTCCTGCTCCAGGGCGGCGACTGCGCCGAGAGCTTCGCCGAATTCCATCCCGACAACATCCGCGACATGTTCCGTGTCCTGCTGCAGATGGCGGTGGTGCTGACCTTCGCCGCCGGCGTGCCGGTGGTGAAGGTCGGTCGCATCGCGGGGCAGTTCGCCAAGCCGCGCTCCGACGATCTGGAGACCCAGAACGGCGTCACGCTGCCCTCCTATCGCGGCGACAACATCAACGGCAGCGAGTTCACGCCCGAGGCGCGCACCCCCAACCCGCAGCGTCTGGTCGAAGCCATCGCCCAGTCCGCCGCCACGCTCAACCTGCTGCGCGCCTTCGCCAGCGGCGGCTATGCCGACCTGCACAACGTCCACCGTTGGATGTTGGGCTTCATCGCGGGATCGCCGGCCGGCGAGCAATACAAGGGTCTCGCAGCACGGATCTCCGAAACGCTGGAGTTCATGGCGGCGTGCGGCATCACGCCGGATTCGGTGCCGCAGCTGCGCACCACCGATTTCTACACCAGTCACGAGGCCCTGCTGCTCAACTTCGAGCAGGCGATGACGCGCGTCGATTCGACGAGCGGCGACTGGTACGACACCTCCGCCCACATGCTGTGGATCGGCGACCGCACGCGCCAGCTCGATGGCGCGCATGTCGAGTTCATGCGCGGCATCAAGAATCCCATCGGCCTCAAATGCGGCCCGTCGCTCGGCGAGGACGAGCTCCTGAAGCTCATCGCCGCGCTCAATCCGCAGAACCAGCCCGGCCGGCTGACGCTGATCGCGCGCTTCGGCTCGGACAAGGTCGCCGCCGCCCTGCCGCCGCTGGTCCGCGCCGTCAAGCGCGAGGGTGCGCACGTCGTGTGGTCCTGCGATCCGATGCACGGCAACACCATCAAGCTGCAATCGGGCTTCAAGACGCGTCCGGTCGACCGCATTCTCGCCGAGGTCCGCACCTTCTTCGACGTCCATCGCGCCGAGGGCACCCATGCCGGCGGCGTGCATTTCGAGCTCACCGGCCAGGACGTCACCGAATGCCTCGGCGGCGCGCAGATGATCAAGGAGATCGACCTGCACGACCGCTACCAGATGGCCTGCGACCCGCGTCTCAACGCCAGCCAGGCGCTGGAGCTGGCGTTCCTGATGGCCGAAGGCATCCGCGCCGAACGCATGAAAAGCCAACGCTTCGCGGCGTCGGCGTAAGCCACCGGGGGATCGCTGTCGCATGGGTGTGGCGCGGCTTCTCGCCAAAGGCTGGGTCGTGTTCTGCCTGTTCGCGGGCGCGCATGCCGTCGCCCTCGCGCTCGGCCGCGGCGAGGCGCCGCTCGATGCGCTGCGCGAGATCGGCGTCTGCGTCTTGCTGTTCGGCGCCATGGGCCTGTTGTTCGTCGGCGGCTTCGGTGCCTCGTCCGGCCTCGGCGGCCGGCCGCTGCTCGCACGCCTCAAGCCGCATCACCTGATGCCCGGCTTCAACGAGATGGTGTTCCTCGCCTTCGTCATTCTCAGTTTCGTCGACCAGGTCTTCGTCGCGCCCGCGGCGCTCGGCAGCGCCCCCGCCGCCGCCTTGCAGAACGCGCTGTTCTTCGTCGTGCCCGGCCAGCGCGCGTTGGCCACCGCGCTGGGCGCCTGTGCGCTGGACGGCGGCCGCCTGTTCGCCTGCGCCTTCACCTGGCTGCTGGCGATCGTCTTCGTCGCCTCCGCCGCCTCGCGCATCGGCCTGACCGCCGGCCTGTTGCGGCTGGAGCGCATGGTCCGCCCCTCGAGCTTCGGGCCGACGCTGCTCGCCGCGCTGTACGGCGTCGTCGCCATCGTCGCGTTCCAGCTGCTGTTCGTCGGCTCGGCCTATCCCTGGCTCGCCTGCAGCGCCTTCACCGATATCACCGGCGCGCTGCTGATCGGCCTGGCGCCCCTGATGCTCGCCTACCTGATCGTCGCCGCGCTGGCGACCTTGCGCGCCAGCGGACCGGCGCAATAGCTCGAAACGGTCGCGGCTTTGCTGTAGGATCGCGCGACTGGGGGAGGGCACGGCATGCCGTCGAGCATCGCGAATTTCTCGTTCAAGAATCCGCCGGACAAGGATGGCATGCCGGCCAAGGGCGGCAGCCGGCCCAACGATCTGCACATCAAAAGCGATGTCGCCGGCGTCACGTTGCATCTTCATGCCGGCGGCAAGAAGGGGGATATGCTGAGCTCCACCGACCCCAAGGCGGGTTTCAATGTCGCGGGCCAGGATACGGCCGATATCGACATCACCAATATCGACGTCAAGGACGGCGAGACCTACCAGGTCCGCGTCGAGACCAGGGACAAAACGGGTCAGCTGCCCAAGCTGACCTTTATATGGTCGAAAAACGGCGCCGCGATCGAATGGGGCGTCAACGGCCGCAAGATGATAGAATTTCTTGTGGCGCCGGATTTGCCAAAGGCGGAGTAAAGCCGCGGCGGCCTACATCTTCAGGCCCGCTGCGATCTCGGCCATCGCGGCGTTGAACGCCTCCGGCGCCTCGAACGGCACGAAGTGGCCGGCGGTCTCGAACCAGATCAGTGTCTTTGCCGGCGCGACCAGCTTGTCGAAATAAGCTGCCGCCACGCCGGCATCGACTTGGTGGTCGTTGCGGCCGCTGAGGAAATACACCGGCATCTTCAGTTCCGGCGCGTCGCGCTCCAGGTTCAGCGCCGAAACCTCGCGCCACAGCGCCTTCAGCGAGAACCGCATGCCGCGAACGATGCCCGGCAGGTCGAGCGGCGAGGCGCCGGGTCCGGTGACCATGATCCGCAGCGCCTTGAGCATCGGCAGGCGTCCCAGCGTGCCGGCGAAACGCGCCAGCCAGCCGCGCTGCACCATCATCTGCTTTTCGCTGTAGGGCGGCGGACCGAGCTTGGTCAGTTCCGCGATCGCCTTCTTGTTGCCGCGCCGCTTCGCCTCGGCCAGGACGAAGACGTACGAAGCGTTCTCGCTCGCCGGCAGATCGCCGATCTGGCCGGTGCCGACATAGGCCGCGACCTTTTGCGGATGCCGCGCCGCATACAGCGTGCCCAGCGCCGAACCCCAGGAATGCCCCAGCAGCACGACCTTGTCCTTGGCGAGCCGCGCCCGCACGTGATCGACGAGTTCGTCGAGGTCCGCCATGAAGCGGTCGACGGTCATCGACTGCGGCGCGATGGCTTTGGAAAACGATTTGCCCGCGCCGCGCTGCTCCCAATAGACGACCGTAAACACCTCCTCGAGCGCACCGTTGAAATGCCGCAGCAGCGCCGTCTCCGGCATCCCCGGCCCGCCATGCAGCGTGATCAGCACCGGATTGGCGACATCCCGCCCGCGGATCATCACCCATTGATCGATGCCGCCGAGCGGCAGTCGGGCGCTCTCGGCAATGCGTCCTGACGGCGCCGTTTTCATCGCTATGGTCCAGAACCTCTCCCGCGAATCTACATCGAAACGCGGCCGGTTTGGGCCTGCAGGCGGCGGGCAAATTGGGCCGCGCGCCCGGCTTCCCCTTGCAGGGTGCCAATCCGTCTGCTACATACTGAACCAAATGGTTCAGTATAGCCAAACCCGCTTCGATGCCTCATTCGCCGCGCTCTCGGACGCCACAAGGCGCGGCGTCCTGGAGCAGCTCGGGCGTGCGGACGCTTCGATCACGGACCTTGCCGGGAAGTTCCACATGACCCTAACGGGCATGAAGAAGCATGTCGGCGTCCTGGAGCAGGCGGGGCTCGTCACCACGAAGAAGGTCGGGCGCGTGCGGACCTGCAAGCTCGGCCTGCGCCGGCTTGAGGAAGAGGCCGCCTGGATCGAAGGGTACCGCCGGCTCTGGGACGCGCGTTTCGACGCGCTGGACGAGGTCGTCGAGGAATTGAAACGCAAGGAGAAGGTCGATGGACGCAAAAAGAGAGAGTGAGTCTGCCCCGATGAAGACCCCGACCACGGTGGAGCGGAAATCCGAGCGCGAGCTCGTCGTCACGCGAACCTTCAACGGCCCGGCGCGCCTCGTGTTCAAGGCGTGGGCCACGCCCGAGCTGTTCATGCGCTGGTGGGTACCGAAATCGGTCGGCATGTCCGTCGTTTCCTGCGAGATGGATATTCGCACCGGCGGTAGCTACAGGCTCGTGTTCGGCCATCCTGTCTCAAAGGAGCCCATGGCGTTCTTCGGCCGCTACATCGAAGTGACGCCGCCCGCCCGCATGGTCTGGACCAATGAGGAAGGCGGTGAAATCGGGGCCGTCACGACGGTGACCTTCGAGGAACGCGGCGCGCAGACCCTGGTCGTCCTGCGCGACCTCTATCCCTCGAAGGAAGCGCTCGACGAAGCCGTCGCCTCCGGCAGCACCGGCGGGTTTGTCGAGCAGTTCGCGCAACTGGACGAGCTTCTCGTCACCCTGGACGCGGGCGTGGGACGGTCGTGACGCGCGACCGCCGTCTCACACCGCCTTGTCCGGTCCCGCATGCCCGTGCCGATGATGAATATCCGGAACATGGGCATGACTGTGCCGCAGCGGCGCGTGCCGGTGCCAGTGGCTGTGTGGCTCGCCCGCCGGATCGCCGTCGGCATGCGCATGCTTATGATGTGCGTCATGGACATGGCGATGCGCGTGCGCTGTCGCATCGTGGGCGTGTTCATGCGCATGCCGCTCGGCGAGATGCAGATAGAGCCCGGCCGCCATCAACGCGCCCGCCGCGATCAACGGCGCTGTGACCGGCTCGTGGAACAGGAGCACCGCCAGGCCTGCCCCCACGAACGGCGCGGTGGAGAAATAGGCGCTCGCGCGCGCCGTGCCGAGGTGGCGCAAGCCCAGCATGAACAGCACCAGGCTGACGCCATAGCCGAAGAACCCGATAACCGCGCCGCCGCTAAGCGCCGCGGCGCCGGGAAGCCGTGCTCCGCTCGCCAGCGCCAGCGCGACGTTCACGCTCCCGGCCGCCAAACCCTTGATCATGGCGATTTGGAGCGGGTCGGCGGCGCTGAGCCCGCGCGTGAGATTGTTGTCGATGCCCCAGGCAAGGCAGGCGCCGGCAATCGCCAGCGCGCCGAAGCCGAACGACGCCGGTCCGCTCCACGACAGCAGCAATGCGCCGCCCAGGATCGCCGCCGCGCCGGCCAGTAGCCGCGGGTCGACATTCTCGCGGAACACCACCCAGGCGATCGTCATCGTCGCCAGGCCTTCGAGGTTGAGCAGCAGCGACGCGGACGCCGCCGGCGTCACCGCCAGGCCGAGCATCAGCAGAAGCGGACCGGCGACGCCGCCGAACAGCAGCACCAGCAGCAGCCGCGGTACGTCCGCCCGGCTGAGCGGCGCCTCGTTCGATCTGAGGCCCAGGAGCCTGCGCCCCAGCCGGACGAGCCCAAGCCCGATCCCCGATCCGAGATAGAGCAGGCCCGCCAGCAGCCACGCATCGACGCCGCGCCCGAGCAGCAGCTTGGCCAGCGGCGTCGCCGCGCCGAACAGCAGCGCCGAAACGATGGCGAACGACGCGCCGGACCAGGCGCCAGGAGCTTGCAGCCGGCGCATCGTTTCTCCCTACGTCAAACCGCCTTGTCCGGTCCCACCCGCACCACCATCTTGCCGACATTGTCGCCCTTGAAGAGGCCGATGAAGGCGGCCGGCGCGTTTTCCACGCCGTCGACTACGGTCTCGCGCCATTTCATCTTGCCCGCCTTGGCCCAAGCCGCCATGTCGCGGTGGAAGTCGGCCAGCATGTCGTAATGGCTGGAGACGATGAAGCCCTTGAGGTCGAGCTGCAGCCCGATGATCATCGCCAGGTTGTTCGGCCCCGGCGGCGGCTCGACCGCGTTGTACATGTCGATCATGCCGCAGAACGGGATGCGTCCGAAGGGGCGCATGGCGTAGAGCGCGGCCTCGAGATGCGTGCCGCCGACATTCTCGAAATAGACGTCGATGCCTTCGGGAAACGCCGCCGCCACCGCCGCGTTGAGGTTGCCGCAGGTCTTGTAGTTGATCGTCTTGTCGACGCCGAGCGATTTCAGATACGCCGCCTTCTCGTCCGAGCCCACCGAGCCCACCACGTAGCAGCCCTTGGCCTTGGCGATCTGGCAGACGATCGAGCCCACCGCGCCCGACGCCGCCGAGACGAACACGCGCTCGCCGTCCTTCAGCGCGCCGACGCGCAGCAACCCGGCATAGGCCGTCATCCCCGGCATGCCGAGCGCGCCGAGATAGGACTGGATCGGCACCGCCGGCTCGAATTTCTGCACCTCGGCGCCGCCGGCCACGTACCATTCGCGCCAGCCCTGCATGCTCTGCACGAAATCGCCGACCTTGGCCGCGTCGCTGTTGGAGGCGACCACCTGGCCGACCGCGTGGCCCTGCAGCGCCTCGCCGAGCTTGAAGGGCGGCGAATAGCTTTTGCGGTCGATCATCCGCCCGCGCATATAGGGGTCGACCGAGATGTAGCTGTTGCGGACCAGCACCTGGCCCGGGCCCGGGGTCGGCACCGCGGTCTCGGCCACCTCGAAGTTGTCACTGGTAGGCAGGCCGACCGGGCGGCTTTTGAGGCGGATTTCGTGGTTTTTCTGATTGGCCATGGCAGGCTCCTTAACTGTCGAAAACGGGGATGGCTTGGGTGCCGGCACCCTATCAGGGGCCTTCCGTGTAACAAGACGAAACATTTTATGAGTCGCGCCGGCCGCCCCCGGCTGACCTTATGTCCCTGTAATCCCGGCAGGATTCCTCTTGTCTCCATTCCGCATGCGCCAGCCCGGTTCGCTGAAGGCCGCCGTCATCGGCGCCGGCGCGTTCGGTCGCCACCATGCTTCCAAATATCGCCACATCGACGGCGTCGAGCTCGTGGCCATCGCCGACCCGTCGGCGGAGGTGCGCAAGAGCGCGCTCGCGACCCATGGCGTCCCCGCCGTCGCCGATTGGCGCGAGCTGCTCGGCGGCGTCGATCTCGTCAGCGTCTGCTCGCCGGCCGTGACCCATGCCGGCATCGTGCGCGCCTTCATCAATGCGGGCGCCCATGTGATGGTCGAAAAGCCGATCGCCACCAGCGTCGAGGAAGCCGATGCCCTGATCGCCCTCGCCGGCGCGACGGAGCGCGTGCTCACCGTCGGCCACCAGGAGCGTTTCGTCTTCGCCGGCACCGGCCTGCTCGATCACGGCGCCGTGCCGCGGGAGATTTCCTGCTGGCGCATGGGCCCGTGGACCGGCCGCAGCGCCGACGTCTCGGTCGTGCTCGACCTGATGATCCACGACCTCGACCTGGTGCACCAGCTGGTGCCGCACACCGTCGAAGGCGTCGAGGCGCGCAGCCGCGCCCTGCACAGCCGCCTCGCCGACGAGGTCGCCGCCTCCCTCACCTTCGCCAACGGCAGCGTCGCGCATCTGGAGACCAGCCGCATCTCCGACGCCCGTCGCCGCGGCATGCGCGCCGAGTATGAGGATGGCGTCATCGAGATCGATTTCGTCAGCCGCAGGATCCGCAACACCACGCCGCGCGCCCTCAAGGCGCTGGAGACCGGCGACCCGCTCGGCGAATCTGTCGCCGCCTTCGTGCGCTCGGTGCGCGACGGCGCGCGTTCGCTGGTCCGCCCCGAAGAGGCGCGCCTGGCGCTCGCCACCGCGCTCGCCATCGACGATGCCGCCGATCACAACGCCGACGCCCGCGCCGCCGAGAGCTACGCCGCCGTCGCCGCCGCGCGCTGATCCCATAAAGCCGTCATGGCCGGGCTTGACCCGGCCACCCATCCGGCGCGCGTCGGCGCGCCGAAAAGACTCTTTCCCCGGCTGACATGGACACGTTGGATGGGCGGGGTTCTAGCGACAGCGTAAGCGGGTCCGCCATGACGGAGAAAGAATTGTCACTCACGTATGACTGTCCTAAACCTCCCCCATGACGGACACGTTTCGCATCGCGCTGGCCCAGCTCAATCCCATCATGGGCGACATCCACGGCAATCTGACGCGCGCCCGCGCCGCGCGGGCCGAGGCCGCGCGCCAGGGCGCCGACCTGATCCTGTTCCCGGAGCTCTTCATCGTCGGCTATCCGCCCGAGGACCTGGTGCTCAAGCCGGCGCTGCAGTCCGACGCGCGCCAGGCGGTCGAGAAATTCGCCGCCGATACCGCCGATGGCGGCCCCGCCGTCCTGGTCGGCAGCCCCTGGGTGGAGCACGACAGGCTCTACAATGCCTGCCTGCTGCTCGACGGCGGCAAGATCGCCGGCAAGACCTTCAAGGTCGACCTGCCCAATTACGGCGTCTTCGACGAGAAACGCGTCTTCGCGCCGGGCCCCATGCCGGGACCCTTCAACATCCGCGGCGTGCGCGTCGGCGTGCCGATCTGCGAGGACATCTGGACCGCCGACGTCGTCGAATGTCTGGCCGAGACCGGCGCCGAGATCCTCGCCGTGCCCAACGGCTCGCCGTTCGAGGCCGGCAAGGAGGACGTCCGCGCCAACCTGATCGCGGCGCGCGTCACGGAGTCGAGGCTGCCGCTGATCTATCTCAACCAGGTCGGCGGCCAGGACGAGCTGGTGTTCGACGGCGCCTCGCTGGTGCTCAATGCCGACCGCAGCGTCGCCGCGGCGCTGCCCGCCTGGCAGGAGGCGCTGGTGGTGACGCAGTGGTCGCGCCAGTCGGGCGGCTGGGTCTGCGCTCCGGGCGCCCGCGCCGGCGAGGAAGACCGCAGCACCTGCGTCTATCACGCCATGATGCTGGGCCTGCGCGACTATGTGAACAAGAACCGCTTTCCCGGCGTGGTGCTCGGCATGTCGGGCGGCATCGACAGCGCGCTCAGCGCCGCCGTCGCGGTCGACGCGCTCGGCAAGGACCGCGTGCGCTGCGTCATGCTGCCGAGCAAATACACCTCCGCCGACAGCCTCTATGACGCCGCCGAATGCTCGGCCCTGCTCGGGGTGCATTACGACACCGTCGCCATCGAGGACACGGTGAACGCCTTCGCCGCCGCGCTGGCGCCGACCTTCGCCGGCAAGCGCGCCGACACCACCGAGGAGAACCTGCAGTCCCGCGCCCGCGGCGTCATCCTGATGGCGATCTCCAACAAGTTCGGCCCCATGGTGCTGACCACCGGCAACAAATCCGAGATGAGCGTCGGCTACGCCACGCTCTATGGCGACATGTGCGGCGGCTACAACGTGCTCAAGGACGTCTACAAGATGGAGGTCTTCCGCCTGGCGCGCTGGCGCAACCGGTTTCGCCCGGCCGGCGCGCTGGGCCCCGAAGGCCGCGTCATCCCCGAGCGCATTATCACCAAGCCGCCCTCCGCCGAGCTGCGCGCCGACCAGAAGGACGAGGACTCGCTGCCGCCCTACGAAATCCTCGACGGCATCCTCGAATGCCTGGTCGAGAACGAGATGACCTTCGAGGCCACCTGCGCGCGCGGCTACCACCCCGCCACCGTCAAGCGCATCGAGCAGCTGCTCTATGTCAGCGAATACAAGCGCCGCCAGGCCCCGCCCGGCGTCAAGATCAGCGCCCGCAATTTCGGCCGCGACCGCCGCTACCCGATCACCAACGCGTTCCGAGATGCGCGGGACTGACGGGCCCTCACCGCGATGGCCGCCGGCGGCGCTTCCAGGTTTTTGGAAAATATCTGATAGGGTGACGATGCCGGAAGATTGGGAAACGCGCGAATGCTGAGATCTCTGCAAGGCATTCATCCGATAGTCTTCCTGATCGTCGCGACCACGTTGGAGGTGAGCGGCGACGCCGTTGTCCGTATGGCGATATTCGATCATGCCGGGCTCTGGCGCATCGCGCTGTTCGTCGCCGGCGCGGCGCTGCTGTTCGGCTACGGCTCGTTTCTCAACCTGGCCCCGCTGGAGTTCGGGCAACTTGCCGGCCTCTACATCGCGACGCTCTTCGTCGTTTGGCAGATCGTCAATTTCGCGTTTTTTCGGACTCTGCCGACGATCCCGATCATGGTCGGGGGCGCGCTGGTGGTGGCGGGCGGCGCGATCGTCACGTTCTGGAAGCAGTGACCTTGCGCCCCGCCCAACTGCGATGGACCGCGGCGCCGAAAGCTGCTATTTCCGGTTCCGCGAGCGGGCCTTTTTGCCCGCCCCAAGGGAAAACGACGTGAGCCTCGCGCGCCACCTCTGTCGGATTATTTGCGGCTAAGCCGCGATAGAACCCCTGTGCCCGTACCTCATCGCTAATCTCAGTTGTCATGGCCCGCAAATGCGGGCCACCCAGGTGACGTCTTCGCAGATCCCTCAGGACTTGCGAGAACCCCAACCCCGACAATTCTGAGGCGCTCCAACTGGGTGGCCCGTTGGTACGCTGTCGCTACCAACGCGCGGGCCATGACACCGGTGGGGTTGGCGGTGAGTAACCATTAGTCCCCAAATCGCTGTAAGAAGATGCCCATGACCATCCGCCTCTACAACACGCTGACCCGGACGAAGGAAGACTTCGCCCCGCTCGATCCGAAGAACGTGCGGCTGTATGTCTGCGGCCCGACGGTCTACGACTTCGCCCATATCGGCAATGCGCGGCCGGCCATCGTCTTCGACGTGCTGTTCCGCCTCTTGCGCCATGCCTATGGCGAGGCGCATGTCCGCTATGTCCGCAACATCACCGACATCGACGACAAGATCAACGCCCGCGCCGCCGAGCGCGCGGCGTCCGACCGGCGCAACGTGCCGATCCTGCAGGTGCTGCGCGAACTCACCGAAGGCACCTATGGCGTGTACCGCCAGGACGTCGCCGCGCTGGGCTGCCTCGAGCCCTCCGTCATGCCGCGCGCCACCGAATATGTGCCGCAGATGATCGCGATGATCCAGGTGCTGATCGCGCAAGGCACCGCCTATGCCGCCGACGGCCACGTCCTGTTCCGCGTCAAGAAGAAAGCCGATTACGGCAAGCTCGCGCGGCGCAGCCTCGACGACATGCTGGCCGGCGCCCGCGTCGATGTCGCTCCGTACAAGGAAGACCCGATGGACTTCGTCCTGTGGAAGCCGTCGACGCCCGATCAGCCCGGCTGGGACAGCCCCTGGGGTTATGGCCGCCCGGGCTGGCATCTGGAATGCTCCGCAATGATAGAATCGACCATGGGCGAGACCATCGACATCCATGGCGGCGGCATCGACCTGATCTTCCCGCACCACGAAAACGAGATTGCACAGAGCGAGAGTGCCCATCGCGGCCATCCGCTGGCGCGCACCTGGATGCACAATGGCTTTCTCAACGTCGAAGGCGAGAAGATGTCGAAAAGCCTCGGCAATTTCGTCACCATCCACGAGCTCCTGAAGGACTGGCCCGGCGAGGTGCTGCGCTTCAACATGCTACGCTCGCACTATCGCCAGCCGATGGACTGGACCGTGGCCGGCATGACCGAAAGCTGGAAGACGCTGGAGAGATGGTACGCGGTGACCGAGCCGCTCGCCGATCCGCCCGTCGGCGCGGCCTTCCTGGAGGCGCTGGGCGACGATCTCAACACGCCGCAGGCGATCGCCGAACTGCACAAGGGCAGCGACCACGAGCTTGCCGGCGGCCTCGGCCTGCTCGGCTTCTCCAACGTGCAGCTGAAGCTCGCGGCCAAGAAGGCGGTCGACGACGTCGCCATCGCCGATGCCGTCGCCGCCCGCAAGGCCGCCCGCGCCCGCAAGGACTTCAAGGAAAGCGACCGCATCCGCGACGACCTCCTCGCCCAGGGTATCGTCCTCAAGGACAGCCCCGAGGGCACGACCTGGGAGATCAAGCGGTGAGCGCGCTGACGGTCTTTTCGTCCCCAATCCCACCGCCGTCATGGGCGGGCTCGACCCGCCCATCCAACTGCCGCGCGCCGGCAGGCGAAAAGTGGGCCGCACGAAGCGACAGAGCGGAGCGCGCGACGCCGCGTCTCCGCGCCTCCGCGTGCCAAAAGAGGCTCGCGCGGAGCCGCGGAGGACGCGGTGTCATCGTAACCACCCCTCAACCGTCATGGGCGGGCTTGACCCGCCCATCCAACTGCCGCGCGCCGGTGCGCGAAAAATGGCCCACACGAAGCGACAGAGCGGAGCGCGCTGCGCCGCGTCTCCGCGCCTCCGCGTGCCAAAAGAGGCTCGCGCGGAGCCGCAGAGGACGCGGTGTCATCGGAACCACCTCTCAACCGTCATGGGCGGGCTCGACCCGCCCAACCAACTGCCGCGCGCCGGTGCGCGAAAAATGGCCCACACGAAGCGGCAGAGTGGAGCGCGCGACGCCGCGTCTCCGCGCCTCCGCGTGCCAAACATCCGCCGCGCCGGAAGCGTTGGATGGGCGGGTCAAGCCCGCCCATGACGAATATTGCAGTGATTTCAATGCCCTAAAATTATTTCCGTCCGCCCTCTTGTCAAAAAAGACCGAATTCCTACATCCACAGGATGTATATCGACGCGACCACACCTGCGCCCAGCACCCCCGTCCTCGCGGCGGCGCGGGCGCGTGCGCCGCGGCGCCGCCGGGGCCCCCGGAGGGGGGGAGGGGGGTCGGTTTTTTCGCCGCACAATTTTGTTGCCGAAGCGAAAAAGCCCAGCAAAGCCAGGCGCGCCGGTGCCCCGCCGGGCAACCGCAACGCAAGGCGTCCTACCGTCTCGCCCAAAGCCCTGACGGCGGCGAGCCGCCGCGTCTGCCGCAAGCTCGAAGAGTTCTGCGCCGTGGTTCACGCCATGGCGAATGCCGGCGTCGATCCGGACGCGCACCGCGCCCTGATCGCCGCCCTACAGCCGACGCTCGCCGATTGGGCTGCGCTGCGGGAGAGCGGCCATGACCAAGGAGCGCCTCTACCTCTTCGACACCACGCTGCGCGACGGAGCGCAGACCCAGGGCGTCGACTTCTCGGTCGAGGACAAGCGCCAGATCGCGCTGGCGCTGGATGCGCTCGGCCTCGACTACGTCGAGGGCGGCTGGCCCGGCGCCAATCCGACCGACACGGCGTTCTTTTTAGAGCGGCCGCCGCTCGCGACGGCGCGCTTCACCGCCTTCGGCATGACCAAGCGGCCGGGGCGCAGCGCCGCCAACGACCCTGGCCTGTCGGCGATCCTCGACGCCAAGGCAGATGCCGCTTGCCTGGTCGGCAAGACCTGGGACTTCCACGTCGACGTCGCGCTGGAAATTCCGCGTACGGATAATATCGACGGCATCGCCGAATCGATCGCCGCCGTCGTCGCCCGCAAGCGTGAAGCGCTGTTCGATGCCGAGCATTTCTTCGACGGCTACCGCGCCAATCCGGACTACGCGCTCGCCTGCATCCGCGCGGCGCACGCGGCCGGCGCAAGCTGGCTGGTGCTGTGCGACACCAATGGCGGCACGCTGCCGGAAGAGGTCTACCGCATCGTGTCGGAGGTGAAGCGCGCGCTGCCGGATGCCGCGCTCGGCATCCACGCCCACAACGACACGGAGCAGGCGGTCGCAATAAGCCTCGCGGCGCTGCGCGGCGGCGTCCGCCAGATCCAGGGCACGCTCAACGGCCTCGGCGAGCGCTGCGGCAACGCCAATCTCTGCTCGCTGCTGCCGACGCTGCTGCTCAAGGAGCCCTACGCCTCGCAGTTCGAGACCGGCGTGTCGCGCGAGCGGCTCGCCGGCCTGACGCGCCTGTCGCGCCTGCTCGACGAGATCCTCAACCGCGCGCCCGGCCGCCACGCCGCCTATGTCGGGCCGTCCGCCTTCGCGCACAAGGGCGGCCTGCATTCCTCCGCCGTCGCCAAGGACCCGCGCACCTACGAGCATGTGCCGCCGGAAGCCGTCGGCAACGCCCGCAAAATCCTGGTCTCCGACCAGGCCGGCCGCTCCAACCTCTTGGCCCGCCTCGGCGAGATCGGCATCGACCTCGACGCCAAGGATCCGCGCATCGCCCGCCTGCTCGACGACCTCAAGCAGCGCGAATTCCTCGGCTACGCCTATGACGGCGCCGAGGCGTCGTTCGAGCTCCTGGCGCGCCGGGCGCTCGGCCAGGTGCCGGACTATTTCGACGTCGACTCATTCCGCGTCCTGGTCGAGCGGCGCCACAATGCGCGCGGCGAGCTCATGACGGTGTCCGAAGCGGTGGTGAAGGTGACGGTCGACGGCGAAGCGCTGATGAGCGTCAGCGAAAGCCGCAACGGTCCGGTCAACGCCCTGGACGAAGCGCTGCGCAAGGACCTCGGCAAATACTCGGCCGTGCTCGCCGACCTCCGCCTGGTGGACTACAAGGTGCGCATCCTCACCAGCGGCAGCGAAGCGGTGACCCGGGTGATGGTCGAGAGCGCCGACGGCAAGGGCAATCGCTGGTCCACGGTCGGCGTCTCGCCCAACCTGGTCGACGCCTCCTTCGAGGCGCTGGCGGACTCGATTCGCTACAAACTCTTCCGCGACGGCGCCGGCGCATGACGGGCGCACACCGTTCTTTCCTCCCCCGTTGTTACGGGGGAGGTGCCGAGCGCAGCGAGGCGGAGGGGGCCCAGCGCCGCGGAGCGGCGCCCCCTCCGTCACGCCCGAAGTGGGCGTGCCACCTCCCCCGTAAAAACGGGGGAGGAAAGTGACCGACGCCGCCCCCGAGCACCACACCGAAAGCCGCGGCATTCTGCTGGCCGGCGGCGCTTATTTCATCTGGGGCTTGGTGCCGCTCTACTGGACGCTGCTCGCCGGCATCTCGCCGGTGGAGATCACGCTGCACCGCATCCTGTGGTGCGCGCTGTTCGGCCTCGCGGTCACGCTGGCGCGGCGGCGCTGGTCGCATGTCGTCGCGGTCGTCCGCACGCCGCGCCTGCTCGGCGCGCTCGCCGCCAGCAGCCTTTTGATCACGGCGAACTGGACGCTCTACATGTACTGCGTCACGACGCACCAGTTGGTGGAAGCCGCGCTCGGCTATTACCTGACGCCGCTGGTCTCCATCGCGCTCGGCGTCGCGCTGCTGGGCGAGAAGATCTCGCGCCTGCGCGTCGCCGCCATCGCGCTCGCCACCGTCGCGGTCGCCGTCCAGGCCTTCGCGCTGGGCCACATCCCCTGGGTCGCGCCGGCGCTGGCGCTGACCTTCGGGTTCTACGGCTATGTCCGCAAGCTGACGCCGGTCGACGCCCTCGACGGCCTCACCATCGAGACCGCGCTGCTGCTGCCCATCACGCTGGTCGTCATTGCGGCCTGGGCGCTCGACGGCAGCGGCGCCTTCCCCGCCGCCACGCTGACGCGCGACGCCGCCCTGGTCTTCACCGGACCGCTCACCGCGCTGCCTTTGGTGTTGTTCGCCGCCGGCGCCCGCCGCGTGCGGCTGACGACGCTCGGCTTCCTGCAGTATCTCTCGCCGTCGATCACGCTGCTCGTCGCGACGCTGGTCCTCCACGAGGCCTTCACGCGCGCCAATGCCGTCGCGTTCGGCTGCATCTGGACGGCGTTGCTGCTGGTCGGCCTCGACGGCCGCTTCGCGCTGTTATCGCGGCGCGTGGCCGAGTAGTTCGCCGAGCTTGCCGATGGCCTCTTCGGGCGTCCTGACGACGTGATACAGGCTCTCGATGCTGCGCTGCGCGAAGCCCTCGCGCACGATCCGCGCGAGAAGCGGCCACAGCGGCGCGAAGAACTCCTCGGTGTCGACGATGACGATCGGCTTGTCGTGCGCCTTGAGCTGCGAGATCGAGAGCACCTCGAACAGCTCGTCCAGCGTGCCCAGCCCGCCCGCCAGCACGACGAAGGCGTCCGAGCGTCCCAGCATGATCTGCTTGCGGACCTGCATGTCGGGCACGATGATCAGGTCCTCGGAGTCCGGCTCCAGCGGAACCTCGATCTTGCGCAGGAAGTCGGGCAGCACGCCCAGCACCTTCGCGCCCGCGTCATGCGCCGCCTGCGCCACGAGGCCCATCAGCCCGTTGCGGCCGCCGCCGAAAACCAGCGAATAGCCGCCGTGCCCCAGCAGGCTGCCAAGGCGCTGCGCCGCCGCGGCATAGGCTGGCCGGGCGCCGGGCGAGGAGCCGCAGAAGACGCAGATCGCGGGTTTCTTCTTGTCCATGTCGGGTTCAGGGTTGCACGGCCGCGCCGCAGTTCCTAAACAGATTCGTCCGGAAAGGTTAGTCGTGCGCGCTTTCATCATCATCGCGGCCATCGCCGTCATCGCCCTGATTGCGGGTTTCCTCGCCTTCGGCGGCGGCAATATGGGGCACTAGATGGCGCGTTCGGTGGTCGAGGAGGGCGACGGCGCGCCGTCGCTGCGCCCCCTGTGGACGCTGATGCCGTATCTGTGGCCGAAGGACCGCGCCGACCTGCGCGCCCGCGTCGTGTTCGCGCTGGTCTGTCTCGTCCTCGCCAAGATCGCCAACGCCATCGTTCCCTACCTCTATGGCCGGCTGGTCGATCGCCTCAACCACCATCCCACGATGATGCTGCTGGCCGCCGTCACCGGCCTGATCGTGGCGCAGACCCTGGCCCGCATCATGACCACCGCCATCGCCCAGCTGCGCGACGGCGTCTTCGCCAAGGTGCAGTACAACGCCCTGCGCCAGGTCGGCGTCTCGACCTTCGCGCATATCCACACCCTGTCGCTGCGCTTTCATCTCGACCGCAAGACCGGCGGCCTGTCGCGCATCATCGAGCGCGGCACCAAGGGCATCGACACGCTGCTGTCGATCGCCCTGTTCAACACCTTCCCGACGGTGCTCGAGCTCGCCATCGTCAGCGGCGTCTTCCTCTATCTGTTCAACGTCTGGTTCGCGCTTGCGACCGTCGTCATGGTCGTTCTGTATGTCTGGTTCACCTTCGCGATCACGCGCTGGCGCATCCAGTTCCGCCGCGACATGAACCAGAGCGACCAGGACGCCAACACCAAGGCGGTCGACAGCCTGCTCAACTACGAGACCGTCAAGTATTTCAACAATGAGGGGCATGAGACCCGCCGCTTCGACCGATCGATGGAGCGTTTCGCCAAGGCCTCGATCCAGGCGCAGACCTCGCTCGCCGTGCTCAACACCGGCCAGGCCGTCATCATGTCGGTCGGGCTCGGCGTCGTCATGGTGCTGGCGGCGCGCGGCATCATCCAGGGCCATGTCACGGTCGGCGGCCTGACCATGGCGACGATGTATCTGCAGCTGTTGCAGCAGCCGCTCAATTTCCTCGGCACCGCCTACCGCGAGATCACCCAGTCGCTGGTCGACATGGATGCCATGTTCCGCCTGCTGAACCAGCCGCGCGAGGTGCAGGACAAGCCCGGCGCGCCCGCGCTGATCGTCCGCGGCGGCGAGATCCGCTTCGACAATGTGGTGTTCGGCTACGATCCGGCGCGCACCGTGCTCAAGGGCATCAGCTTCGTGGTGCCGGCCGGCAAGACCATCGCCGTGGTCGGACCGTCCGGCGCCGGCAAGTCCACCATCTCGCGCATCCTCTACCGCTTCTACGACATCCGGTCGGGCAGCGTGACCATCGACGGCCAGGACATCCGCGATGTGACGCAGGCGAGCCTGCGCGCGGTCATCGGCATCGTGCCGCAGGACACGGTGCTGTTCAACGACACCGTCAGGTACAACATCGCCTATGGCCGCATCGGCGCCACGGAGGCGCAGATCAAGGAAGCCGCCCGCCACGCGCAGATCGACAAATTCATCGTCGAGCTGCCGCTCGGCTACGACGCCATGGTCGGCGAGCGCGGGCTGAAGCTCTCCGGCGGCGAGAAGCAGCGCGTCGCCATCGCCCGCACCATCCTGAAGAATCCGCCGATCCTCCTGCTCGACGAGGCGACCTCGGCGCTGGATACCCATACCGAAAGGGAGATCCAGGGCGCGCTGGCGGAAGTCTCACGCAATCGCACCTCGCTGGTCATCGCCCACCGCCTGTCGACGGTGATCGACGCCGACGAGATCCTGGTGCTGGATCATGGCGAGATCGTCGAGCGCGGCCGCCACGGCGACCTGATCGCCCGCGGCGGCGCCTACGCTTCGATGTGGAACAAGCAGAAACAGGCCGCCGAGGCGCTGGAAATCCTCAAGGCCGTCCAGAACGATCCCGAAGTGGCGCCCGGCGTGGCCCGCGCCACGCCGGTTGCCGCCGATTGATCATTCCGCCGGTTGCGCTTCCGGCGCCAGGTCGCGGCGGCCGAGCAACCGGCGCACGAGTTGCACCGGCCAGAGCAACAGCCACAGGAAGAAGGCACTGATGCTGCCGAAGTGCTCCCTGATCCGGTAGGGCAGTGCCAGCATCGCCGGCACCAGTCCCAGCGTGATCAGCTTGGAGAACGCCAGGCCGAACACGATCGCGGTGGAAAGCCCCACCCACATCAACTCGTTCGGACCGCCCACCGTCACTTCGCGGGTCCAGAAGTTGATCTCGACCGCGAACATCATCGGCAGCAGGCCGCCGATCGCCGTGATCGTGGTCAGGAACACCGGGCGCAGACGTTGCGCGCTCGAGCGGATGACCGCCTCGATCGGGTCCATGCCGCCATCGCGCAGTCGGTGGAAGGTGTCGATCAGCACGATGTTGTGGTTCACCACGATGCCCGCCAGCGCCAGAAGGCCGGTGCCTGTCATGATGATCGAGAAGGGTTGCCCCATGATCACCATGCCGAGCAGGGCGCCGATCATCGCGAGCACCACCGCCACCAGGATCAGCGTCGTGTGGTAGAAGCTGTTGAACAGCGCCAGCAGCACGATGGCGATCAGGAACAGGGCCAGCAGGGCCGCGACGCCCAGGAACGCGCTCGACTCATCCTGCTGCTCGCTGCCGCCCTTGAACGAGACATGCACATCGCCCGGGAAGGTCTGGGTCGCAAGCCAGGCCTTGATCTTGTTGATCTCGGCCGTGGCGTTGACGCCCGGCTTCACGTTGGCGCGCACGTGATAGACACGGTGTCCATCGACGCGCTCGATCGAGTTGACCTGCTGCGCCGGCTTCAGCTCCACGAAGTTGCTGATCGGCACCATCGATCCGTCCGCAGCCGTCACCCGCAGGGTGTCGAGCGCATGGATGCCGCGATCCTCGCTGGGATAGCGCACGCGGATGTCGATCTCGTCCTGGCTGTCGTCGGGGCGATACTTGCCGACCAGGATGCCGTTGGTGACGAGCTGCACCGCCGTGCCGATGGTCTGCGCATTGGCGCCGAACCGGCTCGCCACTTCGCGATTGATGACGAGATCCATTTCGATGCCCGGCAGCGGCCGCGTGTCCTCGACGTCGCGCAACTCGGGCAGTGTGTCCATGTGTGCGCGAATGGCTGCGGTGACCTGCGCCAGCTCCGCATAGTCGTCGGAGCCGACATCGATCATCACGTCCTTGCCGGTCGGCGGGCCTTGCTGCGGCGACCGCACTTCGACATGCACGCCGGGGATGTTGGCGGTCCGCTCGCGAATCTGCTCCTCGATCCACTTGGCCGGATGCCGGTCGCGGTAGTTCACCAGTTCGATGCTCAGCCGCCCGATATTGTCGACAGGCACGCCGCCCTGGCTGTTCAGGCTGTTGGACTGGCCCCCAGACCCCGCATTGATTGCGCGAATGCCGGGGATCGACTGCACGGCGCGGTCGATGCCCATCACGATGTCGCGTTTTTCGTCGGCCGACAGGTTGCCGCGCGCCGAGATCAGCACCTGCGTGAAGTCCGGGTCCTCGTCGGCGAAGAAGATGACGCCGTTGTTGAAGACGATGAATAGCGTGAGCACCACCACCACCAGTCCGGCTGCGCCCGCGATCACGCGGCCCGGATAGCGCGTCAGCCGCTCGGACCAGTGGGCGTACCAGCCGGTGATGCCCGGAATCTCGCGCCAGTCGCCGGTCTCGGAGGCCTCGACCGCGCGTTCGTGCTGTTCGTCGTGCGGCGGCGCCTTGCCGAAGATGCCGCCCAGGACCGGCATGAAGATCAGCGCGACGATGACCGATGCGCCGAGGATCATGATCAGCGTGATCGGGAAGTAGCTCATGAATTTGCCCGGAATGCCGGGCCATAGCAGCATCGGCAGGAATGCGCCGATCATGGTCGCGGTGGCGCTCACCACCGGCCAGAACATGCGCAGGCCCGCTTCGGCAAAGGCCTGCTTCGGCTTGTGCCCCTCGGTCATCTTGCGGTCGGCGTATTCGACCACGATGATCGCGCCGTCGACCAGGATGCCGACCGCGAGCAGCAGCGCGAACATGATCATGAAATTCAGCGTGTAGCCGATGCTGTTCAGCACCATGAACGCCATGAGGAACGAGGTCGGGATCGCCGCGCCGACCAGCAGGCCGGAGCGCAGGCCCAGTGCCGCCACCACGATGATCATCACCAGCACGATCGCCAGGATGATGGAGTCGGTCAGCGAACTCAGCTGGTCGCGGATATCGGTCGATTCGTCGAACAGATAGGTCACATGGACCCCCGACGGCCAGTTCTTCGACGCCTTGTCGACGATCTGCCGTACCTGCTCGTTGTTGGCGATGATGTTCGACCCGATGCGCTTGGAGACGTCGAGCGACAGCGTCGGCTGTCCGTTCAGGCGCGAATAGGTCGTGGGATCCTGGAAGGTGCGCCGCACCGATGCGACATCCGCCAGCGTGACCGTCGCGGTGGCGCTGGAGCGGATGGGCAGGCTGAGCAGGTCGGCCGCGTTTGCGATAACGCCCGGCACCTTCACGGCAAAGCTGCCGTGACCGGTGTCGATCAGGCCGGCTGCGACCAGCCGGTTGTTGTTCGATACGGCGGAATACAACTCCTGCTGCGTGATGCCGTAGGCTTCCAGCTTGGCGGGATCGATGACGATCTCGAGCATCTCGTCGCGCTCGCCGCCGATATTGACGTCGAGCACGCTCGGCAGAAGTTTGATCTGGTCTTTCAGGTCGCGTGCCAGGTGCAGCAGCGTGCGTTCCGGGACATTGCCCCACAGCGAGACCGAGATCACTGGCTGCAGCGCGATGTTCACTTCCTGCACGGCCGGCGGGTCCGCTTCCTGCGGCAGGCGCGAGCGGGCTTCGTCGACTTGGGCGCGGACATCTTCCAGCGCCTTCTGCTTGTTGAAGTTGACGTCGAACTCCAGAATGATCACGGCCACGCCCGAATAGGCGCGCGCCGTCATCGTCTTGATGCCCTCGACATTGCGCAGCGCCGTTTCGAGCGGCTTCACCAGCAGTCTTTCGCTGTCTTCGGGACTGATGCCCGGGTAGCTCACCTGCACCGTAAGCACTGGAATCGGGATGTCCGGCTGCGCTTCCTTTGGGATATTCATGAACGCGACGACGCCCGCGACGATCACCACCGCCATCAGGGCGATGACGACGCGGGTGTTATTGACGGCCCACTCGACGATCCTGATCATGAGGACTTTCCGTTCTTGTCGAACACGGATTCGACACGCTGTCCGTCGTTCACGAATTCCTGGCCGACGGTGATGACGTTGACGGTGTCGGGCAGGCCGGTGATCCAGGCGCCGGTCGGATCTTCGCTCAGTACGCGCACGGGGATGAAGGCGACCACACCGTTCTCGACCACGCGCACGCCCACCGTTCCCTTGTCGCTCAGCACGAGGATGCCGGGCGAGATGTGATGCGCCTTGACCCGCTTGACCGCGATGTTGATCTCGGCGCTGACGCCGTCGCGCAGCTTGCTGTCCGGATTTGGAAGCTCGACCTCGATGCGGAAGGCTCGCGTTATCTGGTCGGCGCGATCGGCGACAAAGCTGACCTTGCCGGTCACCGTCTCGCCGGTCACCAGGTTGACGGCCGCCGCGTCGCCCAGGTTGATTCCGCCGACGTCCTGCTCCGATACCGTGCCGGTCGCCAGGAACGGCTCCGGTGCGATAATCATCTCGCACTTGTCGCCCGGCTTCATGTAGTCGCCCACGCTCACATAGCGGTCGTCCACGAAGCCTGCGAACGGCGCGCGGATGCGGGTGTTGTCGAGCGCAATGTTCATCGTGGCGAGACCGGCCTGCGCCTGCGCATAGTTGGCCTCGGCCTGGGCGAGCTGCGTCTTGGACCGGAAGCCCTGCTTGAAGAGGTCCTGCGCGACCTGCAGCTCCTTCTGCATCTGGGAGACCAGCGCCTGGGCCTGCTGCACGCGGGCGCCGCGGTCGTTGTTCTTGATCTCGCACAGCACGTCGCCCTTGCGCACGTGTTGGCCCTTGTCGAAGGGGATTGCCTGGACCACGCCTTCGACTTCGGCGCGCACGTCGACTTCCTGCTTGGCCTGGGTGCGGCCGCGAATGGTGATCACGGCGTCACGCGCCGTGGCGGACAGCGTCGCGACGCGGACTTGCGGCAGGCCCGAGGTCGGCTTGGTTGCGCCCGGATCGACGGCAGTCGCATGGCCGAAGATCTGGCCGCTTACGACCCACACCACGACGACGATCGCGATCCCGGCGGCCCATTGATAGGACGGCTTCAGCCTGCGCCAGAAATCCAGGAGCCTCTCGAACATGCGCGCGTTCTTCTTCTGCTACTCGGCCGCCTGGGCCGACTGTTGTTCTTCGATTTCCGCGCGATGCGCGGTCAGGAAATCCAGGATGGCGACATAGACCGCCCGGCCGAAGCCGCTGACGAACTTTTCGCCGCCCGATTGAGATGCATCGTTGTGCTCGTTCAGATGCGCCAGCTTCTGGCCCACCTGGTCGATATAGGTGTTCAGCATTCCGCTGACGCGGCTTGTCGGCAACAGATCGGCGAAAAGCATCGCGAACACGAACGGCGAGCGGTGCCGGTCCTCCGGCAGGGGCTTGAGCAGGGAGGCGATGAACTGGCTGCGGCCGGTCGGCGTGATCGAATAGACCTTGCGGTCCGGGCGCTTCTCCTGGCTCTCGGCGCGCACCGAGACATAGCCTTCGTCGGTCAGCCGGTTCAGCGCGGGATAGATCGAGCCGAAGCTGGCCTCGACGAAATGCTGGTAGCCGTCGTCCTCGAACAGCTTCTTGATCTCGTAGCCGGTGGCGTCGCCGCGGGTCAGAATGCCCAGGCAGATCGTGCGAACGTCCATTCCTTGGGCCCCTGCATCTATATAGGTCCGATATAGATCGACGCTATATATGTTCGCAGGTGCGAAATTCAAGTTTCCGGCGCAAATTTACCGTGCGGCACGGGGTTGCAGGCCGGGCAACCGTGCGAACTAGTGAACAAGCTATTGCGGATAAAGGCTTAAATGACCTCGACGCGGTCGACTTCGACGCCCTTTTGACCCTGCCGCGTGGAGTAGCGGATGCGCTGTTCCGGCTCCAGGACCTGGACGCCCGAGCGCCGCAGCGCGCTGGCATGGATGTAGACGTCGCCGCTGCCGCTGTCGGGCATCACGAAGCCGAAGCCCTTCTGGTCGTTGAAGAACTTCACCTTGCCCTCGACCATAGGACCGCTGGGGCCGGCATCGCGGCCGCCTCCGCCGCCACTGTAGCGGTCGCCACCGCCGAAGCGGTCTCCGCCGCCAAAGCGGTCACCGCCGCCGAACCGATCGCCACCGCCAAACCTGTCGCCGCCGCCGAAGCGATCGCCGCCGCCGCCAAAACGGTCGCCGCCGCCGCCGCCGCCAAAGCCGCCCCGGCCGCCGCCCCTGCGTCCGCCATCGCCATCGCCGAAGTCGCGGCGCGGCCCGCGCGGCGCACCGCCTCCGCCGGCCTCCGCCGTGCTGGTGTCGACGCTGTGCACCGCCACGACTTGAAGGCCGCGAGGCGAATCCTGCAGGTCGCAGACGATGGTCGCGCCTTGCGCCAGTTCCGCGTGCCCTGCCGCCTGCAGCGCCGAGGCATGACAGAAGGCGTCGCCGCCGTTTTCAAGAGTGATGAAACCGTAGCCTTTGGTCGCGTTGAACCACTTGACCGTGCCTTTTACCGACGCCTGCGCGAGACCGCCGCGCGCGCCGCCATTGTCGAAGTTCGCCATGATGCCGCCGAATACCGATGCCCACCGGAAGCCGCCCAATCCGCGCCCGCCCGTCCGGCAAGGGCGGGCGCGTCCCTTGTATCATGCGCAAAACTAGGGTGAATCCGCAACGGGGGTGGCCTGCCGCGCCGCCGCGCAATGAACTTTCCCGGTATTCGCCGAGCGCCGCACCATAAGGCGGCATGCTGGCCCGCCGGTCTGCACCGCCCGGAACGATGGGCGGCCGGCGGCCCGCGTCCTTGGATTTATCGGCCAGTGAACGGCTGAAGCGCCGGGAATTGCTGCTCTTTTTCGCCCTCGCATGCGGCCGGCTGCGGCCATGACGGGTCGCTTGTGGCGCCGAAGCCGCTAGCGCCCGAGGAAGTCCAGCAGGATCGCGTTGACGCGCTCGGGCGCGTCATGCGCCACCCAATGGGTCGCGTCCGGCAGGTAGGTCAGCTGCGCCTCGGCGCACAGCGCCTTGCTCGCCTCGGCGAGCGCGGGCAGGGCATAGGGATCGTTGCGGCCCCAGATGATCTGCACCGGCACGCGGATGCTCGCCGGCGCGATCGGCTCGAATTTGTGCCGCAGGATGGCGCGATACCAGTTGATCATGGCGGTCAGCGCGCCCGGTTGGCGCCACGCCGCGCGATAGCGCTCGGCGTCGTCGTCGCCGAGAGGCCTTTTGGACTGGCGCAGCGCCGTGAGCAGGGCGCGGAAATTGCCGCTGCGCATCAGGGCTTCCGGCAGCCATGGCAGGCGGAAGGCGCGCACGTACCAGCTCGCCTTGCGCTGCACCGGATCGTTGTCCATCGCGCCCCGCCACACGGCGGGATGCGGACAGTTCAGCACTGCGAGCCTGCGGATCTTCTGCGGCGTGCGCGACGCCGTCCACCACGCCGCCACGGCGCCCCAATCGTGCCCGACGAGGTTGAACGGTTCGCTCGTATAGTGCGCCGCCAGCGCCACGACGTCGGCGGCGAGCCTGTCGACGTCGTAGCGCGCGATGCCGCGGGGCTTGTCCGACAGATTGTAGCCGCGCTGGTCCGGCGCCACGACGCGATAGCCCGCCGCCGCCAGCGCCCCGATCTGATGGCGCCAGCCGAACCAGAATTCCGGAAAGCCGTGCAGCAGGACGACCAGCGGCCCGTCCTCGGGCCCGGCCTCGGCGACATGCAGCGTGACGTCGCCGCAAAGCCGGCGGGAGAAGCGGATGGTGGAGAGGTCGGTCATGCTCCCTCATATGCCGGCGAAGTTCCCCCGCGCAATCCACGACTTGACTTCTTAAGAGTCTCCCGCCTATACGCTCCCCATCTGCTCGCGGTCGCACGCGGCGCGCCGCCTATCTCGCGCGTTCCCACCGCAGCTCTATTGAAACTCCCGTTCGCTCCAGTTGTGCGTGGAAGACGGCAACAAGCCGTTGCGCGCGTGCCCATGGTGGCCGTCTGCGCGGTAAGGACTTTTTTGTGACCGATACAACTTTCGCCTCCCTCGGGCTTGCCGAGCCGCTCCTGCGCGCGCTCGCGACCGAGAACTACACCCAGCCCACCCCGATCCAGGTCCGCGCCATCCCGGCGCTGCTGGCGGGCCGCGACCTGCTCGGCATCGCCCAGACGGGCACCGGCAAGACCGCCGCCTTCGGCCTGCCGCTGCTGCAGCGTCTCGCCGCCGCCGGCCAGCGCCCCGATCATCGCGGCGCCCGTGCCCTGATCCTGGCGCCGACCCGCGAGCTCGCGGTTCAGATCGACGTCAGCCTCAGGACCTATGGCCGCCACCTGAACCTGCGCACCGCCGTCATTCTGGGCGGCGTCAGCCAGAACGCGCAGGTCAACGCCATGAAGCACGGCGTCGACATCCTCGTCGCCACGCCCGGCCGCCTGCTCGACCTCGTCAAGCAGGGTCATATCCGCCTCGATGGCGTCACCTCGCTGATCGTCGACGAAGCCGACCGCATGCTCGACATGGGCTTCATCAAGGATGTCCGCCGCATCGTCGCCATGCTGCCGCGCAAGCGCCATTCCATGCTGTTCTCCGCCACCATGCCGGACGACGTCGTCAAGCTGGTCGGCGACATGCTGGTGACGCCCGAGCGCGTCGAGGTCTCGCCGCCCAAGAAGACCGCGGACCGCATCGACCAGCGCGTCATCCATATCGAGCAGAAGGATAAGCGGGCGCTTCTCTCGCACCTGTTGCGCGACGAAGCCTTCAAGCGCGTCATCGTCTTTACGCGCACCAAGCACATCGCCAACCGCGTCAGCGACCATCTGGAGAAGGCCGGCTTCTCCTCCGACGCCATCCACGGCAACAAGTCGCAGAATGCGCGCCAGCGGGCGCTCGACAATTTCAAGTCGGGCGACGTGCGGGTGCTGGTGGCGACCGACATCGCGGCCCGCGGCGTCGACGTCGACGGCGTGACGCATGTCATCAACTTCGAACTGCCGAACGAGCCGGAGAGCTATGTCCACCGCATCGGCCGCACCGCGCGCGCCGGCGCCGAAGGCATCGCGATCTCGTTCTGCGATCCGTCCGAGCGCGTCTACCTGCGCGACATCGAGCGCCTGGTGAAGAGCCAGATCGCCGTCGTGGCGCACGACCTGCCGGCCGGCAGCCTGGCGCCGGCGCACGCCAGCGAGGAGCGCCGTCCGCAGGCGCCGCGCGAGCGCAACTACAAGAACCCCAAGCGGCGCTGGAGCCCGCGCGGCGGCCGCCGCGCCGCCTAGAATGCGGCTCTAGCCGGGCGTCGGATCGATTTTGTAGGGCAGGGCTATGTCGGGCGACCAGTCGCGCCTGGCATAGCCGTGCCTCTGCATGCACAGCGTGTAGGCGCGATTGAAGATCTCGTGGCGCTCGGCATGCGTCGCGGCGATGGCCTGGATGTCGTCGCTGCGCGACAGCTCGGCCTGCGCCGCGCAGTCGGCATCGTCGAGCGTGAAGGTCGACGGCGCCGCGCTGCCCGGATCGAAGGCGTCCGACGTCAGGTCGCCATAGGATTCGCAGCCGCCGAGCAGCGTCGCGCAGGCCAGCGCCGCCAGCGCGCGCCTACGCATTGCGCACGACCTTGTCGAGATTCTCGTAGGAATATTTCGCGATCGGCTCCAGCTGCTTGACGACACTCTTGAGCAGCTCGGAGCTTTCCAGCACCGTGTCGAAGGCGCTGACGCGACCTTCCTCCAGCTTCGCCAGCCGCGCCGCGAGGTGCATACGCGTCGTTTCATCGAGATTCGTCGTCTTCAATTGCAGCTCCACGTTGGCGATCTCGTTGCTGGCGTCGAACACGCCGTCGGCCGGCATGACGATGCGCAGCACCAGCGTGTGGATGCGGGCGCGCATCTCGGCGTCGCGCAGGTCGAACAGCGTCTCGCGGTTTCGGTTGTAGATCTCCACCTCCTTCACCGCCGAGCGCAGCAGGCGCAGCGTGATCGGACCGTAGGGATCGCCGATCTGCCGCGTCTCGCCGGCGATGGTCAGGATGATGTTGAGCGTGGTCAGGAGCTCGCCGAAGAAGATCGCCGCGTTGCGCTCGCGCCGCCGCCGCTCCAGGATCCATTCCAGCTGCGTCGCGCCGAAGCCGCCGATGGTCGCCAGCAGGGCGCCCAGGAACACGGCCCACAGCGTGCTGAAGTTCGATATGAAGTCCATGTCTTCCGGTTTGAGCGCCACGGTTTCCTCCGGCTCGCCGCCACCTTATAGAGGGGACGTGCGATGAGACAAAACCGTGCTTGAAATCTATGTCGACGGCGATGCCTGCCCGGTGAAGGCCGAGGTCGAGCGGGTGGCGGAGCGCCATCGCCTCACCGTGACCGTCGTCAGCAATGGCGGCCTGCGCCCCAGCCGCAATCCGCTGGTGCGGCACGTCACGGTGGCGGCGGGCGCCGACGCCGCCGACGACTGGATCGTGGAGCATGCCGGTGACGGCGACATCGTCATCACGGCCGATATCCCGCTGGCCTCGCGGTCCCTGCAGAAGGGCGCGCGCGTCCTCGGTCCCACCGGCAAGGCTTTCACCGAGGCCGGCATCGGCATGGCTCTGGGCCTGCGTGACCTGCATCGCCACTTGCGCGAATCCGCGCCCGGCGGCCAGACGTTCAACGCCGGCTTCACCAGACAGGACCGCTCGCGTTTCCTCGGCGCGCTGGAGAATGAGATCCAGGCCGTACGCCGCGCCTTTGCGGCGTTTAAACCCTCCCCTTGAGGGAGGGTCGAAATTGCGAAGCAATTTCGGGGAGGGGTCCGCCGCTCGGCACCGGACCCCTCCCCGGAAAATTCGCGAAAGCGCGAATTTGTTCGACCCTCCCTCAAGGGGAGGGTAGGTTTTATACAAATGAATCTCGAACTTTCCCCAGAGGAACGCGCCTTCCAGGATGAGGTGCGCGCCTTTCTTGCCGCCGCGCTGACGCCCGAGTTGCGCGACGCCGGCGCCCGCGCCACCAGCGTCTTCATGGACAAGCGCTACAGCCTCGCCTGGCAGAAAATCCTGCACGTCCGGGGCTGGGTGGCGCCGAGCTGGCCCAGGCAATATGGCGGTACCGGCTGGAGCGACATGCAGCGCTACATCTTTGCCGCCGAATGCGCCCGCGTCGGCGCGCCGAGCCTGGCGCCGATGGGCCTGCGCATGGTCGGCCCCTGCATCATGCGCTATGGCAGCGAGGCACAGAAAGCGCATTACCTGCCGCGCATTCTTTCCGGCGAGGATTATTGGTGCCAGGGCTATTCCGAGCCCGGCTCGGGCTCCGACCTTGCTTCGCTGCAATTGCGCGCCGTGAGCGACGGCGACGACTATGTGCTGAACGGCTCCAAGATCTGGACGACGCACGCCCATTGGGCCAACCGCATGTTCTGTCTGGTGCGCACGCGCAGCGATGGCAAGAACCAGGCCGGCATCACCTTCCTGCTGCTCGACATGGCGACGCCGGGCATCGCGGTCCGGCCGATCGTCACGCTCGCCGGCGAACACGAAGTGAACCAGGTGTTCTTCGACGATGTGCGTGTGCCCAAATCGGGGCGCCTCGGCGAGGAGAACGACGGCTGGACCGTCGCGAAATACCTGCTCGAGTTCGAGCGTGGCGGCGGTTCGGGTGCCGGCCTGAAGGTCTCGCTGGCGCGGCTGCGCGCGCTGGCGGCCAACGCGCCCGATGGTGGCGGCGAGCGCCTGCTCGACGACGAATCGTTCGCCGCGCGCCTCGCCGCGGCGTCGGTCGCGGTCGAAGCCATCGAGATGACCGAGCATCGCGTGATGAGCGCGCTGTCGGCCGGCCGCAATCCGGGCCCCGCCTCGTCCATGCTCAAGATGCAGGCCACCGAAGCGATGCAGCGCCTCGACGAGCTCGCGGTCGAGGCCGTCGGCGCCTACGCGGCCGTCGACCAGCCGGCGGCGCGCCTGCCCGGCTCCAATGTCACCCCGGTCGGGCCGCCGGATGGGCTGCTCGCCATGGCGCGCTATCTCAACAACCGCGCCGCTTCGATCTATGGTGGCTCCAACGAGATCCAGCGCGACATCATCGCGCGGCTCGTGCTGGGATTGTGAGGCCGCGATGAAGCTCTACCAGACCTACCTCTCGCCGTTTCCGACGCGCGTGCGCCTCGTTATGTATGCCAAGGGCCTCGACATCCCGATCGTCGAACCTTCCGGCATCCACGACGGCAGCGGCAAGGGCGATTATCTCAAGATCAACCCGCTCGGCCGCGTGCCGACGCTGGAGCTCGACGATGGCCGCACGCTGCCCGAGTCCGAGGTGATCTGCGAATACCTCGAAGACCTCTATCCCACGCCGACGCTGCGGCCGGCCGATCCCTGGGACCGCGCCCAGGTGCGGCTGATCTCGCGGCTGTGCGATTTCTACCTCGTGATGGCGATGGTGCCGCTGTTCAACGCCTCCGCCATGCCCCGCAAAGCCTGGAACGTCGCCAGGATCGACGCGGCGCTCGCCGAGGTGAAAAAATCGCTCGACTATCTCGAGCATTACATCGGCAGCGACGGCTATGCGGTCGGCACATCGCTGACCCAGGCCGACGGCGCCCTGGCGCCGCAATTGATGCTGGCCTTCGAATGGGCGCCGAAGCTGTTCGCGCGGCCGAATCCTGAGAGCGAATTGCCGAAGCTTTCGGCCTATTGGAACGCCATCAAGCGCGATGCCATCGCCGGCCGCGTCATCCGCGAGACCTACGATGCCATCGCCGCGGCGCAGGCGCGCGTGCCGAAGGACAAGCAGATTTGAGCCTCTCCCGCGCCGACTGCGAGGCGCTCGACGGCGCCGATCCGCTGCGCCCCTTCCGCGCCCGTTTCGCGCTGCCGCCGGGCGTGATCTATCTCGACGGCAATTCGCTTGGTGCGATGCCGGTCGCGGCGCGCGAGCGCATGCGGCAGGTTCTCGACCAATGGGGCACCGACCTCATAACCAGCTGGAACGTGCACGGCTGGATCGATCTGCATGAGCGCGTCGGCGCCAAGATCGGCCGGCTGATCGGTGCCGGCGAAGGCGAGACCATCGTCGGCGATTCCACGTCGATCAACCTGTTCAAGGTTCTGGCGGCGGCGCTGGATCTCAATCCCGGGCGGCGCGTCATTCTTTCCGAGCGCGATAATTTCCCCACCGATCTCTATGTCGCCGAAGGCCTGATCCGCCATTTGGGGCAGGGCCACGAGCTGCGGCTCGTCTCGGCGGACGAAATCCCGGCCGCGATTACCGGCGACGTCGCCGCCGTCATGCTGACCCATGTCAGCTATCGCACGGGGCGCATGTACGACATGAGCGCCGTCAGCGCCGCGGCGCACGCCAAAGGCGCGGTGATGCTGTGGGACTTGGCGCACTCGGCCGGCGCGGTGCCCATCGATCTTGCGGCGGCCGACGCCGACTTCGCCATCGGTTGCGGCTACAAATTCCTCAATGGCGGTCCCGGCGCGCCGGCTTTCGTCTATGCGGCGAGGCGCCACCATGCGTCGCTGCGTCCGGTATTGACCGGCTGGTTCGGCCACGCCGCGCCGTTCGCCTTCGAGCCCGCCTGGCGCCCTGCCGACGGCATCGTGAAGCTTGCCGTCGGCACGCCGCCGATCCTCAGCCTCGCGGCGCTGGAGGTCGGTGTCGACCTGATGCTGGAAGCTTCGATGGACGCCGTGCGCGCGAAGTCTCTCAAACAGGCCGGCCTCTTCGCGAGCCTGATGGCGCAGGAACTCGCCGGCCACGGCTTCGTAGCCGCATCGCCCGCAGATCCCGCACAGCGCGGCAGCCAGCTCTGCTACGACCATCCGAGCGGCTGGCCGATCATGCGCGCCCTGATCGCGCATGGCGTGATTGGCGACTTCCGCGCGCCCGGCATCCTGCGCTTCGGCTTCACGCCGCTCTATCTCGGCTTCGCCGAATTGTGGGACGCGGTTGCCGTCCTGCGCCAAATCATGGAAACGCGAAGCTGGGACCGGCCCGAGCACCACGCCCGCGCCCGTGTGACTTGAACAAGGGAGACCGTGACATGATCAACCGCCTGGTACCGAAGATTTTCTACGACCGCATGGCCGACGGCCTCGACCTGTTCGTCGCCGGCATGGGCTTCACGGTCGGCTACCGGGACGACAACATGGCGGTGGTCGAACGCGACGGCGCGAAGGCCTACATCATCGAGAGCCCCGAATACGCCGCCAAGGACCGGCCCGAGATCGCCATCGAGACCGACGCCATCGACGATTGGTATCGCGAGATTGCCGCCCGCCGTCCCGATCTGCTGCATCCCAATGGCAAGACCGTCACGCTCAAGCCCTGGGGCGCGCGCGAATTCGCCCTGCTCGACAAGACGCATGTCTGTGTGGTTTTTCGTCAGTTCTGAACGATCGCGGCGCCGTGGGCGCGCGCGGGCAGGCGCGAAGAATGCCGTGTAGGCTCGTCCCATGACGGCGTTCATGCTCCAGGGCTGCGGTTCGGACGTCGGCAAGTCGGTGCTGGTCGCCGGCCTCTGCCGCCTCTATGCCAATCGCGGCCTGGTGGTGCGCCCGTTCAAGCCGCAGAACATGTCGAACAACGCCGCCGTGACGGCGGGCGGCGGCGAGATCGGCCGTGCCCAGGCGCTCCAGGCGCTGGCCTGCCGCGCCGCGCCCACCGTCGACATGAATCCGGTGCTGCTCAAGCCGCAGAGCGATACCGACGCGCAGCTCATCGTGCGCGGCAGGATGGCGGGCTCCTTTGCCGCGCACGCCCATGGCGAATCCAAACGCGCGCTGCTC
Source organism: Rhizomicrobium sp. (assembly GCA_035570795.1). Taxonomy (GTDB): domain Bacteria; phylum Pseudomonadota; class Alphaproteobacteria; order Micropepsales; family Micropepsaceae; genus Rhizomicrobium. Next base: position 37,797 of record DATMKZ010000019.1, read on the forward strand.
GCCGTGGCGCTGGAAAGCTTCCGCCTCCTCGCGCGCGAGGCCGACCTCGTCATCGTCGAGGGTGCCGGAAGCCCCGCCGAAACCAATCTGCGCGCCCACGACATCGCCAATATGGGGTTCGCGAGCGCCGCCGACGTGCCGGTGGTCCTGGTCGGCGACATCGACCGCGGCCATGTCATCGCGCAACTGGTCGGCGCGCACGCCGTGCTCGGCGAGATCGATCGCGCCCGCATCCGCGGCTTCCTGGTGAACAAATTCCGCGGCGAAGCGCGGCTGTTCGACGAAGGCCGTCGCGACATCGCGCGCCGCACCGGCTGGCGCGATTTCGGACTGGTGCCGTGGATGGCAGCGGCGCGCCGCCTGCCGGCGGAAGACGCGGTGGTGCTGCAGAATGCGCAAGCCGCGAACGCCGGCGCGAAACGCCTGAAGATCGTCGTGCCGATGCTGCCGCGCATCGCCAATTTCGACGATTTCGATCCGCTGCGCGCCGAAGACGCCGTCGACTTCCACTTCATCCCGCCGGGCACGGCCTTGCCGGGCGACGCCGCGCTGGTGATCTTGCCGGGCAGCAAGGCGACGATCGCCGATCTGGCTTTCTTCCGTGACCAGGGCTGGGACATCGACCTCGCCGCCCATCTCCGCCGCGGCGGTGCCGTGCTCGGCATCTGCGGCGGCTATCAGATGCTGGGCCGGTCGATCTGCGACCCGCTCGGTATCGAGGGCCGCGCCGAAACCGTGGCCGGTCTCGGCCTGCTCGACGTTGAAACGAGATTGACCGGCGACAAGACGCTGAAATCCGTCAGCGGCCGGCTGGCCGAGGGCGGCGCTGCGTTCGACGGCTACGAAATGCATGTCGGCGAAACGTGCGGGACGGAAATGCCGCTCCTCGCCTTCGCCGACGGCATGCAGGACGGTGCCCGCGCCGCCGACGGCCGCGTCATGGGCTGCTACGTCCACGGCCTGTTCGCGCGCGGCGAGTTTCGCGAGAGCTTCCTCGCCCGCTTCGGCGCCGGCTCGAATGCACAGCATCATGCCGTCGTCGTCGATCGCGCGCTCGACGAGATCGCCGCGACCCTGGAGCGCCACCTGGCGGTGGATGACTGGGCGCTCGTCAAGCCCAAATAATCTGGTTTCGGCCGGCAGCGGCGGCCGGAATTTCTGCTAGGCTCGCGCCAAAGCGGATGGGGCCCATGCTGCGATTGAGAGAGCTAGCCGGCGTCGCCGGCGCGGCGATGCTGGCGATGGGCGTCGTCGCCGCTTTGCCCGCCCTGCAATCGCTGCGTGTGACATTCCGTCCCGAACGCGCCACCGACACGCTCCGCCTGGCCTCCAACCAGGCGAGTGCGGCACTTCATTTCGCGATGGGCGGGTCCCCAGCCTCCACGCCGCCGCAGCTGCAACCGGCCATTCCCGATCCCGCGCTGGCGCTCCAGGCCGACGCCGCGAACCGCCTGCGCGCCAAGATCCCCGCCGAGCTCTATTCGTACTTCGACGTCTATCTCTATGTCAGCAAAGCCGCCGCCGGCTCGCTGGCGCAGCATCTGTACATGTTCCACAAGGACGCGGCGAACGGCCTCGTCTTCGAGCAAAGCTTCCCGGTCTCGACCGGGCGCGAACGCCACGAGCGCTATTTCACCTCGACGCCGGACGGCCTCTTCGAGCTCGATCCCAACCGCTTCGAGCGCGTGCACTATTCGCACACCTGGCACGGCGCCGCGATGCCGTTCGCGATGTTCCTCGACGCGACGATCCATGGCCGCCAGACCGGCGTGGCCTTGCACTCCGCGTCGGTCCATGTCGCCGAACTCGGCAGCCGGGCCTCGGGCGGCTGCGTGCGCCTGCCGCCGGAGAAGGCGGCCGAACTGTTCCAGCGCTTCCAGGCCGAGGAGCACGGCATGGTACCGATCTTCGCCTATGATGCCGCCCATCGCCGCACCAGCGGCGACGGCATGGTCCTGCGCGACGCCGGCGGCCGCCCCCTGCTCACGCCCGGTTATCGCGTGCTGCTGTTCATCGAGGACTATGACGGCGGTCCGGCGCTTGTCGCCGTCGTGGCCTGATCAGCCCGCCAGACTCAGCGCCAGCGCTTCTGCGACTTTGATGCCGTCGACGGCGGCGGACAGGATGCCGCCCGCGAAGCCCGCGCCTTCGCCGGCCGGATAGAGCCCCTTGGTGTTCAGGCTCTGGAAATCCGCGCCGCGCCCGATGCGGATCGGCGACGAGGTGCGCGTCTCGACGCCGGTCAAGACCGCATCCGCCATCGCGAAGCCCGGGATCTGCCGCCCGAACGCCGGCAGCGCCTCGCGGATCGCGGCGACGGCGTAGTCCGGCAGGCATTCCGACAGATCGGTCGGGTGCACGCCGGGCTTGTACGACGGCACCACCGTGCCGAGTTCGCTCGATGGCCGCCCGGCGAGGAAATCGGCGACGGTCTGCGCCGGCGCCGCATAGCTGCCGCCGCCGGCCTCGAAGGCGCGCGCTTCCCATTTGCGCTGCAGCGCGATGCCCGCCAGGACGTGCCCCGGATAGTCCGCCGGCGTGATGCCGACGACGATGCCGGCATTGGCGTTGCGCTCATTGCGCGAATACTGGCTCATGCCGTTGGTCGCGACGCGTCCCGCCTCGCTGGTCGCCGCCACCACCGTGCCGCCCGGGCACATGCAGAAGCTGTAGACCGAGCGTCCATTCGATGCGTGATGCACCAGCCGGTACTCCGCCGCGCCCAGCGCCGGTATGCTGCGGCCGTAGCGTGCCTTGTCGATCAGGGATTGCGGATGCTCGATGCGAAAGCCGATCGAGAACGGCTTGGCCGCGATGTCGACGCCGCGTTCGTGCAGCATCGCGAAGGTGTCGCGGGCGCTGTGGCCGACGGCGAGCACGACATGATCGGCCGCGATGCGCGCGCCGTCCGCCAGCACCACGCCGCGCAGCCGGCGCTGCCCGTCGATGTCGAGATCGTCGACCCGGCTGCCGAAACGGTATTCGCCGCCCAGCGCTTCGATGGTGGCGCGCAGACTCTCCACCATCGTCACCAGCCGGAAGGTGCCGATATGGGGATGCGCCTCGCTGAGGATCTCCGCCGGCGCGCCGGCACGAACGAATTCCGTCAGCACCTTGCGGCCGAGATGCCTGGGATCCTTGATCTGGCTGTAGAGCTTGCCGTCCGAGAACGTGCCGGCGCCGCCTTCGCCGAACTGCACGTTGGATTCGGGATCGAGCACCGAGCGCCGCCACAGGCCCCAGGCGTCCTTGGTGCGCTCGCGCACGGCCTTGCCGCGGTCCAGCAGGATGGGCGCAAAGCCCATCTGCGCCAGGATCAGCCCGGCGAACAGGCCGCACGGCCCGGTGCCGATCACCACCGGTCGCGAGGTCGGCGCCGCCGGCGCGCGCGTCACGAACTTGTATTCCAGATCCGGCGCCTTCTGGACATGCGGATCGCGCGCCAGGCGCTTCAGCACCGCCGCTTCGTCGGTCACGCTGGCATCGACGGCATAGACGAAGACGATGGCCGCCTTCTTGCGCGCATCGTGGCCGCGCTTGAAGACGCTGAAGCTCTTGAGATCGGGTGCGGCGATCCCCAGGCGCTTGAGAATCGCGGCTCTGAGTGCCTCCGGCCCGTGCTCGAGCGGCAGCTTGATTTCCGAAAGGCGCAGCATGGCGGAGCAATAGGCGAGGGCCGGGCGAAAGTGAAGAGCTTGCGATAAGGGCGCAACACATCGATACAGGCGCGATGAACCGCACCCATGCCACGATAGCCGTCATCGGCGCCGGCCCGGCCGGGCTGATGGCGGCCGAGGTGCTCAGTGCCGGTGGCGCCCAGGTCACCGTCTACGATCGCATGCCGTCGGCCGGCCGCAAGCTGCTGCTGGCGGGCCGTGGCGGCCTCAACCTGACCCATTCGGAAGGCTTCGAAGCGTTCGTCACGCGCTACGGTGCCGCGGCGCGGGCATTGCTGCCGCCGCTGCAAGCCTTCCCACCCCCGGCGCTCATCGCCTGGGCGAACGGGCTCGGTCAGGAGACCTTCGTGGGCTCCAGCGGCCGCGTCTTTCCCCGGGCGATGAAGGCGTCGCCGCTGCTGCGCGCTTGGCTGGCACGTCTTGCGGCACAGGGCGTTCGCTTTGCGATGCGGCACGACTGGCTCGGCTGGAACGACGACGGCGCCTTGCGCTTTCGCGGTCCCGCCGGCGAGAAAACCGATCGGACCGACGCGACCGTCCTCGCGCTCGGCGGCGCCAGCTGGCCGCGCCTCGGTGCTGATGGCGGCTGGACGCGGATCCTGGCCGACAAGGGCGTGGCAATCGCGCCACTGCGTCCGGCCAATAGCGGCTTCACGGTCGCCTGGAGCTTCGTCTTCCGTCAGCGTTTCGCCGGCGAACCGCTCAAGAATGTTGCGCTCCGCTTCGCCGGCGCCGGCGCGCGGGGCGATGCGATGATCGCCAGATACGGTCTCGAAGGCGGCGCGATCTATGCGCTCTCGGCGCCGCTGCGCGATGCGATCGATGCCGGCGGCAGCGCGGTGCTCCACATCGACCTGCGGCCCGACATGCCGCTCGATCAACTGGCGAAGAAACTGGCACGCCCGCGCGGCAAGGAGAGCCAGGCCAATTTCCTGCGCAAGGCGCTGCATCTGTCGCCGCTCGAGACCAACCTGCTGCGCGAGGCCGGCGCGATGCCGCCCGATCCCGCGGCGCTGGCGGCGCGGATCAAGGCGCTGCCACTGACGCTGACCGCCGTTCAACCGCTGGCGCGCGCGATCTCGACGGCCGGCGGCGTCGCCTTCGCGGCGCTGGACGACGATCTCATGCTGCGCGCGCTGCCGAACGTCTATGCTGTCGGCGAGATGCTGGATTGGGAAGCGCCGACCGGCGGCTACCTGCTTCAGGCGTGCTTCGCCGGCGGCGCCTTTGCTGGCCGCGCCATCCTGCATAAGATCGGCGCATGATGCACATCCTCGCCTTTCACGCCCATCCCGACGATATCGAGACGCTGGGCGCCGGCACGCTGGCTCTGCTCGCGGCTGGTGGCCACCGCATCACGCTAGCCACGATGACGGCGGGCGATTGCGGCTCGGTTGAGCACGACGCCGCCGAAACCGCCCGCATCCGCAAGGCCGAGGCCGCTGTCGCGGCGGCGCTGATCGGCGCGGACTACATCTGCGCCGGCATCGCCGATCTCGCCGTCTTCAACGACGACGCCAGCCGGCGGCGCACCACGGAACTCATCCGCGCGGTCGCTCCCCAGATCGTGATCACCGCCTCGCCCGCCGACTATCATCCCGATCACGAGGCGACCTCCACGCTGGTCCGCGACGCTTGTTTCGCAGCGCCGGTTCCCAACTACGCGACCGGCCCGTCGGCGGCGCTTGGCGCTATTCCGCACCTTTATTTCATGGACCCCATCGAGGGCCGGGACCGCGACGGGAACAAGATCGTGCCGCACTTCGCGGTCAACGTTTCGGCTCATTTTGCCCAAAAGCGCGCCATGCTGATGGCCCATGTCAGCCAGGGGAACTGGGTCACCAGGCAGCACGGCATCGAAGATTACAGCGGCGCCATGGAGAAATGGACCGCCAGGCGCGGCCGCCAATTCGGCGTTGCCTATGCCGAAGGGTTCCGCCAGTACACCGGCACGCCCTATCCGCGCACGCAATTACTGCAGGAACTCGTCGGCGGCGCGTTGCTCGCGGTCTGAGCGACGGACAACGCGGCGCTGTGCGTTATAACCTGCGAGTGCGCGACCGCCGCGGCACCCGGATTGATGGATAATGGAAGGCAACCATGTCGCTTGAAGGCGCCATCGCGGCTCACCGCTTCGGCCTCGGTGCGAGGCCGGGCGAGATCGACCGCGCCAGCCGCGATCCCAAGACCTGGCTCCTGACCCAGATCAACACCCCCGCCGAGGCGCCTGTGCCGCTCGATGGCGGCAGTTTCAGGACCGGCGGCGAACTGGTCGTCGAGATGCTGCAATACCAGCGCGAGCAGGCCATGGCGCGGCGCAATGGCGGCGGCGGCGATCCGGTCAAGAAATTCTTCCAGACTCGCGTCAAGATGTTCAACGACGAACTCGCGGCGCGCTACGCCCACGGCTTCACCACCGACAAGCCGTTCGCCGAGCGCCTGGTCTGGTTCTGGAGCAATCATTTCGTGGTCTCGGCGCAGAACCCGCGCGCCACCACGCTGGTCGGCGCCTTCGAGCGCGAGGCCATCCGGCCCAACATCACCGGCAAGTTCGAGGACATGGTGCTCGCCGCCACCAGCCATCCGGCGATGCTGCTCTATCTCGACAACGCGCAGTCGGTGGGCCCGGACTCGACCGCCGGCCAGCGCTTCGGCAAGGGCCGCAACGAGAATCTCGGCCGCGAGCTGATGGAGCTCTACACGCTCGGCGTCGACGGCGGCTACACCCAGGCCGACGTCATCGCGATGGCGAACATCCTGACCGGCTGGACGCTCAATCCCGCCGGCCAGAACAATGGCTTCGCCTATTACGAGAACCGCCACGAGCCCGGCGACGTGACGCTGCGCGGCCGCACCTATCCGCCGACGCTGGAAGGCGGCATCGCCGCGATCAAGGACCTCGCCAACGATCCGGCGACGGCGCGGCATATCGCAGCCAAGCTGGCGACGCATTTCATCGCCGACGTCCCGCCGCCGGCCTCGGTGGCGCGGCTGGAGAAGACCTTCAAGGAAACGCGCGGCGATTTGCGGGCGCTGGCGCACGCCATCGTCGAGGATCCTGCCGCCTGGACGCCCGGCGCCGGCAAGATGCGCACGCCCGTGGAATATGTGACGGCCGGCTATCGCATGCTCGACCTGCCCAAGGGCGACAGCGCGGCGACCGACAAGCAGGTGCGCGGTGCGCTCGCAGCGGCACGGCTGATGGGACAGGTGCCGCTGGCGCCGCCGGCGCCCAAGGGCTGGCCGGATACCTCGGACGCCTGGTCCGGGCCGGACGCTGTCCTGATGCGCATCGAATGGGCCAAGCAGGTCGGCCATGCGATGCCGCCGACGCTCGACGCCGCCGCCATTGCGGAGATGGGCATGGGTCCGCTGCTCCAGCCCGACACGAAAACGCTGATGGCGCGGGCCGAGAGCCAGTCCGATGCCCTTGCCTTCCTGATCTGCAGTCCCGAATTCCAGCGCAGGTGATCGCCATGACGACCCGCCGCACGATCCTCAAGACCATGGCCGCCGCCGGCGCGCTTTCCATTTGGGACGCGCCGATCCGCTACGCCTTCGCCAGTGCCGCGACCGACCGGCGCTTCGTCGTGGTGATCCAGCGCGGCGCCATGGACGGCCTCGCCGCCGTCCCGCCGCATGGCGACAAGGACTATTCATCCGTACGCGGATCGCTCGCCATCGCCAATCCCCTCGACCTCGACGGCTTCTTCGGCCTGCATCCCGCGCTGACCAATGTGAAGGCGATGTACGATGCCAAGGAAGCTGCCGTGTTCCAGAACATCTGCTCGCCCTACCGCGACCGCTCGCATTTCGACGGCCAGAACGTCCTGGAGACGGGCGGCACCGGCCCGCATGTATTGCAGGACGGCTGGCTCAACCGCGCCCTGACGCCGCTCGGCCTCGGCGACGGCGAGCATGCGCTTGCGGTGGCGCAGACCGCGCCGCTGCTGCTCTCGGGCCCGGCGCGCACTACGACCTGGATGCCCGCCGTGTTGCCGGCGCCCGACGAAGCTTTCCTTGCCCGCACCCGCCAGCTCTATGCCCGCGACCCCGCGCTGCTCGCCTCGTTGAACAGCGCTATGGACATGCAGGCCCAGGCGCAGAACGCGATGGACGATCCCGCGGCCCGCGGCGCCATGGGCGGCGGCGGCAACGGTTACGGCAATCTGACGCCGCTGTTTACCGGCGCGGGTAAGCTGCTCGCCGCCGCCGAGGGGCCGCGTGTCGCGGTGCTCGACACCGGCGGCTGGGACACGCATTTCAACCAGGGCAGCAGCGACGGCCAGCTCGCCCGCCGCTTGCAGGCGCTCGACGGCGGGCTCGATGCGCTCAAGACGGCGTTGGGCTCCGCCTGGTCCAAGACCGCCATCGTCATGGCGACCGAATTCGGCCGCACCGTGCATCCCAACGGCAGCGGCGGCACCGATCACGGCACTGGCGGCGCGGCCTTCATCATGGGCGGCGCGGTCGCCGGCGGCGCGGTGCATGCCGAATGGACCGGTCTCTCCGCCGCCGCCTTGCAGGACGGCCGCGACCAGCCGGCGCGTACGGACCTGCGTGCTTTGTTCAAGGGCCTGCTCGCCGAGCACATGGGCGTCTCCAATGCGGCCTTGCAGTCGACGATTTTTCCCGACAGCGCCGGCGCCGCGCCGCTCAAGGGGCTGATCCGCGCCTGACGCCGGCCGCATGGACGTTGGTGCGGCGACGCTCTAACACTTCACCATGAGCCAGCCCGTCGGCGACGACCGCGACATCTCCAAGACCGACCGCGTCTACACCGTCCTGCGGCGCCGCATCCGTGACCTGACGCTGGCGCCCGGCGCGCCGCTGCGCAAGGAAGAGATTGCCTTCGAGCTTGGCGTCTCGCGCGCGCCCGTCAGCGAGGCGATCGCCCGACTCGCCGAGGAGGGCCTGATCGACGTTTTCCCGCAGCATGGCAGCTTCGTCGCCCTGATCCGCGCCGCCGATTTGCGCGAAAGCCTGTTCGTGCGCACCGCGCTCGAGGTCGAGGCGATGCGCCGGCTGGCGCAGGTCGTGGACGCAGCGACGCTCGAGCGGCTGGACGAGAATCTCGCAAGCCAGGCCCGCGCCCTCGACGCCGGCAATCTGGAGGAATTCTACGATCTCGACGAAGCACTGCACGCCGCGATCTTCGGCGCCATCGCAGCGCCGCACGCCCTGCGCTTGCTCGAGGCCGCCCGCGCGCCGCTTGACCGCGTTCGCCGCCTGGCGCTGCCCATAGCCGGCCGGCCCGAGCAGACGCTGGCCGAGCACCGCGCCCTCGTCGAGGCCATCCGCAGCCGCGACGCCGAATATGCCGCCGCCGCGATGCGCGCGCATCTGGCGATGGTCGCCCGCGCCATCGAGCAGAAGCTCCCCGAGATCGAAGCGACGCGTGGCTAGACTCAAAGCTTGATCATCTGCCCTTCGGCGACATGGACGAACGGCTAGCGTCCGGCTTTGCGGGCCGCAAGCAAACGGCACGCGCTAGGGTGCCGTCGACGTACCGGGGCTGGCCGCTGGGAGATTGCCGATCTTGGCTCCTGGAAAGCTGCCGAGGCAGCGCGCCTGCGGCATGGCCGAACAGTCGCTGCCGAGAATCGTGACGTTCGAGAGCGCGCCGCCGGCGTTCTGATAGCCGTAAGTCGGGATCGTGCCCGAGGCGGGATTGAGGATCGCGAGCCCGAAGGTGACGTTGCTCAGCGCGCCGTCGCCGCGCTCGTAGACGCCTGCGACGGGGCACATGGTGCCGGGCGTTGTAATCGTGCCGGCCAGCGTCGCATTGCTGAGCTTGCCCGTCTCCAGCCCGTAACCCTGGTTGCAGCCGCTGGCATAGCCGTAGTTCGAGATGTTGAGCGTGAGCCCGACGTTCTGCACCAGCGTCAGGGCGCCGAGATAATTCGTGTTGAGCCCGGTGGTGGCGATCGCGCCGTGCAGGCCGTTGATGTCGTCGATCTGGAAGCCGGCATTCGCGCCGTAACCGCCGACGCTCGCGGCGCTGGCTTTCAGGTTCAGGGTGACGTTGCCGGCATGTGCCAGGCCGCCGCACAGGACGACGCCGGCGCAGGTCATGGTGACGTTGCCGAAATTGACGTTGTTGACGTCATAGACCCCGGCCTTGACGTTGCCGTTGATCGACAGGCCCGCCGCGCCGCCCGTGGCGGCGATAGTGATCGCGCCGAAGGTCATGTTCGTGACCTGGTCGGCGAAGGAGTTGGGCTCCAGGTCGACGCAGCCCGGCTCCTTGATGCCGTTGATCGTGCCGCCGATGTTCTGGCAGGTCACGCTGCCGAAGGTGAAATTGCTTCCGACGATGACCGAAATGCCGTTGCGCCCGTCGGTCGCGCTGTTGCTGGAGCTGAATGTGTCGATCACCAGCCCGGTCGGCGCGCCGTAGCTTTTCTTGTTGTTCTCCGTGTTGCTTATGTACATCGCGTCGCCGCGCGTCTCCACGAACGTCGCGGTCGGAAAATGCAGGTTCGAGCCGCCATAGATCGTGACGCTGTGGACGAACTCGCTGACCGGCTGCTGCGTGCGCTGGCCGTCGAAGTCGATGATGCTGATGGTGGCGCCGCTCACGGCGTAGAAATTGAGGCCGCCGGTGACGATCTTGTCCAGGCCGATGGCACGCTTGGCGTGGTCGACGGTGCAGGTGATGCCGTTGTGCACCGTGGTCAGCTGGATCTTGACGAATACCGAATTGGGCACGATCAGGCACGGCACCTTGAAGGCGGCCGCGGCGTTGAAGGTCGCCTGCACCGCCAGGCTGTTGTCGGTGACGCCGTCCGGCGGGGCTGCGAAATCGAGGTTCGAGATCTGCGTTCCGATGGTGCGGACGTAGCAGCCGACGGTGACCGCGATGTAGATGCCGGTGTCGGGTGTGCCGGGGCAGGTGGCGTTGTAGGTGAAGATGCCGCCGCCGCCGTCACCCGGATTGGCGTAGCCCAGGACATTGACGCTGGCCGGCGGCGTCGCCTGCGAGCCTGCCGCGACCAAGGCTGCGATGTTGTTGACGGTGACCGTGGCCGCCTGCGCCGGAATTGCGAAGCACGATGTCAGCAACGCGCAAATCACGATTGCTGCAACCGAAGTAATCCGCGCCATCTTTGCCCCCCGCGTCTTGCCCGCTCCGGTCTATCATCTCGTCTCGCCAGTGGCTACGGCGGATGCTAGCAGCGACGGACGAGTTCCTGCGGCACGCCGTCGGCACGGCTCCTGGGCACGATCTTCTCGCCGGTCTTCTGGTTGACGTAGAATTTCCACGGATAGTGGTCGCCTTCGCCACCGGCGCCGCGCTCCTGCATGTGGTTCGACACCGCCTTGCGCCACTTCGTCGACAGGTTGGCCGTCGTCATGTGGGGCATGTTGGAGTGGTGGAACGTCACGCTGCCGCGCCGGATCGGGCAAACCACCATCCTTGCCTCGTCGGGATCGCAGGTCAGAAGATCGCTCGCCATGCCTTCGACCGGATGATGGGTCAGCACGTCGCCCTTGTGGCCGCCGTCGATGAAATGCATGCAGCCGTTCTGCGCATCCACGTCGATCAGCGGGATCCAGCAGGTCGCGCCCTTGTTGCGCAGGTTGCGGCCCCAATAGCCTTCGTCCTGGTGCCAGTTGGTCGGTGCGCTCCGGCCCGGCGGCTTGCCGAGGAATTGGTCGTACCAGAACTCCAGCGTCAGCCCGGTCAGCGCCGCGCCGAATTCGACCAGCCATTTTCGATACGCGGCCGCTTTCGCCTCGGGCCAGACGAAGGACGGCGACGATTGAACGATACGGAAGGAGCGCTTGTCCTTGTCCTCCTTCGCGTCCCACGCCCAGTCGTAGGCGAGCTTCTCCTTCTCCTGGAGGATTAGGTCGCAATATTTTTCCAGCTCGTCGAGATCGGCTTGCGGAATCGCATCTTCGATCACCAGCCAGCCATGCGCCTCGAAGAATGCGATCTGATCGGCGGCGGCGTGCGGATAGGCCATGCGCCATGCTAGGGTCGTGGCTCGATCCAACGCAAGGGCACATGTTCGCCGCCGACTCCCTCCGCAGTTTCACCACGCGCGCCGGCCGCACGCTGCCGTTCACGCTGCTCGGCTTCGGCTCGGCCACGCTGGGCAATCTGGGGCAGGTGTTCTCGGAAGAGAGCTGCGACGCCACGCTCGCGCGCGCCTGGGACCGGGGTCTTCGCTATTTCGACACCGCGCCGATGTACGGCCTTGGCCTCTCGGAAACCCGGGTCGGGCGGCTGCTGCAGCGGCGCCGGCGCGGCGACTTCCTGCTGTCGACCAAGGCCGGGCGGCTGCTCGAGGCCTGCGCGCCCGGCGAGTTCGACGCGTCGCCCTTCATCGCCGATCCGCGCCTCAAATACGTTTACGACTATTCCTATGACGGCGTGATGCGCTCCTTCGAGGCGAGCCTGGCGCGGCTCGGCCTGAGCGCCATCGACATCCTCTTCATTCACGACGTCGACGGCTTCACCCATGGCGGCCGCGACGGGTCGGAGGCGCGCATCCAGGAACTGATGCGGAGCGGCGGCTGGCGTGCCGCCGACGAACTGCGCCGCAGCGGCGCCGTCGCGGCCATCGGCATCGGCGTCAATGAATGGCAGCCCTGCGCCCGCCTGCTGGAGCTGGCGGATCCCGATCTCTTCCTGCTCGCCGGGCGCTACACGCTGCTGGAGCAGGCGCCGATCGAAACGCTGTTTGCGCAATGCGCCAGGGCGGGGGCCGGCATCGTGCTCGGCGGGCCGTACAATTCGGGCGTGCTCGCCGGCAAGGCGACCTTCGACTACGCCGCGATCCCGCCGGCGGTGGCGGCGCGCGTGCAGAAGCTCGCGGCAATCTGCGCGGCGCACGGCACGCCGCTGCGCGCCGCGGCGCTGCAATTCGTCGCCGCCCATCCCATCGTCGTCAGCGTCATCCCGGGCGCGGTGAGCGCCCAGGAAGTCGACGACAATGTCGCGCTGCTGCAAGCGGCGATTCCCGCCGCGCTGTGGCGCGATATGAAGCGCGAAGGGCTGATCCACGCCGACGCGCCGGTGCCGGCCTGATCGGCGCCTTTGACGCAAGGCGGCTTCGGGCATAGGTTTTGCCCATTGCGTTGCCAATGTTTGCGTGCGCGGGCCGGCCTCACGGCGCCCGCCTGTCGTCACGCCGGTGTCGTTGGCCCCCCAATTTTCCCCAGCCAATTTCAGGAGCCAGACATGGTCGCCAAAACCGGCAAACCCGCCAAGACTGGGTCGCGCAACGCCCAGGACAAGGGCATGGTCCAGCGCCTCAAGGACCAGCGCACCGTCTTTCGCAACGCGCAGGCCATCCACGAGAATCCCAGCCTGCTGAAGCAACGCGCCTTCTATCCCGCCCACGACGCGCGCAAGGAAACGCCGCTCTACAAGAAAGCGCACGATCACCTGACCAAGACGCTCGACCTGCCGTGCCTGGTCTGCGGCGTCAAGAACTCGACGCTGCAGGACAAGGCCGAGAACCGCTACGGCGCCAAGGCGATGGAGACCCATCACCACATCATCGAATGGGCCCTGGCCAACGCCATCGACGCGGCCAAGTTCAACAAGATCATCCTGCCGCACCTGAAGACGCGCCATCCGCAGAACCCGGACTATGCCAAGGCGGCGTTCAACGACGACGACGTCCGGGCCTGGGTCGATCACAGCGAGGACAATCTGTGGGTGCTGTGCGACGTGCATCACCGCGCCGGCTATCTCGGCATTCACGAGATCACCTATCCCATCTGGTGCCCGGTCGACCTGCTGCGCAGCGACTTCGAGGAGTATGTCCGCCAGCAGATCCAGCTGAACAAGCCGGCCGCCAAAGGCGCCGCGAAGAAGAAGCCGGCGAAGAAAGCGACGAAGAAGGCGAAGAAAGCGGTGAAGAAGAAAAAGCCCTGAAGCGCTTTCGCCGGCCTCAAAAAAAGATGCGGACTTCGCCGTCGCGAAATCCGCATCGGCCGAGTTCTTCGGCGGATGCGGCTGGGCTTTTCAGGGCGCGGCCGGCGAAACACCTTCTCTCCTGCTTCCGTGGACCCGGCGGACCTAGTGCCCGCGTTCCTCCAGCTTTCGAGGACGGGCGATCTTGGGTCCGCTTTGGCAAGCGCGAGCTCCCCCTGAGGTCCTGCCTCTGGTGCCCGCGTCAGCTTCGCTCCGTCATGTCGTTTCTCCCGGTTACAGTGTGATAATTATGCAATCCATAGTTGCATTCAAGACCCACACCGGGAAATATTTCTGACAGATGGTCAGGCAAATGCGCGCATCGCCGTCACGCGTCTAAAATTATACAACGATTATAATAGCTTATAAATTTTCCCGCCTCATTGTCAGAAAACAAGTTTACAAAACAAACTAGTTGTCATATGGATGACGCATAGCGCGATGACGGACGCGACGGGCGCCCGGCGCAACAGGAGACACGGCCATGAACGACACCGGCGGCGAACGCCTGCATGCCCTGGATGCCACACGAGGCTTCGCGCTTCTGCTCGGCATCTTCTTCCACGCCACGGTGTCGTTCCTGCCGACGCCGCACGGCATCCCGCTCTGGGTGGTGATGGACAGCCAGCGCAGCGTCGCGCTCGCCGTCACTTTCCATGTGCTGCACATCTTCCGCATGACGACGTTCTTCCTGATCGCCGGCTTCTTCGCCCATATGAGCTTCCACAAGAAGGGTGCGCGCGGCTTCATCGCCGATCGGCTGAAGCGCATCGGCATTCCGCTCGTGGTCGGTTGGCCGATCCTGTTCGCGGCGATCGTCGGCGTCTCGATCTGGGCGGCGCTGCATGCTGCGCATGGCGCGCCGCTGCCCAAGGCACCGGCCTATCCCGGCTTTCCCGCCTTTCCGCTGACGCATCTGTGGTTTCTCTACGTGCTGCTGCTGCTCTATGCGGCGACGCTGATCCTGCGCGGCCTGGCGGTCGTCGTCGATCGCGGCGGCCGCATCCGCGCCGGCGCCGATGCGCTGGTTCGCCGCCTGGTCGAGAACCCGCTGGGCGCCGTCGTGCTTGCCGCGCCGCTCGCCGCCGTCCTTTATTTCTCGCCGCCCTGGCTGGCCTGGTTCGGCATCATGACGCCGGATTCGTCGCTGCTGCCGAATGCCGGCGCCGCGACGGGCTTCTTCACCGCCTTCGCCTTCGGCTGGCTGCTGCACCGCCAGGTCGGATTGTTGGAGGTGTGGAAGCGGCGTTGGCTGCTCAATCTCGCGCTCGCGGTGCTCTTCACGGCCGGCGGCTTCGCCGTCACGGGCCTGGTGCCGGTGCTGACGCCGGCGGCGCAGGACTGGCAGACCGCGGTCTATGCCGCCTGCTTCACGCTCTCGCTCTGGACCTGGAGCTTCGCCGTCATCGGCCTGGCGCTGCGCTTCCTCTCCGGCTACAGCGCGGTGCGTCGCTACATCGCCGACGCGTCCTATTGGCTCTATCTCGCGCATGTGCCGCTGGTCATGGCGCTGCAGGTCGCGGTCTCGCAGCTCGACTGGCCGTGGTGGGTGAAGTTTCCGCTGATTCTCGGCGTCACCTTCCCGGTGCTGTTCGCCAGCTACCATCTTTTCGTGCGCTACAGCTTCATCGGCGCCATTCTCAACGGACGGCGGGAATCACCCCGCAAGCGCAGCGCCGCGCACGGCCTGCCGGAGGCAGCACGATGAACGCCGATGCCCAATCCGCCCGCGACGATCTCGCTTTCCTGCGCGCCCTGGTCGGCGACGACGCGAGCAGCCAGAGCCGCTCCTTCGGCGAGGCCTATTTCGCCAGCGGCCTGATCTATGGCGGCCAGATGCTGCTGCACGCCGCCCAGGCGCTGGGCTGGATTTCGTGGGGGCCGCTGCCGGCGCTCCTGATCGGCGTGGGGCCCACGATCGTCTTCATTCCGGTGCTGAGCTGGATCATCTATCGCAACCGCAAGAACACGGCGCGGGGCGCCGTCGGCCGCGCCGTCGCCGCGGTGTTCGCCGCCATCGGCCTTGCCAACCTGTTCCTGATCGCGGTGATCGGCTCGGTCGCCTGGCGCGAGCACAGCGCCACCACCTGGCTGATCTATCCCTGCGCCGTCTTCGTGCTGCAGGGCGCCGCCTGGCTGTTCGCCTACATGATGCGCCGCCGGGCCTGGCTCCTGGCCGTCGCGCTCGGCTGGTTCGCCTGCGCCGTCGCCATGGCGATCTGCGTCACCGCGCTCGGCTATTTCATCCTGTTCGCCGGCGCGGGCCTGTGGGTGTGCATGGCGCTGCCCGGCTGGCTGATGCTGCGCCAGGCGGCCAGGATGGCCTGACGCGATGAGCGATTTCGACATCGGCCGACTCGACGATGTCATCCACGGCCGCCTCCGGCTGGGGATCATGGCTTATCTCGCCAATGCCGAAATCGCCGACTTCAACGAACTCAAGGCCGTGCTGCAGGCGACGCAGGGCAACCTCTCCATCCACCTGCGCAAGCTCGAGGACGCCGGATACATCGCGATCGAGAAAAGCTTCCTGGCGCGCAAGCCGCTGACCCAAGCGCGCCTGACGCCGGCCGGCCGCCAGGCGTTCGCGGCCTATCTCGCGGCCATCGGCAAGCTGATCGAAAACGAGTGACCGGGAACGATGGGGCTGGAGTTGATTTGTTTTGAAATTACCCAAATCACTCCGTCATTGCCCGGCTTGTCCGGGCAACCCATTTTTCTTCACCCGAAAACAAAATGGGTCGCCCGCATGAAGCGGGCGATGACGGTCGTTGGGTGATTCATTCCAACCCGAATCGGCTCACACATGCGCCGCCTCGGTGTAGGCCGGCGCGAGGATGCCGCCGAACAGCAACCGGGCGAGCAGCAGCACGACCGCCGCGCCGATCATCAGCCCGACATGCAGCAGCCAGAACGAGGCTCCCGACATCGTGCCCAGCAAGCCGGCGACATAGCCGGTGAAGGCGTTGCCGATCACCAGATGCAGATAGTAGATGCCGATGATCAGCCCGGTCATGCCCTTGGGCGCGGCGCGGGAATAAAGCGCGAGCCCGACCGGCAGCACATTGGCGAAGCCGATGTCGTTCAGCGTCTCGAACACCAGGATCCAGCCGAAGCCCGCCTTGTGATGGGTCTGGGCTGCGACCATCGCCGCCGCGGCGAGCGCCAGCGGCCCCAGCGCGGAAATCGCGACGCCGAGCGTGATCTTGGTGATCTCGTCCGGCTCGGTCCAGCGCGTCTCCCACCAGCGCCAGAAGGCGATCACCGCCACCATCGTGCCGGTGCTGATGATGGCATCGACCGATTGCAGCCAGGTGGTCGGCATCAGCATGCCGAAGAACGTCATCTCGACGGTGCTCTGCGTCCAGATCGGATAGGCGTTGCTGATCTGCTGGTTGCCGACGATGGAGACGGCCAGCACGGGCAAGAGGACGATGAGGACGGCGATCTTGATCCAGTCCTTGCGCTCGAGCGGCGGCCGTGCCGGGACGTCGCCGCGCGCGCGCACCGGCTCGGGCGGCAGGGTGGGACGGGCCAGCAGGTAGACGACCAGGCCGATCAGCATGCCGACGCCGGCGGCGCCGAAGCCGAGGTCCCAGCTATAGCGCTCGCCCAGCGTGCCGCAGATGAGCGGCGAGAGGATGACGGCGACCTGCACCGAGAGCAGGAAGATCTGGAACGCATTGGCGCGGCGCGGATCGTCGGTCTTGTAGAGGTCGCCGACCTGCGAGGCGATGTTGCCCTTGAAGAAGCCGACGCCGGCGACGAGGCATATCAGCGCCAGCACGAAGCTCGCCTGGAACGCCATCAGGAAATGGCCCATCGCCATCAGCAGCGCGCCGATCGTCACCGACCGCGTGCGGCCGATGAGCCGGTCGGCGAGGATGCCGCCGAGCAGCGGCGTGCCGTAGACCGCCGCGGTGTAGAGGCCGACGATGTGCCCGGTCAGCGCCTGGCCGCCGGCCGCCGGCCCGTAGAAGAACGCGACGAAGGACGTGAACGCGCCGAAGCCGACGATGTTGGCCGTGTGGCCGGGCTGGAGCAGGAACTCGGTGAGATAGAGCGGCAGCAGCGCCACCATGCCGTAATAGGAGAAGCGCTCGAACAGTTCGGACGAGGCCAGCCAGCCCAGCCCGGCCGGATGGCCGAGGAAAACCGTGTCGCGGCGCCGGGCCGCATCGATGGTCGCTTCGCTCACGCTACCGCCCCCGTGGTGCTCGATGGCCCTGCTTAGCGCAAAAGCGGGCGCTTGGCACGCCGCACACGCGCTTTTGAAAACCGGCGGCCGGCCGGCAAACCGGCCGACGGCATGGCGCCGGACCGTCTAGTCTCTTCAGGCGCAGGCGCAACCATTTGCGGTCTTTTGCGTTTTAAAAGGTCGCGGAGAGGGCCACGTGGAAACCACAAATCGTTTGGAGGCGGCGCGGTCGAGCGACAGCCGGTACCGGCTCCTCGTCGAGGCCGTCACCGACTACGCCATCTACATGCTCGATCCCCAGGGCATCGTGACCAGCTGGAATCCCGGGGCGCAGCGCTTCAAGGGCTATCAGGCGGCGGAGATCGTCGGACAGCATTTCTCGCGGTTCTACAGCGCGGAGGACCGCGCCGCCGGTCTTCCGGCGCGCGCCCTCGAGACCGCCGGCCGCGAAGGAAAATTCGAGAGCGAAGGCTGGCGCATCCGCAAGGACGGCACGCGCTTCTGGGCACATGTCGTCATCGATCCGATCCGCACGGCGTCCGGGGAGATCGTCGGCTATGCCAAGATCACCCGCGACCTCACGGAGCGGAAGGACGCGGAAGCCGCGCTGCGGCGCAGCGAGCAGCAGTTTCGCCTGCTGGTGCAGAGCGTCACCGATTACGCGATCTATATGCTCGATCCCGCCGGCCGCGTGACCAACTGGAACCAGGGCGCGCAGCGCATCAAGGGCTATGCCCCCGAAGAGATCATCGGCCAGCATTTTTCGCGGTTCTACACCAAGAAGGACCGCGACAACGGCGAGCCGCAACGGGCGCTCGAAACCGCGGCGCGCGAAGGCCGCTTCGAGAAGGAAGGCGAGCGCGTGCGCAAGGACGGCAGCACCTTCCTCGCGCATGTCATCATCGACACGATCCGCAGCCCGGACGGCGAGCTGCTCGGCTATGCCAAGGTCACGCGCGACATCACCGAACGTAAATTGGCGCAGACCGCGCTGGAAAATGCCCGCGAGGCGCTGTTTCAGTCGCAGAAGATGGATGCGGTTGGACAGCTGACCGGCGGCGTCGCGCACGATTTCAACAACCTCCTGATGGCGGTTCTCGGCAGCCTGGAGCTCGCGAAACGGCGCCTGCCGCCCGATCCGCAGCTCAACCGGCTGATCGACAACGCGATCCTCGGGGCCAAGCGCGGCTCGACCCTGACGCAGCGCATGCTGGCCTTCGCGCGGCGCCAGCCCCTCGTGCCCAAGCCGACCTCCCTGCCGATCCTCGTCGACAGCATGGTGGACCTGCTGCAGCGCTCGATCGGCTCGGGCGTCGTCATCAAGACGCGCTTTCCGGCGGATTTGAGTCCGGTTCTCGCCGACGAGAACCAGCTCGAGCTCGCGCTGCTCAACCTGACGGTCAATGCGCGCGACGCCATGCCGGACGGCGGCGCGATCGAAATCTCGGCGCGCGAGGAGGGCCTCGGTTACGGCGCGGCCGGCGGCCTGGCGCCCGGACGCTATGTCTGCCTCGCGGTGAAGGACAATGGCGAGGGCATGGACGCCGAGACGCTGGCCCGCGCGGTCGAACCGTTCTTCACGACAAAGGGCGTCGGAAAGGGCACCGGGCTCGGGCTTTCCATGGTGCACGGCATGGCGGCGCAGATGAACGGCCGCTTCGCGCTTCGCAGCACGAAGGGCGAGGGATCGGTGGCCGAAATCTGGCTGCCGGTCGCCGACGCGGCGGCCATGGCGGAGCCGGATGCCCATGGCAACAAGGACAGCGGCAAAAGCAGATCGCTCGTCGTTCTCGCGGTCGACGACGATCCGCTCGTGCTCTTCAACACCGTCGCCATGCTCGAAGATCTCGGCCACCGCGTCCTGCAGGCGAATTCGGGCGAGGAAGCGCTGTCCCTGCTCCGGAACGAACGGGTCGACCTCGTCATCACCGACCAGGCGATGCCGCGCATGTCGGGCCTGCAGCTTCTGGAAGCGGTCCGCGACATGCGGCCCGATCTTCCGGCCATCCTGGCCACCGGCTATGCCGAGCTTCCGGTGGGGGCGGGAAAATCGCTGCGCAAGCTGAGCAAGCCGTTCTCCGAACTCGAACTCGTCCGCGCCATCGCGGAGACGGTGTGATCCGGACTGAGAACGATTATGGCTTCCCCTTCTATTGGGCTGACCAAATGTCGCTGTTGTTTGGGCGTGGCGGCGTTACGCGCCCGACGGCTAGACTGCTGGGTATGTACGCTCCACGCATCCTGCATAACCACCCGTTTAGTCTTTCGGACACCACGGTCCGGATTTTGGATCACGCGTGGAGCGCGGACGCAGAATACGAGCGCATGGCCGAGACGGCATGGCAAGTGAAGTTGCGCGAGGCCGAGCGAGATGCGCAAACGCTTTGGGATGGCACATACTACCGCGTTTCGAACACCTCCGACATTGCCGGTCCCATGGGTGTCCGGCAGCTTGAATTGGGAACAATTCAATATCGGTACATAGCGACGTTCAGGCGACTCCACGAGGAACACGAGCGGCGTAAGCTTGCACCGCTTCACCACCTCTCAACGGCTGCGCTTATTCGGACGAATGACGCGCATTACGTCTTTGGCAGGCGGTCTCGCGGCGGAGCCATCGACCTCATCGGAGGCGGAGTGCAGCGCGACGAGATGGAAATATCTTGCGGGGCCGACATAGGCCAGAACGTCTATAAGGAAATTAGAGAAGAGATCGGCATTCAGTACACCGATAGCCTGCGCATGAACGGCATGGGCGTGCTGATGTCCTCAACGTCCAACATTCTTGTCATCGCGCACATTGACCTGCGTCTTTCGAGAGTCGAAGTCGCAGATCGGTTCGCCAATCGGGAAGAAGATGAAATGGTGGAACCGGTGATTGTTCCGGAATCCGATCTACGCAGTTTTCTTTACCGCCTGACCGACTATCGAATGCTTATTCCCGATTTGTTGCGTTGAGCGTGAAACGGTCACGGCGACTGCGCGGGCTACGCTGGCTGTAGACGGGTGAACGGACCTTCGGCGGACTGCCACTAGCAGCAGCGCGCAAAAACCGAATCGAAACAAGAACGACCGGCGAACGAGTGGGGACTTGTGGGGAGACTCGCTGCGCCCAAAGTCCCGCTTTGGGGGTGTTTCGTTCCGTTTTTTCAGCTTTTCGTTGTTGCGGCGGAAAATGCCAGAAACGCTCGTGTGCCAGCGTTTTGTAGCTGGTTGTGTGGGAGTAGGCCCGCCAACGCAGCTCTGGTCGAATTCCCTGCTTATCAGGGAATTAACAGCGAATTTCGCGCTTTTTGGCTTGAGTCCGCGGCCGTTTCGGTGCCGAAAGCGGCCAATCCGGGAGATTGTGCTCCGAATGCGCATTTCCGTATCAGGGAAACAATTCGGCAGAGCAGGGAAGTTAATGCGAGAGAGCAGGGACCGAGCAGGATGGAAAGCCACTCCCTACAGTCGCGGATCAATCGGCTCGCTTTCCAGCGCCAAGACTCCGAACACACACTCGTGGACGCGCCGCAGCGGCTCATGAGCGACGAAGCGCTTCAGCGCCTCATGGCCGAGCGCGAACTCCCGGATGGCGAGGTTGCGCTTGCCGGCGACGCCGCGTTCGCGAAGCCGCGAGAGATTGTCGGGCGCGTCGTATTCAGGGCCATAAATGATCCGCAGATATTCTCGGCCGCGCACTTTGAGCGCCGGCTGCTGCAGGCCCTTGGGGCCGCGTGTGTAGAAGTCGCGCGGCTTGACCACCATGCCCTCGCCACCCTGAGAGGTCTGCGCCTCCCACCAGGCGATGGCCGAGGCGCAGGCGGCTTCGTCGGCGAGATCGGTGAGGTGCCAGCGCGTCCGGGCGACGATGGCCTGTCCCGCGCCGGCCAGCCGGTCGGCGAACTGCATGTGCCAGATGTGGTCGCGGTCGAACCAGACGCGGCCCTCGCTGGCCAGCAGGTGAAAGGGCGCAACGCGAAGGTCGTCCACGCCCGACACCGGCCACACATAGGGCGCCCAAGCGTGGGAATAGGCTTCGGCCCGCCTGGCACGGTCCAGAAAGCGCGCCTGGAGCGTCTCGACGGGCACACCACGGGCCTGGGCGCGGGCCAGCGCGTCGTTCGCCGCGGCGAGGCCGGCCTGCGACGAGATCGCAACGGGGGCGTACTGGCTGTTGATCAACGCGCCGGCCTTGGCCGACCACGGCATGATTTCGGCGTCGAGCAGCAGCCAGTCGGTGGCGAATTCCTCCCACGCGCCGACCGTATCGACGGCTGCCCGCAGGCGCGCGAGCACGGCCTCGATCGTGCCGGCATCGGCGAAGAAGGCTCGGCCGGTGCGCGTCCAGATGGCGCCAGTGGCGTCGCCCGTGACGCCGAAGCGCGTCCGCGCCGCCGCCGCATCGCGGCAAAGCGCGACGATAGCGCGCGAGCCCATGTGCTTTTCCTCGCACACGACTTCGCGGACGCCATTCTTGCGGAAATGCTCGAACGCCTCTTCTGGGCGTTCCAGCCAGCCTTCCTGCTTGCTGGTCTCGGACGGCGACATGGTCGGCGGCAGGTAGATCAGCCATTGCGGCGCGATGGCGAAGCGGCTCATCACCTCCAGCGCGGCGGCGGCGTTTTCCTCGGCCACGACGATGCGGCCGCGCAGTTCGGTGTCGATCCAGCGCCGGCCGCTGACGTCCGCCATATCGAGAATGTCATCGGATTCAGCCTGTGCCGAACGGGCCTCCGCTTCGGGGACCAGCGGCCGGACCGGCTCATAGTAGGTCTTCGCCGCCGGCACACTGATGACCTGCTTCTCCGGCCAGCGAAGGGCCGTGAGCTTGCCGCCATAGACGCAGCCGGTGTCGATGCACAGCGTGTTGTTGACCCACTGGATCTCGGAGGTGGCGACATGGCCGTAGATAACGGAAGTCTGGCCGCGATATTCGGAGGCCCAGTCGCGCCGCACCGGCAGGCCGAATTCGTCCATCTCGCCGGTGGTCTCGCCAAACAGCGCGAACTCGCGCACCGCGCCCGAGCCGCGGCCGATCATCTCTTCCTTGAGTCCGGCATGGGCGACTGCCAGCCGGCCGCCGTCGAGCCAGGCATGGCTGCGCAGGGAATCGAGGAAGGTCTTGGCCTTGGCGCGGAAGGCATCGTCTTCGCCGAGTAGCTGGTCGATGGATTGTTGCAGGCCGTGACCGATGGTGACGTTGCGGCCGTCGAGCCAGCGATAGAGCTTCCTGTCGTGGTTGCCCTGGATGACATAGGCGCTACCGGTCTCTTCCATGTGCATTGCGATGCGTAGGACATCGGGCGCGCGTGGGCCGCGGTCGACCAGATCGCCAACGAACACCGCCTTGCGGCCCGGTGGCGGGGTTACGGTTACTTGGCGGTCGCCGCCCCAGGAAATGGCGTAGCCCAGTTCGCGTAGCAGGATCTCCAACTCGTCGGCGCAGCCATGGATGTCACCGATGATGTCGAACGGACCGGTGTCGGCGCGCTTGTCAGTCCACAGCGGCTGGCGCGTGACGGTGGCGGCATCCATGCTCTCCGGTGTGCTGAGCTGCCAGACCTGCCGGAAGCCTTCGCGCGCCAGACCGCGCAGGCCCTTGCGGATCTCGGACACCATGCGCTGGACGACCTGGCCGCCGAACTGCCGGTCGGGTCGCGTCTTGTTGCGTTCGATGCAGATATCGATGCCCGGCTCGATAACCAGGGCGACGGGCAACGCATGCCAACGGCGCGCGACCTCAACCCAGGCCTTGCGGTCCGCGGCGCGGACATTGGTCGCGTCGATGACAGTGAGCTTGCGGTGCTTCAGCCGCTTCTCGGCGATGGCGCACACCAATTCGAACGCATCGGCTGAGACCGATTGATCGGTCTCGTCGTCCGATACCAACCCACGGCAATAGTCCGACGAGATAACCTCGGTCGGCAGGAAATGCTTCGCGGCAAATGTCGACTTGCCGGAGCCCGACGCACCGATCAGCACGACCAGCGAGAAGTCCGGAATCTCGATCTGCAGTTTGTCGGGCGCCCTCATCGCGTGAACACCGCTATTTGAGTAGGCGCGCCGAAGGTTTCGTTCACCGTGCCGATATCGCGCAATTCGACGCTATAGCCGTATTCGGTCTCGACCGCACGCACCCACTCGCGGAACTGCTCACGCGTCCATTCGAAACGGTGGTCGGGGTGGCGGAAGGCACCTTTGGCCAGATTGGGGAACAGCGCATTGTATTCCGCATTCGGCGTTGTCACGACGACCGTTGCGGGCCGTGCCGCGCCGAACAGCGCCCGTTGCAGCGACGGCAACCGGTCGGCGTCGAGATGCTCGATGACTTCGACCAGCACCGCGGCGTCGACGCCGGCGATGCGCTTGTCGCGATAGGTCAGGGCACCATGCAGCAGCGTGACGCGGCCTTCCGGCGGGCCGCCGGACTCGTGCAATTTGAGTTTCTTCGAAGCCCGCTCCAGCTGGCACGCCGAAGCATCGACGCCGATCAGGCGCTCGGCCCAGCGCTCGCGCACCAGGCGTGCCAGCAGCTTGCCTTCGCCGCAGCCGAGGTCCGCGACGGACTTGGCGCCTGATGCCCGCAGGGCCTCCACGACCGTGTCCATGCGCTCGTCGTTGAGGCGGATGGGGCGCTCCAACGCCTCCTCTGGCGCATCGCGGCGCTCGGGCGCGCTTTCCTCAGCTTCGTCCTCGGTTTCCGGTGCGAGCCGTGCCAGCGCCATGTTGGCCAACACAAAGCGGTGCTTGAGATAGCGCTGGACGATCAGTTCTTTGGCCGGGTGGTTCTCAAGCCAGCCTTCGCCATGGGACAGAAGCTTAGTGATTTCGTCCTCGCCGACCCAATAATGCTTGTCGTCGTCCAGCACGGGAATGAGGACATAGAGCTGGTTGAGCAGAACGCTGAGCCGTTCCGTGCCGGCGAGATGCAGCGTGACATAACGCGAGCCATGCCCGCTCTGGGAGCCAACGCCCTCGATCGGCTCAACGTCAACGGACCAGCCCAGCGGTTCGAATAGGGAGCGCACGAGCCTTTCACCGCCGCGCGCGGGGAGGGGTGTCAGCACCACTTCAAGCGAAATGGCCGTCAGTGCCAGTTCGGGGCGTTCTTTCGAGGTCCCACCCATTGCCGTGCGCAGGGTGCGGGTCAGCGCCACCGACAGGAACGAGGACGCGACATAGGGCCGGTCGTTGACGTATTGATCGAGCAATCCTTCGGCCGATCCCTTGCCGCGCACCAGACCCACCGGATCGACATCAAGGACGAGCGCCGCCTCGCAACGCTCCGCGGTCGCCTGCGGATAGAAAACGACCGACTTGCCGAAGCCCAGCTCCGTCTCGTGCATCCGCTCCGGATGCTTGTGAAGAAGGTAGCCCAGGTCGGTGGCAGGTCTGTGAGTGGTGGCAATCGAAAGGAACATTGGGAAGCTCTACCTCATATGCAGGCAATGGCTCAATGATTGAATAAAGGCGCGGTTGTTGCGGGTATCCAACAACTATCTTGTGGCAAAAGGCCGGTCGCGAAGCGCTAGGAGTCAAGCGAGACGATGTTTACAGGCCAGTACTCAGTGCCTAACAAGACGCCGCGAATACTGCTGTGGCTACCTAAAATGGTTCAGCCACTGGTCAGGAAATCTTCCACGACGAATGTCGGGTTGGCTGCCTCCGGTAGCTCCAAAATCGAGCACATCTATCAGACACGGCGACCAATTTCGGGTGGCCCACAAATGGACAACTCAGTACGACGACGACAATTTAGTTTGCCTTACGTAGCCATAACTAGGAATTATCGGCCGAGAACGATCAAGACCGTGGTGGCAACTGCGCATGAGGCTTGGGAACGCGTTCCACCGCGATAGCGAGCATCGCATGGGCACCCCATTTGACTAGGATCGCTGAATCAAAAAGATCCGACTCCGATGACGAATGATTCGAGTGAACGCGTCAGTTGACCCTTCACTACTGAGGTTTCGCAGCACATCTTGTTCAGCCAATGTGAGAAACTTCGGCAAAGTCGAAGAGCGCCAAAACAAATCTAGAACCCATCTTTGAAATCCGGGCGGCAATTCGTCCAATCGAATGCGAACGAAATAATTTAGCCAATCAAAAATGTGCTTTTTCGAAAGAGTGCCGTCGTCGGTCGACGGAAACACAAAAAAAGAATCAACATCTCTGCTTTCCTTGATCGGAAATTGATCCGTCGCGGTTTGGATGTCGACGGCGTTTGCGTCAAGAGGTGCAAACCCAAATATTCCAGTGAGAAGCTTGCGCTTCAACCATGGAGCAACTCCGTCGGCAGACGCAATGGAAATCAAGAGAAGTCCATTCGGCTTCAACGTTCCATACAGCCGTGCGAGAGTGTCTTGTACTTCCACTCTCCAATTCGGTCGACTGCGAATTGAATCGAGATAAGCATACATCGAATGTCCAAGAACGATTAGATCGTAGCTTCCTGCGACGTGGCTAAAGTCGAATTTTTCGTTCTTAACCTTCAATACTACATTCTTTGGAGGCAGTAGCTCCTTCACCGTTTGCTCGATACGGGCACTGTACTCTAATGACCACTGACCCGGGTCAACCATCGAAATTTTGAGAGATATAGGAGGGCGGACTTTTCCGCGAGCATCTAACAGCATTCTCACGAGCCCAGAAGTCAGCCTTCCTTCTGCACCACCAACGTCAAGCACATCGATTCTCTCTTCCCCCTTGAAGACCCTTTGTTCAACAAACGATCGCCATCGTTCAGACGAGGAGACAGCGGCAGCCTCGATCTCTGGTGTCGTGCAAGCATCCTGAAACTTGCGCACCAACTCTGTTTCACCAAACAAATTTGCTCTGCGCTTTCGAATTTGATCAGCTGTACTTGTGGCTTCAGCCAGTTCTTCCCGGACGTCCTTTGCTCCCTCGCGCCCAACTTTCCAGCTTTCAACGAACAACTGACGATGAAATTTTACTGATCCGACGATGGCCTTTACAAATTTATAGCCGGTAAGGGGCTGCAAACCCCATTCCGGAATTCGATCCGCGAACCCTGTCGCAACCGACAGAACAAAACCAATCGAGCCTATCACGAGGCCCCAGGGACGATCTGCGTGTCCGGCGGAGACAATTAAGTATTTGAACACCAGCCACAGAACCGGCACGCTAATGAATGCAACGAAGAGAATCATTTGTAAGTAAGTGGAAAAAGACAGACGAAAGCCTGCCCCAAAATGAAAATTGAATGCTATGTAGAGAGCGATCACATAGTTTAAAATGACCACCGCCATCAATATCAAGATAACGAGCTTCGATGAAGGCTCAATTAGAGCCGCTGCTCCTGTGTTAATCGCCAGATAGACATTCCATAGAGAAACACTCGCTACAAATAAACAGCACCCGACGAATACCGACTTTGGAATCAGTGAGAGCCATCCGAGGTATATCGGATCATATTGTGGTCCTAGGCCATATCCAGGCGGAGCAATTTCTGTACCCATCGATCTATTCCATAAGCAGAAAGAAAA
This sequence comes from Rhizomicrobium sp., assembly GCA_035570795.1. Lineage (GTDB taxonomy): Bacteria > Pseudomonadota > Alphaproteobacteria > Micropepsales > Micropepsaceae > Rhizomicrobium. The sequence continues at coordinate 65,094 of DATMKZ010000019.1, forward strand.
AACACTAGCCCAAGTGTCGAAGCAAGCAATACTCCCACCATGATGGCTGTGGTATTGCTCTGGGCGCTCGCTTGCATGAGGTAGGCGCCAATTCCTCCTGGCCGCGTGCCACCTGCCACATAGTCGCCAACGATTGCACCAACCACGGCAAGAGGTGCGGACGTTAAGAGACCTCTGCTAAACCCAGATAGTCCATATCCGATCCCCAACACGAACTCCGAGCGCCAGCGCGGAGCTGCGTAGACTGCTCCGACCTGACGAAGACGCGTTGGCATATCATCTCGTCGCTCCAATGTTTGAAGCACCAGCGGAAAAAAGCTGATCAACGACGCAGTCAGAACTTTGGGTATCAATCCGACGCCAAAAAAAATGATAAACACTGGAACATATGCGATAGCGGGGCTCACCTTGGTAAATAGTGCAGCCGTGTAGATAATTGGTCGCGCTTTGGTGCTCAAACAACAAATGATATAAAGCAGAGCTACGCTTGCCATGGAAATTACGAGCCCAAGGAACGCAGCGCCGCCTGTGTGAAAAAAGTTTGAAACGTTGTTTGACATACCAGCGATCAGTGCCTTTTTGATCCGGTTTCACTTGACGGCGAAGGTTTATTCTGGCGGTCCGGAAGCCACCGCAGATTCAGCCATGGAGAAATTGACAGCACTGTCGACGATATCTTTCGCATCCCGGTCGTCGGATATAGCGTGGATCCCCTGCAGCAATTTTACCATTCGGACCCAGCGTCCTCGATCCATGGTCAGCACTTTGTTGTCTGTATCTGACCGGAGATTTCGAATGACCTCCTGTAGCATTGCCATTTGGTGCGCCCGGGATTGTTCGCCTGGAAGGAAGTTTAGATTCATCGCCAACATCGTTTCGATCGTGTCATCTGGGTGAGCAATCGCGTATTCCCATCCGCGAGCAGAGGCACGAAGGAATTTCTCGACGAGTTGGCTATTTGATGCGTAGTCAGAGCTCGTAATGATTGAGTCTGAGTAATAATCAACTCCGAAATCTTCGGGCTTCAAGCACGTGACCTGTTGACCCCGCGCCGTTTCGAGCAAGGGTTCATTTATTCTGTACGAGGGCCAAATCTGAATATCGCCGTGATCGAAGGCGGCGATCGAACCAGCCGGCCGAATGTCAACGTCCTTTTCATTGACACCGGAATTTTTGAGCAAGATTTTGAGAATATTTTCGGTGTCAAATCCGGAATATACCCCCACTGTTTTGCCGACAAAGTCGCGAGGAGTCGCTATCGCAAGGGATTTGTGTGCCATGAAACACGCAATGCTCTTGTTGAATACTGTTCCGACAATCTTGACCTTCTTGCCTTGGTCAATTCCGATCAGTGCTTGGTCACCTGTCGCTATTGCGAAATCGGCACGACCGCTTTCGACAACGTCGACTGGCCTCACTGCATAGCCACCGGGAAGTATCTCGACATTTAGCCCCTCGGCGGCGTAGTAGCCGCGTTGTTTCGCCATGTAGAAGCCAGCGAACTGAGCTTGATCGAACCATTGCAACTGCAACCGAACGAGTACTCCTGGCGGTGCCGACGCGGGCGTCGTTTGAAATGCATAGAATGTGATCCCGACGGCGATAGCAATTATCGCACCGAACACAGCCAAACCTCGCATGATATTCCCCCTGATCACGTAACATCCTCCAAATTGCGCGCTAACAAGCGTTCAAGCGTGTTCGGCACTTTCCAATCGGTCACTTCGGTGAGCCGCCCGTCCATCGCGTTGATCATTAGCACTCGGTCGCAGATCAATCGAAGGTGATCCAGTTGATGGGTGGCGAACAGACAACAAGCTGAATTCTGCGATACGTAATTTCTCAAGAAACTTGTTATCGTTAGCGCATTGGCGAAGTCGAGACCGTTGGTAAGCTCGTCTAAAAGCACAATCCGTGGCTTGTATATAAGTGACTTCAGTATCGCCGCGCGGCGACGCATTCCGAAGCTCAGCTGATCCGGGTATTGATCTAGAGCCTCTCGAGTTAGTTTGAATGCGCTCGCCAATTCGTCTATTTCCAGTCGGCTGATGCGAGGCAGTTTCTTGTTTAGGCTCTGAATGGCTTCGACATTTTCGTACACGCTGGCCCACGGAACAAAGTTTTCGGCCGAACTTACGTAACCGAGCAGTCCCAAACGCCTAGCCTGCAATAGAGAATAGTTTTGTCCACCGTTGGCGATTTGTACAACGACTGATCGGCCGACGATATTATCGTCTAATCCCGCCGCCAGGTTTAGCAGTGTAGATTTTCCGCTGCCTGACAACCCTATAACTGCGCAGATCTCGCGAGGGTTTACCGTAAAGTGAACGTCACGCAGAACGATGCGCTCTGTTCCAACATACGAAATATCGTTTGCGACTATCCCCAGTTCCATGTCGGTCCCCAGCGGCGCGCGAAAGGCAACTACTAAAAGGCTTTCTGAAATTGGCCTGGCGCCAATGAACACAGATACCAATCGAAAATTCGAGCAAAAGGCGTCACGACGATATTCGAGGATACTATAGGTTGCGTACTCCAGTTTGCGCAACATCTGCTAAAGTGCCATTTGAATAGAAGTCAAAGTCACTTGGTGCTTGGGTTGGTATATTGAAAGCGACAATTAACCTTCGAAGTCAGTGAAAATATTGTCTATCAGGGATTGGCTATTCAAGGCGGCAATGAGATTTTGGCGATGGCCCGATAGGCAACCCAAATCGTTTTCGACTTGGGTTTGTTGCTGAATAAACACACTGGGTGGTGACAACCGAATATAGCGAGCTCGGAAGCTTACCGGTTTCAACTGAATGTCAATCCGTCCCTGAACTGACCCTGAACGTTGCGAAGAGTCGGCACAGCCTTGGAGTCTTTCAATTATTTCGTTGAGATCGAGGGCTAACTGGGAGGCAGCAAAAAAGCCCGTTGGCTTACGGTTTAGACTTCCAGAGGTTGCTTGATAATTATCAATTATCGCTGGTTCAGGCGTTCAACCAGGATCCACGCTCGCGAGCACGCCGCAAATCTGCGGCGCGACAAATGCCAATTCGCAATTCTGCGGCCACTCTCGGCATGACTTCCTCTTCTCAAATCTGAGAAGGTTTAGAGGGCCCAAGTCGGGATTCGCCGACTTGTCTGCTCCTTCCAGAGCTATTATCGCTAAGGCATGAGCGCCTGCCGATCGCGCGCGTGTGTTTTCTATTCCGAGACATCGCGGGATGCGGCCTCGGCGTAAGTGTTTCGCGAAATTGTGCTTCTGTCGGTCAAGCTCTGGTTCGCCCAAAGGCCGAGAGGTCTAGGTGTTCAGTCCCAGAGTGTAGTGAAGCGGGTTTAGCCTGAAGCGATTTGGCTGTTTCGTCCAGACATTGCAGATGTGCTGATAGGGCGTGAGCCCTCGGAGGGTCTTGAGACGCTTGGCGAAGTTGTAGGCCATTAGGAAGGCGTGGAGATGCTCTTTGAGCTGGACGTGCGTCCCGTAATGGTAGCGTTTGACCGTTGCCTCCTTGAGTGTGCGGTTCATCCGCTCGACCTGGCCGTTGGTCCAAGGATGATTTGGCTTGGTGAGCCGGTGCTCGATGCCATGCGCGCCACAGGTTCTATCGAAGATATGTCCACGCCATAGCGCAGTGGGCTTTGTGCGGTTCTTCGGCAGATCAGCGAACTGGATGCCGTTGTCGGTCAAGACGGTGTGGATTTTATAGGGAACGGCTTTGATAAGGGCCTTGAGGAAGTCGCAGGCCATCTGCTGCCTTGCCTTCTCGTGCAGCTCCACATAAGCGAACTTCGAGGTCCGGTCGATCGCCACGAAGAGATAGAGCTTGCCTTCCTCGGTGCGGACTTCGGCGATGTCGATGTGGAAATAGCCGATCGGATAGGCCTTGAACGTCTTCTTGGCCGGCTTGTCGCCTTCCGTCTCGGGAAGCCGAGCGATGCCGTGGCGTTGGAAGCAACGATGCAGCGACGACCGCGTCAGGCGCGGCACTGTCGCCTGAAGGGCGTAGAGGCAGTCGTCCAACGGTAGCAAGGTGTGCTTGCGGAACGCGACAATCAGCGCCTCTTCCTCCTTCGACAAAACTGTCGAACGCGGCTCCTTTGGTCCCATCCTGGCGTCAGCGACCGCAGTTCGGCGACGCCATTTGGCAACCGTCTTCTGATTGATGCCGTGTCGGGCCGCCAGTTCCCTCAGGCTCGCTTGACTATTTTGTATTGCTCGACGGATCGCCTCAGTCGTCGTGGCGCTGCCGTGAAGAATTTGTCCCATAGCGAATCCCTCCGCAAGTCATGGTACTTTGCACCGTGACTCTTCGGGACTAAACACCTAGTCGAGACGGCATACGACGACGGCGGCTTCTCCGGGGGCACGATGGACCGTCCGGCGTTGAAGATGCTCTTGGCCGATATCGGCGAAGGCAAGGTTGATGTCGTAGTGGTCTACAAGATCGATCGCTTGACGCGCTCACTCTTCGACTTTGCCAAGATCGTCGAGACGTTCGACGCGCAGAAAGTCTCGTTCGTGTCGGTGACACAAGCCTTCAACACCACCACATCGATGGGCCGGCTGACGCTCAATGTGTTGCTGTCGTTCGCGCAGTTCGAACGAGAGGTCACGGGCGAGCGCATTCGCGACAAGTTTGCGGCCTCGAAGAAACGGGGCATGTGGATGGGCGGGAATATACCGCTAGGCTATGATCTCGTCGGCCGCAAGCTGGTAGTCAACGAAGTCGAGGCGGAGCAGGTCAGAACGATTTTTCGCCTATACGCGAAACACGGCACCGTTCTCGAAGTTCAACGCGAACTCGACCGGTTGAGGCTTCGGACGAAAGTTCACACTTCGCAGACCGGTAAAACCGGAGGTGGCCGACATTTCACGGCAGCCATCTCTACTGGATTCTGCACAGCCATCTTTATCGTGGCGAGGTCAATCACAGAGGCGCAATTTATCCAGGCGAGCACGAACCGATAGTCGACCAAGCACTTTGGGATGCCGTCCAGGCATCATTCGTCTCGAACGCCGCAGTGCGGCGGTCCGGGAAGACCATCAAGCAGCCAAGTCTCCTGGTCGGCCTGCTATTTGATGGTAAGGGCGGCCGGATGGGTTCGCACCACGCCTGCAAGCCGGGCAAAGAGTATCGCTACTATCTCTCAGATAGTCTGATGGCCGAGGCGAAGCGGAAGCGACCCAATGATGTGGGAGAAGGTCTGCGACTGCCGGCGCAGGAGATTGAAAATCATGTGATTGCGACGGTGGCGGCTTTTCTCTCGGATACGCAGAAACTGATCGCCGAATGCTGTCCCAAGGGCACGCCGCCAAGCGTTTCGAGTGCGGCCGTTCGACTGGCGACAACTTTGGCGGTGCTGCTCAAGACCGGAAACGGACAGGAACACTACGAGTTGATACGAACGGTCGTGAAACGCGTGCAGGTTTTTGAGAAGTCGATCTGCGTCACGCTTGGTCGGCGACCCTTGGCAGCGCAGCTGCAAATCCCCGTTAATGCGACGATGCAAGAACCGGAAGCGCCGTTGGAACTGTCGGTGCCAGCCGAGCTGCGCCGGATCGGAAAAGAGAAGCGGCTGATCGTGGCGGCGCTGGTGCCGAAGACCAATCCCGATGCCATCCTGATCAAGGCGATCGTGCGCGCCCATCTTTGGTTCGGAATGCTGCGAGATCGGAAGGTCGCGTCGATCTCGGAACTCGCCGAGGCCGAACAACTGCCGCGAACCTATGTTGGCAGCGTCATACCGTTCGCATTTCTGGCGCCTGATATCACAGAGGCGATCCTCAACGGCACGCAGCCGATCGATTTGAATCTCGATCGGCTCATCAACGCCACGCTTCCGCTCGATTGGGCTGAACAGCGGACGCTTCTGGGCTTCAATTAGCCGCCAGTGGCCCGCAAATATCGGCACAAGTGTCAGTTCAAAAATGCCGCCGAGAGCAAGCTAGACAAAATCGACCGGATTCGCGGTGAATGCCGCCGTTCCACTGGCACAGACGAGATCCACGGCCGGCTATGTCTTTGAAATGTGGGGCTTAGTAGGAACCGCCGGAGCAGGCTCGGAACCGAGCAGGCCGGTTGGTTGGGGGACTAGGATTCGAACCTAGACAGGCAGAGTCAGAGTCTGCAGTCCTACCGTTAGACGATCCCCCAACGGGCCCGCCCGTTTAACGGAGGCTCCCGCTGCTGGCAAGGACGGTCGGAGCGCCCGCCGGCGCCGCTCGGCGCGGGCCGTTCTCGTCCGTTTTCGCCGCTGCCGGCGGTCCGGCCCGCGCCTGGGCGCGGCCGTGCTAGCATCGCCGCCAGCGGTTCGCCGGGGACGGAACCGAGGGGAGGGTTTCGTTGGCCGAGGGAACCAGGCGCCGGCGCCGTGGCGGCAGGCATCGCGGGGCGCCGCCGCTGGTGGCGGCGCTCGACCTCGGCACCAACAATTGCCGCCTGCTGATCGCCAGGTCGTCGCGCGGCGGCGATCTGCGCGTCGTCGATTCCTTCTCGCGCATCGTGCGGCTGGGCGAGGGCGTGGCGCAGAGCGGCCTGTTGTCGGAGGCCGCCATCGAACGCACCGTCGAGGCGCTCAAGATCTGCGCCCGGCATCTCGCCGCCAAGGGCGTCAGCCGCCTGCGCGCCGTCGCCACCGAGGCCTGCCGCCGCGCCGCCAACGCCGACGTGCTTCTGGCCCGCGCCCGCGCCGAAGCCGGCCTCGCACTGGAGATCATCAGCGCCGAGGAGGAGGCGCGGCTGGCGGCGATCGGCTGCGCGCCGCTGATCGACGGGAGCGCCGAGGGCGCGCTGATCTTCGACATCGGCGGCGGCTCGACCGAGATCATCTGGATGCGGCGCGCCGCCGAGGGCGCGGTGCCCCGCGTCGTCGCCAGCGCGTCGGAGCCGGTCGGCGTCGTGACGCTGTCGGAGAGCGGCGGCGCGGCCGGCTACGCGGCCATGCGCGCGGCGATGATCGACCGCTTCGCCGCCGTGAAGGGGCGGTTCGACGGCATCGCGCCGTTCGAGCCCGCCGGCCAGCATCTCCTGGGCACCTCGGGCACGGTGACGACGCTCGCCGCCGTGGCCCTCGGCCTGCCGCGCTACGAACGGGCCCGCGTCGACGCGAGCTGGCATCGTTGCAGCGACATCGCCGCCGTTATAGACCGGCTGGTGAACCTCGACCTCAAGGGACGCGCCGCCATGGGAGCCATAGGCGCCGATCGCGCCGATCTGATCGTGCCGGGCTGCGCCATCTTCGCCGGCATCGCGGCGTCGTGGCCGTGCGCGCGGCTGCGCGTCGCCGACCGGGGCTTGCGCGAAGGCATCCTGCGCGAACTGATGGGCCGGACGCCGGCGGAGCGGCCATGACCAGGCCCAAGCCGCCGGGCGCCGACGGACGCGGCCATGTCCGCGCCAAGATCAAGGACCGCAAGGAGCGCACCGTCTCCTCGCGCCGCTGGCTCGAGCGCCAGCTCAACGATCCCTACGTTCACCAGGCCAAGAGCCAGGGCTATCGCAGCCGCGCCGCCTTCAAGCTCGCCGAGCTCGACGGCAAGTTTCACTTTCTCAAGAAGGGCGCCCGCATCCTCGACCTCGGCGCGGCGCCCGGCGGCTGGAGCCAGATCGCCGCCGCGCGCGTCGGCGCCGCCGGCCAGGTGGTCGCGACCGACATCCTGGAGATGGAGCCGCTCGACGGCGTGACGTTCCTCCATGCCGACCTGCTCGATGCCGAGACGCCGGCGCTGCTCCGGGGCGCGCTCGGCGGGCCGGCCGACGTCGTCCTGACCGACATGGCGGCGCCGACCACCGGCCATCGCCCCACCGATCACCTGCGCACCAGCGCGCTGCTCGAGGCCGCGCTCGACATGGCGGAGGATGTTTTGAAGCCGGGCGGCATCTTCGTCGGCAAGGCGTTCCAGGGCGGCGCCGCCAACGACCTGCTGCAGCGCATGAAGAAGTCCTTCGCCCAGGTCAAACACGTCAAGCCGCCGGCCAGCCGCGCGGAATCGGTCGAACTCTACCTCGTGGCCCTTGGATTTCGCGGCGGACGCCCCAGCTGAGCGGGGAGGGTGCGCGGGGATAAAAAGAGCCCGGACAAACAAAAGCCCCGCCGTTGCCGGCGGGGCTTTCGCTATTTCAAACGTCTGCGCTTCGCTTACGGCGCGGAGTGCAGCGAGATCGCGCCGACGCCGGCAGCGACGTTCAGGCCCTTGTTGCCTTCGACGCTGAGCGGCTGCAGGGCGATGGACTTGTCCAGGCCGCCGATCAGGACGTTGGCGCCGAGGCCGACGCCGACCGTGGCGCTCGCCGTCGCACCCGCATAGTCGCCCTCGAGGGCGCCCGGACGGATGTCGGACGAAGGCGCGAACACGCCCCACACCAGGACGCCGCCATCGGTATAGCCGATGTCGACGCCGAACTTGGAAATCGAGCCGGTGTAGTGCTCACCATGGCTGCGATTGCCGCGGAAGGTGCAGTGCAGGTCCTTGGACGACCCGAACACAAAGCCCCAGCCGCTGGCCACGTTGCAGGTCAGCGAACCGACCTTGACGCCGTGCGGCGCCGCATCTGCCGTGCCCGCGAACGCAAGCGCTCCGGCCACCAGCGCGGCCGCACCCATCATCAGGCGAAATTTCTTCTGCATTTCGGATCGTCTCCTATTTCGTTAACTGGAATGGCCCATCGTAGGGCGAAGGGCATACCATGCCCGCCGTCCCTTGAAACGGCTATTTTACATTTCCGTTCCCACCCTGTCGCGGCGTTTAGATTACAAATCGTTTGAATCCGGGCTTTTTCGCGGCTTGCCGAATCGCGCCGGCGCTGATAGATGCTCGGCGCTCCAAGCCAGATGGAGCGGCCGCCCATGACCATCCGCGAAGCGTTGACCTTCGACGATGTGCTGCTCGTGCCGGCCGCCTCCGAAGTGCTGCCCGGCCAGGTCGATACCCGGACCCGCCTGACCCGGACCGTCGAGCTCGGCATCCCGCTGATTTCCTCCGCCATGGACACGGTCACCGAAGCCGGCCTCGCCATCGCCATGGCCCAGGCCGGCGGCATCGGCGTCATCCACAAGAACCTGTCGATCGCCGAGCAGGCCGAGCAGGTGCGGCGCGTCAAGCGCTTCGAGAGCGGCATGGTGGTCAATCCCGTCACCATCGGTCCCGGCGCGACGCTGGCCGAGGCCAAGGCGCTGATGGAGCGTCACCGCATCTCCGGCATCCCGGTCGTGGAAGGCGCCGACGACAAGGGCACCGGCAAGCTGGTCGGCATCCTGACCAACCGCGACGTGCGCTTCGCCACCGATCCGCGCCAGCCGGTCTGTGAGCTCATGACCCGCGAAAACCTCGTCACGGTGCGCGAAGGCGTCAAGCCCGACGAGGCCAAGCGGCTGCTGCATGCGCGCCGCATCGAGAAGATCCTCGTGGTCGACGACGCCTATCACTGCGTCGGCCTGATCACCGTCAAGGACATCGAGAAGGCGCAGAAATTCCCCAACTCCTGCAAGGACGAGCGCGGCCGCCTGCGCGTCGCCGCCGCCACCGGCGTCGGCGAGGACGGCTATGCCCGCGCCATGGGCCTGATCGAGGCCGAGTGCGACGTCATCGTGGTCGACACCGCGCACGGCCATTCGCGCGGCGTGCTCGACGCCATCGCGCGCATCAAGAAGCGCTCGAACTACATCCAGGTCGCCGCCGGCAACGTCGCCACCGCCGACGGCGCGCGCGCCCTGATCGACGCGGGCGCCGATTGCGTCAAGGTCGGCATCGGCCCGGGCTCGATCTGCACCACCCGCATCGTTGCGGGCGTCGGCGTGCCGCAGCTCACCGCGATCATGGATGCCGTCGAGGCGGCGCGCAAAGCCGACGTGCCGGTGATCGCCGATGGTGGCATCAAATATTCCGGCGACCTCGCCAAGGCGATCGCCGCCGGCGCCGACGTCGCCATGGTCGGCTCGCTGCTCGCCGGCACCGAGGAAGCGCCGGGCGAGGTCTTTCTCTATCAGGGCCGTTCCTACAAGGGCTATCGCGGCATGGGCAGCCTCGGCGCCATGGCCCGCGGCAGCGCCGACCGCTATTTCCAGGCCGAGGTCTCAGACACGCTCAAGCTGGTGCCCGAAGGCGTCGAGGGCCAAGTGCCCTACAAGGGCCCGGTCGGCACCGTGGTGCACCAGATCATCGGCGGCCTGCGCGCCGCGATGGGCTACACCGGCTGCAAGACGATCGCGGATTTCCATGCCAGGGCCGAGTTCGTCCGCATCACCGGCGCCGGCCTGCGCGAAAGCCACGTCCACGACATCGTCGTGACCCGCGAAGCGCCGAACTATCCGGGTGGGCAGTAGCCGCTCTTGAACAGCGCCGCCGCCGCACCGATATACGGTCTGGGCTCAGGGGACACGCCATGACCGACCTGCCGCCGCCGGCCGCGCCGCAAGGGCCCGATCGCGGACAGATGTTCCGCAATATCGGCGGCAGCCTCGCGATCAACGCGCTGGCGCCTTATCTCGTTTATCGCTTCAGCGCGCCGCACTATCCGCACGACAGCATCGTACCGCTGCTGTATTCGACCGTCCTGCCGGCGCTGTGGCTGGCTTATGGCACGCTCAAGAAGCGCAGCGTCGACGCCATCGCGATCATCGCGATCTGCGAGCTGGTGGTGACGATCACGGTGACGCTGCTGGCCGCCAATGTCGGCTGGGCGCTGATCGCGCGGGCGCTGCAGGGCGCGCTGGTCGGCCTGGTGTTCGCCGGTTCCGTCGCCATCGGGCGGCCGGTCATCTATTACATCGCGCGCCAGTTCGCGGTCGGCGCCGATCCGGCGCGCGCCGCCGGCTTCGACATGGCGCACACGCTGGACAAGGGCCGCACCTTTTCCATCGCCACGCTGGTGTGGGCGGCGGCGCTCATCGTGGTGAGCGGGGTCAGTGCGACATTGGCCGCCACACTCGATCACGCGACCTATCTGCTGGTCGCGCCCATCCTGAGCATCGGCGTCAACGTCGTGCTGATCTGGTGGAGCATCCGCTTCGCGATGGCCCGGCTGCTGCGCTTCCGCCCCGCCTAAAGCGCAATCGGGTGAAGCGTATTTCAGCTTCACCCGAAAATTGCGCGTCGATCGAAGAATCTAAAGCATGATCCGATTCAACGTCACGCGATCATGCTCTAAAGACCCACTTCGCTCTTGTGCGCTTCGCCCAGCAGCGGTTCGCCGGCGCGGTAGCGGCGCAGGTTTTCCAGGAACAGCGCATCGCTGCGGCCGGCCAGGCCGTCGCCGGCGTTCGAGCCATGGGCCGTGACGCGGACCTTGGGATGGTCCCAGAACCAGGCGTCCTTCGGCAGCGGCTCCGTCTCGAACACATCCAGCACGGCCTGCGCCGGCTGGTCGCGCTCGAGCCCGGCCCTGAGCGCGGCTTCGTCCACCAGTCCGCCGCGTGCGATGTTGATCAGCAGGCTTCCCTTCTTCATGGCGCCGAAGAAGGCGGGCCCCGCGATGCCGCGCGTCTCATCGGTCAGGGCGCACGCCAGGACCACGACATCGGCGTCCGGCAGCAGGCTTATGAGATCGGCCGTCGGCGCTACCCGGGCCGCGAGCGGCTCCGGCGCGATGTGGCGCCGCACCACCGTCAGATCGGCGCCGAAGGGCTGCAGGCGGCGGGCGATCTCCGTGCCGATGGCGCCGAACCCCAGCATCAGCCAGCGGCTGGCGCCGATTTCGTGAAACGGCACCTGGCGCCAGTCGCGCGCCTGCTGCGCAAGGCGCTGCCGGGCGATGGGATGCAGCAGGCTGAGCGCATGGGCCATCACATATTCGGCGATCGGCGGCGCCTGGGCGCTGCTCTTGGTCAGGCGAATGCCTTTCGCTATGACCGTTTTGAACGCCGGATTGTCGACGCCGGCGGCCAGGCTCTGCAGCCACCGGCCGCGCGTGCCGCGCAGGACGTGTCCGACGAACGCCGGTATCAGGCCCGACGGAAAAAGGTCGAGGCTCAGCCAGAACACCTCCGGATCGGCGTCGTCGATCGCCGTCCCGGCGCGCTTGATTGTGCCGTCGGCGGCAATGGTGACGATGTCGAGGTCGCCGCCCAGCGCTGCCAGGCGGTCGGCGACGCGCGCCTGCGCGGCTTCGGACATGAGAATTTGCATGCTGCGGTCCTGCGGTTGACGTCGAGCTTGGGTGAAGTTGCCTGTCGCGTCCAGCCGAAATAGCGCTATAGACGGGCATGACCCCCGCCGCACGCCTGCAGCACGTCATCGACATCCTCGCAGCGCTCGGCGCGACCGAACAGCCGGCCGACCGCCTGCTCAAGGACTGGTTCCGCACGCGGCGTTATGCGGGCTCCAAGGACCGCGCCGCCATCGCCGAGCGCGTGTTCGGCATTCAGCGCCACCGCGCGTCGCTCGCCTGGCGGCTGCAGGACGACAGCCCGCGCGCCCTGGCGATCGCCTCGCTGCTCGCGGAAGGCGCCGATCCCGCGGCGCTGTTCACGGCAGACGGCTACGGCCCGCCGGCGCTGACCGACGCCGAACGCGCCGCCATCGCCGCGACACCGCCGGCAGCGCCTGCGCATGTCGTCGGCGAATATCCGCAATTCCTGGGGCCCGAACTCGCCGGCGCCTTCGGCGGCGATCTCGCGGCCGAGATGGCGGCGCTGCAAACCCGCGCGCCGGTCGACCTGCGCGTCAACACGCTCCGGCGCGAACGCGGCGAAGTGCTGGCGGCGCTGATCGCGCAAGGCTTTGCCGCCACGCCCACGCCCCATGCGCCGCATGGCATCCGCATCGCCTCGGGCGAGGGTTCGGCGGCGCTCGGCCGTGGGCCGATGTTCGAAAGCGGTGCCTATGAATTCCAGGACGAGGCGGCGCAGATCGCCGCCATCCTCTGTCGCGCGCGGCAGGGCAGCCGCATCCTCGACTACGCCGCCGGCGCGGGGGGCAAATCGCTGGCGCTCGCCGCCGAGATGCGGAACCAGGGCGAGATCGTGGCCTGCGACATCCGCCAGCCGGCGCTGCAGGAGCTCGCGGCGCGAGCCAGGCGCGCCGGCGCGACCAATATCAAGACGCATCTGCTGAACGCCGAGGCGCCACCCGCCGGAACGTTCGACACCGTGCTGCTCGATGCGCCGTGCAGCGGCAGCGGCACCTGGCGGCGCCAGCCCGAACTGCGCTGGCGCACCACGCCGCAGCGCCTCGCCGAGCTGGTGCCGCTGCAGGACCGGCTGCTCGCCCAGGCCGCGGCGCAGGTGAAGCCCGGCGGCCGCCTCGTCTACGCCACCTGCTCGGTCCTGCCGCGCGAGAACGCGGCGCGCATCGCCGCTTTCCTCGACCGCAATCCCGCCTTCAGGCCGCTTCGCGCCGACGCCGCGTGGCGCGAATCGGTGGCCGGCGAACCGCCGCCCGGCATGGGCGAAGTCTTCCGCGCCAGCCCGTACACCACGGGCACCGACGGCTTCTTCGCGGCCGTTCTGCAGCGCGAATAACCGCAATGCGCGAATAGCGGCGCACGCGACGTTGTTTCGCTGGACAGGCCCGGCGCCCCTCCACTAAATCCGGTCATGGCAGCTCCCGTCCTCGTCGTCGATTTCGGCTCGCAGGTCACCCAGCTCATCGCGCGCCGCGTGCGCGAGGCCGGCGTCTATTGCGAGATCGTGCCGTTCGACAAAGCCGCGGCTGCCATCGCCGCCGGCAAACCGCAGGCGATCATCCTCTCCGGCGGCCCGGCCAGCGTCACCGAGGCGCACACGCCGCGCGCCCCGCAAGCGGTCTTCGAACTCGGCGTGCCGGTGCTCGGCATCTGCTATGGCGAGATGACGATGGCCGAGCAGCTCGGCGGCAAGGTCGAGGGCGGCCACACCCGCGAATTCGGCCGCGCCGACATCGTCATCGCCCAGGAGTCGCCGCTGCTCGCCGGCCTCGGCGCGATCGGCGCGCGCGAGCCGGTGTGGATGAACCATGGCGACAAGATCACCGCCATCCCGCCGGGCTTTGCCGTCGTCGCCACCTCCGATCATTCGCCCTATGCGGTGATCGCCGACGAGCGGCGCAGGCTCTACGGCATCCAGTTCCACCCCGAAGTCGCGCACACGCCGCGCGGCGCGCAGATGATCGCCAATTTCGTGCTCGGCATCGCCGGCATCAGGCCCGAATGGAACATGCGCGCTTTCCGCGCGCATGAGATCGCCAAGATCCGTGCCCAGGTCGGCAAGGGCAGGGTGATCTGCGGTCTTTCGGGCGGCGTCGATTCCTCCGTCGCCGCGGTCCTGATCCACGAGGCCATCGGCGACCAACTCACCTGCATCTTCGTCGACACCGGCCTGATGCGCGCCGGCGAGAGCGAGGAGGTCGTGGCGCTGTTTCGCGGCCACTACAACATCCCGCTGGTCCATGCCGAGGCGCGGGAGCTTTTCCTCGGCCGCCTCGCCGGCGTCAGCGATCCGGAGACCAAGCGCAAGATCATCGGCGCTGCCTTCATCGAGGTGTTCGACGCCGAGGCGCACAAGATCGGCGGCGCGGAATTCCTCGCCCAGGGCACGCTCTATCCCGACGTCATCGAAAGCGTCTCGGTCAGCGGCGGTCCGTCGGTCACCATCAAGTCGCACCACAATGTCGGCGGCCTGCCCGAGCGCATGAAGCTCAAGCTGGTCGAACCGCTGCGCGAGCTCTTCAAGGACGAGGTCCGGGCGCTGGGCCGCGAGCTCGGCCTGCCGCCCGCCTTTGTCGGCCGTCATCCTTTTCCCGGCCCCGGCCTCGCCATCCGCCTGCCGGGCGAGATCACGCGCGAGAAACTGGAAATTCTGCGCCGGGCCGACACCGTCTATCTCGACGAGATCCGCAAGGCCGGCCTCTATGACAAGATCTGGCAGGCCTTCGCCGTGCTGCTGCCGGTCAAGACGGTGGGCGTGATGGGCGACGACCGCACCTACGACCATGTCTGCGCGCTGCGCGCCGTGACCTCGTCCGACGGTATGACGGCCGACTACTACCCGTTCGAGCATGTCTTTCTGGCCCGCGTCGCCACCCGCATCGTCAACGAAGTGCGCGGCATCAACCGCGTCGTCTACGACATCACGAGCAAGCCGCCAGGGACGATCGAGTGGGAGTGACCGGGTACGGTGAAGTGGCGCAGACCGCCGCCTTCTCTACGTCTCCGCACCCGCCTTCCACGCCGCATAATGCGGCCCCAACTCCGCCGGTAGCTCCGCGACAAACGCTTCATCGAGCGGATACTGCGGCATCGCCTTGGCGACAGCGTCCAGCAGCGCCCGCCCCTGTGCCTCGTCCTTTCGCCGCTTGAGGGGATTGCGCTTTGGCTGGCGCGACATCCACAGCTTGTGCAGCGCGAACCAGCGCGGATCGGGCGCGACGATCCGGGCGGCGTCGCCGTCTCGGGTGGGAACGACATGATCCACGGTGCGTCCGAGCAGAAGCCATTCCTGCTCGGGAAGCGGAACGGGCTGCGGCTTGTCGGTCTGAAACATCGTCGCGGCGCGTGACGGCGCGACGAGGATCTCTACCTCATAGGCCTTGGCGTTGAGCGCCTGGAACGGGCGCTCGGTGTTGACGGTGTAGGTGGGATCGACCGCCTTCAGCAGGTTCCAGAGTGTCTGCTCCTTCTGCTCACCCTCAATCGCCGACCATGCCATGTCGAAATCGTTCGTCTCGTCCGGGGCATCGCGCAGGAAGCCGCCGGCTTCGGCCATATAGGCCGCCATGGCATTGGTTCCGACGACCAGAACATGGCTGCCCAGGAGGCTGCGGCGATCTGCTTCGCGCAGGATTTCGCCGGCCGGGCTGGCCAGCAAGGGAAGCCGCAAGGCGCGAGCCAGGCGCGCGCTTTCCGCCGCCGTCGCGCGATAGTTGTCCCGGCGCGCCTTCGCCTGTGTCTTCGCTTCGCGATAGGCCTCGAATTTCCGCGCATTGTCCGCCGACCAGGGTCCGAGGCTGCGGCCGTTGCCGCCACGGTCGTCAATTTCATAGAGATAGTGTCGCCCGTCGATGTCCTTGCGGCGCAGGTCGTAAGGCAGCGAGGCCAGAACGCGCTCCGCCTCGATCCAAACCCGATAGCGCTGCTCGAGATTGACGAGGGCTCGGGTCTGTTCGTCGGAGAAGGGATCGAACCTGGACATTGGAGGAGTTTATCCCACAATTCAGAAAAATGGGAAAATGTGGGATAAAGACTGATCTTGCTGGGTTTTTCCGGGCTTTGGCAACCTCGCGCTGCTTCGCCGCCGTTCAAACCGCGATGAACGACAGCCCCGGGCGCGATAGGCGACGACCGCACCTGCGACCATGTCTGCGCGCTGCGCGCCGTGACCTCGACGGTATGACCGCCGACTACTATCCGTTCGAGCATGCCTTCCTGGCCCGCGTCGCCACCCGCATCGTCAACGAAGTGCGCGGCATTAACCGCGTCGTCTACGACATCACGAGCAAGCCGCCGGGGACGATCGAGTGGGAGTGAGAGACGGCCGGCCCCCTACTGGCCCTGTTCCTCCTCAAGAATGGCCTGATCGATCTGCTCCACGAATCCCGTGGTGGCGCCGACGCACCAGGCCTGCGATTCGCCGCGCCGATATTGCTCGATGGTGTCCTCGATATAGCCGACCAGCTTTGGGATCACCCAGTTATCGGGATACTCCAGTGCCTTCTCCCTGGCCTTGCCGAGGTTGGACAGCATTTTCTGCATGTCCTGCTGTTCCTGGGTTTGTTTCGGGGCATTCGAATTGGAGCTGCTCGAGCTCTGTGGCTTGAGGCTCGATTGGTTCGACTGGCTGGATTGGTTGGAAAAGCTGAAGTTTGGCGGCCCGAGGCTCGAATGGCTCGAATGGCTCGACTGGCTGGATTGGCTGAAGCTTGGCGGCTTGAGACTTGATTGGCTCGATTTGTTCGATTGGTTCGACTGGCTGGATTGGCTGGAGAAGCTGAAGCCCGGCGCCTCGAGACTCGGGATGCTCGTGTTGGTGTGGCTCGAGCTCGACTGATTCGAGCTCGAGATGCTCGACGCCGATTCCTCCGTCCAGACCTTCTTCTTCGCGAACAATTTGGACAGCTCGCTTTCCGCCTTTTCCTCTTTCGGCTTGGGCGACGACTGCGAGCTCGACTTCAGCGTGACGCCGACCGCCTGGTTGGGATTGAACACCATCGGCCCCATCTGCTGCTGCCCGCCCAAATACCGCGAGACGGTGGCGACCTTGGCGTTCTTGTGGATGCGCCTGAGCTCGGTCTCGGCATATTCGCGGATCAGGTCGTAATGCTCTGCGACCGGATTGTTGGCCGGCTTGCCCATGATGGTATCGCTCGGCTTGGCGAGATAGTTGACGGTCCGCCCGTTTGCCTCGATCTCGCCGTACTCGTCCGGATTGCCGAGCATGTGGCCGACTTCGTGCGACACGTTGGTGACGTCGTGGGCGCCCCATTTGGTCATGTTCTGGGTGCCGAAATGAGCGCGGTTGCCGTGGCCGTAGACGCTGTCCGAATTGACCACGTCGATCGCGTAGTGGTGGCCGTTATCGACCTGCACCAGCTTGACGACGATGGGATAGGTTTCGCCGTCATACTTGACCGCAAACCGCTCGCTCCATTGTCGCGCGACCTGGTCGGCCCAGACCTGCTGGAATTGCTGCGCCGATATGGCGGCCTTGATCTTGATCGTGACGACGATCGTATTGCCCACCACCTCCAGGTCGAATTTCGAGTCCCACGCGAATTCCTTGCCGGCCATATTGCCGGGCGGCTGGTCCTGAATCATCTTCTGGCCGCGGCGAACGTTCACCGTCACGCATTGCGCGACGTCGGGCGTGCTGGCCCCGCCCCAGTTCTGCGCCTGCGGCGCCGCATAGCGCGGCGCGGCATCGCGCCGGGGCATGCGCAGCGCGCGGCTGCCCATGGTGTCGGCCTCGCGCTCCAATCCGGCATCGTCGTTGATCATGGTGCCGCCGAGCCGCATCGTCGGACGCACGCGCCCCTGCTTCTGCTGGACGACGTGCCAGGCTTCGTGCGGCAGGTGGCGCTCCTGGCCGGGGCCGAGATGGATATCGCTGCCCTGGGTATGCGCGAGCGCCTGGAGCTGGGCCGGCCTGGCGGAATTGCGGTGCACGCGCACATCGTCGAACGAGATGCCCGAAAGCGTCTCGATTCCGCGCTTCAGCCCGTCGGGCAGGCCGGGCGCCGCAGCCGCGCGCGCCAGGCCCGATGCGTATGATTGGGCGAAGTCGGCAACCGATTCCGGGGCGGCGAGGGCGTGCCGTCCGCTGCCCGGGGTGCTCGGCGCGAGGCGCTGCGCGACACGCGCGTCAGCTCCGGTGGGGGGCTTGTAGCCGTCCTGCGCATGCGCGGCCGGCTTGGACTGCAGACGGGCGTGCATCCGTCTTTCTCTCTGAGGACCGCCTCGGCCGGCACTATGGCCCAGGCCGCTGAAAATGGGAACGGGCGCCGCGGGTTCATTGCCCTCAGGCCTCCCCGCCCGCCTTCCATTCCGCTTCCGGCCGCCGCCAATACGCGCGATCCTTGCGCGCCAGCATGCGGTGGCCGACGAGTTCGCGGCGCAGCGTCGCGCTGTCCCAGTGATGGCTCTGGATCGCCGCGTTGATTTGTGCTTCCGAATAGCGCCGCCCTTCCGCGAAATCGCGCATCAGCCAGCGCAGCACCGCGCCGCGCTTGCGCCGCGCCGCCGGGATCTGCTTCAGCGTGCCGTCGCGGGTGACGAAAGCTTGCAGGATCTTGGCGTCCGCGGCGTCGGCGGCGGCCGGGGCGCGCGCCGGCGCCTGCTGCAGCACGCGCTGCGCCAGCGCCGCCAGCGCCTCGCGGTCGAGCGCATGCCAGCGCGTCGTGCCCGCGGCGCGCACGGTGACGAGACCCTGGGCCTTGAGGATCGCCAGATGGTGCGAGACCGTCGGCTCCTTGAGCGCGAGCGCCTGCGCCAGCTGCTGCACGCTGCGTTCGCCCTGGGCCAGGAGGCCGACGATGGTCAGGCGGCTTTCATGCGCCAGCGCCTTGAAGAATTCGAGCAGGGTCTCGGTCATGGTCTGTCCTTTCATGTACGTCTAATTAGATAGGCATCGAAATTCAAGCGGAAAACGCCGGCGACCCCGCCCAGAGGGTTTTCCTGGCCGCCGCGAGGCCGCATGGTGGGCCGTCGCGTGCGAGACCAAGCCATGCCCCCCAGATCCCGGCGCAAATTCGGCGCCAGCCAGAAGGACCGCATCTTCTTCGCCTGCCTGCCGGAGGCGGACGCCGCGGCGCGCATCGAGGCGCTGGCCGAGGGCCTGAAGCGCGAGAAGGGGTTCGCCGGCACGCCGATCCTGCCGCAGCACCTGCATGTCACGCTGTTCCATCTCGGCGACTGGAACGGCCTGCCGCAGCCGGTCGTCGATCTGGCGCGCGCCGCGGCGGCGGAGGTCGCCGCGCCGCCTTTCGACGTCGCCTTCGCGCGCGTCGAGAGCTTTCGCAACCGCACCGGGATCTATCCGTTCGTGCTCAGCGGCGAGGCCGCGCCGTGGCGTCCGCTGCGCACCGCGCTCGGCGCCGCCCTGAAGCGCAACGGGCTGGGCGGCGCGGTGCACGCGGACGACGATTTCAAGCCGCATGTCACACTGCTGCGCGACGCGCTGCGCGCCAAGCCGGCGCCGACGCCGCCGATCGCCTGGACGGTGCGCGATTTCGTCCTGATCCACAGCCTGCTGGGCAAGACCACGCATATTCATCTGGCGCGCTGGCCGCTCGCTGCCATGCTAAGCAAGGCGCCATGAGCGACCAACCCGTCCCGCCTCTCGCCATACGCTGGCCGGCCGAATTCGAACCGCGCCGCGCCGCCGTGCATGCCGTCAACCGCCTCGACATGGCGGCGCCGCCCGCCGCCGTCTGGCGGACGCTGATCCGCGCCGCCGACTGGCCGCTGTGGTATGCCAATGCGGCGAAGGTGAAGATCGACGGCGGCGGCCGCGATCTCTTCGCCGGCGCGCGTTTCACCTGGCGCACCTTCGGCGTCGACCTCGTCTCGCAGGTCATCGAATTCGTGCCGGAGGAACGCATCGCCTGGACCGCGAAGGCGTTCGGCATCTGGGTCTGTCACGCCTGGGCGATTGCGCCGATGCCGGCCGGCTGCCACGTCCTCACCGAGGAGACCCAGCACGGCCTGCTGTCGCGCGCCGGCGCCGTGGTCTTTCCCGGGCGCATGGAGCGCTGGCACCAGGTCTGGCTCGAAGGCCTCGCGGCAAGGGCGGCGAAGCCCTGATCGCGCCTCAGAGCGTCTTGGCCAGCGCCGCGAGCTGGTCGGTGCAGATCCCCCAGCCGGTTTCGAAGCCCATCTTCTCGTGCGTCGCCTTGTCCTCCGCCGTCCAGTGCCGCACGCGCGCGATGTAGCGCGTCTTGCCCGCCTCGTCGGCGAAGGTGAGGATCACCGTCATGAACGGCTTGGCCGAGGGCTGCCAGTCGCCGATATAGGCGTCGGTGAAGACGATGCGCGCATTCGGCACGATCTCCAGATACTGCCCGCGATTGGGCATCTCATGGCCCTCCGCCGAGCGCATCACGATCAGATTGCCGCCGCCGGGACGCAGGTCCAGTTCCGCCACCGGCGTGGTGAAGGGCTTGGGCGCGAACCATTGCTTGAGCAGCTCGGGCTCGCTCCAGCAGCGATAGACGCTGGCGCGCGGCGCATCGATCAGCCGGTTGATGCTGAGTTCGCGGCTCTGGTCGGTCATGTCGCTCTCCGGTCTTGCGTCTCGGCTCCCAGGACGCGTGCGTTTGGCTGAGTCCGACAAGGCGCAGCACATTATTTGGCCGGACCGGCGGCGCCAATGGCTGCCGGGCGCAGCGATTGACGACGCCATTTGTTCATGCTATGTTCTATCGAGATGATGCCGGCATTCGTCGCCGAGAGCAGGCCGGACCGCTTGTTTCTCGCAGCCCTGCCAGGGGCCCGCGAGGCCGAACGGATCGCGGCCCTTGCGGGCCGCCTGAAACGCGCCCGCCGGCTCGAGGGACGGTTGATCCGGCGGGAGCACCTGCACGTCACGCTGCTCTATCTGGGCAGCTGGCACGGTCTGCCGCAGGGCATCGTCGCCCGGGCGCGCGCGGCCGCCGCGGCCGTGAAGGTGCCGCCATTTGCGGTCGCGTTCGATCGCACGGCGAGTTTCCACGGGCGCACCGCCCAGCATCCGTTCGTGCTGCTCGGCGGCGACGGCGTTGGCGCGTTGAAGGCGTTTCGGGCGGGCCTCGGCGCGGCGATGGCAAAGGCCGGGCTGGGACCTCGCGTCCCTGGCGCCTACACGCCGCATGTGACGCTGTTGTATGACGCCTGCTTCGTGGAGGAGGCGCCGATCGAACCGATCGCGTGGACCGTCGGCGAATTCGTCCTCGTCCACAGCCTGTACGGCAGGAGCCGGCACATTCCTCTTGCGCGCTGGCCGCTGCGCGCCGACTAGAAGGCGAAAAGGGAACGACATGGGCAAGGCGATCGCGCTCTACGGCATCAAGAACTGCGACACGATGAAGAAGGCGCGCAGCTGGCTGGCCGCGCATGGCATCGCTTACACGTTTCACGACTACAAGGCCGAAGGCATCGACCGTGCGCGCCTCGCAGCGTGGGCTGGGGAATTCGGCTGGGAGGTGCTGCTCAACCGCGCCGGCACGACATTCCGCAAGCTGCCCGATGCCGAAAAAGAAGGCCTGACGGAAAAGAAGGCCATAGCACTGATGCTGGCGCAGCCGTCGCTGATCAAACGGCCGGTGCTGGAGCTGAACGGCAAGCACGTCGTTGGTTTCAAGCCGGAGCGTTATCACGAGGTGTTTGTTGCGCAGCGCTGAGGCGTTTGCGCCAATTCATGCACAGGAAAGAATAAGCTGTGAGCAATGCCTTTGGGCGCTTGCTGCAAGCCGGCGATATGTCTTGATTCGCCCCGCTGTGACGTGACGCGATCAGCCCTGCGCAGAACAGAAGAAAAAACAAGAAAATGGAACAGGAAGCCTATCGCCACGTCCCCTATGACATCGAAGTCGAGCAGGCCCTGCTCGGCGCGATCCTGGTGGACAACCAGGCGATCGAGCGTGTCAGCTCGATCCTGAAGGCGGAAGACTTCTACGATCCGCTGCATATGCGCCTGTTCGAGGTGATGCTGACGGCGGCGGAGCGCGGCGGCATGGTGCTGACGCCGCTGACGCTGCACGCAGCGATGAAGGCCGATCCCGGCCTGATCGAAGTCGGCGGCCACGCCTATCTCGCCGGCCTGGTGCAGGCGGCGCCCGCGATACCCAATATCCGCGACCTGGCGCGCATCCTCCACGATCTCGCGGTGCGCCGCACGTTGATCGGCATCGGCGAGGACATCGTCAACACGGCCTATGAAGCGCCGCACGACAAGCCGCCCAAGGCACAGATCGAGGAGGCGGAGAAGGCGCTCTACCGGGTCAGCGAAAGCTCCAAATACGGCCAGGGCCCGATCGATTTCGCCGAGAGTCTGCGGCGCACCGTCGATCTGGCCGAAAAGGCGCAGGCCCGCGGCGGGCGCATCTCCGGTCTCGTCACCGGCTTCAGCGACATCGACTCGCTGCTGGGCGGCCTGCAGCCGTCGGACCTGATCATCCTTGCCGGCCGCCCCGGCATGGGCAAGTCGTCGCTCGCCACCAACATGGCGTTCCATACGGCGCGCGCCTACATGCAGGACATCGAGAGCGGCGCCGAAGTGCCGCGCGGCGCGCCGGTGCTGCTGTTCTCCCTCGAAATGGCGGCGCAGCAGCTCTCGGCCCGTATCCTGTCCGAGCAGACCGAAATCGAGATGTGGAAGATCCGCAACGGCAAGTTCTCGGAGAACGAATGGGAGCAGTTCGTGCTCGCCATGCAGGACCTCTCGACCCTGCCGCTCTACATCGACGACACCGGCGGCATCTCCATCGCACAGATCGCGGCGCGCGCCCGCCGCCTGCAGCGCGAGAAGAAGATCGGCTGCATCATGATCGACCATATCCAGCTGGTCGAAGGCTCGGGACGAGCCGAGAACCGCGTGCAGGAGATCACCGAAATCTCCAAGGCGCTCAAGGTGCTGGCCAAGGACCTCAACGTGCCGGTGGTGGCGCTGTCGCAGCTGTCGCGAAGCGTCGACAGCCGCGACGACAAGCGCCCGGTGCTGTCCGACTTGCGCGAATCCGGCTCGATCGAGCAGGACGCCGACGTCGTGATGTTCATCTATCGCGAAGAATATTACCTGAAATCGCGCGAGCCGGATCCGGGCTCGGCCGATCACGCCAAATGGCTGGAGAAGTGCGAGCGCGCCCATCGCCGCGCCGAACTGCTGGTCGAAAAGCACCGCCACGGCGCCACCAACAAGATCGACCTGTTCTTCGACGACCGCTTCACGCGGTTCTCGAGCCTGGCGACCGACGAGCCGGTCAGGACCTAGCGCGCAATCGAGCGAAGCGTACTTCGGCTTCGCCCGTAAATTGCGCGTCAATCAAAGAATCTAGAGCGTGATCTGATTCGGCGTCAGACGATCACGCTCTAGTGCCTGTCCTGGTCCGGGCAATCGGCGTCGTAGCCGTGCCAGGGATGCAGCCGGGCGCGGTCGTCGGCATGCGTTTCATAATGTGTCGGCGCGCCGATGGTCGCGCCGCCCTCGACGCGCGTGAAGCCGTCGCCGCCATGGACCGCCGCGCCGCCGTAGCTGGCGCCGCCGGCATAGGCCGCGGCGCCGGCATAAGCGTAAGCGCTCGCCGCAGAGCCGCCCCGATCGCCCTGGTAATAGCTGTGGCTGTCGCTGTGATAGTCGTAGGTCGAGACCGAGAGCTCGGCATATTCGCGGCGCCAATAGTAACCATGAACGCCGCCGGCGTAGCGCCGACCGTGCCAACGGTAATGCCGTGCCGGCGGCGGATAGGCGGTGCTGCCGCGCATGTCCGGCGGCAGCGCGGCCGCGCTCTGGGGCGGCTGTGCGCAATTGCATTCGACCTTCGCCGTCTTCGGCGGCCCGGTATCGATGTCGCAACCCGATACCGTCAAGGCGGCCAGTGCTGCCGCCGCTGCCAGAATGATCCGCATATCCGCATCCGCCACGGCGAAAGGCGCCGTGTTCTCCTGCCGTCCGATTATGGAACAGAAGCGCGCGCCGGCGGCCGGGTTTTGCGGGTTGCGGTTAACGCGTCAGGGAGGCTTCGACCCGGACGAAATCCGCCTCGCGGCGCACCAGGCTCGCGATCTGGCTGGGCAGCAGGCGCAATTCGTAATAGGCGCGCACCATCTCGCGCCGCACGAAGCGCCAGCTGAAATCGCGCAGTCCCGCCCGCCACTCGTCGATGTCGGTGCGGCCGCCGATGGCTTCGGACTGGCGCGCCACCGCCGGCGTCAGCTGGTAGGGCCGCAGCCGCTCGGCCAGCGGCGAATTGTTCGGATTGAACAGCATGTGGTCGACCGGCAAGGTCCATAGCTCGGACCACGTCAGGAGCAACTGCGCCGTCTCGCGCGACAGGATATAGGCGCCGGCCCCCGTATGGCGCGACAGCAGCCGGCCGATCTGGCGGCCGCCGCCGGTGTCGATGAGCCCGTCGAGCAGGACGCGCTGGCTCTCCGGCCCGTAATGCTCGATCTTCAACAGGCCGATGCCGCGCGGAATCCAGGACTCGTCGCGCAGCAGCGCCGCGGCTTTGGGGTCGATGGCGACATCGTCTTCCAGGATCAGGCCATGGCTGTCGCCGCTCGACAGGAACATGCTCCAGGCGCGCATATGGCTGAGGGTGCAGCATTTGTCGCCCTTGGGGATGGGGCCGAGGGGCCCGTCGGCGGCGAAACTGCGATCGGCGACTGCGTCGGGCATGTGCCGCGCGTCGACGGCGGTGACAAGCTGCAGGGGAATCTCGAGATTGGACAGCTGCGCGGTCATGTTGCGCCTGCGGTCGGCGCGGCGCGTCAGATTGATGAGATATGACTGCATGCGCAAATGCCCTTGGCCAGACTCGCCAACGCAATTTGTACGCGCGGGTTTCTCTCTTCCTGCGGCTTGATTGCGACATTGTTTGCTTCGATTTTAGCTCGCGACAAATCGCGACAAAAAAATTGCGGTACACGGAATGTTTGCATGCGCCTACGCCGTAGCACTATGAATTCGCGAGCGCGGGCCGTGAGCATGGCGGCGCGACTTTGGAAAATATTCGTTTACCACGGGCATGTGCATGAGCCGGCCGCGTCAGCTTGTTTCCGCGCCCATCCTCACGGCGCGCCACACCGAGCGCATCAGCATTTCTGCGCCGGGCGATTTCGTCACCGGCCGCGCCGTTGGGCTCGAGCAGCCGCCAGGCGAAACGTGGCTGCCCTACTGCCTCGATGTCCTGCGCCGCCGGTCGCTCTATGTCGGTGGCGTCGATGCCAAGGGCGCGCAGGATGCGCCGTTCTATTATCTGTATCTGCGCGGTCAGGCCCGCACCGTCCTGTCGGTGCCGTGGGAGAGGGGACCGCTCGCTGCCGGCGTCTCGCGCCGTCCCGTCTTCCTGTTCTCGCCGGGCCGCTGCGGCTCGACCTTGCTCAGCCGCATCCTGTCGGCGGCCGGCGCCGCCAATGTCTCCGAGCCGGACTTCTACACGCAGGCGACCTCGGCGCTGTCGGTCAGCGCGCTCAATCCGCTGCGCGGGGCGATGCGAGCGGCGGTCGCTGCCTTGGGGACCGATCTGGCGGAGGCCCTCGATCCGGTTCAGTCGCCGGTCGTCAAGCTGCGCGCCGAGTCCTGCCGGGCGCCGGAGCTTTTGCTGCAGACGGCCGAGCGCCGCACGGTGTTCATGAGTCGCGGCTTCGAATCCTGGGCCCGCTCCAACGGGCGCGCCTTCCGCAACGGGGCGCACAAGGCGGTGGCGAAATATCTGCGGGCGCTGCGTTGTCACGCCTGGCTGAAGCAGAACAGCGACTGTCATCTGCTGCGCTACGAAGACCTGCTTGCCGCGCCGCTCGCCACCATGGACGCGCTGGCGCAGTTTCTCGGCCGCGACATTGCCGCCGAGGCGGTGGCGTCAACCATGAAAGAAGATTCACAACGGGGCACGCCGCTCAGCCAGGGCGCGCGCGCCGACCAGCCGGGCTGGGAACGGCGATTGGACGAGACCATGGCGCTCTGGAATTCTGCTAGGCTAAAACGAGCCCGCGACCGGCTGGGCATGGCCGACGCCTGACCGGCCCGGCAGCGGCGCGTTTCGGATTTGAGCAGGATTTTCTGTGACCGACAGTACGGCCGATGCTGCGGACTTCGCCGGAATCCTGGCCGCGCGCGCCCTGGCCGAGGCCGCCGACCGGCAGCGCAATATCCGCCGCACCCTTGCCGGCGTCGCGGTCCTCCTCGTCCATATCCTTGCCGTCGCCGTCTTCATCTACAGCAGCCGCATCCCGATCGTGGTGCGCCTCAAGGAGACCATTCCCGAGGCGATCTTCCTGCTGGCACCGCTGCAACCCAAAGCGCCGCCGAGGCCTGTCGAGGCACCGCCGCCGCCACCGGACGAGACCTTCCCCATGCCGGAGGCGACGGCGCCGATCACCTTGCCGCCGATCCAGCATCGGCCGCTGGCGCCGCCGCCGAGCGAGGGCCTCCTGGGTGTCGGCCGTTCGCTGGCCTGCGGCGCTTCGATCTACGAGAATCTCTCGCCGGCGCAGCGCGAGCAATGCCGCCGCCGGCCCTGGGATTTCGTCCGCCGACCCGACGGTACGATCGTCCTGCAGGCGCCGCCCAAGCCGGTCGAGCCGCCGCCGAGCGGCGCCGACGTCATCCGCCACGAGATGCAGACGGCGCCGCCCTGTCCGATCCTGGCCAACGTTCCCTGCCTGGGCAAGGCGCTGCATGGCGATCCTGGAAGCGACCCGCTGCAGCGTTCGCAGTGAGGGCGGCCTGCGACCGGGCGGGCTTTGACGCCGCCCCGCCCCCCCGGCATTGTCCGGCCATGAGCAATCCGGACTTCGAGGCAGCGCGCCTGACCGTGCGGTTGGACGCGGTCGCGGCCAATTATCGCGTCTGCCAGCGCCTGGCGGGTCCGGCGGCGGTGGCGGGCGTCGTCAAGGCGGACGGCTACGGCCTCGGCGCCGTGCCGGTCGCGCGCGCGCTGGCCGGCGCCGGCTGCGACACGTTCTTCGTTGCGCGGCTGGAGGAGGGCGTGAGCTTGCGCAAGGCGGTGCCCCATGCGCGCATCTTCGTGCTCGACGGCGCGGCCCCCGACACCGTTCCGGCGCTGATCGAGAGCCGCCTGACGCCGGTGCTCAATTCGCTGGCCGAGATCGCCGGCTGGTCCGCGGCGGCGCGCTCGACCGGCGCCGAACTCGAAGCCGCCATCCATATCGATACCGGCATGAACCGCCTCGGCCTGCCGGGCGACGAACTCTCGCTGCTCGCCTCCGAGGCCGGCAAGCGCCTCGCAGGGCTGCGCGTCGTGCTGTGGCTGAGCCACCTGGCCTGCGCCGACGATCCGGCGGCGCGCATGAACGCCGTCCAGCTCGACCGCTTCCGCACCGCGCTCGCCATGCTGCCGCCGGCGCCGGCGAGCTTCGCCTCCTCGGGCGGCGTGCTGCTCGGCAAGGACTACGCCTTCGACATGGTGCGCCCCGGCATCGGCCTCTATGGCGGCAATGTGCAGAACGCGCCGCAGAATCCGTTTGCCGTCGCCGCCGTGCTGACGGCGCGGGTGCTGCAGATCCGCCGAATTGACAGGGGCGACAGCGTTGGATACGGAGCCAGCTTCCGGGCCAGGCGGCCCACCTTGATCGCCACGGTGGCGGCCGGCTATGCGGACGGATTGATGCGCGCCATCGGCAATCGTGGGGCTGCCGCCATCGCCGGCAAGCGGGTGCCGATCGTCGGCCGCGTTTCGATGGATCTCGTCACCCTCGACGTCACGGACATCCCGCCGGCTTCGCTGTCGACCGACACCGACGTGGAGTTCTTCGGCGACACGATCTCCCTCGAAGCCATGGCGGAGGCCGCCGGCACCGCCGCCTACGAAATCCTCACCTCGCTGACGCCGCGCGTGCCGCGCCGCTATGAGGGCGCGGGGCCATGAACGTCTTGGCGCCCATCGGCCGCGCGTTCCTGGGCCTGCTGGCGCAGATCGGCCGCCTCAGCCTGTTCCTCGCTGCGGCGGTGACAAGCTGCTTTCGCCCGCCGATCTACTGGTTTCACATCCTCCAGCAATTCATGCGCATCGGTTATTTCTCGCTGCCGGTCGTCGGCCTGACGGCGTTCTTCACCGGCGGCGCTCTGGCGCTGCAGATCTATCTCGGCGGCAACCGCTACGGCGCCGAGGCCATCGTGCCGCAGATCGTGGTGCTCGGCATCACCCGCGAGCTCGGGCCGGTGATCGCCGGCCTGATGGTGGCGGGCCGCGTCGCCGCCGCCATCGCCGCCGAGATCGGCACGATGCGCGTCACCGAGCAGATCGACGCGCTGACGACGCTCGCCACCAATCCGATCAAGTATCTCGTGGTGCCGCGCCTCGTCGCGGCGGTGATCACCATGCCGATCCTGGTCGCCATCGGCGATTCGATCGGCGTCTTCGGCGGCTATGTCGTCTCGACCCAGAGCCTGGGCTTTTCGAGCGGCATCTACCTCAAGAACACCGTCGATTTCGTCACCCATGGCGACGTGCGCTCGGGCCTGATCAAGGCGGCGTTCTTCGGCTTCATCATCGCGCTGATGGGCTGCTACAACGGCTTTCACTCCAAAGGCGGCGCCCAGGGCGTCGGCGCGGCGACGACCAACGCCGTGGTCTCGTCCTCGATCCTGATCCTGGCCGCCAATTACCTGCTCACCTCCATCCTGTTCGTGAAGTGACGGCGATGGCGGCCACTCCCAAAATCGAATTGCGCGGCGTCAAGAAGCGGTTCGGGCCGAAAGTGGTGCTCGACGGCATCGACCTGGTGATCAATCCGGGCGAGTCGCTGGTCGTGATCGGCGGCTCGGGCACGGGCAAGTCGGTGACGATAAAATGCGTGCTCGGCATCCTGCGCCCCGACGCGGGGCAGATCTTCGTCGACGGCGAGGAGGTCACCCATATCGGCGGCCGCAGGCGCGACGCGATGCTGAGGAAGTTCGGCATGCTGTTCCAGGGCGCGGCGCTGTTCGATTCGCTGACCGTCTGGGAGAACGTTGCCTTCGGCCTGATCCAGGGCCGCGGCATGGCGCGCGGCAAGGCCAAGGACATCGCCATCGCCAAGCTCGCCAAGGTCGGTCTCGGCGCCGAAGTCGCCGGCCTGTCGCCGTCCGAACTTTCCGGCGGCATGCAGAAGCGCGTCGGCCTCGCCCGCGCCATCGCCGCGGATCCCGAGATCATCTTCTTCGACGAGCCGACCAC
Organism: Rhizomicrobium sp.; assembly: GCA_035570795.1. Taxonomy (GTDB): domain Bacteria; phylum Pseudomonadota; class Alphaproteobacteria; order Micropepsales; family Micropepsaceae; genus Rhizomicrobium. The sequence goes on from DATMKZ010000019.1 coordinate 94,363, forward strand.
CGGCCTCGATCCCATCATGGCCGACATCATCAACGATCTGATCGTCGACACGGTGAAAGACGTCGGCGCCACGACGCTCTCGATCACCCACGACATGGTCAGCGCCCGCAAGATCGCCGACCGGATCGCCATGCTCTACAAGGGCAAGATCATCTGGCACGGCCCGACCAAGGACATCGACGCGTCGGGCAACCCTTACGTCGACCAGTTCATCCACGGCCGCGCCGAAGGCCCGATCAAGATGGAAGTGAAGGCTTAGCCGTCGGGGCAGCAGATGAACAGATTCGTCCTTGCTCTTCTCGTAGCGGTGCTCGGATGTGTCTGCGGCGCGATCGGCCTCGGCGTGGCGCAATGGAGGCGGGCCGATCCGCCTGTACCGGCCGGCGCTTTGCCCATCCTCTTGTTTACCGGCGACGGAACGTCTGCCGGCGACGTCTCCGCCACCGAAACGATCCTCAAGGATCGGCATCTCGATTTTTCGACGGCGGATTCCGCCCAGATGAACGAAATGAGCGAAGCGCAAATCGGCGCCTACCGGCTGCTGATCGTGCCGGGCGGAAACTTCATCGACATGGCGGACGGCCTGACGCCGCGCACGGCGTCGAATGTCCGTCAGGCCGTGCAGCACGGCCTGAACTATCTCGGCATCTGCGCGGGCGCGTTCCTGGCGGCCGACAGCCGCTACTACACCAGCTTCGGCCTGACGCCGGGCGTGACGTTCAAGTTCTATGCGGCGGAAGCGCGGGGAATCCGCAAAGCGGCCGTGATGGTGTCGCGTCCGGCGGCCCAGCCACTGGATCAGTATTGGGAAGACGGCCCGCAATTGTCCGGCTGGGGCGCGGTCGTCGCCCGCTATCCCGACGAGACGCCGGCGGTGGCGCAAGGCGCGCTCGGCCGCGGACGCATTGTCCTCACAGGCATTCACGCCGAAGCGCCGCAGAGCTGGCGGCGCGACATGACGTTTCAAACGTCGGCGGTCACCGACAACGCCTATGCCGCGACCCTGATCGAGGCGGCGCTCCACGCAAAAGCCCTGCCGCATTTTTGATGTGGGGACCGGCGGCTTGACCGATCTGCTATGATCGAATCATGGCCCGCTCCACCGCCACTTTCGTCTGCCAGTCCTGCGGCACCACCGCGCCCAAATGGTCGGGGCGCTGCGAGTCGTGCGGCGGCTGGAACACCATCACGGAGGAGGGCGCGCCGGCGCCGATCGGCGCGGGCGCGACCAAGCGCGTCAAGGGCCGCCGCTTCGCGCTGGAAGACCTCAAGACCGCGGACGAGGCGCCGCCGCGCCGCGTCACCGGCGTGGCCGAGTTCGACCGCGTCACCGGCGGCGGCATCGTGCCGGGCTCGGCGATCCTGATCGGCGGCGATCCGGGCGTCGGCAAGTCGACGCTGATCCTCCAGGCGCTGGCGTCCTTCGCGCTGCGCGGCGGCAGCGCGGTCTATATCTCCGGCGAGGAGGCGATGGCGCAGGTCCGCCTGCGCGCGGCGCGCATGGAGGTGGCGAACGCGCCGGTGGCGCTGGGCGCCGCGACCAACATCGAAGACATCCTCTCCACGCTCGAGAGCGGCAAGCGTCCCGATATCGTCGCCATCGATTCGATCCAGACGATCTGGACCGGCGCCCTGGAAGCCGCTCCCGGCACCATCGCGCAGGTGCGCACCGCGTCCTTCGATCTGGTGCGCTACGCCAAAGCGTCGGGCGCCGCCGTCATCCTGGTCGGCCACGTCACCAAGGACGGCCAGATCGCCGGCCCCAAGGCGGTCGAGCACCTGGTCGACGCGGTGCTCTATTTCGAGGGCGAACGCGGCCATCATTTTCGCGTCCTTCGGGCGGTGAAGAACCGCTTCGGTCCGACCGACGAGATCGGCGTCTTCGAGATGACCGGCAAGGGCCTCGCCGAAGTCGCCAACCCGTCGGCGCTGTTCCTCGGCGACCGCAACTCGACCTCGCCGGGCACGGCGGTGTTCGCCGGCCTCGAAGGCACGCGGCCGCTGCTGGTCGAGATCCAGGCCCTGGTCGCCGCCGCCGGTTACGGCAGCCCGCGCCGCGCCGTGGTCGGCTGGGACACCGGGCGCCTCGCCATGATCCTCGCCGTGCTCGATGCGCGAGGCGGCCTCGGCATCAGCGCCAGCGACGTCTACCTCAACGTGGCCGGCGGCCTGAAGGTCGGCGAGCCGGCGGCCGATCTCGCGGCGGCGGCGGCGCTGATCTCCTCCTTCGCCGGCCAGGCCCTGCCGCGCGACACTGTGTTCTTCGGCGAGATCAGCCTTTCGGGCGACGTCCGGCCGGCGCCGCAGGCGGAACTGCGCCTGAAGGAGGCGGCAAAGCTCGGTTTTTCCACCGCCATCGTGCCTTCCGGCACCAAGGTCGAGGGCGCCGGCCTCAGCCTCAAGCCTATCCGCGATGTCACGGAGCTGGTCGACCTCGTCGGCGCAGCGGCGCCGCGCCGTGGTAGACTGGACGCATGAGTCTGGCGTTCTCGTTCGTCGATCTTCTCGTGGTGCTGGTCATCCTGGGCTCGGCCGCCTACGCGACCTGGCGCGGCTTCGTCTCCGAGACCTTGTCGATCGTCGCCTGGGCCGTCGCGGCGCTGGCCTCGCTTTATCTCGGACCCTGGGTGGCGCGGCTGGCGCAGGCGCTGATCGCCACGGCGTGGATCGCGACCGTGGTCGGCTATGCCGCGGTCTTTGTCGCCATTTTCATTCCCCTGCAGTTCGCCAGCCATCGTTTCTCCGAAGGCGTGCGGCGTTCGCCGGTGGGGCCGCTCGACCGCGTGCTCGGCGCCACCTTCGGCATCGTGCGCGGCCTCGCCATCCTCGGCATCGCCTATCTGATCTTCACCGCCTTCGTGCCGATCCGCGAGCAGCCGCGCTGGCTGCTGGAGGCGCGCACGCTGCCGTTGATCCAGAGTTCCAGCGAAGTCCTGCTGGCGCTGGTGCCCGAGCGCGACCGCCACGAAGCCGCGCCGCCGCCGGCGGCCGGGCCGAAACCGGAGCGCATCGAAGACCTGTTGCCCAGGCCGGCTCCGGCCGTGCATCCCCTAAGGCCCAGGCCGCCGAAAAAACACGGCAAAAAGGGCTATGGCGCGGGCGACCGGCACGCGTTAGACAGACTTTTCGAGACGACAGGCAGCGGCGGCACCCAGAAGCCATGATCGGTCTTCCAAAAGACGAGACATTCGAGGACGACAAGCCGCACGAGGAGTGCGGCGTGTTCGGCGTTTTCGGGCACCCCGATTCGGGGGCGCTGACCGTACTGGGGCTGCATGCCCTGCAGCACCGCGGCCAGGAAGCCGCCGGCATCGTCACCTTCGACGACGGCCATTTCACCTCCGAGCGCCATGCCGGCCTGGTCGGCGACATCTTCGGCGGCAAGAACAGCGCCCGTGCGCTCAATCTCAAGGGCTCTTTCGCCATCGGCCACAACCGCTACTCCACCGCCGGCGGCACGGCCTCGCGCAACATCCAGCCGATGTTCGCCGATCTGATCGGCGGCGGCCTGGCGCTGGCGCATAACGGCAACCTCACCAATGCGCGCGCCCTGCGCAGCGAACTGGTGGCCGAGGGCCGCATCTTCCAGTCGACCTCCGACACCGAGGTGATCATCCACCTGGCGGCGCGCAGCACCTACCGGCCGATCGTCGACAAGCTGATCGACGCGCTGAAGAAAGTGCACGGCGCCTATTCGCTGGTGGCGCTGACCTCCAAGAAGCTGATCGGCGTGCGCGATCCGTGGGGCGTGCGGCCGCTGGTGCTGGGCCGGCTCGACCAGGCGTGGATCCTGGCGTCGGAGACCTGCGCCCTCGACATCATCGGCGCCGAGTTCGTGCGCGACATCGCGCCCGGCGAGATGATCGTCATCACCAAGGACGGCATCGAGACCTACCAGCCGTTCAAGAAACAGCCGCACCGCTTCTGCGTCTTCGAATACATCTATTTCTCGCGGCCGGATTCGGTGGTCGAGGGCCGCAACGTCTACGAGCTGCGCAAGCTGACCGGCGGCGAGCTCGCCCGCGAGGCGCCGGCCGTGGCCGACATGGTGATCCCGGTGCCGGATTCGTCGATCCCGGCCGCCATCGGCTACGCCAACGAGGCCAGGCTGCCGTTCGAGCTCGGCATCATCCGCAACCACTATGTCGGGCGCACCTTCATCGAGCCCGGCGACGGCATCCGCAATTTCGCCGTGCGCAAGAAGCACAATCCCAACCGCGCCACGCTGGCCGGCAAGCGCGTCGTGCTGGTCGACGATTCCATCGTCCGCGGCACGACCTCCAAGAAGATCGTGCAGATGGTGCGCGACGCCGGCGCCAGCGAAGTACATTTCCGCGTCGCCAGCCCGCCGACGGCGCATTCGTGCTTCTACGGCGTCGACACGCCCAACACCGCCGACCTCCTGGCTCACCAGATGGACGTCGAAGGCATGCGCCGGCTGATCGGCGCCGACAGCCTCGCCTTCATTTCGATGGACGGGCTCTACCGCGCCATGGGCGAGGGCAAGCGCCGGGCCGAGGCGCCGCAATTCTGCGACGCCTGCTTCTCCGGCGCCTATCCGATCGAGCTCACCGACACGCGCGGCGGCGCCAAGGATGGGCAGCTTTCCCTTCTTGCCGACGTCGCCTGATCCCATGAGCAAACCTCTTGCAGGGCGCATCGCGCTCGTCACCGGCGCGTCGCGCGGCATCGGGCGGGCAGCGGCGATTGCGCTGGCCGGCGCCGGGGCGCATGTCGTCGCGCTGGCGCGGACCTCCGGCGCGCTGGAAGAACTCGACGACGTCATCCAGAAAGGCGGCGGCGCCGCGACGCTGGTGCCGCTCAATCTGCGCGATTTCGAGGCGCTGGACCGGCTCGGCAAGTCGATCTTCGAGCGCTGGGGCCGGCTCGATGCCGTCCTCGGCAATGCCGGCTCGCTCGGCGTGCTGACGCCGCTGGCGCATCTGGAGCCCAAAGTGTTCCAGGAGCTGATCGAGGTGAACGTCACCGCCAATTGGCGGCTGATCCGCTCGCTCGATCCGCTGCTACGGCTTTCCGATGCCGGCCGTGCGCTGTTCGTCAGCTCGGGCGCGGCGCGCAAGCACACCGCGTTCTGGGGCGGCTACGGCATGGCCAAGGCGGCATTGGAAGCGCTGGCGCTGACCTATGCCGCCGAATGCGCCACCACCAACGTCAAGGTGAACCTGCTCAATCCGGGCGCCATGCGCACCGCCATGCGCGCCCGCGCCATGCCGGGCGAAGACCCCGAGACCTTGCCGAAACCGGACGCCGTCGCGCCGCTGATCGTGGAGTTGCTGTCGCCGTCGAACATGAAGAACGGCGAATTGGTGGCGTTCAAGGCATAAGCGGGCTGCGCGCCTTTCCACGGCCGCAATGCGCTCCCGTGTTCGTCTGCGAACCGGGCTCCCGACGAACGGGAAGGGGATGTTAACGAATTTGGCGGCAGTTGGCGGGTGGGGGACGAAAGAGCATGCCGATGCCGCAAAGGCCTCCGTCCGCACCTTTTCCAATCGCCGGCGGGACGGTTGTTCCGCCGGAGAATGCCATAAACCCTCACGTCAAATTGGGCGCCCAATACTGGCGTTCCTTGTGCGCGGCCAGACGGTTTCCCGCGCGCAGCGATCTGACACTGCGTGGCATGGCCGCAATTCTGCCTTTCGCCGTCATCCTCAGCGTGATCGACGGTGGCGCCGATTTCGAATATCGCTATGTCGGCGAAGCGCAAAGGCAGGCGTTCAAGACCTCTTTCAAGGGCTTGCGCGTGTCCCAGATCGAAGCGGCGGTGCCGCAACTGGGCGGCTTGCTGCGCGGCGCATACGAGCACGCGCGGTCGCTTGGCATGCCGTTCGTCATCCGCGGACGCGTCGATCATGAGCCGACGGATTCCAAATTGCTTTATCACGAAAGCGTATTTCTGCCGCTGGGCGTCAGCGACGCGGCGGTCGATCACCTGCTGATCGTCGGTGTCCAGATACCGGAGCCGTTCTGGGACATCTCGACGGATGGGCTGACCAGGCTGGCCGCCGGGACGTCTAGCGCAGTGGCTGCGACGGCGCGGTGATGCGCTGCGCCTCGTAGGCCTTCATCCGCTCGATCGCCGGCTCGCCGATGCACAGCTTCATGAACAGGTTGCGCTCCAGTGCCAGGCCTTGCGCCAGCGGCGTCGCGACGGCGCCCTTCACCAGCCGCTTGATGTAGCGCACCGATTCCGGCGTGTGCGTCGCAAGGCGTGCCGCGATCTCCAGCGCGCGGTCGAGCGCCTTGCCCTTGACGCACTCCTGCACGAAACCCTGCCGCGCCGCCTCGACCGGATTGAGCGTCACGCCCATCAATATGTGCATCAGCGCGTTCGGCGTGCCGATGGTGCGCGGCAGGCGCTGGGTGCCGCCGCCGCCGGGCAGGATGCCGACAGCGATCTCGGGCAGGCCGATCTGGAAATCGCCCTCCTGCGCGATGCGGATGTCGCAGGCCAGCGTGAACTCGAAGCCGCCGCCCATCGCCGAACCCGAGATCGCGGCGATCACCGGCTTGTCCATGCTCTCGACCAGCGCCATCGCCTTGTCGAAACTGCCGGCCTGGTAGGGCGCATCTTCCGGCCACGCCTGGCCCTTGAGCCGCTCGCCGGTCGCGATCAGTGCCGCCACCGAATAGTGCCGCACGAAATAGCCGGGTGCGCCGCCGGTGACGACGACGACGCGGACGCTCTCGTCGGCGGCGAGCGCCGTGAGCGCCTCGAACAGCGCATCGCTCATCGGCGGATCGAAGAAGATTCGTTTCTCGCTGCCGAGCGTGACGACGGCGATGCCGCCCGCGATGCGGGTGGAGAGGATTTCGGGGTCGGGCATGGCAGGCTCCATCACTGTTATCAATCGACCTGACGCCGGTGGATGCGGCGCCTAGTCCGCCACGAACGGATTCTTGCTGCTGCGCATCAGGAAGCGCAGCGGCGTGCCTTTGAGGTCGAAGGCTTCGCGCAGGCCGTTGGTGAGGTAGCGGACATAGTCCTCGGGCAGCGAATTCAGCTGGTTGCCGAACAGCGCGAAGGTCGGCGGCCGCGCCTTGACCTGGGTCATGTAGCGCACGCGCACGCGCCGGCCGCTGACCGAGGGCGGGGCGTGGCGGTCGAGCGCGTTCTCGAGGAAGCGGTTGAGCGCCGAGGTGCCGACGCGCTTGTTCCAGGCGGCGTCGGCGGCGAGCACCGCCGGCACGATGCGGTCGAGGCCCTCGCCGGTCAGCGCCGAGATTCCGACCAGCGGCGCGCCGACGATCTGCGGCAGGGACTTGTCGAGCCGGTCGCGCAGATCGCCGACGGCGCCGGCGCGGTTCTCGATGAGGTCCCATTTGTTGGCGATGAAGACCACGGCGCGGCCCTCGCGCGCGATCAGGTCGGCGATGGTCAGGTCCTGCTTCTCGAAGGCCTGGGTCGCATCGAGCATCACGATGACGCAATCGGCGAAGCGGATCGCCTCCAGCGTGCTGCCGACCGACATCTCCTCCAGGGCATGGCCGGCGACGCGCGCCTTGCGGCGCAGGCCCGCCGTGTCGTGCAGCAGGAAGTCGCGTCCGCCGGCATGCCATGGCGCGGCGATGGTGTCGCGCGTGATGCCGGCCTCGGGTCCGGTCAGCGTGCGTTCCTCGCCGAGCAGCCGGTTGAACAGGCTCGACTTGCCGACATTGGGCCGCCCGACGATGGCAAGGCGGATGACGCGGTCGGCAGCCAGTTCCTCGTCGCCGAAACCGTCGCCGAGCAGCGGCAGCTCGGCCGCGTCGGCGTCCTCTTCGTCCTCGTCCGGATGCACGATTCGCGGGATATGTTCCGCCAGCGCCTCTTCCAGCGCGCCGAGGCCCAGCGAATGCTCGGCCGAGACCGCCACCGGCTCGCCGAAGCCCAGCGCGTAAGCCTCGTTGTAGCCGGCGTCGCCGGCACGGCTTTCGCATTTGTTGGCGGCGAGGACGACGGGCTTGCCCGCCTTGCGCAGGGCGGCGGCGATGATGCGGTCGCCGGTGGTCAGCCCGGCGCGCGCGTCGATCACGAACAGGCAGGCGTCGGCGTCGGCGATGGCGGTCATGGTCTGCGCCGTCATGCGGCCCGCCAGGCTCTCGGGCGTGTCGTCCTCGAAGCCGGCGGTGTCGATGACGCGGAAGGCGAGGTTGCCGAGCACGGCGTCGGCCTCGAAGCGGTCACGCGTCACGCCCGGCGTGTCGTGCACCAGCGCCATCTTGCGCCCCACCAGCTTGTTGAAAAGCGTGGATTTGCCGACATTGGGTCGGCCGACGATGGCGAGGGTAAAGGACATGGCGAGTAGCGAATAGCGAATAGCGAATGGAAAAGCGACACTATTCGCTACTCGCTATTCGCCACTCGCCATCTACCGCAGCGCCACAAGCTCCGCGCCGCTGGTGTAGAGATACAGCATGCCGCCCGCGACCACCGGCGAGATATAGGTCCCGGCCGGGATCTCCATCTTGCCGATCAGCTCGCCGGTATAGGGCGAGACCGCGGCGGCGATGCCGTTCGACGACACCACCACCAGCCGGTCGGAGACCAGCACCGGTCCGGCCCAGACGATGGCGCCGCTCTTGTCTTCGGGATCGTCCCAGCGCTGCAGCTGGTGGATCCACTTCACCTTGCCCTCCTTGCGGGTCAGGCAGATCAGCTGCTCGTCCGTGGTCAGGACATAGACGTAGTCGCCGGCGGCCCAGGGCGTCTGGATGCCGCCGATGTCGCGCGACCACACCCGGTCGCCGGTGTTGATACCGATCGCGGCCATGATGCCCGAATGGCTGATGGCGAAGACCATGTCGCGGTCGACCACCGGCCGGCCGGCGATGTCGTCGAGCTCGGAAAGCGCGGTCGCGATGCCCGAATGGGTCAGCATGTCGTTCCACGCCGGGCGGCCGTTCTGCACCCGCAGCGCGTAGATCTCGCCGGACGAATAGGGCGCCATGACATATTCGCCGGCCACCGCGGCGCTGGTGCTTTCCAGGATGCCGGCCGACTCGGAGATGCCCTGGTGGTCCCACAGCCTGCGGCCGTCGCTTTCGGCCAGCGCGTAGAGATGGTTTTCCTGGGTCGAGACGAAGACGCGGCCGCCATTGGCGGTCGGCGCGTTGACGATCGGCACCGCCAGGTCCTGCTTCCACAGAATCTTGCCCGAGCGCGCGTCGAGCGCGATGACCTGGCCGAAGCCGCTGGTGGCGTAGACCTTGCCGTCGTCGAACGCGACGCCGCCGCCGAACCCCTTGGTGGGATCGACTTTGCCGTTGTCGCCGAACAGGCCGAACAGGTAGCTCTTGTCCTTGCCGTCGGGCGCCAGGTTCTTGTCCCACAAGGGATTGCCGGAGCCGGCGTCGAAGGCGAAGACATGCGCCGCCGAATCCAGCACGAAGATGCGGCCGTCGCCGATCACCGGCGCCGCCGTCAGGCGCGAGGAGGTGTCGGAGCCCTTGCCGGCATCCTGCGACCACACCTGGCGCAAGGGGCCGGGCGCCTCGAGGTGATACATCGCGTTGGAGGCGTAGCCGCCGGGCTCGGGCCATTCGGCGTTCTTGTAGGGCGGCGGCAACTGCACCGGGACGTTCTTCAGCGTGGGGTCGATGCGCAGCGTCTCGTCGATGGTCATCACCGAGATGCGCTCGCCGCGCAGCTTGGACTTCTTGCCGCCGGTGTCGAACCAGCCGGCGACCATGTCGGTCATGCCGCAGCTCGCGGTGAAGAGCGCGACCGTCAGGATGACGGCGACGTTACGGACCTGCCTGGCGTTCATTGTGGGGGCGTACCGGGTGGTGCGGGTGGAGGCGGCGGCGTCGGCGCCGGTTGCGGCACGGTGCCGAAATTGGCCATGCCGCCTTCTTTCAGGAATGCGGCCATGGCGGCGACGCGGCGGCGCATGGTCTCGGGGGCATCCTTGTCGTCGGCGAGGGCCTGGAATTCGCCCTGTGCCTTCTTGAGGTCGCCGGCGTGGTAGTCGCAATAGGCGAGGATCTCGCGCGCCGCATGGCGCCAGGCGCTGGTCGGATCGGTCAGCGGCGCCAGCAGCGTTTCGACGTCGCCGCGCGGCGCGCTGTCGGACAGCGCCCAGCCGGCGCGCACCAGCGCGATGTTGCCGACGACGCCGCTGTCGGCGGCGGCGACCGCCTTGTAGACCTGGATCGCCTCGCCGCGCCGGCCGGCGGCGAGCAGGGCGCCGGCCTGCGAGAGCCGGGCCATCTCGGCATAGCCGCCGGGTGCGTCCTTGGCGACGATCGCGAAGGCGGGCGTGGCGCGGGCGAAGTCGCCGCTGTCGGCCAGCTGCTGCGCCGCCATCAGGGTCTCGGAGGCCTTGAGCCGTTCGTTGGTCTCATAGCGCTGCCACAGCTCATAGCCGGCGATGGCGATGATCAGGAGCGAAAAGACCGCAATGATGTAGTCGCCGTACTGCTTCCAGATCTGCTCGAAGCGTTCGCGGCGGACTTCCTCCTCGACTTCGCGGAAGATGTCGCTCAATGGCATATCCTCGTTCGGGGGCGGCACGGCCCTGGGTCCAGCACGCCCAAGGTATTGACCGCGCGGGATGATTTAGCCGCTGGCGGCCCCGGAGGCAACCAAGCAAGGGTGAAAAGGCCGAAATCCGCGAGGTTCAGCTAACCCGCTTCATGGCATAGACATTTTCCACGCCGGGGAAGCGGCGTTCGCGCACGTCATGGGCATAGGCCTGGACCGCCTGCTCGATGGCGGGCCCGAGGCTGGCGTATTGGCGCACGAATTTAGGCGGGTTCGGATTGAGCCCCAGCATGTCCTCCATCACCAGGATCTGGCCGTCGCATTCGGCGCTGGCGCCGATGCCGATGGTGGGGACGGCGAGGCTGCGGCTGATCCTGGCGGCCAAGGGCTCGGCCATGCCTTCGAGCACGACGGCGAAGGCGCCGGCCTCGGCCACGGCGTTGGCGTCGGCCTCGATGGCGGGCCATTCGGCCTCGGTGCGGCCCTGGGTCTTGAAGCCGCCGGTGACGTTGAAGGCCTGCGGCGTCAGCCCGACATGGCCCATCACCGGAATGCCGCGCTGCACGAGATAGGCCACGGTCTCGGCGAGCCGCACGCCGCCTTCCATCTTCACCGCGGTGCAGCCGGTCTCCTGGATGACGCGGGCGGCGTTGCGGAAGGCGATCTGGGGCGATTCCTCATAGGAGCCGAACGGCATGTCGACGACGACGAGGGCGTGCCTGGAGCCGCGCATCACCGCCTTGCCGTGCGTGATCATCATGTCGAGCGTGACGCCCAGCGTGTTCTCCATGCCGTGCATCACCATGCCCAGGCTGTCGCCGACCAGCATCAGGTCGACATGGGCGTCGAGCAGCCGCGCGGTGTGGGCGTGGTAGCAGGTCAGGCAGACGACCGGCGCGGCATTCTTGTGGGCGCGAATCTCCGGCACGGTGACGCGGCGGGTTTGTGTCTGAATCGACATGGACGCGATCTCTCCTCGCAGATGGCATTGGGAGTGGCCTGTCCGCGACGCTGGGCGCCAGGCGGAAGACTGCGGTCCTTGACCGTTCACCGGCACTATAGCGCAGACCGGGGCCGCCGACGACGGGAAACTTTGCGCCCCGAATCCCGAGGGTTTTCGGCGGCGAGCGTGCTTGGGCCTCCCGCCTGTCGCGCTGCGTTGACGCAAGAGGCCGCCCGGGCGCTGGATGAACGCGAAGACAGGTGGCGCGCCGCCGACTCGCTATAGTGTGCTATGGTGAATGTCGGCGCCTTGGGCGCCGCGCGATTACGGGGGATGTCTTGAACACGCTCGTGCTGGGACTGCTGATTGTCGTCGCGCCGGCCGTGCTGGCCGGCCTTTGCGTGCTCCTGGCGCGCCGCTTCCTGCATGAGACGGTGCGCGAGGGCCACAACGACGTGCTGGTACCGCTGTTCCTGACGGCGGGGACGATCTACGCCGTGATGCTCGGCTTTCTCGTCGTCGTGGTCTGGGAAGCGTATGGCGATGCGAAGGACAACGTCGCGGTCGAGGCCTCGACGCTGACCACCATGTACCGCCAGACCAACGGCATGAACCCCGAGGAACTGAAGGCGATGCGCGAGCATATCCGCGCCTATACCGAAGCCGTCGTCGGCAAGGAGTGGGCGATCCAGGCCAGGACCGGCGGGGCGGCGCCCGAGGCGCGGCGCCAGATCGCCGAGATCTACCGTGAATATGCGCGCATGCCGGCGGACGTCTCCAACTCGTCGATCAACCGCGAATTCCTGAACCAGTTTTCGCTGGTCACCGCGGCGCGCAACAAGCGCACGCTGCAGGCGAGCGAGGAAGTGCCCTGGGTGCTGTGGTTCGGCCTGATCGGCGGCGCCACCATCGTCGTCGCGATGAGCTGCATCCTCTACATGGATACGTGGTGGCCGCACATGCTGATGTCGGGCGTCCTGACGCTGATGATCGGCATGCTGCTGTTCATCACGGTCATCCTCGCCAAGCCGTTCGTCGGCGCGCTGGCGCTGGAGGCGGGGCCGTTCGAGCACTCCTTGTCGGTGTACAAAGCCGTCGACGGCGGAAACTAGGAGCGCGCCATGCGGATCAGCACCCTGACGCATCTGGCGGCCGGCGAGAGCGAGCTCGGCGTGGTCTATGCCAGCGTCGAAGGCGTCAACGACAGCTCCTACGACGAATGCCTGCACGAGCTGAAGGAAAAGGCCGAGGCGCTCGGCGCCACCGCCCTGGTCGGGCTGCAGCTGGTGCAAAGCCAGTTCCAGTGGAACCAGCGCACCAGCCTGCTCGCCACCGCGATCAGGTAGGCGCGCTTCGGCGCTTCGGCGCCTTTTGCTCCAAGAGGGCGAGCAGGGCGCCCAGCACGGGCTGCACATCCGCCGCCGGCTGAATCGCGCGGCGCGTTTCGCAGCCGACGATCACGGCCAGGACGAGTTCGGCCAGCGCCTCGGGCGCCAGGCCGTGCGCGGCCGCCGCCGGGCCCGCGATCTCGCGCAACGCCCGGACGGTCTCGGCCCGCGCCTGCAGGTGGATATCGCGCAGCTGCCGGTTGCCGATCGCTTCGGCCCAGCTGCGCAGATCGAACTGATTGACCTTGGCGGCGCCCGGCAACTCGAACTCCCGCAGGAAGCTGCGCAAATTGCCGAGCGCGGCGTTCTCGCCCTGCGCGCCGGCGGCGCGCTTGCCGGCGAATTGCCTTCCCTGCTCGGCCAGCGCTTCGATGATCGCTTCCTTGCTCGCGAAATAGCTGTAGACGGCGCCGGTGCTGAGCTGCGCCTCGGCGCAGATGTCCTGGATCGTCGTGCGGTGGAAACCGCGCCGCGCAAAGCAGGTGGTGGCCGCCGCCAGGATCTGGCGGCGACGCTCGTCTTTGCGGGCGCGGGAAATCTTCGGCATGCAAAACGAATAGCCGTTCGGCTGAAGACGTCAAGGGGCCGTTCCTGGCCGCGAACGAGGCCCTTGACGTCTTTAAAAAGAACGAGTACTCGTTTTATATAAAGAAGGAGGCACTACGATGGCTTTGAGCGACACCTGGGATTTCACCACGGCACCCGCGGTGCCCCGAAGCGACGCCTGGCGACAGGTCGGACTGTTCTATCTGCTGACGACCGCGCTCTCGCTGGCGGTCTGGATACCGTTCGCGGCGCAGCTGGACGGCCTGCTGCCGGGCCATATCCCGGCCTGGCTCGTCGTCGCGTCGCAATATAGTCCGACCGCCGTCGCTCTCGCCCTGGTCGCGCGCGAGGGCGGCCTGGCCGGTCTCGCAGCGTTTCTGCGGCGCTCCTTGCGCCTGGGCGTGGGCGTTCGCTGGTTTGCCGTGGCCTTGCTGACGCCGCTGCTCATGGGCCTCGGGTTGCTCCTGCTGCACGCGGCCGAGGGCGCCTATGTCCCCACGCTCGCCAGCCTTCCTGCGGTGCAAAGCCATCTTGCCCACGCCTTTGTCGATCTCAAGGACGCATCGGGCGGCGCCAGCAATGCGTTCGGCAACCTGCTCGCAAGATGGGCCTCGCCCGGTCTGCTGCAGGCTTTGCTGATCTATTGCGGCGTCTGTTTCGCCAATGGCGGCCTGTCGGAAGAGGCGGGCTGGCGCGGCTATGCGCTCAGCCGCCTGCTGCCGGGGCGCCGGGCGATCGTCGCGGTTCTCATCATCGGCTTCTTCTGGGGCGTGTGGCATACCGGCCCGGCCTTCTGGGCCGGCGTCTTCCAGTCGAATTGGCGCGTGCTCGCCATCCCGCTCGAATACACGCTGGGCACGATCCCGCTGACCGTCATGATCGCCTGGGTGTTCCTGGGCGCGAAGCAAAGCCTGCTGCCCGGCATGGTATTCCACGCCTGCTACAACGGAACCTTCTTCTTCCTGACGCAGATCTGGACGCCGGGGCGGCCGGTGGTCTCGATCCTCGAATGGCTGGCGGCAAGCTATGTCGCCGCCGCGATCGTCGCCGTCGCCGGCCGGCGCACGCTGTTCGCGCGGCAGGCCTGACCCGGCCGGCAAGAAAAAGGGCACGGCGTTCGCGCGCCGTGCCCTGTTCTTTTCGCCGATGCCGCGAAGGGCTATTCGGCTTCCGCCGCCTCGCCGTCTTCGGCCTTCGGGCCGGCGCCTTCCTCGAACAGTTCCTCGGCGGCGACCTTGGCCTCTTCGGCCTCGCTGCGTTCGGCCAGGACGTCCTCGCCGCGCAGCTGGCGCTCGGCTTCGTCCTCGCTGCGCGCGACGTTGATCGTCACCGCGACGCGCACTTCGGGATGCAGCACGACATTGACCTTGACCAGGCCGATCGCCTTGATCGCGGTGTCGAGCGGCACTTGGCCGCGCGAGACCGAAACGCCGCCTTCGCTGATCGCATCGGCGATGTCGCGCGGGCTGACCGAGCCGTAGAGCTGGCCGCGGTCGCCGGCCTGGCGGATCAGGGTGAAGGTCTTGCCGTCCAGCTTCTTGCCGACGGCCTCGGCTTCCTTCTTCTGTTCCAGATTGCGGGCTTCGAGCTGCGCCTTCTGGCCGAGGAAATATTCCCGGTTGGTCTTGTTGGCGCGCAGGGCCTTCTTCTTGGGCAACAGGAAGTTGCGGGCGAAGCCGTCCTTGACGCGGACTTCGTCGCCCATCTGGCCGAGCTTCTCGACGCGTTCGAGCAGGATCACTTGCATGGCTGGCTCCCGCTCAGTTCAGGACGTAAGGCAGCAGGGCCATGAACCGCGCCCGCTTGATGGCGTTCGCGAGCAGGCGCTGCTTCTTGTTCGACACCGCCGTGATGCGGCTGGGCACGATCTTGCCGCGCTCGGAGATGAAGCGCTGCAGCAGCTTCACGTCCTTGTAGTCGATCTTGGGCGCGTTGGCGCCGGAGAACGGGCAGGTCTTCTTGCGCCGGAAGAAGGGACGGCGCTGGCCGCCGCCCTCGCGTCCGCCGCCGCCTTCGCCGCGGCCGCCTTCGCGGGCGCCGCCGTCACGGTCACCGCCGCGGCCACCGCCGCCGGAACGATCGCCACCATAGCTCATTGTGCTGCCTCCACTGTCGCGTCATCCGGCTTGCGCTCGCCCTCGGGGCGGTCGTCGCGGCGGTTCTTGTTCGAGGACACCTCGAACGCATCCACGCTCACGGTGATGTAGCGCAGCACGTCTTCGTTGATCTTGAGCTGGCGCTCGAGCTCGACGACGGCCTTGGACGGCGCATTGATGTTGAGGAGCACGTAGTGCCCCTTGCGGTTCTTCTTGATGCGATAGGCGAGGCCGCGCAGGCCCCAATATTCCTGCTTCTCGACCTTGCCGCCTTCGCCTTCGACGATGGTCTTGAGGTGGGTCGCAAGCGCGTCGACCTGCTGCGCGCTGATGTCCTGGCGCGCGATCAGGAGATGCTCGTAGAGAGCCATGTCCGTCCTTTCCTGGGCCACGGAACGGCTCGGGGCGGACACCCGTCACCGCTTCGGATCGCCGGAAGGCGCACCATGCGCATGCCCGCCACGTCTTCCACTAGAAGAGGGGGCAGGTCCGGCGACCGCAGCCGCTATGAAGGCGGGGCTTATAGGCGAAGGGCCGGGGCAGGGCAAGGCCGGCCGGCCCTTGATCCGGGGGGCCCGGACAGGGGTATTTTAGCGCGAAATCGCGGCACCGTTCTGGCGGCGCACCGCTTCGAGAGGGAATCGCCATGAAATTCGTCTCGCGCCTGCTCTTGGCCTCGGCGGTGAGCCTCACCGCGGCCACGGCCGCCACGGTCCCGGCGCCGCCGCCGACCCCGGCGGGGACGACGGTCGATGTCGTCCAGGGCACGCGCGTCGCCGATCCGTATCGCTGGCTGGAGGATTGGAACGACCCGAAGGTGAAAGCGTGGAGCGACGCGCAGAACGCCCGCACGCGCTCCTATCTCGATGCGCTGCCCTATCGCGGCGCCGTCCATGACAAGCTGGCGCGGCTGATCAAGGCGGCCTCGCCGGCCTATTACCAGCTGGTGGCGCGGGGTGGACGCGTCTTCGCACTCTACTCCGATCCGGCCTTCCAGCAGCCGATGCTGGTCACGCTGAACGCGGCCGCCGCTCCCGCCAGCCGCAAGGCGCTGATCGATCCCAACCGCATGGACGCCGGCGGCCACACCGCGATCGACTGGTTCGTGCCGTCGTTCGACGGCAGCAAGGTCGCGGTGTCGCTGTCGCAGAACGGCAGCGAGGACGGCACGCTGCATCTCTACGACGTCGCGAGCGGGCGCGAGATCGACAAGCCGATCGCGCGGGTGCAGTTCCCGACCGCCGGCGGCAGCGCCGCGTGGACCAAAGACGGCCAGGGCCTGTGGTACACGCGCTATCCCGGCGCCGACGCGCCGGCGGCGAACCAGCATTTCTTCCAGCAGGTCTATTTCCACAAGCTCGGCAGCGATGCCGCCAAGGACCCCCTGGTGCTCGGCGCCGCGAACGGGCTGGAGCGCGTCTCGGAGATCTTCCTCGATACGCGCTATGGCAACGAGGCGGGCTTCGTCGGGGTGCAGCGCGGCGACGGCAACCAATGGGCCTATTACGTGCTGCCCAAGGGCGGCGCGCCGATCCAGGTTGCGACCTATGACGATCACCTGGTGTTCGCGACGCTGGGACCAGACGGCGCGATCTATGCGATCTCGCGCAACGGCGCACCCAACGGCAAGATCGTCAAGCTGAAGCCGCCCTTTGGGCCGATGGCTCTCGCCGCCGCGCCGGTGATCGTGCCGGAGAGCAGTGTCGCGATGCTCTCGGGCGGCGCCGAAGAGCAGCAGCTCGACCTGGCGCTGAGCGGGACGCGTCTGTTCGTGCGCGACATCGTCGGCGGTCCCAACCAGGTGCGCGTCTTCGACCTCGGCGGCAAGCCGCTCGGCAAGCTGCCGCTGCCGGAGATTGCCGGCAACACGGAGATCGCGCCGCTCGGCAATGGCGACGTGCTGTTCAACGTCGAGACCTATCTGCGGCCGGTCTACTACGCGCTGTGGCATCCGGCGACCGGCAAGACCGAGGAAACGGCGCTCAAGGTCACCTCGCCGATCTCCTTTGCGGACGCCGAAGTGGTGCGCGGCTTCGCGACCTCGAAGGACGGCACCCGCGTCCCGGTCAGCATCATCCGGCGCAAGGGCCTCAAGCTCGACGGCGGCAACCCGGCGCTGCTCTACGGCTATGGCGGCTACGGCATCAGCTCGACGCCGTTCTTCCTCGGCGCCACCTGGCGGCTGTGGCTCGACGCCGGCGGGGTCTATGCCGACGCCAATATCCGCGGCGGCGCGGAATATGGCGAGCGTTGGCACACCGAAGGCATGCTGCTGAAGAAGCAGAACGTGTTCGACGATTTCGCGGCCGTGGCGCAGTACCTGATCGACCAGCGCTATACGAGCCACGCGCGTCTCGCGCTGCTCGGCGGCTCGAATGGCGGGCTGCTCATGGGCGCCGAGATCACCCAGCACCCCGAGCTCGCGCGCACGGTGGTCTCGGCCGTCGGCATCTACGACATGGTGCGCTGGGAGAACGATCCGAACGGCGCCTTTAACGCCTCGGAGTTCGGCACGGTGAAGTATCCGGCGCAGTTCAAGGTGCTCTACGGCTACTCGCCCTACCACCATGTGGCGAAGGGCACGTCCTATCCGGCGGTGCTGCTGATGACGGGGGCGACGGACGGGCGGGTCAATCCGATGCATTCGCGCAAATTCGCCGCCGCGCTGCAGGCCGCGAGCGGTTCGGGCCGGCCGATCCTGCTGCGCACCAGCGCCAATTCCGGCCACGGCATCGGCAGCTCGCTGGACGAGCGCATCGCCGAGCGCACCGACGAGCTCACCTTTCTGTTCGACCAGATGGGCATCGCGCCGGCGCGATAGCGGCGCGGCCTAAAAAGCGAAACGCGGCCGGAGATTAACCCGGCCGCGTTTCAGACGTCCCGTTCGGGAAGCCGGTCTTACCAGCCCCAGCCGCGGCAATAACGGTCATGGTGATGGTGATGCCACCCCCAGCCGGTGCAGTGGCGATGGTGATGGCCGCCGCCGACATGGATGGTCAGGGCGCTGGCCGGTACGGCCGAAGCACCCAGAAGACCCAGGGCGAACACGGAAGCGAGCAACATTTTCATTTCGATGGTTTCCTTTCAGAAACGTGCGGTAGGACTACCAGCCCCAGCCGCGGCAGTGGTGGTGATGGCCCCACGACGTGCAGTGGCGATGGCCGTGATGGCCGCCGCCGACATGGATGGTCAGGGCGCTGGCCGGCAGGGCCGAAGCACCCAGAAGACCCAGGGCGAACACGGAAGCGAGCAACATTTTCATTGCGATGGATTCCTTTCAGAGACGCGCGGTGAGACTACCAACCCCAGCCACGGCAGTGGTGGTGATGGCCCCACGAGGTGCAGTGGCGATGGTGGTGATGTCCCCAGCCATAGGGATGGGCGTCGGCCGCCGTGGCGGTGATCCCCATCAAGCCGATGGCAAGCGCCGCGGCTGCAAGCAAAGTTTTCATATCCGTTCCCTCTTTCAAGTTGGAATGCACGTTAACGACACTCCGTTAACGCCATTGTTTACTCCAAGTTCCCGAGCCCTCACAGTGCAATGTTCCCCCCTTTCGCCTGAATGGGGGATGAATGACGGCGGTGTCATTTAAATGAAATCGAGTGTTTGCGGCGCGCACATTCCTGCGCATAGTCGCCGGCATGGAGTGGGACGGATGGATGCAGCGGACAGCCGGGTTTTCGCCAAGGCGGCCTGGCGGCTGATTCCCGTGATGGCGCTGCTGTTCGTGGTTGCCTATCTGGACCGGGTGAATGTCAGCTCGGCCTCGCTGACGATGAACAAGGATCTGGCGCTCTCGGCCCAGGCCTACGGTTTCGGAGCCGGCATATTTTTCTTCGGCTATTTCCTGTTCGAGGTGCCCTCGAACGTCATCCTGGAAAAGATCGGCGCGCGCATCTGGATCAGCCGCATCATGCTGACCTGGGGCATGGTCTCGATGGCGAACGCCTTCGTCACCGGGCCGCTGAGCTTCTACGTGGTGCGCTTCACGCTCGGCCTCGCCGAGGCCGGCTTCTTCCCGGGCATGGTGCTGTATCTCACCTACTGGTTTCCCTCGCTGGTGCGGGCGCGGCTGATCGCGCTGTTCCTGGCGGCGCTGCCGCTGACCAACCTCGTGGGCGGGCCGCTGTCGGGCCTGATCCTCGGCATGGAGGGCTATCTGCACCTGCATGGCTGGCAATGGCTGTTCCTGATCGAGGGCCTGCCGTCCGTGCTGCTGGGCCTGCTGGTGCTGCGGTGGCTGCCGAACGGGCCGGCCGACGCCAAATTCATCGGCGCGGACGAGCGCGCGACCATCGCCGCCGCGCTCGCGGCCGAGCCGCGGCACGCCCATACCGGGCTGTTGCCGATGCTGCTCGACCCGCGCGTCTGGCTGCTGTCGCTGCCGGATTTCGGCATCGTGCTGGCGCTTTATGGCGTGAACCTTTGGCTGCCGCAGATCGTGCGCGGCATGGGGTTCTCGATCCTGCAGACCAGTTTCCTCGCGGCGCTCCCCTATCTCGCCGCGATGTTCGTGATGGTGCTGTGGGGCATCTCGAGCGACGCGCGCGGCGAGCGCATCTGGCACATCGCGGTGGCGTCGCTGCTGGGCGCCGCGGGCCTCGTCGGCGCGGCCCTGTTCCAGTCGCATGCGCTGGTGCTGTTGTCGCTTTCGGTCTCGGTCTGCGGCGTCTATGCGGCGCTGGCCGTGTTCTGGACGCTGCCGCCGTCCTTCCTTGGCGGCACCGCGGCGGCGGGCGGCATCGCGCTGATCAATTCGATCAGCAATCTGGGCGGCTTCTTCGGGCCCGCGATCATGGGCTGGCTGAAGCAGCACACCGGCACCTACGCCGCCGGCATGGGCGTCCTGGCGGCGGGTCTGGTGGTCGCGGCGGTGCTGGTGATCGCCATCGGCCGCACGCTGACCTTCGCCGGCCGCGCCCAGGCGCTGGAAAAATTCACCCGGCTCAATGCCTGATGCGCGCGGCCGCGGCCGCAAAATGCTAGGCTGACGCGACAGCGGACGGAGCAAACCTGATGGACAAGATCGCCGCCGGCGGCATCGAAGTGCGGCCCCATGACGGCGGCTGCGGCGCCGAAGTGCTGGGCGTCGACCTGCGCAGTCTCGGCGAGGCGGACCTCGCGGCGGTGCGCGCCGCGTATGCCGCCCATGGCGTGATCTTCTTCCGCGACCAGACGCTCAGCGAGGACGAGCACATCGCCTTCGCGCGCCGCTGGGGCGCGATCGACATCAACAAATTCTTTCCGCATATCGACGGCTATCCCGAGATCGCCGCGGTGCGCAAGGAGAAAGCGCAGAAGACCAATATCGGCGGCGGCTGGCACACCGACCACTCCTACGACCAGATCCCGGCGATGGGCTCGATCCTGGTGGCGCGCGTGCTGCCGCCTGAGGGCGGCGACACGCTGTTCGCCAGCATGTACGCGGCCTACGACGCGCTCGACGACGCCACCAAGGCCGAGATCGACGGCCTCAAGGCGGTGCATTCGAACGCCCACGTCTTCGGCTCGAAATCGTATTACGACAATCCCGAGCGCGCCGAATTCGCCAATGACGACGCCGTCAGCAAGGCGGTGCATCCGGTGGTGATCACCCATCCGCTGTCGGGCCGCAAGGCGCTCTACGTCAATCCGGGCTTCACCACCCGGCTCGACGGCAAGTCGCCGGAAGAGAGCCGCCCGCTGCTGCACAGGCTGTTCGCGCACGCGATGAAGCCGCAGTTCACCACGCGCTTCCGCTGGCGCAAGGGCTCGATCGCCTTCTGGGACAACCGCGCCACCTGGCACTTCGCGCTCAACGACTATCACGGCGAGGAACGCCTGATGCACCGCATCACAGTGGCGGGCGTCGCGCTGCAGTGACGGACGCTACGCCGCCGAAGCCTTCGCGCGCCGGCCGAGCGCCGCGCCGGCGAGCTGGCGCAGGCTGACGCTGTTGAGGGGAAACTCCAGCAGCACGTGCAGCAGGCTGACCAGCAGCAGCACGGTGATGCCGATCTCGTAATTGTAGAAATAGAGCGCCGTCGAGGCGGCGCTCAGCGCCACGATGGCGGCGAGCCTGGGGCGCGGCATCTGCGTCCAGCGGATGACGTCCGCCTTCAGGAACCAGTTCAGGTAGTGATAGGTGTAGACGAACGAGAGCAGCCCCGTGATGCGTCCGCCGAACTGCAGGTCGGGCACGCCGAACAGCGAGCCAAGCGCCGGCGCGACGTCGCCGAAATTCTCCTTGCCGATGCGCGCCAGCGCCGGGATGACGCTCTGCGCCGTCGGCGGTGCGATCAGGATGGCGGCGATCATCGCCAGATAGACGCCGACCAGGGCGCCCTGCACGCCGCTTTTCGCGCGCACCGCGCCCAGCGTCATGAACACCAGCGTGAAGACGCAGACATGAATGAAGGTCGGCAGCAGGATACCGACCAGCGCGAACGGCAGGTTGGAGGCGACGAGCGCCGCCGTCACGGCGACCGCCACGGTGCCGAAGGCGATGGCGCGCTGCGGCGTCGGCGCGGCGGCGAGAATCGCGCACGCCGCGAACACGCTCCACAGCAGCACGCCCGACCAGTAGGGATCGGCGATGAACATCGCGCCGAGCGCCACCGCCGCCAGCGCCACCGCGAAGGCGCGGTGCGGCAGGAAATAGGAGCGGTCGTGCAGCCACGAGATTTCGGTGAAGTAATGCGCCGGGCCGAGGACGGCGTAGGACAGCAGCAACAGTTCGAACGGCAGCACATAGGCGAGCGCCAGCGCCGCCGCCAGCAGGCCCAGATGAACGATATCGGTGCGGCGCATTTCAATTTCCCGGCAGCAATTGAATTCTGGAGTTCCGTATCCGGCTAAAATTTATGAGCGATCCCCGCCTGCTTCATGACCGCATTCGCCGTATGACGGGACAAGATTTTTCCATCTACGGGAAAACTGCGGTTGGTGATCGGACTTCGCCAGATTTCGTGATCGCCTTTGCCGGAGCGAACGATGCTGCAGCCATGTTTCAGCAAAATGCGCTTCACGTCCGGCGTAAACGAACTGCTCATTCGGCGGCTTGAACGCCTTCATAACGCTCGGCGACGACCCGGTAAGGCGCCCGGCCGGAGCGCGGCATCGCGCCATTGAGCTCGAGGAGTTCGGGGACCAACGTCCGCAGCTTCTTCAGCAGCGCTTCGAACGACTTCGATTCGGTCGCCAGCCCCGGCACATCGTCGCTCGTCGCGACCCAGACGCCAGCTTCGGCATCCCAGATCGCGTTGACGACCATGTCCGGCTTCGATCCACGCTTCATCCACATATTATGCGACTCCAGGGGCGAATAATCAATTTGTTGCGTCGCGGGATGCGCCCGCCTTGACTTGCCCATCCCCTTGGTCTTTTTCACGGCCCCATGACTCGAGCCTTCATCTTTCCCGGACAGGGCAGCCAGGCCGTCGGCATGGGCAAGTCGCTCGCCGAGGCGTTCGCGCCGGCGCGCGAGGTCTTCCAGGAAGTCGACGACGCGCTGAACCAAAAACTGTCGCGCCTGATGTGGGAAGGCCCCGAGAGCGATCTGGTGCTGACCGAGAACGCCCAGCCGGCCATCATGGCGGCCAGCCTCGCCATCCTGCGCGTGCTCGAGCGCGAGAGCGGCTTCACGCTCGGCGGCCATGCCCGTCTCGTCGCCGGCCACTCGCTCGGCGAATACAGCGCGCTGTGCGCGGCCGGTGCCTTCTCGCTGGCCGACGCGGCGCGCCTGCTCAAAGCACGCGGCCGGGCGATGCAGACCGCGGTGCCGGTCGGCGAGGGCGGCATGAGCGCGCTGCTCGGTGCCGAGATCGACCAAGCCGAGGCGCTGGCCGCCGAATGCGCCGCCGCGACGTCGGGCGTCTGCGTCGTCGCCAACGACAACGCGCCGGGGCAGGTGGTGATCTCCGGCACCAAAGCCGCGATCGACCGCGCGCCCGAGGTTGCCAAGGCCAAGGGCATCAAGCGCGCCATGGCGCTCAACGTCTCGGCGCCGTTCCATTGCCCGCTGATGCAGCCCGCCGCCGACAAGATGCGCGAAGCCCTTGCCGCGGTGGTCATCCGCCCGCTCGCCGCGCCGCTGGTCGCCAACGTCACCGCTGCCGAGACCGCCGAGCCGGCAACAATCCGCCGCCTGCTCGTTGAGCAGGTGACGGGCCGCGTGCGCTGGCGCGAAAGCGTGCTGGCGTTCCGCGGCCTCGGCGTGACGACGACGGTCGAGATGGGCGGCGCCAAGGTGCTCACCGGCATGGTCAAGCGCACCGACAAGGAGCTCGCCAACGTGACCCTCGACACGCCCGCCGACATCGAAGCCTTCATGAAGGCGCTGTGAAAATGTTCGACCTGACGGGAAAGACGGCGCTCGTGACGGGCGCCTCCGGCGGCATCGGCGGGGCCATCGCCAAGGCGCTGCACAGCCAGGGCGCCGGCGTGGTGCTCTCGGGCACGCGCGCCGAAGCGCTGGAAACCTTGAAGGCCGAGCTTGGCGGACGCGCCTTCGCCGCCATCTGCAATCTCGGCGACAAGGACTCGGTCGAGGCGCTGGTCAAGGCGGCCGAGGCCGCGGCGGGCGCTCCCATCGACATCCTGGTCAACAATGCCGGCATCACGCGCGACAACCTCTTCATGCGCATGAAGGACGACGAATGGGACCAGGTGATCGCGGTCAACCTGACCGCCGCCTTCCGCCTGTCGCGGGCCGTGCTGCGCGGCATGATGAAGAAGCGCTGGGGCCGCATCGTCTCGATCACCTCGGTGGTGGGCGAGACCGGCAATCCCGGGCAAGGAAATTACGCCGCCGCCAAGGCGGGCCTGGTCGGCATGAGCAAGTCGCTGGCCGCCGAGGTCGCCTCGCGCAACATCACGGTCAACGCCGTGGCGCCGGGCTTCATCGCCACCGCCATGACCGAGGTCCTGACCGACGCCCAGAAAGCTGCCATCGCCGAGCGCATTCCGGCCGGGCGCATGGGCAGTCCTGCCGAAATCGCCGCCGCCGTGGTCTATCTGGCGAGCGAGGAAGCGGGCTATGTCACCGGCGCCACGCTTCAGGTCAATGGCGGAATGGCGATGATATGACAGTCATATCAAGGGCTTAACCCTATTGTAGCGGGCGCCTGAGCTTTGTGTTACGAAACCCATCAACCCCCACAATCATTACGTGAGGGCCTGCGGGCCTAACCCCCGGCAGGATCATCAAGGAGAGGCTTACAATACCATGAGCGATACGGCGGAACGCGTGAAGAAGATCGTCGTCGAGCATCTCAATGTGGATGCCGAAAAGGTCACCGACAACGCGTCCTTCATCGAGGACCTCGGCGCGGACAGTCTCGACACGGTCGAGCTGGTGATGGCGTTCGAGGAAGAGTGCGGCATCGAAATTCCCGACGACGCGGCGGAGTCCATCGTGACCGTCGGCGACGCGGTCAAATACATCGACAAAGCCCACCCTTAAGCCGGCCCCTCGCATGCGCAGGGTCGTCGTCACGGGTCTTGGTTTGGTCACGCCGCTGGCCTGCGGCGTCGAGGAAACTTGGTCGCGCCTGCTCGCCGGCAAGTCGGGCGCGCGCGCCATCGGCAAGTTCAGGACCGACGATCTCGCCACCAAGATCGCCTGCGAGGTTCCCAGGGGCGACGGCGCGGACGGCACCTTCAATGCCGACCACTGGGTCGAGCCCAAGGAACAGCGCCGGATGGACGATTTCATCGTCTTCGGCCTCGCCGCCGCCAAGCAGGCAGTGAGCGATTCGGGCTGGGTGCCCAAAACCGAGGAAGACCGCCACCGCAGCGGCGTCCTCATGGGTTCGGGCATCGGCGGGCTTCCCGGCATCGAGGAGGGCGCCCTCCTGATCGAGACCAAGGGCCCGCGTCGGCTGTCGCCGTTCTTCATCCCGGGCCGCCTGATCAACCTGATCTCCGGCTATGCCTCGATCGAGCACGGCTATAAGGGCCCCAACCACTCCGTGGTGACGGCCTGTGCCACGGGCGCGCACGCCATCGGCGACGCGGCGCGGCTGATCGCTTTCGACGACGCGGACGTGATGCTGGCCGGCGGCGCGGAAGCCGCCATCTGCCGTCTCGGCATCGCCGGCTTCAACGCCTGCCGAGCGCTGTGCACCGAATACAACGACACGCCCGAGAAGGCTTCGCGGCCCTACGACAGGGCGCGCGCCGGCTTCGTCATGGGCGAGGGCGCCGGCGCGGTGATGCTCGAGGAATACGAGCACGCGCGCGCCCGCGGCGCGAAGATCTACGGCGAGGTGAAGGGCTATGGCCTTTCCGGCGACGCCTTCCACATCACCGCGCCGTCGGAAGACGGCGACGGCGGCTACCGCGCCATGCAGATGGCGCTGAAGCGCTCCGGCCTGACGCCTTCCGACATCGACTACGTCAACGCCCACGGCACCTCGACCATGGCCGACTACATCGAGGCCGGCGCGGTCGAGCGCTTCCTCGGCAACGCCGCGGCCAAGGTCTCGATGTCCTCGACCAAATCGTCGATCGGTCACCTGCTCGGCGCCGCCGGCGCGGTGGAGGCGATCTTCTGCCTGCTCGCCATGCGCGACCAGATCGTGCCGCCGACCATCAATCTGGAAGATCCCGACGGCCAAACCCAGCTCGATCTCGTGCCGCTGGTCGCCAAAAAGCGC
Organism: Rhizomicrobium sp.; assembly: GCA_035570795.1. Taxonomy (GTDB): domain Bacteria; phylum Pseudomonadota; class Alphaproteobacteria; order Micropepsales; family Micropepsaceae; genus Rhizomicrobium. Next base: position 120,457 of record DATMKZ010000019.1, read on the forward strand.
GAGGTGAAGGCGACGATGTCCAATTCGTTCGGCTTCGGCGGCACCAACGCCGCCCTGATCTTCACCCAGGCCAGCTAGCGCCGAGCGCGGAGCCGCCATGATCCGCATCCTCGCTTTCCTGATCGCGCTCGGCCTTGTGGTCGCGGGCGCCTTCGAGTGGGAGAATTTCAACTTCTCCAATGCCGGGCCGGCGGCGGCCGGCGGCGCGACCGAGACCGTCGTGCTCGTCAAGCCCGGCGTCGGCGTCAAGGGCATCGCCGACGTGCTGGCGAAATCCGGCGCCGTCGCCAATCCCGACCTCTTTCTGCTCGGCGTCCGCCTGCGCCGCACCACGGCGCTGCTCAAGGCCGGCGAATACGCGATCCCGAGCCGGGCCTCCATGCACGACATCATGGACATCCTGATCGCCGGCAAGTCGATCGAGCACAAGATCACCGCCGCCGAAGGCCTGACCAGCGACATGATCGCCAGGCTGATCAACGCCGACACGGTGCTCAAGGGCGCGCCCGTCGCCGTGCCCGCCGAGGGCAGCCTGCTGCCGGAGACCTATCTCTTCATGCGCGGCGACACCCGCGCCGGCATCGTCGCGCGCATGAAGAAGGCGCAGAAACAGCTCATCGCGAAATTGTGGCCCGGCCGCGACGCCAATCTGCCGTACAAGACCGTCGCGCAGGCGCTCACGCTGGCCTCCATCGTCGAGAAGGAGACCTCGCTGCCGTCGGAGCGGCGCCACATCGCGGCGATCTTCGTCAACCGGCTGCGCACCGGCATGAAGCTGCAATCCGATCCGACGATCATCTATTCGATCACCGGCGGCTATCCCCTGGGCCGCGGGATTCGCGCCAGCGAGCTCGCGCGCGTCACGCCGTACAATTCCTACGCCGTCGCCGGCCTGCCGCCGACGCCGATCTGCAATCCCGGCAAGGATGCCATCGCCGCCGTGCTCAATCCGGGCACCACCGCCGATCTCTACTTCGTCGCGTCGGGAACCGGCGGGCATTATTTCTCCGCCACCATCGCGGACCAGACGCGCCACGTTGCGGAACTTCGCGCCCGCGAGCACCTGCAAAAGCTGGTGCCGCCGCCGCCCACCGCGCACGTCCCGCAGCTGTAGAGACTTTGCGCCGGCTCGGCCGCGGGGCTATCGTTTCGCTTTCGGAGTCGCCATGACCATCGTCAGCATGACCGGATTCGCCGAGGCGCATGGCAGCCGTGACGGCGCGCGCTGGCGCTGGGAGGCGAAAAGCGTCAACGGCCGCGGCCTCGACCTGCGCCTGCGCACGCCGCCCGGCTTCGACACGCTCGAGCCGCCGGCCCGCATGTTGGCGAATGAGCGCTTCAAGCGCGGCTCGCTGCAGGCTTCGCTGAGCTTCGAGGCGAGCGACGGCGCGCGCGGATTGCGGGTCGATCCCGCAGCGCTGGCCGCCGCCATACGGATCGCGCGCGAGGTCGCCGCGGAGACCGGTCTCGCGCCGGCGCGCATCGACGGTCTTCTCGCGCTCAAGGGCGTCATCGTCCAGGAGGACATCCTGCCCGTCGAGGCGCCGGAACGCGGCCGACGCGACGCGGCGATTCTCGAGACGCTGGCGACGGCGCTGGACGCGCTGGCGCGGGCGCGCGGCAACGAAGGCCACAAGCTGCACGCCGTGCTGGCGGCACAGGTCGACGACATCGAGCGCCTGACCAAGCAGGCGGCGGGCCTGGCTTCGGCGCAGCCCGGCGCCCTGCGCGACAAGCTGGCCGCACAGGTCAAGGAATTGCTGGG
>DATMKZ010000020.1:0-5566 GCA_035570795.1 Rhizomicrobium sp.
CCCTCGCTCCGCTACAGGCTTCACGCCTTGGAGACCTACGGGCTCAGATCTGGCGACGGGCGGCTGTTGGAAGCAGTCGCCCGTTCGCACATTCTGCCAAAGCCGACGTACACAAGAGACCTTGCTTCAACGATTAGCAGCTTATCGTAGAAACAAGGTCTCTCCGCTCCGCACTTCGCGCTCCGGTCGAGACGACGGATGTAGGTTCGGCTCGCTCGGCGTCTGTGCTAGTCACGAAAGCATCATGATGGACATCCGCGCCGGCCGTCCGGCCACGCTCGCGTCGAACGGCATGGTGACGAGCCCGCATGCGTTGGCCTCGCAGGCCGGCGCGGAAATGCTGCGCGAGGGCGGGTCGGCGATCGATGCCGCCGTTGCCGCCAGCGCCGCCCTCTCGGTCCTCTATCCGCACATGACCGGGATCGGCGGCGATGCCTTCTGGCTGATCCACGATGCGCGCACCCGGACCGTGCGCTACATCGACGGCGGCGGTCGGGCGACCTCGCGCGGCACCGTCGAGGCCTTCGCCAAACGCGGCCTCGCCGAGGTGCCCTATCGCGGCGTGCTGCCCGGCACGCTGACGGTGCCGGGCGCCGTCGCGAGCTGGACCATGGCGCATGCGGCCTATGGACGGCTGCCGCTCCGGCGCTGCCTGGAAAGCGCGATCGGCTATGCCAGCGAAGGCTTTCCGGTGACGGCGCGGCTCGCGCATTGGCGCGAGCTCGCGCGCGCGGAGCTGGCGAAAAGCCCCGAGGCTGCCGCGATCTTCCTCAAGGAAGGACCGACGCTTGCCAACCCCGACCTCGCGCGTACGCTGAAAGCCATCGCCAGCGACGGCTGGTACGGCTTCTACGACGGCGAGGTGGCGCGCGAGCTGGTGCGCTATTCCGACGCCAACGACGGCTTCTTCGCGCTGCACGACCTCAAGGCCCAGGTCGCGCGCTGGGGCGAGCCGCTGAAAGGCAGCTATCGCGACGTCACAATCTACGAGACGCCGGCGCCGACCCAGGGCTTCGCGGTGCTGGAGATGCTGAACCTCCTCGAGCCTCTGGAACTGCATCGCAAGCCGTTCCTCGGGCCCGACTCGGTGCATCTGATGGTGCAGGCCAAGCAGCTCGCCTATCACGACCGCGACCGCCATCTCGCCGATCCGCGCTTCGCCCGGGTGCCGATGGAACGCCTGATCTCCAAGAAATATGCCGACGAGCGGCGCGCGCTGATGGATCCGGTCCGCGCCGTGCCGTGGGACCGCATCCCGTCCTACGGCAGCCTGACGGGCGACACGGTCTATATCGCCGCCGTCGATCGCCAGGGCAACGCGGCCTCGCTGGTCCATTCGGTCTATGGCGTGTTCGGCGCGGCGGTGGTCGCCGGTCGCAGCGGCGTGGTGCTGCAGAACCGCGCCGCCTATTTCTCGCTCGATCCCAGGAGTCCCAACAAAGTCGAGCCGGGCAAGACCCCGTTGCACACCCTGATCGCCTCGCTCGGCTTCCGGAACGACAAGCTGTGGAGCGTGCTGGGCTGCATGGGCGCGGACGGGCAACCGCAGATCCACCTGCAGGCCTACAGCGCCATGATCGACCACGGGCTCGACATCCAGCAGGCGCTCGACATGCCGCGCTTCCTGTCCGGCCGCTTTGGCCTGCTCGAGGTGCGCGACACCTTGCACATCGAAGGCCGTTTCCCGGCCGAGACCATTGCCGAGCTGGAGCGGCGCGGCCACACGGTCGATCGCTGGGACGACTGGAACGAAATGGCGGGCCATGCGCAGGGAATCACGGTCGATCCCGTGACTGGCGTTCTGGCTGGCGGCGCCGATCCGCGCAGCGACGGCGAGGCGGTTGGGGTCTAGCTGGGGGCGCGCGACTCCAGTCGCGCGTCTTCGTCGATCCCGAGGAAGATCGCGCCACTGGAGTGGCGCACCCCCCGCAATGACTCAGACGAGAGAAAAGCCCTCGTAGCCGTTCTTCACCACGGCCTCGCAGCGCTCGATGTAGGCCGGGAAGCCGCCGATATAGGGCATGAAGACGCGCGGCTTGCCGGGGATGTTGGCGCCGACATACCACGAGCTGCAGGTCGAGCGCAGCGTGCCGCCGGCCATCTCGCCGACATGGCCGACCCAGGCCTCCTCGGCCTCGCGGCTGGGCTCGATCGCGGTGGCGCCGCGCCCGCGCATGTAGTCGATACAGTCGGCGATCCATTCGACGTGCTGCTCGATCGACGGCAGCATGTTGGTCAGCACCGAGGGGCTGCCCGGGCCGGTGATAGTGAAGAGGTTGGGGAAGCCCGCCAGGGTGAGGCCGAGATAGGATTTCGGCCCCTCCTTCCACTTGTCCTGCAGCGATTGGCCATCGCGGCCGCGAATGTCGACCCGCAGGAGCGCGCCGGTCATGGCGTCGAAGCCGGTGGCCAGCACCAGGCAGTCGAACGTGTAGTCCTTGCCCTTGGCGCGCAGCCCGTTGGCCGTGATGCGCTCGATCGGCTGGTCGCTCACATCGACCAGGGTGACGTGCGGCTGGTTGAAGGTCGCCCAATAGCCGGTATCGACGCAGAGCCGCTTGCAGCCGATGACGTTCGTCGGGCTCAATTTTTCGGCAAGCTCGGGATCCTTCACCACGTCGCGGATCTTGGCGCGCACGAAATCCGCCGCCGTCTCGTTCGACTCGGCGTTCAGCAGCAGGTCGGAGAACGAGCCCATGAAGCCCAGGCCGCCATAGTTCCAGCGCTCCTCGAACAGGCGCCGGCGCTCGGGCTCGTCGGTCTCGATCGCCGAGGCCGGATTGAAGGCGAAGTCGATGCCCGCCGGCATTTTCCGCGCGCGGCGGCGCATCTCCTCGTAGTTCGCCTTGACATCGCGGACATAGGCCGGATCGAGCGGCTTGTTGTGCGCCGGCACCATGTAGTTGGCGGTGCGCTGGAACACGGTGAGGTGCGTGGCCTGCTGGGCGATGATCGGGATCGACTGGATCGCCGACGATCCGGTGCCGATCATGCCCACCGTCTCGCCGGTGAAATCGACGCCGTCATGCGGCCAGTTGCCGGTGTGATAGGTCGGGCCCTTGAAATCCTCCAGGCCGGGAATCTTGGGCGTGTTGGGCGACGACAGGCAGCCCATCGCCGTGATGACGAAACGGGCAGTGACGCGGTCGCCTTTATCCGTCTCGACCGTCCAGGCGTGCGCCTTGTCGTCGAAGCGGGCCTGGGTGACCCTGGTCTCGAAGCGGATGTCGCAGCGCAGGTCGAAACGGTCGGCGACGTGGTTGGCGTAGCGCAGGATTTCGGGCTGGGTGGCGTAGCGCTCGGTCCATTCCCATTCCTGCTGCAGCTCGGGCGAGAACTGGTAGGAATACTGGACGCTTTCGACGTCGCAGCGCGCGCCGGGATAGCGGTTCCAGTACCAGGTGCCGCCGACGCCTTTGCCAGATTCGAACACCCGGACCCTGAAGCCCTTCTGGCGCAGGCGGTGCAGCATGTACATGCCGCCGAACCCGGCGCCGATGACCACCGCATCGAAATCGAGCGACATATTTCCTCCGGAGTGAACCGATCTTTAGTGCGACAGAGCAGGTGATCGCGCAAGCCTTCCCGTGTCACCTCTTGTCGCGGAGAAACCGCAGAATGGCCGACACCGACTATCCGGCAAGCTGGTATGCCGCCACGCGAGACGCGAGTCCGGATCGGGCGCCGCTTTCGGGCAGGATCGAGGCGGATGTCGCGGTCGTGGGCGGCGGTTTCGCCGGCCTGCATACGGCGCGGCTGCTGGCGATGCGCGGGCGCAGGGTCGTGCTTGTCGAACGCCGGCGCATCGGCTGGGGCGCCTCCGGCCGCAACGGCGGCTTCGTCGGCGCGGGCTTCGCCGCACGGTCGGGCGCGCTGATCGACAGATTGGGGCCGGATCACGCGCGCAGGCTCTACGCCCAGTCGCAGCGCGGCGTGGCGATCGTGCGCGCCGCCATCGACGAGCTGGGCCGGCCCGACATCCGCACGGGCAGCGGCAAGCTCACGGTCTCGCGCACCGATCAGGGCGCAGGCTTCGCCGATCGCACGCGCGCGCTCGCGGCCAAGCTCGGCGCCAGCTTCGAGCCGTGGGAGACCGACCGCGTGCGCACGCTGATCGCGACCTCGCGCTATCACCAGGCGATCCACGATCCGCAATCGTTTCACCTCCATCCGCTCAACTTCGCCCTGGCCCTCGCGGAAGACATCGAACGCCGCGGCGGCAAGCTGTACGAGCGCACTGACGCGACCGAACTCGAGCGGCAAGGCGCCGTCTGGCGCCTGCAGACAGCAGGCGGTGAGATCGCGGCGCGTCATGTCGTGCTGGCCGGCAATGCCGATCTCGGCCGCGTGCATCGGCGGATCGCCGGCGCCGTCCTGCCGGTGGCGACCTACGTCGCCGTGACGGCGAAGATCGGCCCCCAGCTCGCCGAATTCATCCGCTGGCCCGGCGCGATCTCCGACACGCGTCGCGCCGGCGACTATTATCGCATCGTCGACGGCGACCGGCTGCTGTGGGGCGGCCGCATCACGACCGACACGCGCGAACCGTCGCGGCTGCGGGAGATAATGCGAAGGGACATTCTCGCGGCCTATCCGGGGCTCGACGGCATCGCGATCGACTATGCGTGGCCCGGCATCATGGGCTATGCACCGCATATGATGCCCCAGGTCGGCGAGATCGAACCGGGCCTCTGGGTCTGCTCATCCTTCGGCGGCCACGGCGTCGCCCAGACGGCGGCCGGCGCCGATGCGTTGGCCGCCGCTATCGCGGGCGACGACGACCGTTATAAGCTGTTCCGGCCCTTCGGCACGGGATGGGCGGGCGGCCGGCTGGGCCAGATCGCTACCCAGCTCGTCTACTGGAGGCTGCAGGCCAGCGACTGGTGGGACGAGACACGGCAGGCGAAGAACGCGGAGACGCTCAGGACATGACGAGATCCACGATCGGCGATTCGCCCCGGCGACGCGAGGATGCGCGCTTCATCACCGGCGGCGGCGCCTATCTCGACGACCTGCGGTTTGATCGGCTGGCCCATGCCGTCGTCCTGCGCGCGCCGCATGCCCATGCCTTGATCCATGCCGTCAATGTCGATGCCGCCCGGCGCGCGCCGGGCGTGCTGGCCGTCCTCACGGCGGTCGATGCGGCAGCCGACGGGCTAGGCCCGCTCCGCCCCTATGCCGAGGCCAATGTGCAGACCGGCGAGCCGTTCATCTTTGCGGTCCAGCCGCTGCTGGCCGGCCGCAAGGCGCGCTTTGCCGGCGAGCCGGTGGCGCTAATTGTGGCGGAGACCCCTGCCCAGGCGCTCGATGCGGCCGAGCTGGTCGGGGTCGACTACGAGCCGCTGGCCGCCGTCACGTGGGGTGAGGCGGCACGGGCGGCCGGCGCGCCGCTCGTCTCCGACGAAGTACCGGGCAATGTCTGCATCGACTGGCGGACCGGCGATGCCGCCGGCGCCGACAGGGCCTTCGCCCAGGCGGCGCACATCGTCACCCTGGCGCTCGACAACCATCGCATCGTCACCAACCCGATGGAGCCGCGCGGCTGCATCGGGCAGTTCGACCCGAC
>DATMKZ010000021.1:0-114964 GCA_035570795.1 Rhizomicrobium sp.
AGCCTTCCCGCATACCATTCTGGTTGACCGCCGGCAGTGTGCCCCAGGAATCGCGGCTCCAGCCTTGCGGCGCCTGCCTGTGCAAAGCCGCCAAGGCGGCGCCGGACACGGTGGTGGAGGCGCGATGCCCCGCCGCGCCCAGCGCGTGCTTCAGAGCCCCCACGATCAGTCCCCGCACCAGACCGGCGTCGCGGAAGCGCACTTCGGTCTTGGCGGGATGGACGTTGACGTCGACGAAGGCGGGATCGCATTCCAGGAACAGCGCGAGCGCGGGGTGACGGTCGCGCGCGAGGAAATCGGCATAGGCGCCGCGCACCGCGCCGACCAGAAGCTTGTCGCGCACCGGCCGGCCGTTGACGAAGAGGAACTGCATCTGCGCATTGGCGCGGTTGTAGGTCGGCAGGCCGGCATGGCCGCTGATGGCGACGCCTTCGCGCTCCACGTTCACCGGCGCCGCGTTGTCGGCGAAGTCGCGGCCCATGATCTTGGAAAGTCTTTTCAATCGGCCTGCCGCTTCGCTGGTTGCGGCCAGGGCGAGCGCGCCGTCTTCGGCGGGAAGATCCAGCGTGCGCCGCCCGTCCATCGTCAGCGTGAAGGCGACGTCCGGGCGCGCCATGGCGAGGCGCTTGACGACGTCGAGCGTGGCGAGATCCTCCGAGCGCACCGATTTGAGGAATTTGAGGCGGGCGGGCGTGGCGAAGAACAGCTCGCGCACTTCGACGCGGGTGCCGTGCTGGCCGCGCGAACGAAAGCCGACGGGCGACGGGCCGGCGAGGCTGCCGCCGTCGACGCGGATTTCATGCGCCTCGCCGGCCGCGATGCGGCTGGCGATGGCGAGCCGCGCCACGGCGCCGATCGAGGGCAGCGCCTCGCCGCGAAACCCCAGCGTCGCGATGGCGGTGAGATCGTCTTCGGCGCCGAGGCGCGGCAGCTTCGACGTCGCATGGCGCTCGATGGCGAGAAGCAGGTCGCCGGCCTCCATGCCCTCGCCGTCATCCTCGACGACGATGAGGTCGGCGCCGCCGGCGGCGGTGGCGATGTCGATGCGGCGGGCACCGGCATCGAGCGCGTTCTCGACCAGCTCCTTCACCGCGGCGGCCGGCCGCTCGACCACTTCGCCGGCGGCGATGCGGTTGACGGTGCCTTCCGAGAGCCGGCGAATCTTCATGGCGGGAGTATACATGCGCGACTTGCCGCCCGCGCAAAACGCCTGTGGATGAAGGGTTTCGCGCGGAGACGCAGAGCGGGGAAACTCCGCGTTCACCGCGGCTCCGCGTGAGTCCAAAGGCGCACATTCGCGCGCCGCTCAACCCTTCTGCAAAAACTCCCGCGCCAGGACCTTGCCTTCCTCGACGCCGGGCTGGTCGAAGGGATCGACGCCCATCAGGCGGCCCATCAGGATGGTCTCGAGCATGAAATGCATCATCAGCGCGCCGACCGCGTATTCGTCGATCTTCGGCATGTGGATCTGGCGCACCGGTCGCTTGTTGCGGCTGAGCGTCTGGGCGGTGGCGCGGGCCTCGGCGGCGACGAGATCGCCCATGTGCTTGCCGGCGAGATAGTCGAGGCCGAGCGCGTGGGCGCGGTCGCGCGGCGCCACGAGGCCGGCGCCTAGCGTGTCGGCGGCGACGATGGTGTAGAGCGCGTCGTTGGGGCCGTCGCGGAACAGCTGCAGCTGGCTGTGCTGGTCGACCGGGCCGACGGCGCCGACCGGCGTCGCGCCCTTGCCGTCCTTGCCCAGGCTCTCGGCCCAGAGCTGGCGCCACCAGCCCGAGAAGGTCGCGAGGCGGTCGGCGTAATTCCACAGCACGGTGTGATTGAGCCTGCCGGCCTGCGACAGCGCGTAGTGCAGCGCGGCGCCGGCGAGCGGGCCGTTGGCTTCGCCCTCGCTCGCCAGCGTCGCCGCGACGACCGCCCTGGCGCCGGCGCGCAACGCCTTGACGTCGAGGCCCATGAGCAGGCCCGGCAGCACGCCGACCATGGAGAGCACCGAATAGCGGCCGCCGATGCCGAGCGGATGATCGAGCAGAGGCGCGCCGATGGCCTTGGCGAAGTCGGTCAGCACACTCGCCTTGGGCTCGGTGACGGCGGCGAAATGCTGGCCGAGATATTTGCCGCCGCCGGCCTTTTCGATGGCGTCGGCCGCGGTCAGCGCCTGGAACAGCGTCTCGGCGGTGCCGCCGGACTTGGAGATGACGACGAAGCGCGTGGTGCGCAGGTCGAAGCCGGCGATGGCGTCGGCCCAGCTCCAGGGATCGGGATTGGCGTGGAAGGTGACGCGCGGCGCGTGGCCCTTGGCGGCGATGGCTTTCAGCGCCTGGCCGCCGAGGCTGGAGCCGCCGATGCCGAGGACAGCGACGTCGGTCGTGTCCTTGCGCCAGGCCTCCACGACGGCCTCGGCGGCGGCGATGTCGTCGCTGCGGTCGACGATGCTCAAAAGCTCGAGCGACGCGTCCCGGGCCTGGCCGCGCAGCCAGGCGAGCCCGGCTTCGCCCTGTTTCAGCGCGGCGTCGAAAGCGGCGCGCGGCACGGCGCCGGGCCCCGAGACGGCGAGATCGAGCGAGATCGAGAACGGGAGCGCCTGGGGCATGGGATGATCCTATCGGTTTTGCCGCTCTCCGCCTGAGGGAGGCCAGACAGACAACTCAGATATGCGACGCCGGTTTCCTCGCCGGCTTGTGACCGGTCGCCGCGACGGCGATGCTGCCGCCGACCACCACGGTCAGCCGGCTGGGATCGAACAGGCGGGCGGCGGCGCGCTTGACGTCGGCCAGCGTCAGCGCGTTCAGGATGGCGTTGCGGCGCGCGACATAGGAGAGCGGCAGGCCGGCGCGCTGGAAGGCGTTGAGCTGGCCGGCGATGCCGGCGTTCGACGAGAAAGCCAGCGGATAGGAGCCGGTGAGATAGGTCTTGGCGTCGGCCAGCTCGGCCGGCGTCGGGCCGTGCGCGGCATAGGCCGCCAGCACGTCCCGGATCACGGCGAGCGAGGCGTTCATCGCGTCCTGCCGCGTCGCGACCTGGCCGATCACCATGCCGCCGCCGTGGAAGTCGGAAAAGCCGGTCGAGATGCCATAGGTCAGGCCGCGCTTCTCGCGCACCTCGTCGGTCAGGCGCGAGGAGAAGCCGCCGCCGCCGACGATATAGTTGGCGACGTAGCCGGCGAGATAGTCGGGATCGCTGCGCGCCAGGCCCGGCAGGCCGAAGATCGCGGTGGGCTGCGGTACGGCCATGGCGACGACGCTCTCGCCGGGCGCGCCGGCATGGAGGACGGGCGGCGGAGGCGGCGGCGCCGTGCCCGGCAACGGATCGAGCGTGGCTTTGAGCAGCGCCGTGAGCGTCGCCGCGTCGATGTCGCCGGAGACCGCGACCTGTGCGCCGGCGCGCACCCAGTGGCGGCGCGCGAACGCCTTCAGGTCGGCGGCGGTGACCGCGTTCAGGCCGGCAGCGTCGCCGCCGACCGGGTGGCCGTAGGGATGGCCCGCGAAATAGACCTGGTAGAAGCGGTTGGCGGCGACGGCGGCAGGATCGGAAGCGTCCTGCTGCAGGCTCTGCAGCATCTGGGCGCGGACGCGCAAGATGGCGTCGGCGTCGAAGCGCGGCCGCTGCAGCGCCAGCGCCAGGAGGCGGAACGCGTCGTTGGCCTGCGCCGACAGCGTGCTCAGCGAGACGATCAGCCAGTCGCGGTCGGGCGACATGGAAAGCTGGATGGCGCGGTCGGCGAGCGCCCCCTGGTAGGCCTCCGAATGCAGGTCGCCGGCGCCTTCGTTGATGAGGTAGGCGGCGAAGGCGGCGAGGCCGGCCTTGCCTTGCGGATCGTAGACCGAGCCCGCCGGCAGCGCGATGCTGACCGCGACCATCGGGACGGTGTGATCCTCCTCGAACCAGACCTGTTCGCCGGAGCCGACGGCGAGAGCGCGCGGCGCCGCGGCGAGCGCGGGGGTGGCGGCGAAGAGCGCGAGCGCCATTGCAGCGGCAAACTTTTTCATGCCGGCCCCGGCGTCAGATAGAGCGTCACGGATTGCCGGCGGACGAGCGCGGTCGCGGCGGCCGCCTGCACCGCCTGCGGCGTGACAGCGGCGATGCGGCGCGGCCAGGACTGGACTTCGGCGACGCTGAGGCCGACGGCGAGCGCCTGGCCATAGGCCGTCGCCATCGAGAGCTGGCTGTCGCGGCGAAAGACCTCGCTGGCGACGAGCTGCGTCCTGGCGCGGGCGAGGTCGGCGGCGGCGGGCGGCTGGCGCACGAAGCCCGCGATCACCGCATCGACGGCCTCTTCGACGGCGGCGAGCGTCACGCCGGGGCGCGGCGTCGCATAGACGCCGAATTCGCCGGAATCGCGCGCGTCGCCGTCATAGGAGGCGCCGGCATCGGTGGCGAGCTTCTGCTCGACCACGAGTTTTCGGTAGAGCGCGCCGTTGGCGTCGGTGCCGAGCAGGGCGGCGAGGACTTCGAGCGCTTCGGCCGCGCCGGCCTTGTGCTGCGCGTAGCTCGGCACGCGATAGGCGCGCGAGAAATTCGCCACCGTCGCGTCGGGCCGCGCAATCGCCAGCCGCGTCTCGCCCAGCCGCTCGGGCTCGGCATAGAGCGCGCGCGGCTCGAGCGTCCGGGGCGGAACCAGGGCGAGCGTGGTGGCGGCGTCGGCCCTGACCTCGTCCGGCGTCACGTCGCCGGCGATCACCGCGATCGCGTTGTTGGGCGCGTAGTGGCGGTCGTAGAAGCTCTGCGCTTCGGCGCGGCCGAGGCGGTGCACCTCCTGCGGCCAGCCGATCACCGGGCGGCCGTAAGGGTGCGAGAGATAGAGCGCCGCGGCGACCTGCTCGGCGGCCAGCGCCTGGGCGCTGTTCTCGATGCGCATGCGGCGCTCCTCGAGGACGACGTCGCGCTCGGTGCGCACGGCCGGATCGGAAAGGTCGAGATGCGCCATGCGATCGGCTTCCAGCGTCATGGCGAGCTTCAGCCGGTCGCGGGCCAGCTGCTCGTAGAAGGCGGTGTAGTCCTCGGTGGTGAAGGCGTTGTCGTCGCCGCCGTTGCGCGCCAGCGTCTGGCTGAAGGCGCCGCCGGGGGCGGCCTTGGTGCCGCGGAACATCATGTGCTCGAAGAAATGCGCGAGGCCGGAATGGCCGGGCGGATCGTCCATGGCGCCGACCTTGTACCAGATCATCTCCGTGACCACCGGGGCGCGGTGATCCTCGATGACGACGACCTGCATGCCGTTGGGCAGCGCGAACTGCGCCACGACGGGATCGGCGGCGTGGGCGGAGGCGGCCGCGAGGAAGAGCGCGGTGGCGACCAAAGGCGCGGCGGCGAAAATTCGCGCGAGCCTGTCAGACCGGATGCGCGTCACCGCCGGGGTCCCCTTACGCCGGCGCTCAGGGGTCCCTTCGCGTTGCCAGCGCAACGCTCAGCCGGGAATGACAGCGATGTCTGGGTCAAGCAAGCCACAATCCGTTGAACGCGCGTCTAGAACGGCCAAAGGTGGCCGAGCCAGCCGCTGTCGTCGTCGCCGTTCGAATCGGACGATGGCGGCGCGGACGGCGTGCCGGCCTGCGGCGGCGCGGAGGCGGCACCGCCGGCGCGGGCGGCGTCGACGCGGCGCGCCTCGGCATCGGCATCGACCGGCACGGCGCCGATGGCGGGCGTCGGTGCGTTCCAGAACAGGACGCTGTCGGTGAAGCTCTCGTCCGAGCCGCGCATGCCGCTGGCGTCCGAGGCGATGGCCTGGCGGATGGCGGGATCGGCGTTCTGCACGCCGGCGCTGGCGAGCAGATAGCGCTCGCCGGCGCTCATGGTCGGCGGCAGCGAGGCGGCGACGGTCGCCGGATCGGTGTTGAAGAGGGCGGACTGCGCCGCCTGGGTGGGCTCGATCTGGTTGGCGGGCGCGGCGCCGGGCGCCGGCGGCTTCAGATTGAAGTCCGGCGGGATGACCAGCGGCGCCTTGGTGACGACGGCGAACTCGTCGGGCGCGTCCTTGCCCTGGCCGGCGGCCTGGCGGATCGCGTCGCAGCCGGTGAGCGCGGCGGCGACGCCGGCAAGGAGCGCGAGGGTGAGAATTCGGCGCGGCTGCATGGACTACTCCCGTGTTTCGACTTGACGCGATCCCGGACCCTGGTCCGGGCGTGCCTCGGGCCGCATCAGCGCATCGTAGAGAAGCGCGATGACCCCGAAGGTGATGGCGGCGTCGGCCACGTTGAACACATACCAGTCATAGCCGAAGACGTAAAAGTGGAAAAAGTCGGCAACCTTGCCGTAGATCAGCCGGTCGATCAGATTGTTCCCGATGGCGCCGCCGATCACCAGGCCGAGGCCGACCGCCAAGGCCCGGCGATGGGCGTTCCACAGCCACCAGCCGAGGCCGGCAACCGCCAAAAGCGAGAGGAAAACCAGCGCGATGGCGCCCACCCGGCTGTGGGCCGGGAACAGGCCGTAGCTGACGCCCGGGTTCCACACCATAACAAGATTAAAGAACGGCAATACGGGGACGGCGTCGCCGGGCGGCATGGATTTGAAATCGAAGCCGTAAAGCAGCGTCAGCTTGCTGGCCTGGTCGAGCAGCAGGGCGCTCGCGGCCGACGCCAGGCCCCAGTCGCGCGGGGTCATGGGCATGGGGCCGTTCCCAGGAACGCGGAGCGCTCATGCCCTACCCCGTTCCTGCGGAAGGATGGCGTCGATTCGCGCGGAGACGCGGAGAACGCGCAGGACAGACGTCTCCGCGCCTCCGCGTCTCCGCGTGATTCAAATTGCGCTACGCGCGATGCGATCATGCCGCCATCCCATCGACGGCTTCCGAGCAGCGGTTGCAGAGGTCGTCATGGGCCGGGTTGTTGCCGACTTCGGGCAGGATCATCCAGCAGCGGGCGCATTTGTCGCCTTCGGCCGGGAAGAACCGCGCAGACGCGCCGGGAACATCGGTCAAGGTGAATTCGTCGTCCGGCGTGGAGATCCCCTTCCCGGCTTCAAAATGAGAATGCCCCAGAGTTTCGACATCGCCCTCGGCCACGGCTTTGGCCAAGGTGGTCGGGCCGATCTTCACATCGCCGCCGGAGGTGATGGCGATCTCGCCGAGGTCGAGATGCTCGAACAAAGCGGCATCCCCGGCATCGGCAACGTAGAGCACCGGGCGGGCTTCGAGACTGGCGCCGATGACCTTGTCGCGGCGCTTCAGCTCGAGCGCGCCGGTGACGACGCGGCGCAGGCTGCGGATGCGCGTCCATTTCTCGATCAGCGCGTCGTTGCGCCACGACGAAGGCGTCGGCGGGAAGGTCTGCAGGTGGACGCTCTCGTCCGCGCCGGGGAAGCGCAGCAGCCAGGCTTCTTCCATGGTGAAGCACAGGATCGGCGCCAGCCACGTCACCACGCGGCGGAAGATCTCGTCGGTGACGGTGCGGGCGGCGCGGCGGCGCGGCGCCGCTTTGCCGTCGCAATAGAGCGCGTCCTTGCGGATGTCGAAATAGAACGCCGACAGCTCGTTGGTGCAGAAGGCGAAGATCGTGTTGTAGACGCGGTTGAAATCGTAGGCCTCGTAGCCCTCGCGCACCGCCGCGTCGAGCTCGGCCAGTTTCGCCAGCATGAAGCGTTCGAGCTCCGGCATCGCCTCCGGCGCGAGGCGTTCGGCGTCGTCGAAGCCCGCCAGGTTCGCCAGCATGAAGCGGATGGTGTTGCGCAAGCGGCGATAGGCGTCGGCATTGGCCTGGACGATGTCGCCCGCCATGCGGGTATCTTCGGTGAAGTCGGAGGCCGCGATGCCGAGGCGCAGGATATCGGCGCCGTTCTTGTCGGCGACGGCCTGCGGCAGGATGACGTTGCCGACCGATTTCGACATCTTGTCGCCTTCGCGGTCGAGCACGAAGCCGTGCGTCAGGACCGTGTCGTAGGGCGCGCGGCCGCGCGTGCCGCAGCTCTCCAGCAGCGAGGACTGGAACCAGCCGCGATGCTGGTCGGAGCCTTCGAGATAGAGATCGGCGTGGTCCTTCTTCGGCCAGGACGGCTCGATGGGGTTTTCCACCGTGAAGACATGGGTCGAGCCCGAATCGAACCAGACGTCGAGGATGTCGGTCACCTGCTCGTAATCGCCGGCGTCGTATTCGTTGCCGAGGAAGCGCGCGGCGCTGCCGGGCGCGAACCAGGCGTCGGCGCCTTCGGCTTCGAAGGCCTCGCCGATGCGCGCGTTGACGCTGGCGTCGTTGAGCACCTTGCCGGTGGCCGTGTTCACGAAGATCGCGATGGGCACGCCCCAGGCGCGCTGGCGCGACATCACCCAGTCGGGACGGTCCTTGACCATGCCGCCGAGACGGTTCTGGCCCGAGGGCGGCACCCATTTGGTGTCGGCGATGGCCTGCATGGCGCGGGCGCGCAGCGTGTCGGCGGGATCGGCGGTGATCGGCTTGTCCATGCCGATGAACCATTGCGGCGTGGCGCGGTAGATCACCGGCGCCTTGGAGCGCCAGGAATGCGGATAGGAGTGGCGCAGCGTGCCCTGCGCGAGCAGCTTGCCGGCATCCTTCAGCGCGGCGATGACGGCGGTGTTGGCCTCGCCGTCCTTCTTGCCGTCGCGGCTGAGGATGAACTTGCCGGCGAACAGCGGGACGTGCGGCGCGAAGGAGCCGTCCTCCTGCACGACGTTGAAGGCGTCGGGGTTGTCGCGCGTGTAGTTCTTGAAGGTGGAGAGCATCAGCTCGAAGTCTTCCTCGCCATGCCCGGGCGCGGTGTGGACGAAGCCGGTGCCGGTGTCGGCGGTGACGTGCGCGCCGGGGAGCACGGGGACGGCAAAATCGTAACGATCTTTGCCGAGAAGCGGATGACTGCACACCATGCCCGTCGGGTCGACGGACGAGACTCGCTTCAGCGCCACTTTCGCATGCTTGGCAACCTGCATCGCCAGACTATCAGCTAGCAAAAATCGCTCGCCAACCGCCGCCGCGCTGTCGTCTTCGCGTGTCGCAACCTCATAAACGCCGTATTCGATCGTCGGCGAAAACGCGATCGCGCGATTGCCGGGGATGGTCCACGGCGTCGTCGTCCAGATCACGACGCTTGTTGCATTGATCTCGCGCGCCAGGTCAGCGGACCAATTCGGCGCTGCGACGACCGGAAACTTCACATAGATCGTGTGGCTGGTCTTGTCGTGATACTCGACCTCGGCTTCGGCGAGCGCGGTCTTCTCGACCGGCGACCACATCACCGGGCGAAAGCCGCGATAGAGCAGATCGTTGCCGACGAATTTGTGCAGCTCGCGCGCGATGGTGGCCTCGGCGCGGAAATCCATCGTGGTGTAGGGCTTGTCCCACTGGCCCATGCAGCCCAGCCGCTGGAACTGCGTGCGCTGCACGCCGATCCAGTGATTGGCGAAGTCGCGGCAGTCCTTGCGCAGCTGCGCGATGGAGACGCCGTCCTTGGACTTGCCCTCCTTGCGGTATTTCTCCTCGATCTTCCACTCGATGGGCAGGCCGTGGCAGTCCCAGCCCGGCACGTAGGGCGCGTCGTAGCCCAGCATGTTGCGGCTGCGGGTAACGAAATCCTTCAGCACCTTGTTCTGCGCCGTGCCCATGTGGATCTCGCCATTGGCATAGGGCGGGCCGTCATGGAGGATGAAGAGCGGACGGCCCCTGGCGGCCGTGCGGATGCGGCCATAGAGGTCCATCGCCGCCCAGCGCGCCAGCCAGCGCGGCTCGGCCTCGGGCAGGCCCGCCTTCATCGGAAAATCGGTGGCGGGCAGGAACAGCGTGGCGCGGTAGTCGCGCGCGGGGGAATCGGGTTCGGTCTTGGACATCGTTTCAGGCTTTCGCGGAGCGGTGGGATGGGCGGATCGTCAACCCGGTCTCCACGAACAGGGGCTCACCCCCGGCGCGGAGCCGGGCGGAAAATTCGCGTATTTCCAGCGAAAACAAGCATTTTTCCCGGCCGTCAAATCAGCAGGAGGGGTTCTAACAGCGCTGCGGCGAAGGGTCCAGCCTAGGTTTGCGGCGGTGATTGGTTCACGCGGAGGCGCGGAGATGCGGAGGGCTGCAGGGCTTGGTGAAAGTATCGCCTAGATTTGTCGCAGGACTTTGCGCGCGGCTTCGCTGTCCTTGGCGATCTGCGCTTGCAGCGCGCCCAGGCCGTCCAGCTTCAGCTCGGGGCGGAGATAGGCAATGAGTTCGACGGCGAGGTGCTTGCCGTAGAGATCGCCGGAAAAATCGAAGAGATAGGTTTCGAGCAGCGGCACGCGGCTCTCGAACATCGGGCGGATGCCGAAATTGGCGACGCCGTCATGGCGCGAGACGACGCGGTGGTCCTCGACGATGCCGGCGCGCACGGCGTAGACGCCGAAGGCCGGCTTCAGGCAATCGTCGAGCCGCATATTGGCGGTGGGAAAGCCGATGCTGCGGCCGCGCTTGTCGCCGTGCTCGACGCGCGCCTCGACGCTCCAGGGATGGCCGAGCAGGCGCGCGGCTTCGTCGGGGCGGCCGGCCTTGAGCGCGTCGCGGATCCGGGTCGAGGAGATCTTGCCCTGGCCCTGCCCGCCCACCGCGTCGAAGACGGTGACGCCGAAGCCTTCCATCTCGCCCATATAGGCGAGCATCGTCACGTCGCCGGCGCGGCCCTTGCCGAAGCGGAAATCGGCGCCGACCACGATGGCGCCGATCGCGAGGCCGCCGACCAGGACGTCGAGCACGAAATCCTCCGCCGATTTTTCCGCCAGCGCGGCGTCGAAGGCGAGCGCGTAGAGCACGTCGGCGCCGAGCGCGTCGAGCAGGCGGGCCTTGGCGCGAAACGGCGTCAGGCGGAACGATTCCGGCGACGGGCGGAAGAATTCCTGCGGATGCGGCTCGAAGGCGAGGACGCCCAGGGCGGCGCCGCGCTCCTGCGCCATGTCGCGCGCCGCGCCGATCAGGGCCTGGTGGCCGAGATGGACGCCGTCGAAATTGCCGACCGCCACCACCGCGCCCTTGAAGGCGTCCGGCACGTCGGCGTAGTGGCGGAAGATGCGCATGCCGTCCGCGTCAGGCCTTCGGCCGCGACGGCGCCATCACCATCGCCTCGCCGTCGACCACGGTGACGTCGCCGACCTTGCAGACGCAGTCGAACACGACGCGGCGCTTGTCGGGCACGACCTCGCGCACGGTGCAGGTGGCGACGACGCTGTCGCCGATGCGCACCGGTGCCCGAAAGCGCGTCGTCAGCGACATGAAGATGGTGCCGGGCCCCGGCATCTTCATGCCGAGCACGGTGGAGATGTAGGAGGCCGACAGCACGCCATGGGCGATGCGGCCCTTGAAGACGGTCTGGGCGGCGAACGCTTCGTCGAAATGCACCGGATTGACGTCGCCGGAGACTTCGCCGAACAATTCGACATCGCGCGCGGTCACGGTCTTGGTGAAGCTCTCGGCCATGCCGGGCTTCAGATCGTCGATGTAGTAGGTCATGGCGGGTCCAAAGGCTGCGCGGCACCGTTCTATCGGTTCGCGCGCCTACCAGACAAGCGCCCGCATCGCCGCGCGGGCGGTGACGCCGGCGCCGGCGAAGAGATCGGCCAAGTGGCGCTGGGTAAACTCGGCGATGTCCTCGCCATGGATGCCGTCGGCGATGAACAGGGCGTCGATGCCGGCGGCATTGGCGCCCTTGATGTCGGTGTTCAGCCCGTCGCCGATGGCGAGCAGGCGCCGGGCGCCGCCGGCGAAGGCGCGGACATGCTGATAGATCGGCAGATGCGGCTTGCCGTAGTAGACGACGGCGCCGCCGATCGCTTCGTAGGCCCTGGCCAGCGAACCGGCGCAGTAGACGAGCTTGCCGCCGCGCTGCACGACAAGATCGGGATTGGCGCACAGCATGGGAAGGCCCTGCGCCTTCATGTCCGCGAGCATGTCCTTGTAGTCGTCGGGGCCCTCGACCTCGTCATTGTAAGGACCGGTGCAGAGGACGATCTCGGCGCCGGCGACATCGCTCAGCGTGACGTCCAGGCCGGCGAAGACGCTGCGATCGCGGGCCGGGCCGAGGTGATGCATGGCGAGCCCCCCCCGGGCGGCGCGGCGGGCGAGATCCTCGCGCGCCGCGGCGCCGGAGGTGACGATGGTGTCGTAGCAATCGAGCGGCACGCCGAAGCGCAGGAACTGCTCTTCGAGATCGCCAGCCGGGCGCGGCGCGTTGGAGAGCAGGACGACGCGGCCATGGCCGTCGCGGAATTTCTTCAGCGCGGCGCAGGCGGGCGCGTGGGCCGTGGCGCCGTCATGCAGCACGCCCCAGACGTCGCAGATCAGGGTGTCGTAGTCGGCGGCGATTTGCGAGAGGCCGGTGAGGAGACGCGGGGGCGTGGTCATGGCGTAGCGGTGGCATGCGGGGTGCAGACCGTCAATGCGACGACGTTGGCTCCCGTTGCATAGAGGACTAGGCTGACCTTATGGGCGTGCGAGACTTGGATATGAAAACCGCCGGCATCGCTTTTGCAATCCTGACATTAGCCGCCTGCGCGCAAACACCAGTACTTTCGCCAAGTCAACTGAACGCAAACCCGCAACTTTATGACGAGCAAATCGTAAAAATACGCGGCTACGCCATTCTTGCGCCCGAAGGTCACAGTCTTGACGAATCGGAGGCTGATTTCAAAGCGTTCGCTCGACACTACGATGTCGGCGTGCCTGTTGACCCTTCATTCCATCCGCAAGACCACTTTAAGTTCTGCCTGACGATTGCCAATCCAGACTTCCTTTTGGACCACATCAAAGAGTTCGCTTTCAAGACCATCGTCGTGAAAGGCAAATTTCTCGCGCATTATCTCGGTCCCAACGATCTTGATATCGGCGCCTGCCCATTGCCGACGGCAATTGCCATCGACATTGATGACCTGAAGCGGCGCTACGGGATCAGAAACTGAGAAGGCCCGCTCAACCCGCCTTCTTGAGCGGCACCACGGTGGATTGGTCCTTGTCCATCGCCTTGAGCGAATCCTCGCGCACGGCGCGCGGTTCGCCGAACAGGTAGCCTTGCGCGAAGTCGACGCCGTAGTCGAGGAGCTGGACCACGGTCTTCTCGTCCTCGACGCGTTCGGCGATCAGGTTGAGGCCGTTGCGCTCGAGCAGCTTCTTGAGATCCTCGGCGGCGACGGCGGCGCCGGCGCCGTTCATGTCGCTGGTCAGGGTGTGGGCGCGCACCTTGAGGTGGCGGAAGCCCATCTTCTTGAGCTTGGCGAAATCCAGCGCCAGCGAGGCGACATGGTCCATCGACAGCGTGAAGCCGAGGCTGGAGAGATAGGCGAGATTGGCCTCGCCCTGCTCGCCCGCCTTGGTGACGGCGTCCTGGGCGAATTCGAAGACGATCTGGCCGGCGAGGTCGCGGTTGTGATGCATGTATTCGAGGAATTGCGGGAAGAATTCCGCGTCCGCCAGCGTGTCGCCGGAGATGTTGCAGAAGACGCCGATGTCGCGATGCTTCTGCGTCAGGCGGCGCACGATCTGGACGCAGCGGAACAGCAGGAGATTGTCGACCACCGACATCAGGCCGGCGGGGGCGGCGACCTTGATGTATTGCTCGGGCATGATGACCTTGCCGTCCTCCGAGCGCAGCCGCGACAGCGCCTCGTAGAAGCGCAGCTTGCGCTGCGGCAGGCTGACGATGGGCTGCAGATAGAGATCGACGCGGTTCTGCTCCAGCGAGGAACGGATGATCTCGAGCAGGCCGCTGTCGCCCAGCGTGTTGACATAGGCGCCGACGGTGCCCTGGCGCGGCGCGGCGCGGCGCTCGATGGTGTCGTCGAGCGGTTCCTTGCGGGCGCTGCTGGAGACCTTGGAGGCGAATTCGCGCATCAGGGTTTCGAGAACCTGCAGTTCGGCGACGATCTTGCGGCCCTGCGCCGTGGTCCTGGCCTCGATGGCCTTGGACATGTCGTCCATCTTGACGCGGGTCTCGCTCAGCGCCTGCTCGAACTGGAAGCTGACGCGCTTGAGGCCGGCGATCTCGCGGTCGGCGATGCGCTGGTCGCGGCGGCGGCGCAGCGCGGCATGGATCTGCGTGCAGGCGAGCGCCAGCACGACGCCGGTGAGCAGGCCGGTCGGCACGCCGGCCACCATGAAGATGGCGGTCGCCGCCGTGGCGCAGGCCAGAAGATAGGTCGCGACGATGAGGGCACGGGTCATGGCGGAACGTCCGAGGCTTGGCTGGGCAATAATTGCAGGGCCGACATTTCAAATTGCTTAACCAAGCAAAGCGCCGCTCTGCCGGGATGCGGTCCTTAACGAGAGGTAAAGATGGAACCGCCGCAGGCCGTTCTCGGCTTTCGCCGTCGCCGCCGGCCTGGCGACGATGACCGGTGGTGAGCCCACGACGCGATCAGGGATTGTCGCACAAAGGGGGCAGAAGATTGCGCGGCGACTTGAGCATGGCCAGGGCGCGGCGCGACCGGCGGGGCCACAGATGATGGCAGAGGTCGTCGATGCTCCAGACGTCGCCCGACCGCCGGTTCACGGCAAGGCTCAGAACGTGGAGGCTCATATTGGGATTGGGGTTGATCCACTCGAAAAGATAAAACCCGTCGTACGTGTCGGGAAACGGCTCCAGATCGGCATGAGGTTGCCCGATGGCGCGCAAGGCCAGGGCGTAGGCCTGATCTGGCGACATGTCTCGCGGCGCCGGATCGGCAGCCGCAAATCCGACCAGGAACACAGACATCGCCCCGGCAACCGCCATGCGCATTTTTCCGCTCCAGCGCGTCGTTCGGCATCTGGCCTCGCGGGCCAATGCGGCGGTACATTCCATCAGATCATCGACGGAGAAAAGCATGACGACGGCCTATGATTTCAGCTTCACGTCCATCGACGGCGGCGCGCTGCCGATGTCCACCTTCAAGGGCAAGGCGGTGCTGGTGGTGAACGTGGCCAGCCAGTGCGGGCTGACGCCGCAATATTCCGGGCTCGAGGCCTTGTGGAAGGACAAGAAGGACAAGGGCCTCGTCGTGCTCGGCGTGCCGGCCAACAATTTCGGCGCCCAGGAGCCCGGCACGGAGGGCGAGATCAAGACCTTCTGCGAGACCAAATTCGGCATCGACTTCCCGATGACGGCCAAGGAAGACGTGATCGGCGCCAATGCCCATCCGATGTACAAATGGCTGGCGGGCGCGCTCGGCGAGGACGCGGCTCCGAAATGGAATTTCCACAAATACCTGATCGCCAAGGACGGCACGATCGCGGGCGTCTTCGGCCCGCGCACCACGCCGGACGACGCGGCGATGAACGCGGAGATCGACAAGGCGCTGGCGAAATAGCCGTGGTCTGGAGTTGATTTGTTTTGAAAATGTCCAAATCACTTCGTCATTGCCCGGCCCACGCTGTTGCTAGGCCCGTCCGGGCAACCCATTTTTCTTCATCCGAAAATAAAATGGGTCGCCCGCATAAAGCGGGCGATGACGGTTTTTGGGGTGATTCCATTCAAACCAAACTCGCTCTATAGCCGGTCCGTCACCAGGATGCGGCCCTTGGCGCCGAGCGCGGTCTCGCCCTTCTGGTTGCGGATGCGTCCGCGCAGCTCGACGATGTCGCCGCCGAGCCGCGCGTTGGGCGTGACCTTGATCGCCAGCCATTCCAGCGTGATCGTCTCGTCGGCGAAAATGGCCTTCTTGAAGCGCACCCAGAATTCCAGTCCGACCATGGCGCATTGTTTGGAATAGTGAGAGGCCGTCAACGCCAGCAGCAACGCCGTCGTATGCGTGCCGCTGGCGATCGGCCGGCCGAAACGCGTGGCCGCCGCCAGCGCCGGATCGTGATGCACCGGATTGGTGTCGCCGACCGCGGCGGCATAGGCGGCGACCGCATCCGGGCTCAGCCGAACCTGCGCGGAGAACCTCTCATGCGCAAAGGCATGCACCCGCGGCGCGCCGTCACATCTGCGGCTTGATGCCGTTCTTTTCCAGCACCAGCGAGCCGACGACGGGCTTGCCGTCGGGGCCGTTGGCCATGTTGGCGAAGACGGCGAGGCCGGCCTTGGCGTCGCCCGGCTTGGCCGGCACGATGGCGACGATCGGCGTCGACGGCGACACCGCCACCGCGGCGACGCCGGTGCAGGGCGCGGCGCCGCCCATGGCGCCGAGGCCGACACATTTGCCGTTCACCATCGCCGAGCCGTGATAGGTCACCTTGAGCGACCAGCCGTCGGAGGTGGTGACGGTACCGTTGGTCATGCTGCCGGCGACGGTCGGCGCGCCATGCACCACCGCGACGGTGCCGTTGGTCATGCTGCCGGCGGTTTTGGCGCCGTCCGGATGATGATCCCAGGGATAGGAGCCCTCGCCGACATGGATCGGCAGGATGTGGATCTCCTCGGCCTTGAGCGTGTCGTTCGGGCCGGGCACCGAGGTGATGCCGACGAAGTCGGTCGCCTTGATCTGGTCGAAGCGGCGCGGCTCGACCGCGGCGTAGAAGGTGGTGGGCGCGAGGGCGCCGGTGACCGTGGTGCCGTCCGCCTTGGCGATGGTCACCGACTTGGCGTCGATGCTGGCGATGGTGCCGCGCACCAGCAGGGGCGGCGACGGCGGCGCGGCGAAGGCGGGGCCCGCCGCCAGGATCAGCGCGGCGCTCATCATCAGTGTACGGAATTTCATGGGAAGCCCCTCAGCGATGGTTGTGGGGCGCAATACACGCGACTTTGCCGCGCGGCGCAAGCAATGGGGACGGGATTTACGCTGTAGCGCGCCCGCGCGCCGCGGCGGAAATCAGCCCGGCCGGGCGCGCAGCACGATCTCGATGCGGCGATTGCGGGGTTCTTTCCTGTCGTCGCCCGTCATGATGCGCAGATGGCTCTCGCCCAGGCCCTGGGCGGCGAGGCGGGATTGCGGCACGCCTTCATGCGCCAGGGCGGCGGCGATCGCCTGCGCGCGCTTTTGCGACACGGCGAGGTTCTGCTGCGCGCTGCCCCAGGTGTCGGTGTAGCCGTTCACCGCCACGGCGGCATGGGCATAGTTGCGCAGGATCGCGCCCAAGGGCTCCAGCACGTCGTCGCCGGCGACGCCGCCGTCGGCTAAGAACAGCACATCGTTGCGGATGACGACGGTGATGGCATCGCCCTGGCGCGACACCACGACGCCGTCGCCGCGCACATGGCGGCGCAGGTCGATCTCCAGCGCGTCCATG
Source organism: Rhizomicrobium sp. (assembly GCA_035570795.1). Taxonomy (GTDB): domain Bacteria; phylum Pseudomonadota; class Alphaproteobacteria; order Micropepsales; family Micropepsaceae; genus Rhizomicrobium. The sequence continues at coordinate 17,091 of DATMKZ010000021.1, forward strand.
TAGGCGCCGATGCGGGCGACGACAAGCGGGGCGGACGGCGCAGCGGGGATGGGCGCGACAGCGCGTGCCGGCGGCGACGGCTTCTGCCAGACGGGCCGCGCGGGCGGCGGCGGCGACAGGTCGGCAACGGGGCGCGGGCCGCCGCCGCAGGCGGTGAGCAAAAGCGCCAGCAGCGGCACGGCGGCGGGACGCAGGACGGCGAGCCTGATCATCGGCGGATTTCGCGCTCCAATGGTGGCGGATATTTGGCCGCCCGGCTCTCGCCTGCTAAAGAGACATCAACCGACATTTCATAACGCACAGGTGGGGAAAATGACGCTGTTCGATCTTTCCGGGAAAGTGGCGCTGATCACCGGCTCGACCAAGGGCATCGGCGAGGCCATCGCGCATCGCATGGCCGAGCACGGCGCCAAGGTGGTGGTCTCCAGCCGCAAGGCCGACGCCTGCGACAAGGTCGCTGCCGACATCAACAAGGCGCGCGGCGCGGAGGTCGCGTTCCCGATCCCCTGCAACATCAACTACAAGGAGCAACTGCAGAACCTGGTCGACGAGACGCGCAGCAAGCTCGGCAAGATCGACGTGCTGGTGTGCAACGCGGCGCTCAATCCCTATTTCGGGCCGTCGAAGAACATCCCCGACGAGGCCTTCGACAAGATCCTCGGCGCCAATATCCGCTCGAACCACTGGCTGTGCCAGATGGTGCTGCCTGAGATGGTGGAGCGGCGCGACGGCGCGGTGATCATCGTCTCCTCGATCGGCGGCTTCCGCGGCAGCCAGGTGCTGGGCGCCTATGCGATCTCCAAGGCCGCCGATCTGCAGCTGGCGCGCAACCTCGCGGTGGAATACGGGCCGCACAACATCCGCGCCAATTGCATCGCGCCGGGCCTGGTCAAAACCGACTTCGCGCGCGCCCTGTGGGACACGCCCGAGGCCGAGAAGCGCTCCGCCACCGGCACGCCGTTGCGCCGGCTGGGCGAACCGGACGACATTGCCGGCGCGGCGGTGTTCCTGGCGGCGAAGTCGGGCGCGTGGATGACGGGCCAATGCATCGTGGTCGATGGCGGCGCGCTCGCCTGAAGGAGATGACGATGAAAATCGCGATGACGGTGGCGGCGCTGGCGCTGTTGTGGCTCGGGCCGGCCGCGGCGGCCGAGGTCGACGGCGTCGACTGCGCCCACGCCGAGGCGCAGAACGACATGAACATCTGCGCCGACCGCGATTTTAAGAAGGCCGACGCGGTGCTGAACAAGACCTACAAGGACACGCTGAAAGGCATGGACGCGCACACCACCGACCTGTTGCGCAAGGCGCAGCGCGCCTGGGTAGCGTTCCGCGACGCCGAATGCAGCTATGAGAACGCCGAGAACGAGGGCGGCAGCATCTATCCGATGGTCTATTCGGGCTGCCTGACGCGGCTGAGCAAGCTGCGCACGCAGCAATTGAAGCAGGGCAACAGCGAATGAGGCGCGCGGCGAAGGCTGTGGCGGCGGCGGGCGGGATCGCCGTGCTGCTCGGCGCCGCGCCGGCCGTGGCGGCGGGCAGTCCCGTCCTCGACGATTACATCCTGAAATGGCAGGACGATGCCAAGGTCGATTGCAAGAAGCCGCAGACGACCTACGAGATCGATGTCTGCGCCGGGCGGGACTACAAGAAAGACTATGCCGCGCTCGCCGCGCTCTATGGCCGGCTTTACGCCAAATACGACGCGGCGAACCGCAAGGCGCTGGAGGCCTCGCAGCGCGCCTGGAACACGTATCAGGCTGCCGAATGCGACTACGAAACCGAGACGACCGCCGGCGGCACGATCCATTCGACGATGGTGACCATGTGCGACGCCACGCTGGCGCTGGAGCGCATCAAGCGGCTCAAGGCGCAGGCGGATTGCAGCGAGGGCGACCTGTCCTGCAATCACCCGTGAGGCGAGCGGACCGGCGATCCGCCCACAGCCTGAGATGTGGAAGTTGAAGCCGCCTCGTCTATACTGAGCCAATATTCGGTGCGTATTTCCGAAGGCGCGTATTTGCCGTCGCGGAGATCGTCTTGCCCTTGATTGTCACGCCGCGCGCGCCGATGGGGCGCCGATGAGCCTGTTCACCAGCCCCCCGGTCCTGCGCACCGCGGCGCGGTTCGTGGCGCGCTTCGGGCCGCGCCGGATCAGCTTCGGGGCGACCGTGCTGGTGTTCCGCTGGGCCGACGTCGCCGACGTGCTGGAGCGCGACGGCGATTTCCGCATCGCACCGGTCAATGCGGGTCGCATCGAAGCGGTCAGCGGGCCGTTCATGCTGGGCATGGACCGCTCGGCGGCGCTCTACAAGCAGCGCGAGGCCGTCTATGGCGCGATGCACGCCGCCGACAAAGCGCCGGTGGCGGCGCTGCTGGCGAACGAGCCGGCGCGCCTGCTCGGCGCCGCGCTGGCCAAGGACGGCAGCATCGACGTCGTCAATGGTTATGCGCGGCTGGTGGCGGCGCGCGTCGCGGCGGCCTATTTCGGCATCGCGGGCCCGAGCGAAGCCGACCTGATGCGGGTCGCGCGCGCCGTGTTCCAGGAGACCTTCCTCAATCTTGGCGGCGACAAGACGGTCGAGGCAGCCGGCATCGCGGCGGGCCGGGAATTGACCGGCTGGATCGCCGCCGAACGCGCGGCGCGGCTGGCGCGCGGGGCGCCCGGCGCCGACGTGCTGGGGCGGCTGCTGGCGCTGGAGCAGGCCGGCCTGATCTCGGGCGACGAGGCGGCGCATATGCTGGCGGGGCTGCTGGTCGGCGCCATCGACACCACCGCGACCGCGGTCGCCAACATCATGGCCGAAATCGTCGCCGACCATGCCCTGCAACAGGCGATGATGCGCGATGTCGACGATGCGCCGCGGCTCGCCGGCTGGTGCTGGGAGGTGCTGCGGCGCCGGCCGCACAATCCGCTGGTGCTGCGCCAGGCGATCGCCGGCGCCAGCGCCGCCGGCAAGCCGGTGAAGGCGGGCGCGCGGGTCTTCGCCATCACGCTGAGCGCGATGCAGGACGGCCGTGTGTTCGACGATCCGAAGCGCATGGATCCGGGCCGGCCGCCGCTTCTCTACATGCATTTCGGCCGCGCACTGCACGCCTGCGCCGGGCGCGACATCAATGCGATCCAGATTCCGGCGCTGGTCGCCGGCCTGCTGCGCCATGGCGCGGGGCGGCGCTCGGGCGTCAGCTTCGCCGGCCCCTTCCCCGATAAACTCGTGGTCTCGCTGAGGAGCCCGACATGACCTGCTTCGTCACCGTGGCGCTGGCGTTCGACCGCGCCAAGGCCGATGCCGTCGACGCGCATCTGGAGACCTATGCATACGACCTGCAGGAAAGCGCCGGCGCCGTCCGCACCGCGCTGCGCCGCCAGGGCGTGCATTTCATGAGCATCACCGTGGTGCGCGGCGACGTCGGCGAGCCGACGCATCTGCTGATCGAATTCTCCGCCGATGGCGAGGAGGACGGCGCGCTGGCGCTGGTCGAACGCTGCCTGCAGCCGCAGATCGCGGCGATCCTGGCGGTGGCGGGGATCGCCGCGCCGCCGCCGCTGGCGAAATTCCTGAGGCGCCACGCCATCCATACCGGGCAAGGGCTGCTCGACGTGCCGGGACTGAATTTCTGCGGCACGCCGGGGATGAGCGTCGGGCGCATCCTGGATGAATACGCGCTGGCGCGGTTCATCCGCTGCTATTTCGACAAACATTCGCTCGGCGGCTCGCCGCTGGCGACGGTGCGCGAGATCCGTGCCGCGGTGGCAAAGGATGCCGCGCTGGCGCCGCTGCTGGCGCCCGAGCCGGTGCCGGCGCTGCCGGTCAAGAGCGGGCTGGGCGGCGGCCTCGATCCCGCCCTGCTGCTGTCGCTGTTCGTGCCGGCGCTGACGAATTTCTTCTGGCCGGTGCTGCTGGTGCTGGGCATCGGCGTCGCCGCCGCGACGGTGGCGGCGTGGCTGAAGGCCGGCGCCACCACCGGCCTGCTGGTGCTGGCGACGACACTGTGCCTCGCCGTCTTCGCGCTCGTGCTGGTCGCGGTTCTGGCCTATCTGCGCCTGCACAAGCTCGAGGCCGCCAACCAGCCGGACAATTCGGTGCCCAACCGCACCGTGCTGGCGGATGTGCTGGCGCATGAGGACTGGGCGGCGCAGAACCATCTCGCCGGCGTCTCGGTCATGCAGGGCGGCTGGTTCCGGCGCGTGACGCTGCGCCTCGCCTTCTGGGTGATCCTGCAGCTGGCGCTGGCCAAATTCCGCCCCGGCTTCCTCGCCGATATCGGCACCATCCACTACGCGCGCTGGGTGCTGCTGCCGCGGACGAACAAGCTTCTCTTCTTCTCCAACTATGGCGGCAGCTGGGAGAGCTATCTCGAAGATTTCATCACCAAGGCGGCCAGCGGGCTGACCGGCGTGTGGAGCAACACGGTCGGCTATCCCAAAACCTCGAACCTGTTCCAGCAGGGCGCCACCGACGGCGAGCGCTTCAAGCTGTGGGCGCGGCGCCAGCAGCGGCCGACGCGGTTCTGGTACACGGCGTATCCGAGATTGACGACGCTGCGCATCCGCGCCAATGCGGCGATCCGGCTGGGGCTCGCGACCGCCTCGACCGAGGACGAGGCGCAGGCCTGGCTCGGCCTGTTCGCCTCGGGCGTCAGGCCGGCGGCGCTGATCGAGACGCCCGACGTGCAGACGCTGCTGTTCGGCGGGCTCGGCTATCATCCCAGCTGCGCCTGCCTCGGCCTGAAACTGCCGGACGGCAGGGCGGCGGCGCAGGCCTGGCTGAAGGCGGCGCTGCCCGACATCACCTTCGGCGACCAGGCGCTCGGCGACTGCGCGCAGGTGCTGGGCCTGACGGCGGGCGGGCTCAGCCGGCTCGGTCTCGGCGCCGACACGCTCGAGCAATTCCCGATGGCGTTCCTGCAGGGCATGGACCATCCGGTGCGCGCGAAAATGCTGGCCGATACCGGCAGCGACAAGCCGGCGACCTGGCTGTGGGGCGCGGAGGAGGCCCGCGTCGACGCGGCGCTGCTGGTCTATTGCCGCGACCGGGCGGCGCTGGACGCCAAGGTCGCTGCGCTCGCCGCCGCGCTCGCCGCCGCCGGCGGACGCCTCGTTCATCGCGTCACCGCCGCCGACCTGCCGCAGAAACCGCCGGGCGAGAAGCGGCGCTTCTTTCCGCCCGAGCCGTTCGGCTATTCCGACGGCGTGTCGCAGCCGATCGTGCGCGGCACCAGGCGCTGGGCGCGCGAGACCGATGCCATCCACGCCGTCGAGCCGGGCGAATTCCTCTATGGCTATCCCGACAATCGCGGCTATCGCCCGCCCTCGCCCAGCGTGCGCGCGACGCAGGATCCGGACAATATCCTGACGGTGCAGAACCCGCTGCATTCGGTGGACGTGCTGCAGCCGGACTTCTCCGCCAGCGGCGCGAACCAGGATCGCGACTTCGGGCGCAACGGCACGTTTCTCGTCATCCGCCAGCTCGAGCAGGACGTGGAGACCTTCAACGCCTATCTCGACCAGGCGGCGCTGGAGCATGCGAACCATCCGGGCATGCCCAAGGAATTCGACGCGGCACAGCGCGCCTTGTGGCTCGGCGCCAAGATGAACGGGCGCTGGAAGGACGGCACTTCGCTGGTGCGCCATCCCAACCGGCCGGGACGCGGCTGGGACGGCAAGGGCGGTGCGGAGATCGACAACGACTTCCTGTTCGGCGCCGAGGATCCGCTCGGCGAGCGCTGTCCCTATGGCGCGCATATCCGCCGCGGCAATCCGCGCGAGAGCCTGCAGCCGGGCTCGAGCGAGCAGGTCGCGATCACCAACCGTCACCGCATGTTGCGCGTCGGCCGCGCCTATCGCCCGCAGGACAGCGGCGATCCGGCCGCCGTCAAGCCCGGCATCGTCTTCATGTGCCTGAACGGCGACATCGAGCGGCAGTTCGAGTTCGTGCAGCAGACCTGGATCACGGCGCTGCAGTTCCACGGGCTGGAGAACGAGGTCGATCCGCTGCTGACGCGGGGCAAGGCGACGCGGCGGCTGACCGTGCCGACGGCGGAGGGACCGCTGCTGCTGCGGGGCTTCCAGGACTTCGTGCGGATGCGCGGCGGCGGCTATTTCTTCCTGCCGGGAAAGCGGGCGCTGCAATATCTGGCACAGGCGGCGGGTTAGCGCCGCGCTACAGTCCCAGCACGCTCTCGGCGCTCTTGAAGGCGATGCCCTGCGCGTCGGCCACCGCCTTGTAGGTCAGCGTGTTCTTGTAGACGTTGAGGCCGGCGCGCAGGTGCTTGTTCGCCTGCATCGCGCCTTCAGCGCCCTTTTCGGCAAGCGCGATGGTGAAGGGCAGCGTCGCGTTGTTGAGCGCGAAGGTCGAGGTCCGCGCCACCGCGCCCGGCATGTTGGCGACGCAGTAATGCACCACGTCGTCGACGACGTAGGTGGGATCGGCATGCGTCGTGGCATGGCTGGTCTCGGCACAGCCGCCCTGGTCGATGGCGACATCGACGAGCACCGAGCCCTTCTTCATCTGGCCGACCATCTTGCGGGTGATCAGCTTGGGCGCCGCGGCGCCGGGCAGGAGCACGCCGCCGATCACCAGATCGGCGCTGGTGACATGCTCCTCGATGGCGTCGATGGTGGAGAACACGGTGTGCAGGCGCGAGCCGAACTGCTCGTCGAGCTCTTTCAGGCGGCCGAGCGAGACGTCCATGATGATGACATGCGCCTCCAGCCCCATCGCCATGCGCGCCGCGTTGGTGCCGACGACGCCGCCGCCGAGCACGACGACCTTGGCCGCCGGCACGCCGGGCACGCCGCCGAGCAGCTGGCCGCGGCCGCCTTGCGCGATCTCCAGGCAATGCGCGCCGGCCTGGATCGACATGCGGCCCGCGACTTCGCTCATCGGCGCCAGCAGCGGCAAGCCGCCGCGCGCGTCGGTGACGGTCTCGTAGGCGATGCAGATGGCGCCGCTCTTCAAGAGGCCCTCGGTCTGTTCGGGATCGGGCGCCAGGTGCAGGTAGGTGAACAGCACCTGGCCGGGGCGCAGGCGCGCGATCTCGACCGGCTGGGGCTCCTTGACCTTGACGATCATGTCGGCGGTGGCGAAGACGGCGTCGGCGGTCGGCAGGATCTGGGCGCCGACGCGCGCGTACATCTCGTCGTCGAGACCGATGCCGTCGCCGGCCATGCTCTCGACGAAGACCTGGTGGCCGCGCGAGGTCAGCTCGCGCACCGCCGGCGGCGTCATGCCGACGCGGTACTCGTGATTCTTGATTTCCTTCGGCACGCCGACGCGCATGGGCTGGCTCCTTCTCGGACGAGCCGGCGGCTCGCAACGTGGCGGCAAACTACTCCAGCGGGGCGCGCCGGTTCAATTGAGCCGCGTTGCGCAAGCCGGCCCCCGGCGGATCGAAAGTTTCAGGAAATCGTCTTTGTCAGCCAGAGAACGAGGTCGTCGTCGCTTTTGACGTCGTCGTTCCAGTTCACGCGCCGGCCATGCGCGGTGATTCCACGCGCGTCGGGCACGTAACCGCGCAGCACGTAGAGTCGCTGCGCCGCGCCGTAATCGTGATGCAGGCCGACGCCGATGCCGACGATGGACGAGCGGGCGCGGACCAGCCGCTCGGCCTCGTCCATCAGGGCCGTGCCGACATGGCGGTGGCGGCAGGCGGGCAGGACGTTGAAATCCTGGATCTCGGGAATGGCGGCGGCGCGGAACGGCGCGTAGTCCGGCTGCCAGTTGATCGTGAGATAGCCGCAAACCGCCGCCCCCAGGCGCGCGACGAGGACCAGGCGCGCGCCGGCCTGCTGCTCGGCGAAATAGCGTTCGTACTGCGCCACGGTCTTGTTGAGCACCGCGAACGCCGCGCCGACCTCGGCGATGTCGTCGCGGCAGAGCGGCGCGATGGCGAGCATGCGCGTATTAGAGACGAGCGCAATGGCCGGCTCAAGGTCGGCCGCAAAAACAGACGGACGGCTCCCCAGAAAACGCCGGGGGAGCCGTCCGCCGTTACGTTGCCTCCTGCGAGGCCGCGTTCTTAGTGGTGGTGATGTCCGCTGCCGCCATGGCCGCCGCCGAAGCCGCCGCCGCCGTGGCTGAAGCCGCCGGAGTGGAAGCCCGAGCCGCCGTGCCAGCCGCCGCGATAGAAGAACTGGCGATGACCGTCGAAAAAGCGCGAGCGGTAGCCGCCGTTCAGCCAGATGCCGTCGACGAACACCGGACCGTTGTAATAGTCGTAGGCGTCATCGTATTCGTCGCAGCGGTACGGGTCGTACCAGCGGCTGTAGCGGTCGCAATAGGCGTAGGCCGGCGGGCCGTAGTAACCGCCGCCGCCGCCGATGCCGATACCGATCGAGACATGCGCATCGGCGGGAGCGGCCGCCACCGTCATTGCGCCGCCGAACATCAGCGCACCCAGTGCTGCTTTGATCAAAGTCTTCATGGCTCACCTCGTTGAATCGATTGCCGAGGCTGAGATTGACGCCGGGCGCCTGAACCCAGCATGAACACGGTTGACAGGATTCGGCCGGCCAAAAACTCAGGCAGACCGCCCTCTCGCCTCGATCGGCCACAGGGTTTCCAGGGTATCGCCGCGCACGCCGTGATAGACGTCGTAAAGATTCACCGTCGGGTCGCAGTGCGGCACGACGCAGCGCACGACGTCGCCGGGCTGCAATTGGCGGCCGTCCCTGGGATAGGCGATGCCGCCCTGCTCGTCGCCGAAGAAGAAATAGGCGGCGCCGTCGGGCGCGCCGGCGCTGAGCAGCGGCGGTCCGGCATCGGTGGCGAAGGATTTGAAGCCGGCATCGGTGGTGGCGAGGCCGGCGCGGTTGGCGCTGATCACCGTCGTCTGCACATAGAGCGAGGTCTCGAACGGCACGCGGTCGCCGGGTTTTTCCCAGACGTCGTTGTACTGCTTATCCATGAAGATGAAGGAGCCGACCTGGAGTTCGGTCAGCACATGCGCCTCGGGGTCGATGTCGAAGGTGCCGGTGCCGCCGCCGGAGAGGATTTTCGGCGCATGACCGGCTTTGGCCAGCGCATCGCGCAACGTACCAAGCTCTTTGAGCGCCGAAAGCGAGGCCGAGCGACGCTCGTTGGGCGATTCCATGTGCTGGACCTGGCCCGCATAGCATTGCAGACCGCAATATTCGAGGCCGGGCGCGGCGGCGACCTGCGCCACCAGCGCCGGCGCGTTCGCGGCGCGAATGCCGGTGCGCCCCATGCCGGGATCGATGTCGACGAGAACCTTCAGCCGCTTGCCGGCAGCGTGCGCGGCGGCGCCCAGGCGCGCGGCGACCGCGGCGTTGTCGCAGACCACCATCAGCTCCCCCATGCGGGCGTTGAGCGCCACGACGCGGGCGATGCCGGCGTCGCTGACCACCGGCGAGGTCACGAGGATGGCTTCGATGCCGCCCGCCGCCAGCGCCTCGGCCTCGCCGAGCTTGGCGCAGCAGATGCCGTTCGCGCCGGCCGCGATCTGGCGGCGCGCGATTTCCACCGATTTGTGCGTCTTGGCGTGCGGGCGCAGGCCGATGCCGACGCTGCCGGCATGCGCCACCATGCGCGCGAGGTTGCGCTCGAAAGCCTCCAGGTCGACGACCAGCGCCGGGGTCTGGATTTTGCCGGCGCCGCCGGCGACGCCGACGAGATTTTCGTTCAGGAACGTCATGCTTGCCCTGCCGTAACGACACGCCGTCCAGTATTGCGCAGCCGCGCCCAGATTATAAGGTCCCTGCGTGACCACCGCGCTGATCCTGATCCTCGTTTCCGCCGCCGTGCATGCCGTGGTCAACGTGCTGACCAAGCGCGCCGCCGACAAATACGCCATGCGCCTGCTGATCGGCACTTTCTCCGCCGTGCTGGTGACACCGGCCCTGTTCTTCGTGCCGCTGCCGCACGGCGCGGCCGTGTGGCTGCTGTTCGGCACCGCCTTCGTGCATGCGATCTACGAATTGCTGCTGGTCAAATCGTATGAGAGCGCGGCGTTCTCGGCGGTCTATCCGGTGGCGCGCGGCACGGGGCCGCTGTTCACCGCGCTCGGCGCGCTTTTCATCCTGCGCGAGCCGGCGCCGCTGACGGAATTGTTCGGGATCGTGCTGGTCTGCGGCGGCGTGATCGCCATCGGCCTGTCGCACCGGGCCAGCCAAGGCGCGCTGAAGGGCCTCGCCTACGCGCTCGGCACCGGACTGACCATCGGCTGCTACACGCTGATCGACGCCACGGGCGTGCGCAGCGTGGCCGAGCCGTTCAGCTATGTGCTGTGGTTCTTCGTGGCGCATGGCGCCTGCGTTCTGGTGACGGCGCCGGGCATCCGCGGCCGCGCGGTGGTGATCGAAGCGCGGCGGCAGTGGAAGCTGGGCGCCGGCGTCGCGGCGCTGTCGATCGTGACCTACGGCGCGGCGATGCTGGCCTACCGCTTCGGCGCCACGGCGCAGCTGGCGGCCCTGCGCGAGACCAGCGTGCTGTTCGGCACCGCGCTGGCGATGAGCTTCCTCGGCGAGCACATGACGCCGCGCCGCTGGCTCGCCTGCGGCGTGATCGTCGCCGGCGCGATTTTGCTCCAAATCTAGGTCCGGCCTCGCCACACGAGGCGGGCCTGAGCGCCACGGTTGGCCGAAACCTCAACGGTTCCTCAAAGCGCTCGTGACGAGTACCGCCTTGCGGGAATCGGGTGGCCGCACAACATGGCGTCAACCGAAGCACAGAGGCCGACGCAGTCATGCCGAGCACATCCGAACGCAGGAATTGGCATATCCCGCTATCGCGCGGCGAAGTCACGCTGCGCGACGCCGCCGCAGAGTTGGCCCGGGTCGGGGATGCCCCCGAAGATATACCGCTGATCGTTCAGATCGTGGAGAACCCCCAATTCGGCCTGTTTCCCTGCGTGGCGGATCTGCAGACACATGACTTCGTTCATGTGCTTCTCGGACGGGGGCTGAGCACCAAGGACGAGGCCTTCGTTCTGGGCTTCACCATGGGCAGTTCGCGCCGCCTGGGACCGCTGCGGGAGAAATTGTACAGGTTCGTCTCTCGCCGGCTCTATTACGGGGACTACCGGCTCTCGGGCGAAGACCTCGAGGTCTTCCACGATGCCGTCCGGCTCGGCGACATTTCCGGCTGCCGGCCGCTCCACGCGTTCGATTTTGGGCCGCACCTCGACCGCTCACTGGACGAAGTGCGCCGGCATGCCCGGCTCGATGCGACGCTGCTGCGGGCCTATTACGCGATCGAGGGACGGCGCTATCCGCAAGCGCCCGAATGCCAGAGGACACTACACTAATGCGCCTCGGGAGGTATTCGCGGCCGACCAACGCGATTGAATACTTGGCCGGATGTCTGCCATGCTGATGGAGAAAACGGCACCGTCGGCGGACTTGCCCATGCCCGATCGGGTCACCTACACGTTTCCCAACTTCGAACTCACCGTCGAAGGCGACGACTATTGGCTGCGCAAGGACGGCGCGCTGACGCGGCGCAGCGGCGACCCACTCAAGGTTCTGCGCGCTATCCTGGAGCTGTCGTTCCTCGGTCATGACCCGGTAAGGCGTCAGGACGTGATTGGCATGGTCTGGCCCAACCACAAAGACGAAAACGTCAAGCATCAACTCGACGTCAACTTGTCCACGCTCAAGAAAAAGATTCTCGAAGCTCCCGACAACGAGATCATCGAGACCGTTCGCAATGTGGGTTTCCGCTTTCGTGCGCCGTTCAAGAGAACCCTCAACCTCGAAGAAAAACGGCCGCCGGACGACCCCATCGCTGCGATTGCCGGACGAAAGGCGCATGTCATTCGCCGAAGCAGCGACGGCAAGGCGATTTACGACACGCTGCTGGCGGCGGCAGGGGGCGATCTTCTCCCCGGTGAGTTGTCCAGCCTGGACTGCTTCAAGCGCTGGTCGGGCAATCCCAACGTCCTTTACCGGGCGATTTCGGTGATTCCAGCGGATGCCGACGCGTCCGCCAGCGGCGCGATGATCGGATTTTGCTCGGTCCATCCGCTGAAAGCGGAGGCGTATGAATGGCTCAATACAGGCTTTTTGCACTACGATCACATCGACGACCGCCATATCGCAAATTACAGCGAGCTTTCCCTGTTCGACGAAACGCCGCGGGCCGTTCGGGAGGATTCCGACGACGTTTGCCTGTTCATACTCGACTTCGAGATGATCCAGACCAGGAGCATCGAAGGGAGCACCGGCTATCTGCTGTGCGATGTCGCGGAAATTCTGCGCCGCTGGATCATCGCGGACCCACGCATTACCACCATTGCGACTCTGGCCGCCACGGAGGCGGGCCGCAGTCTGGCCAACCGGTTTGGATTTCCTGCGAACAGTTTCTTTCCGATCGAGCAGCCCCCCAAAGTCTGGCAATTGTTCTACCTCGGTCGCCGAGAATTCCTCGGGCTGGCGGCAAAAGTCCTCAATATGCCGGACGTGAAACCGCTGCGGAAATTGCCCAAGCTCGAATACAAGCTGACCGACGATATCGCCCACGCCATGCGCAAAGCCTTTGTCACCATTGCCAAGAGCATCGGAACACCCAAGAGCAGGCGCAAATAGCGGTTGCCGGCTTTCGCTCCCACCATATTCAAGCAAATCGGGCCACAAGGAAGAGGCCGAACATACGCTCCCGACATCGCCGGGCGGTCCTCACATCAACGGTTCCTCAAGGACGCCTCAGCGGTGCCGGGAGGACAACCCTCGTGTCACTTTCCTCCCAGGCTGCGAGGCTGCGTGGCGCCCGGATATGCCGGGCGCCTGCGCAGCGGGTTTGCGAGGAGGACGAGGCGATGTGGACGTTGATTGTAGCAATCGTCAGTGCTGGAGCGGCGGTCGCCGCCGCCGCGCTGATCTACTGGACCCACCTCAATTCGGAGATGCGCGAGCGCGCCGTTCAGATCCGCGGCGTCTTCGACGCCAAGTCGCTCGGCGAGCGGACGGAAGGGGCCACAGCGCGCCTTCTGGCCAAGGGCTGGGAGCCTGTCTGGCACGACGTCAGGCAGCGCGACGCCATGCTGCTGTTGCTCGCGGAGTTGAACCGGCTGGCGCTGGTCGAGCCGCGCGTCGCGGTGTGGGAGCTGGCGGTGAACAATGTCGAACTTCACCGGCTGTTTGAGATGTTCGAAAAGGCGTGGCCGATCGTGGTTCTGGTCAGGCATACGAAGCTTGCCGTGACGCCGTGCTGGAACGGCGACCGCAGCAAGGCGTTCGCCGCCCTTGAGGCGCTCGTCAAGCAGATCGGCGAAGCCGACTCGCTGTCTGCGGACTGAGGGTCAGGCACGGCGGGCGATCCTGCGGCGGACACACTAGCGCATTGGGAGGCCGGTTGGCTGTGCTACAAGGCGCGCATGAAGACGTTCTACGCCCCCGCCCATCTGGAGCACGCGCCGGCCGAGGAATTCGAGGCGGGGCGCATGAATCCGGCGGTCGAGGTGCCGGCGCGCGCGTTGCGCGTGAAGGCGGAGATCGAGCGGCGCGGGTTGGGGCCGATCCTGACGCCGTCCGAGTTCGGCATGGCCCCCGTCGCGCGGGTTCACGAGGCGGGGCTGGTGAAATTCCTCGGCGAGGCGAGCACGCTGTGGCGCAAGCGCTATGGCGAGGACGCGCCGCCGGCGATTCCGTCGGCCTGGCCGGCGCGCGGCTTTCGCGCCCGCACCGACGGCGACGTGGAATCGCGGCTCGGCAGCTATGCCTTCGACACGGCGACGCCCATCGTCAAAGGCACCTGGAGCGCGGCGCTGGCGGCGGCCAATGCGGCGCTCTCCGCGGCTCAGGCGATCGTGAGCGGCGCGCCGTCGGCCTTCGCGCTGGCGCGGCCGCCCGGCCATCACGCCAGCGCCGACGTGTTCGGCGGCTATTGCTATCTCAACAATGTCGCCATCGCGGCGCAGTGGCTCGTCGATGCCGGGCTGAAGCCGGCGATCCTCGATGTCGACTATCATCACGGCAACGGCACCCAGAGCATCTTCTATGGCCGCGACGACGTGCTGTTCTGCTCGATCCACGGCGATCCCAGCTTCGCCTTCCCGCATTTCCTCGGCTTCGCCGACGAGACCGGCGCGGGACGCGGCGAAGGCGGCAACCTCAACCTGCCGCTGGCGATGTATACGGACTGGAGCGGCTATGCGCAGGCGCTGGCGCGCGCGGCGCAGGCGATCCGGGCGCATGGGCCGGACGTCCTGCTGGTGTCGCTCGGCCTGGACACCTTCGAGCACGATCCGATCTCGAAGTTCAAACTGCGCGCCGAGGATTACCTGCGCCTGGGCGCGGCCATCGCCAAACTCAAACTGCCGACCCTGTTCACCTTCGAGGGCGGCTACAATCTGGATGCCCTGGCGGACATCACGGTCAATGTGCTGGAAGGGTTCCAGGCCGGCTAGCCGCTACGGCGATAGCATCCCGATCGTGCGCAGCCACGCCTCGACCAATCGCGGCCAGTGCGTGATCGGCAGCGCGGTCGCGCGCAAGCCGAACGCATGCCCGCCTTGCGCGTAGAGATGCATTTCCACCGGCACGCCGGCCTTTTGCAAGGCCGCAAAGTAGACCAGCGATTGCTCCACGCCATCCACGTCGTCGTTTTCCGCCTGCACCAGGAAGGTGGGTGGCGTTTCGCCGGAGACCGGAACGTTCGGATTGAGGCTGTCGCCATCGGTCGCCAGATGCCCCGGATAGACGAGCACGGCGAAATCCGGGCGGGCGCTTTGCGCGTCGGCATCGTCGAGGTGCGCGTACAGGCGGGACCGATAATTCGTGCTGATTTCCGCCGCGAGATAGCCGCCGGCCGAAAACCCCAGGACGCCGATCCTGTGTGGATCGATGTGCCATTCGTGGGCGTGCAGGCGCACCAGTCCGACGGTTCTTTGGGCGTCCTCCAGCGACTGCGTCGATGTCACCAGATTGTCGGGACGGCAATGGCAGCGCCAGTCATAAGGCTCGCTCGGGACGCGATATTTGAGCAGAACGCAGGTGATGCCCTGCGATGTCAGCCAGTCGCAGACTTCGGTGCCTTCGAGGTCGATGGCCAGCACCGTGAAGCCGCCACCGGGGAGCACGACGACCGCCGCACCCGTGTTCTTTCCATGGGGGGAATAGACCGTCATCGTCGGGCGTGAAACATTTTCGACCGCCGTCCAGTGACGGGCGGCGACCAGCCCGCCACCCAGCCGCAGATTTTCCGGCCCCGGCATCGGCTTGGCATCGGGCGGCGTGCCCGGCCAGATCGGCACTTGCACATGACCCGCAGAGGGCTGCCAGGTGCCGGCCCATGCGGCTTCACCACCCAGCGCGAGCACGGCACAAAGAGCAAAGATCAAGACCTTCATCGCCCGCTCCCGTTTTCAGATTTCCCGATCGACAGTCCTCAAGCGTCGCCGCCCAGCTTCTGCATCTTCTCATGCAGCTTGTCGGCGGCGGCCTTGACCGCGTCGACGGCCTTGCCGGCATGCTCGCCGGTGCGCGACTGCATCCCGTCGATCGCCTTGTCGACCGCCTGCTTGACGCTGGCCGCGGTGCCGCCCTTTTCGTACTCGCGCACGATCACCGATTCGAGCCGGCCGATCACGGCGTCGACGGTGTAATCCTGGTTCAGGCTGCGCTCGCGGTGGGCGACGATGGAATAGATGTCGATGGCGTCGTCGATGGTGCGGCCCATCTCGACCAGCTTGTAGAAGCGCTCGCCCTGCTCCTTGCCGCCGACCACGACGTCGAACAGCGCGACCGCCAGGGTCAGCGGGATCTGGAAGAAATTGTGCAGATTGTTGAGCGCCAGCTTCATCTCAAACACCGCGACGTCGCGGATGAACTTCCAGCGCGCATGCGGGTCGGCGTTGGAGCCATAGGGCTCGGCGGGCGGCGGCGGCGAAATGGGCAGGTCGGTCATGGCGCGTCGCCGTGCTGGGTTGAAGCCGCCGATATTGCCCCGGAAGCGGGCCGTGACAAGCAGCAATCTGCGCGTCCTGACCGAGGCCGAGGGCTTACCGCGCTAGAACGCCACGCCCTGGGCGGCGCAGAGGAATTTCATCAGCGGCACCGCGGCCCCAAAGGTCGCGGCCACGGCGTCCGCCAGAAGCGGCGAAGCGGCGAGCCTGACGTCGGCGGGAGCCATCGCGAAGAAGCTCTTGCGCTTGATGTCTTCGATCAGCGGATGCGCCGGATCGTAGCCGCGCGGCGCCCGCGTCAGGGCGTGGTCGCCGCCGAGCGAGGCGAAGGTCTTGACGAAGACCTTGTCGGCTTTCAACGCCTTCCACGCCGCCGGCCGCGCGACGATGGCGTCGCGGATGCGGCCCAGCGCCGGCGGATCCGGCAGGTACATGCCGCCGCCAAAATAGACCGCGTCGTCGCCGAAATGCATGTAGAAGCCGGGTGCGTGCACGTCCCGGCCGCCGGCATGGTGGAAATGGCAGGCGGCATGCTCCTTGTACGGACGTTTGTCCTTGGAAAAGCGCACGTCGCGGTAGATGCGGAACATCGAGCCGCCGTTCGGCCTGGGATCGGCGACGAAGTTCTTCGAAATCTTCGCGAGCCTGGGCTGCATCGCGGCGATGAAATCCGACATCGGCGCCTGGACGCTGTCCTTGAAGCGCGGCTTGTTGGCCTCGAACCACGGACGGTTGTTGCTCGCCTTCAATTCGCGGAAGAAGGCGAAGAAGTCCTTCGGAAAGCCCTGGAAGGTCTCGGCCATGGCGTCTGCCTAATCCGCCGCAGCGGCGGGATCGCCGGCTTGCAGCCGTCCGCCGGCCAGCCAGGCGGCAAGCGCCGGCGCGGTCTCGCGGCGGACGCGATCCTCGTACAGTGCAACGTCATCTTCTGTCAGCACCTCGCGCCAGCGCGCATTGGTGCCGGCGTTGAAGAAGGTCTCGTGGCCCAGTTTCCAGGTGACGTGGCCGCGCGGCATCAGCGCGGGGCCGTTGGCGCGCATGGTCTCGAAGCGCGCCGCCTCGACCAGCGACGGCCAGACCGCATCGTCCACCGGAATATCGAGAAAGGCCGCGACGCGGCGCATCTCGCCGTCAAGATCGGCCTTGAGGTCGCTATAGTGGACGAGCAGGACGTTGGGCAGATGGCGGTCGCGCCAGAAGCTGCGCACGATGTCGAAATAGCGCGCCGCCGGCATGTCGTCGGCGAGGCGGGCGTCCTCGCCTTCGGTCATCCAGGTGTGGAAGAAGGCGCGCGGGTCCTCTGGCGCGCGCGGATGCGGGCGGGCGATGGTGTCGTCGGCGAGACCGCTGGCGTCGCTCCATTCGAGGATGGCCTGGTTGTAGCCGCGCACATGATTGTGCCACGACAGGAAGGCGTCGCGGCCGTCGCGCGCGACGTGGATGTAGCGCACGCCGTCATAGAGCGGCAGCGCGTCGGACGGCAGATGCGATTTGATCACGCGCCGGCGGGTCTGCGCCTCCAGCACGCCGAGCAATTGCTCGAGCGGATAGTCGCGCACGTCGAGCCAGGGCGAGAGGAACCAGATCGGCAGCGGCGCCGGCGACTGCTCGACCAGCAGGTTGGCGATCTGGATCATCCAGGTGGTGCCGCATTTGGCCGGCGTGGCGACGACGATGTCGCCCGCACGCGGCACGAACGACCCCCAGCGCCGGCTGTCGGTCGTCCAGCTGCGGACGATCCTGGTCGGTTCGCGAACCTGCACCGCGGCCCCCCGCCTTCGCGCCGCGACTACAGCTTGCCGAACGCCACGGCGCGATAGGTCCAGCCGGCGCCGGTGATGGCATCCTGCATCGGCGTCTTCATCTCCGACGTCTTGAAGGCGTAGTTGTAAACTTGGCCGTAATTGCCCTTCTCGGTGAAGGCGTAGGCCTGGCCGAAGGAGATCTCGGCCTTCTGGCCGCGGAAGGCGCTCGCGGCGATCGACATCGAGGGTATGCCGGCGCGCCATTCGACGGTCCATTCCTGGTCGACGCCGCGCACTTCCTTTTTCGCATCGTCGAATTTCAGGAAGATCTTGAAGACGCTCTTGAGGCCCGCCTTGGCGAAGATCTCGTACCATTTGGCATCGACGATGTTCCATTCGACGACGAGGTCGCATTTCTCGTCCGGCGTCGCGGCGCGGATGTGCCAAGGAGCGGTATCGCGGTTGAGCGCGAGGAGCGCGGCGCGCAACTCGGCCTCGGGCTTCACCGGCGTGCCGGCTTTCGGCTTTTTGGTTCCCGTCAGCGCGTCGAACAATCCCATGGTCGTCTCCGGTGCGATGCAACGCCGAGACCATAGCGCGTTCAGGGGTCGCCGAACATTGTTTCCGGCGTCGGAACGGTTCCCATCGGCGCGGTGACCTTGAAGATGGCGCTGGCACGCAGGCACAAGATGCCGTCCGCCGTCGCGGTGCCCTGGGCGAAGAACAGACTCTTGCCGGCGCGCAGGAACTCGGCGGTGCCCTCGACCCAGGACCCGAGCCTAGCCGGCGCGAGGAAATCGAGGGTCAGGTTCACGGTCGGCGCGAAGCCGACATCGGCCTTGCTCTGCATGCGTGCCGCGATGGGGATGAACATGTCGGCGAAGGTCGCCAGCATGCCGCCATGCGCCACCTGGCCGGGATTGCAATGGCGCAGCTCGCAGCGAAAACCCATCAGCAGCTTGCTGCCGTCCCATCTGCCATAGAGCGGGCCGACGGCCTCCAGGAAGCCGACATTGAACTTCAGCGGCCGAAAGCCTTGCGGAATGTTGACGGACATGGGGCAACCTTGGAAAGGGCGAGCCCAACGCTCTAGGGGCAATCGCGGACGCGCACAACAGCGGCGCCACGTCTGCGTCACCGTATCGAAGCGGCTTGCCAGTGGCGCACCCGAAACTTACCTTCCGGCATGCAATCGAAATCGCGCGGTGGCCTTTGGTGAGAAAACTCGCCCTGCTTGTGCTGCTGCTCGTCGCCTGCGCCGGCGGCGCCCAGGCCGAAGAGCACAAGGACCGCGAATTCCAGGAGTGCACGAACTGCCCGGTGATGGTCGGCATTCCCGCCGGCCGCTTCACCATGGGGAGCGCCGCAAGCGAGGCCGGGCATTTCGACAATGAAGGACCGCTGCACGCCGTCGCGGTGCGGGCCTTCGCGCTGGCCAAGTTCGACGTCACCGCGGAGCAGTTCCTGACCTTCCTGGAGGCGACGGGCTACAAGCCGGCGCCGTGCAATTCGATCCTCGACCTGCGCTGGCGGCCGTCGGAAGCGGGACATGCGCGGCCCCCGGCCGGCGCCTATCCGCCGCAATGGCCGGCGGTGTGCCTGAGCTGGCAGGACGCGCAGGCCTATATCGCGTGGCTGAACGCGAGCGCGAAGGCGGCGCGGCCGGCACTGGCGGGGCGCAGCGGGCCTTATCGGCTGCCGAGCGAAGCGGAGTGGGAGTTCGCGGCGCGCGGCGGCACCACGACGGCGCGCTGGTGGGGCGATGCGATCGGCACGGGCAACGCCAACTGCAATGGCTGCGGCAGCCCTTACGATGCGCGCGTGCTGTCGGACGTCGACAGCTTCGCGGCCAATCCGTTCGGGCTCTACGGCATGCTGGGCAATGCCTGGCAGTGGACGGCGGATTGCTGGCATCCAAGCTATGCCGGCGCGCCGCATGACGGCAGCGCCTGGACCGGCGGCGACTGCACGCGGCACGTGCTGCGCGGCGGTTCTTGGGACAACGTGCCGGCCTTCGTGCGTTCGGCGACGCGCAGCGGCAGCCCGGCGGTCGCCGGGGAATACGACTATTCGAGCCTGGCAGGCTTTCGCGTGGCGCGGACGTTGCCGTGAATTTTACCCTCCCCTTGAGGGAGGGTCGAAAAATTCGCAGCGAAGCGAAGAATTTTTCGGGGAGGGGTCTGACGCCGGGTGCCGGACCCCTCCCCGAAATTGCTGCGCAATTTCGACCCTCCCTCAAGGGGAGGGTAAATCTAGGTGCGACACTGTCAGCCGCGACATGCTGGCCGGCGGCACGCACCGTTTCTTGTTTGGCAACGGTCGCGGGATTACATCCTCCACATGGAAGCGAAGCTCCATGAATTTCTGGCGCGGCCCATCGTGCGCGGCCTGCGCGGGCGCTGCCCCAAATGCGGCGAGGGCCGCCTGTTCCACGCCTTTTTGAAGGTGGCCGACACCTGCCCGGCCTGCGGCGAGGAACTGCACCATCACCGCGCCGACGATTTTCCCGCCTATCTCGTGATCGTCATCGTCGGCCATATCGTCGTCGCGCTGGTGCTCGGGGTCGAGGTGGCCTATGCGCCGCCCTTGTGGCTGCACGCGCTGATCTGGCTGCCGGTGACGACGGCGCTGGCGCTGGCGCTGATCCAGCCGGTGAAAGGCGCCGTGGTCGCGGTGCAGTGGCAGTCGGGCATGGAAGGCTTTGGCCGCGCCAAGAAGGCGCGCGAGGCGCTCGCGCTACCGTAGCGTATCGCGCGGGTTGAGCGTCAGCGTCACCTCGATCTCGTCGCCGAAGGCGCCCGCCGGCAGGGTCAGCGGCGAGGACAGCAGCACCGCATTGCGGGCGCTGAGCGCGATGTCGCGGTAGAGCGCGTCGCGTGTGTAGCGCTCGCGGTCCAGGATCTCCGCCTTCGCCACCGTGCCGTTGCGCAGCACCACGACCCTGAGCGCGATGGCGAAGCTCCTGGTGCCGAGCGCGACGACGTTGAAATTCCATTTGCGCTCGACCTGGGCGCGGATGAGATCGCGCACCGCATAGGCGCTCTCGGCGCCGGGCGTCGCGTCGTTGCTGGTCGCCGGCGCGTCGGTGGCGCTGGGCACAGCGAGCGGCTTCAGATTGGTCTCGGGCTGGCGCAGGCGGGCGAGCGCATGCAGCCGCGTCTCCAGATCGTCGGGCAGCGGCCGGGTCGCGTCGGGCGCGGTGCCCTCGGGCCGGTTGGCGGCGGCGGGCACCGGCTGGCGCGCGCGCGGCGTCACAGGCTGCGGGATGCGGCTGCGCAGCGGTTCGGGCGGCGAGGTCGTGGTCTCGCCGAGACGCACGATCTCCACCGGCACGACATGCGACGGCAGCGGCGGCGGCTGCGTCGCGCTGCGCAGGATGAGGAGCAGGACCAACAGCGCGAACAGGCCGTGCAGCGCCAGCGAGCCGGCGACGCCGCGCCCGTCGCCGCCGCAATAGGCGAGGCTGGCGCGCCACAGGGCGGACGCTTTATCCCAATCGAGGCGATGACCGGCGAGCATGCGTGTCCAACGTTAAACCTCGCGCTCCCCGGCGGCGATGCTGCCCTTCCGACCGCGCGCTGGCAAGCACTCGCGCACGCCGACTGCTGCCGATATTTCGCCTCGACAGGCCGCACGACGCGCTTCAGTGTTTGTTCAACAAAATGGGAGACGATCGGGAACGCGCAGGAAGGGATTGTCGAAACGCAGAGGGGCACCATGAGCAATCTTGAAACCAGGCTTCGCGGCTATCGCCTGACCACCGCGGAGATTCTCTACCGCCTGCCCGATCATCCGGCGATGCTGCAGACCTTCATCTGGCAGGACCTGGACCTGGCGCCGAAATTTCCGGTGCTGAACAAGTTCCTGCATTTCTGGCAGACCAATCTCGACGGCAAGCTGCACATGGTGCGCGTCGCCTCGCGCGGGCTGATCGCGGATGCCGAGCTGAAGCTGATCGGCAAGGAATTCGCGCTGCACTAGCCCGGCGGCGTGCCCGACTTCTTCGTGAACACCTGCGCCGCGACGTTGTCGGCGGCGTTCGAGAGTTCGGCGCCGGCGTGACCGAGCGCATCCTGGATCTTGCCGACCTCGATGCCGTGCTGCTCGGCGGCGGCCTTCAGCGCCCTGGCGTGGTCGGGCACCTTGGCGAGTTCCTTGTTCAACGTGTCGGCGACGTCTTTCAGCTTGTCCGGCGTGAGGCCGGCCTTGGTGGCGGCGTCGTGCAGATTCGCCTGGAGCGTATCGAACCAACCCATGTTTGCCTCCTGCCTGCGCGCCAGACTAGCACCGGGGCGCGCGGCGTCACAGATTTATCGGCGCGAATGAGGTGAAGGTCTGTTCGAGGATTTTCCACGCGCCGCCACCCTGGCGTTGAAAAAGGAAGAGATAGGCGCCCTTCGCCGCGATCGCCTTGCCGCCTTTCACCGGCCGGAGCGTCTCGTCATAGACGCCGCTGTCGTAGGCGAGGTCGCCCGACGTGGCGCTTTTGAGGCTGCGCAGCGCGATGTGCGGATCATAGGTCGCGAGCAATCCCGTGCAGTTGCTCCGGATCGCCGCAGCGCCCTCCCAACGCGGCCCGATGGTCGGCAGGAACAGCGGCTGCGGAGCATACAGCGCCATCACCGCGTCGAGCCGCTTGGCACTCCAATCGGCCGCCCATCTTGTGCTCAAGGCCGCGGGATCGGACGCCGCCGCCGGCGCGGACAGGAGCAGCAAGGCGAGAATGGCTTGAATCAGGCGCATGGCGGTCTCCTCTCAAACCAGCACGACCTTGGACAGATCGTCGATGCCCTGCGGCGTCAGGCGATGATGCTTGAGATAGCGGCCCGGCAAGGCCTTGGCGGCGCCGTTGCGGACGAGATAGAGAACGCGCACGCTCTCCGAGCCCTGGACCCCGAGCTTGAGCAATTCGCCGTAATAGGCATGCGCCGCGTCGAAGGTGTCGAAATCTCGCGTGCCGTGTTCGCCGACGATGATGTGGGCGAGCACGCCGGCCCCCGTCTGGGCCGCGAGCTGCACCGTGTAGGGTTTCATGACGATCTCCGGGGTGAATTGCCCCCGACCGATTCTCCCACCGAAGGTCCAATCCCGCCACCCGCGCGCGGCAGCGCCCTTGACGCTGCGCCCCTGCATCCCTAAATAGCCCTTCAGTGGCTTGGCACTCCGAAGGCGTGAGTGCTGCCACGCGAAAAATATGCTGTAAATTCAAATCGTTAGGGAGAAGCTTATGAAATTCCGTCCGCTTGGCGACCGCGTGGTCGTCCGCCGCGTGAAAGAGGAACAGAAGACCGCCGGCGGGATCATCATCCCGGACACCGTGCAGGAAAAGCCGCAGGAAGGCGAAGTGATCGCGGTCGGCCCGGGCGCCCCGGACAACAACGGCAAGCTCATCCCCACCACGGTCAAGGCCGGCGAGTTCGTGCTGTTCGGCAAGTGGTCGGGCACCGAGGTCAAGGTCGACGGCGAAGATCTCCTGATCATGAAGGAGAGCGACATCATGGGCGTGCTCGACGGCCGCCCGACGGCCAAGAAGAAGGCCGCGTAGCGAGTAGCGAATGGCGAATAGGGGTTCCCCACTCGCCCATTCCGATCATTCAACAGAGTTCAGGAGAATACAGACATGGCAGCCAAGGACGTAAAATTCGGCGCCGACGCGCGTGAGCGTCTGCTCCGCGGCGTCGACATCCTCGCCGACGCAGTGCAGGTGACGCTGGGCCCCAAGGGCCGCAACGTCGTCATCGAGAAGAGCTTCGGCGCCCCGCGCACGACCAAGGACGGCGTGACGGTGGCCAAGGAGATCGAGCTCGGCGACAAGTTCGAGAACATGGGCGCGCAGATGGTGCGCGAAGTCGCCTCCAAGACCAACGACGCGGCCGGCGACGGCACGACGACGGCGACGGTGCTCGCCCGCGCCATCGTGCGCGAGGGCTCCAAGGCGGTTTCCGCCGGCATGAACCCGATGGACCTCAAGCGCGGCATCGAGAAGGCGGTCGAGATCGTCGTCGCCGACCTCAAGAAGCGCTCCAAGAAGGTCAAGTCGAACGAAGAGATCGGCCAGGTCGGCACGATTTCGGCGAACGGCGACAAGGAAGTCGGCGAGATGATCGCCAAGGCGATGGCCAAGGTCGGCAATGAAGGCGTGATCACGGTCGAGGAGGCCAAGAGCCTGCTCACCGAGCTCGACGTCGTCGAAGGCATGCAGTTCGACCGCGGCTACATCTCGCCCTACTTCATCACCAACGCCGAGAAGATGGTGGCGGAGCTCGACGAGCCGCACATCCTCATCCACGAGAAGAAGCTGACCACGCTGCAGCCCCTGCTGCCGATCCTCGAAGCGGTCGTCCAGTCGGGCCGTCCCCTGCTGATCATCGCCGAGGAGATCGAAGGCGAGGCCCTGGCGACGCTGGTCGTCAACAAGCTGCGCGGCGGCCTCAAGGTTGCCGCCGTCAAGGCACCGGGCTTCGGCGATCGCCGCAAGGCCATGCTGGAAGACATCGCCATCGTCACCGGCGGCCAGGTGATCAGCGAAGACCTCGGCATCAAGCTCGAGAACGTCAAGCTGAACATGCTGGGCACGGCCAAGAAGGTCCGCATCGACAAGGACAACACCACGATCATCGACGGCGCCGGCGGCAAGAAGGACATCCAGGCCCGCGTCGCGCAGATCAAGGCGCAGATCGAGGAGACCACGTCGGACTACGACAAGGAGAAGCTGCAGGAACGTCTCGCCAAGCTGGCGGGCGGCGTTGCGGTGATCCGCGTCGGCGGCGCGACCGAAGTCGAAGTGAAGGAAAAGAAGGACCGCGTCGACGACGCGCTCAACGCCACCAAGGCGGCGGTCGAGGAAGGCATCGTTCCCGGCGGCGGCACGGCGCTTCTCTATGCCACCAAGTCGCTGCACGGCGTGACCGGCGACAACGAGGACCAGACCCAGGGCATCGCGATCGTGCGCAAGGCGATCCAGGCCCCGATCCGGCAGATCGTCGAGAACGCGGGCGTCGAGGCCTCCATCGTCGTCGGCAAGCTGCTCGAGCAGAAGTCGACCACGTTCGGCTTCAACGCGCAGACCGAAGCCTATGGCGATCTGATCGACACCGGCATCGTCGACCCGACCAAGGTGGTGCGCGTCGCGCTGCAGAACGCCTCGTCGGTGGCCTCGCTCCTGATCACGACCGAGGCGATGATCGCCGACCGTCCGAAGAAGGAAGCCGGCGGCGGCGGCGGCATGCCCGGCGGCGGCATGGGCGGCGGCATGGGCGACATGGATTTCTAGTCCAGTCGTTCGATCTGAAATACGGAAAAGGGCTGGAGCGATCCGGCCCTTTTTCTTTGCGACAAGGCCCGGTGGAGTCTGCAGCGACAGCGTGCGGACGGAACTTTTGCCTGTCGATTTCCCGCGTCGCTGGGCATATGACTCAATCCATGAAGCATGTCCTCTTTGTCTGCGGTCGCAACCGGCTTCGCAGCCCGACTGCCGAAGCTGTGTTTTCCGACTATCCGGAGATTGAAGTTGCGTCTGCCGGAATTGGTCGTGACGCCGATACACCGCTCGACGCCGACCTGGTGGAGTGGGCGGACATCATTTTCGTGATGGAAAAGTCCCATCGCGAGAAATTGACATCGCGGTTCCGGTCCGCGCTGAAAGACACACGCGTCATCTGTCTCGATATCCCGGACAAGTTCTCCTATATGGAGCCGGCTCTCGTCGGCGTTTTGAAAGCGAAGGTAACGCCGCTCTTGTAAGGCCTGCCGGACGAAAAGCGGAGGGCGGCGATCTTATCTCGTCCGCGCAAACGGCAACGCTATCCCCACCACGTTCTCCACCGGCTCGGCGAATTCGGACTCGCTCGCATTCCTACTTCTTGTCCGCGTCGGTAGCTTTTTGCGCATCCGGGTCGTCCAGATTCCAATCCACCTTCACCGTCATCGGCGTGTCGATCAGCTGGCCGTCCTTGACGGCGGGGCGGTAGTGCCATTTGGCGACGCATTCGACCGCGGCATTGTCGAGACGGTCGGAGCCGCTGGATTTGGCGATCTTGATGGCGCTCACCGTGCCGTCGGCCAGAACCTGGAAGGAGAGCTCGGTCGCACCTTCGTCGCCGAAGATACGCGCGAAGAACGGATAGTCGTCGCGGCAATTTTCCGGCCTGGACAGCGCCGGCGGCTGCGAGACGTGCTGGACGACGGGCACGCGCACCATCTGCCGGACGATCCGGACCGGCGCCTCGGTGCGCACTTCCAGTTTTTCATAGAGGTCATAGAAGAACAGCAGCGAGGATCCCGTGGCGATGGCGCCGGCGACCACCACCGCCCAAAGATGATGGCGGAAGCGCCCGTTCCAAAACAGCCCGGACGACACGACGAAAACCAAAAACTCGATGACGATCACGTCTGCTCCATGGACGAAAGCTCACTTCACCTTCGTAAACGGCAGCGCCGCCGCCACCACGTTCGCCACCGGCTCGGCGAAGCCGCCCGCGATCCAGCGTTTGGCGATCTGAAGGATGGCGCCGAGGGTGCCGGCGATCTGCAGCGCGTCTTTCGCCCTGGGCGCGAAGAGCTGCGCGAATTTTTCGCCGGCTTCGCGGCTGGCGGCTTTCATGGCGGGGCCGTGGTCGTCGAGATCGAGCAGGAAGACCCGCGCGGGGCCGCGATGGCTCTCGAGCACCGCAAAGAAACCGGTGAGCGCGCTCGCCACAGGATCGCGCTTGTCGATGTGCGCGGCGATGTCTTCCAGCAGCTCGTCCTGCGCCATGCGATACGCCTCGACGAAGATGGCGTCGCGGGAGGGGAAGGATTCGTAGAAATAGCGCGCCGTCAGCCCGGCCTCGGCGCAGATCGCGGCGACCGAGGTGCCCTCGAGACCGAAACGGCCGGCGACGTCGAGTGCGGCGCGGACCAGGCGGGCGCGGCGGTCCGTCTGGCGATCCTCGAAACTTTGCCCGGAATAGCGGCGTTTTTCCTCGGCCATGGACGATTTCTGGACCGCCCCCTTGACGAAGTAAAGGTATCTGACTATCTGACAATCAAGATTATCAGATAGGTGCACCCATGACCGAGACCGCCCTGCCGACCCCGCGCCGCGACTGGCCGGGTGCTGTGCGCGCCGTGCGCCAGCTGCTGGCCGATCCCAACGACACCCATTCGGTGTTCCGCGTGATGGCGGCGCTGAATGCGGGGACGTCGGCGAAGAATTACCAGCGACTGCTGCGTTCGGCCGAGGGCGGGCGCATCGCCTATCGCCGGCCCGAGCTGATCGAGCGGCTGATGGACCGCGCCTGGCTGGCGACCTTCGCACCGGGCACGGTGGGCGCGGCCTATCGCGGCTTCCTGGAGAAGACCGGCTATTCGGCGGACGGGCTGAAAGCAGTGGGCGACGACGTGCATGGCGAACGCCAGGTCGATCATCCCTATGCCTGGATGGGCCGGCGCGAGCGCGACCTGCACGACATCTGGCACGTGCTGACGGGCTACAAGGCGGACGATCCGCTGGGCGAACTGTGCCTGGTGGCGTTCTCCTACGCACAGACGGGCGGCCTCGGCTGGGGCTTCATCGCGCTTGCGGGCGCGCTCAAGAGTCTGCGCGAGACCGGCGGGCGGGCGGTCCGGCGCGCGGTGTGGGAAGGCTATGCCCATGGCCGCGCTGCGGCGTGGCTGCATGCGCAGGACATCGAGACGTTGTTCGCCGAACCGCTCGAGGCGGCGCGCACGCGGCTGAACATCGCGCCGCCGCTCGCCTACGGCCACGCGCAGGCGCAGTTCGATGCCTGGGCCGCGACGCAGGCGGCCGCCGCGGCCTGACGGAACGCGCCTTCTGCGCAAAGGCGTGCCGGCTCTATACTTTGGGTTGCAATATTAGGCCTTCGGATTACAGTTCCATCTCCAGTCGAACGAAGGGGAGCACAATAATGGCGACATCCGCGGTCAAGGTTCTCAAGAATACGGCGCATGCCTGGGTCAACAGCATGCCGCCCGGCAAGCCCAAGCTGATGGTCATCGTCGCGGTGACGACGCCGACCACGGGCTGGACGGTGAAGCTGGTGCGCGCCAACCCGCAAGGCATCAATCCCGCGATCCTGCTGCTGCGCATCGACGCGACGCCGCCCAAAGGCCGCGCCGGCCAGATGGTGACGCGGCACGAGCTGCGCTACGAGGAATCGCCGCCGAAGGGCAAATACACCGAGGCGACGATCATCGGCGGCACGCCGGGCGTCACGGTGAAGGTGCACCAGATCGCCTGAACGGACGGGTTCGCACGACACGAAGAGCCCGGCGGCGACGCCGGGCTTTTTGTTTGCGGCGCGAGTCGCGCAACCTGTCGGCGGCAGGCGATATTCAAGGCTTGCCCGCGCGCGGAAATAGGACTTCCCTGCGGCCGCGAAATCCACTCCACGAGGCCTCTCATGTCCTACACCATCTATGACGCGTCCGTTCCCGTCCTGATCCGCGGGCTGACCAATCTTTCGAAGATCCTCGACAAGGCCGTGGCGCAGGCCAAGGCCGAGGACAAGCCGCTTGCCGAGCTCATCGAGGCCAGGCTGGCGCCGGACATGAAGCCCTTCACCTTCCAGATCCAGTCGGCATCCGATGCCGCCAAGGGCTGCGCGGCGCGCCTCGCCGGCATCGAGGCGCCGTCGATGCCCGACACCGAGACGACGTTCCCCGAACTGCACGCGCGGCTCGCCAAGACGATCGACTTTCTCAAGACCGTCAAGCCCGAGCAGCTGGCCGGCGCCGAGGATCGCGCGATCGTGCTGAAATTTCCCAATGGCGAGATGAAGTTCAGTGGCCGCGATTTCCTCGCCGGCTTCGCGCTGCCCAATTTCTTCTTCCACGTGACGACGGCCTATGCGCTGCTGCGCCACAAGGGTATCGCCGTCGGCAAGATGGATTTTCTGGGCGGCGTGTAGGGCGCGTCGCTAGGGCTGAGGTTCCGGGTTCTGCAGATAGGGCTCGACGGTACCTTTGTACTTGATGGTCATCGGCTTGCCGTGGCGGTCGACCGTCTTGCCGACGGCAAGGCGGACCCAGCCTTCGCTGACGCAATACTCCTCGACATTGGTCTTCTCGACCCCGTTGAAGCGGATGCCGACGCCGCGCTCCAGCAGCGCCTGATCGTAGTATTTGCTCTGCGGATCGGTCGAGAGGCGGTCGGGCGGCGTGTCGGACATCAGGGATCGCTGCTGGCGGGTTGCGGGCGAGCAATATGCGAGGGCGGGCCGGGATTGCAACCCAAGGGGCTGCTGCCCATTTCCTCTGCATGACCGAGGCCCGCATCGTTCCCTGCCCGCATTGCGACACGCTGAACCGCGTGCCGTCCGGCCGCGCCGCCGTTCAGGGCAAGTGCGGCACCTGCCACAAGGCGCTGTTCGCGGGCGAACCGCTGGCGCTGACCGCGGCACGCTTGGAGCGTCACGCCGCTGCCGAACTGCCGCTGGTGGTGGATTTCTGGGCGACCTGGTGCGGGCCGTGCCGGACGATGGCACCGGTGTTCGCGGCGGCGGCCAAGACGTTCGAGCCGCGGGCCCGCTTCGCCAAGGTCGACAGCGACGCGGAAGCTGCGCTGGCGGCGCGCTTCGCCATTCGCTCCATCCCGACGCTGGTGCTGCTGCGGCGCGGCAAGGAGATCGCGCGGCTGTCGGGCGCGCTGCCGCCGGCGGAGCTGACGCGCTGGCTCGAAGCGCAGCTGCCGGCGTGAGGCCGCGTCAGGTTTCGCGAATCGGATAGCTGCCGAGCATCACGGTGCCGATCCGGCCGCCGGCGCCGGACAGCGGCAGCGCGACCTCGGAATGCGACACGGCGGTACGTCCGAGCTGGACATGGCTGACCGCGATGACCGGTGCCGCGGCGCGGTCTACGGACCTGAGAATCGCCTTGAGCTGCTGGGCGACGTCGACGGCGAGATCGTCCACCAGAACGCCCGTCGCCTCGCGCCCGAAACGCCGGATGAGATTGGTGCCGCACAGCCGCACGCGGAATTTCCCGTCGCCGGCGAGCTCGATCAGTGCCAGGTGCCCCAGCCATGGGCGCAATTCCTGCACCGGTAGGTCATCGCGCGCCGGCATCGGCCGTCCGGCGCATTTCTGCAGCCAATAGGACAGCAGCGATTCGAGGCCCGACGGCAGCGAACGGATATGGGCGCCGAGACGATGGATCTCCTGCCCTTCGATCTTCGATTTCACATACTTCACGGGCGCGACCGCGCGAATATCGGCAACGCAAGCCTGTGACGGCAGGTGGGCGCAATCGGCGTGGCGTGGCGCTTGTGGCCCGCATCGCTAAGAAGGCACGCCGCACGAAATGGGGGACCAGCGCGGAAGTCACTGGTGAGGCAAGACTCCCCATTGTGCGGCGCTACCTTGACGCCTTCCGCATGCCAACCTGATAAAGACTTAGCGCCCCGCGATTTGCAGGCGAATATAAGCAAAGGCATCCATGTTTTCCACGGTTGTCCTTAATAAAATTCGTTTCTGCAAGTCGAGATGCAGACAAAACTTTAGATACAGGACTCTGCAACCCAGCGTCAAGAAAAAAGTGTAGGAAAAAGCACGTGCCGCGCCGGACGCCTAAAGTAAACCGCAGCGAGCCGACAAATGTCGGGGACGCGACGCCGGGTTTCCGAAGCGATCTCGGCGAACGCCTGCGCTGGCTGCTCAACCTGTTCGAATCGCGCAGCGAGGCCGGCGCCATCGCCAACGTCACGCCGGAGCACCTGCCCTCCTACATCTCCGGCCGCACCAAACCCCGTTTCGAGGCGATCGTGCGCCTGGCGGCGGCCAAGAACGTCTCGCTCGACTGGCTGGCGACCGGCCGGGGCGAGCGCAACAACGACGACGCCGAGCCGGAGGGTTTCGTCGCGATACCGCTGCAGCCCGACGCCGACGCCCGCATCGATGCCGGCGCGGAGGCGACGCTGCTGTTCGCTCGCGCCTGGCTCGCAACGCTCGTTGAGGCGCCGCAGACGGGTCTGCGCATCGTGATCCAGCGCGGCAACGCCAACGAACCGGCCGTCAAGGACGGCGATGCGCTCCTGGTCGACACCGCGGTCGACCGGATCGCCAAGGCGGCCTCGGACGAGGACGCGCTCTACGTCTTCGTGCGCGACGGCCATCACGTCGCGCGTTTCGTCGAGACCTTCGTCGACGGGCGCGTCGTGCTCAAAGCGCGCAATCCGGCGTTCGCGCCGCAGACCCTGTCGCCGGAGGAAGCCGCCAAGCTGCAGATCTTCGGCCGCGTGCGCTGGCGCGGCGGGGCGATCTAGGCATCAGTTCCGGGCGAGATTGCGCACCAGTTCGCGCAAGGCCGCGCTTTCCTCGCGCTTGGCGGCGAACTCCGCGCGCAGCGCCATCATCTCGGTCACGTCCTCGACGCAGTGCAGGATCCAGTGGACGTAGCCGTCCGGTCCCAGGAGCGGCACGTTGTACGGGCTCCAATAGCGCCGCTCGAAGGCGCCCATGCCGCGCCGCTCGATATCGTATTTCTGGACGGCCATGCGGTCGGGCCGGCGCGATTTCAGCACCTTGAGCAGCGAGGCGCGCAGGTTCTGCACGCCGTCGGCAGCGGAGTCGCCGGGGTTGTCGGGAAAGACCTCGAACAGATGACGCCCGACAATGTCCTCGCGCACCGTCAGCGTCGCAGCGCAATAGGCGTCGTTGGCCGCAACGATGGTGAAGCTGGGATCCAGGATCAGGTAGAGACCCGGCGTCTTCAGAAAGGCCGCGGCGAATTCGAGAAACTGCGCGTGGCCGGATTCGTGCGCGCCTGCTTGGGATGAACTGTCTTCGGATGAGATGGTCATGGCATCCGCAGGACGTCGGTCACGCACAGCAGTATCGGACGCGTCTCGCGCTCCCACACCCCCCTCATTTTGGGGGGGCTGTGGCTGACAAACCGCTGCGATTTCTACTGCGGGTGGAAATCTGCGCGCCGATTGCATGCGGCGCGTGCAAATTCGCTCAAAAGATTTTCGTCCACACCACGTCGCGTCCTTCGCGCCGCGAGACGAAACCGGTGACGCGGCCGGTAGCGTCGCGCATGAAGATCTTGCGCGTGCGCGGCTGGCCCGGCGCGAACAGCACGTCGCGCAACTCCGCCGCGAGCGGCGCCGCCTTGCCGCCGACGGTGCCGCCGCTGAGCGCATCGCCGGTGCGCGCAATCTCGTAGACGAGGTCGGGCGCGGCGCGATAGCGGCCGACATAGCCGTCCAGCGTCGCCGCCGGCAGTTGCAGGGCGGGCGGATCCTGCTGCAAGGCGAGGGTTTGCTGGCCGGCGACTTTCCAGCCGTCGGGCTCCTGGAGCCAGGTCGTGGTCGTAAGATACAGGGCATGCAGCTTCTGGCCGTGAAAATCCTCATGCTCGTCCGAAACGAACGACGTGACGGCCACGCCGCCATGGATATGGGCGTGCCAGTCGGTGACCGTGATGGTGCCCGAGATGCCTGTTGGCAGCGGCGTGACCTGCGCGACCGTGTCCTTCTTGTCGGTGACGACGCCGTTTTCGTCCGCGACCACCGCATCGGCATCGAGATATCTGTCCCAGACCCCGGCGTCGCCGGCGCTGACCGCGTCGAACAATTCCTGGGTCTGGCGCTTCAGCAGGGTGGAGACATCTTCGGCGGCAGGCGCCGGCGTGGCGGCAAGGGCGAGCGCAACGGCGATGAGATAGCGGCGCATGGCGAGATCCCCGGATGACGCAGCCAGCCTGCCGCGCCACGCGCCCCGCGCGCCAGTCACATCTGCGCTACTGCCAGTGATCCAGCTCGATCCACCAGTCGCCGACGATGTTTTTCTCGAACGAGGCGATCCGCACGCGGCTGTCGAGATAGGTGTTCAGGTCCTTCGGCGGCGGTTCCTTGACCTCAATGATGCGGAACAGGGGCGGCCCGTAGCGGAATTTCTTGAAGGCCGCGTCGCGCCCGACGCCCGACGACCACATCTGGATCCACAATTGGCAGCCGCGGACATATTTCACGCCGCTGGCGCCGATCGCCTCGAGCTGGGCGCGAAAGCGCTTTTCGTCGGCCGCCGGCATCTGCGGCTGGACCCAGTCGCGCATGATCGTCTGGTCGTAGCGCAGCTTGCACAGATCGGTGCGCAGGGCCTCGAAGGTGGCGCGCCTGGCGAAAAACGCCGCCTGCATGTCCTTGTCGGTCGGCGGTGCCTTGCCGCAGGCGGCCAGGAGGAGGGCGGCGCCGAGGAGCGTCGCCGTTCGCACAAAACTCATCGCGTCTCCCGGTCGGCAATGGCGGCAACGGTCACCACCACGAACAGCGCCAGCAGCGAAGCGCCGGCAACGCCGAGAATATCGCCGGGCGGCGTCGTGTTGAAGGCGGCGGCGGCGGACAGCGCGGCAGCCGCCAGGACCAGGCCGGCGATCGCCATCCGGCGCGTCAGGCTGAGCGTGCTGCGCATCAGGAACGCGCCCAGGCCGGCCGCGGCGATGACGAATTCGACGATCAGCGCGGCGGGCTGGCCGAGGCCGAGGCCCACGGCCGGCGCACCCGGTCCCCAGAGCGGCAATTCGGGCTGGTGCACGATGAAATCCAGCACCCAATGCGAAAACACCGTCGCGGCGATGACCGCCGGCGCGAAGGCGAAATATTTGCCCTCGCCGCCCGACCAGGTCCAGACGAAGGCAGCCGCCGCCGACCAGAAAATCGCGCCGACGAGGCTGTGCGACCAGGGAAAGCTGAAGGCCAGCATGTGCCGGGTGGCGAAATCACCGGGCACCGTGGCGCCTTCGATGTGCAGGATCACGAACAGCCACAGGACGATATCGAGCAGCAAGGCCGCCGCCATCAGCGTGCCCAGCCCGACGCGTGGCGCCACGGCCTTCGCCGCCAGTCCTGCCCCCAGATGCCCCACCAGCATGCTCGATGCCTCGCTCGCGATCCCAGTCTACATCAACGCCCGCAAAAGCGACGGTTTAGAGGCATGGCACAGCCGGCAGCAGCGCAAAAGGCCGCGCCGCGACAAAAGCCCGCCGGCACGGCGCACCCTTGGCACTGGCGCACGCAGGAATATCCGGGAGCCGCGCGAACGGCCGGATCAGCTGTGGCCGACGATCTCCGGCGTGAAGCGGCCCAGGAGGCAGACTTCGTTGGTGTTCAGCACCCGGATGGATTGCGAGCCGCCGCAGATGTCGTCGGTGTGCGCGACATAGATGAAGCCATTGAACTTCAGGCTGAGGCAGGGCGTGGCCAGGCTGCTGCGCCAGACCTTGCCGTCTTTCATGCGGAACAGGATGGTCTTGGGATTGACCACCGTCGTGCGGTCGATCAGCCGGTTCTGCAGGCAGACCGGCGCGTCGGCCATGGCCGGTGCGACCGATGCCAGGCCGATGCCCAGAAGGGCAGCGAGTGTCGCGATCTTTTTCATGTCGAACCTCCGTGTTTTCAGGCCCCGCTCCGGGGCCATATTCGCGCAAGCGCCGCCCCGCGCATAGCGCAATTCGCCCCTTTTTCTTGACTTACGCCGTCACTTCGACTCATGGTCCGCCCGCTCTTCCGTATGGAGATAGTACAATGTCAGCAGCCTCTGCCGCGCCGATCCATATCACCTTGCCGGACGGCAGGGTCCTGGACTTCAAGAGCGGCGTGACCGGTGCTGACATCGCGGCGTCCATCGGACCGGGACTGGCCAAGGCCGCCCTGATCCTGGAAGTAAACGGCCGGCAATGGGACCTGTTCCGTCCCATCGAGCATGACGCCAAGATCCGCATCATCACCAAGAAGGATCCCGAGGCGCTGGAGCTGATCCGCCACGACGCGGCCCATGTCCTCGCCATGGCGGTGCAGGAGCTCTACCCCGGCACCCAGGTGACCATCGGCCCGGCGATCGACGACGGCTTCTACTACGACTTCGCGCGCAACGAGCCGTTCACGCCCGAAGACCTGCCCAAGATCGAAGCCAAGATGCACGAGATCATCAAGCGCGACCTGCCGACGCACCGCGAAGTATGGCAGCGCGACAAGGCGATCGCGCATTTCAAGGGCATGGGCGAGCAGTACAAAGCGGAGCTGATCGAGAGCATTCCGGCCGGCGAGGAGGTCTCGATCTATTATCACGGCGACTGGCACGATTTGTGCCGCGGGCCGCATTTCGCGACCACGGGCAAGATCGGCGACGCCTTCAAGCTGACCAAGATCGCCGGCGCCTATTGGCGCGGCGACGCCAGGAACGCGCAGCTGCAGCGCATCTACGGCACCGCCTGGCGCGACAAGAAGGAGCTGGAGGATTACCTCCACCGCCTCGAGGAGGCCGAGAAGCGCGATCACCGCAAGCTCGGCAAGGAACTCGACCTCTTCCACATGCAGGAAGAGGCCGTCGGGCAAGTGTTCTGGCATCCGAACGGCCTGGCGCTCTACCGCGTGCTGGAGACCTATGCCCGGCGCAAATTCCAGCTTGCCGACTATGTCGAGGTCAAGACGCCGCTCCTGATGGACCACAAATTCTGGCAGCAGTCCGGCCATTGGGACTGGTACCACGAGCACATGTTCGTGGTCGAAGTGGCCAACGAGGAGAAGATCCTCGCGCTGAAGCCGATGAACTGTCCCGGCCACATCCAGATCTTCAAGCAGGGCCTGCGCTCCTATCGCGAGCTGCCGATCCGCATGGCGGAATTCGGCTCCTGTCATCGCTATGAGCCGTCGGGCGCCTTGCATGGCCTGATGCGGGTGCGCGGCTTCACGCAGGACGACGCGCATATCTTCTGCACGCCCGAGCAGATGGTCGGCGAAGCGGCGCGCGCCTCGCGGCTGATTTTCGAGGTCTACAAGGAGCTCGGCTTCGAGCATGTCGACGTCAAGCTGTCGACCCGGCCGGAAAAGCGCATCGGCTCGGAAGCGGTCTGGGACCTCGCCGAGTCCGATCTCGCCAAGGCCTGCGACGCCGTCGGCGTGCCCTACACGCTCAATCCCGGCGAGGGCGCGTTCTACGGTCCCAAGCTCGAATTCACCCTGCACGATGCGATCGGCCGCGAATGGCAGTGCGGCACGGTGCAGGTCGACTTCAACCTGCCGACGCGGCTCGGCGCCGAATATGTGGCGGAAGACGGCTCGCGCCAGCGCCCGGCGATGCTGCACCGCGCCGTGCTGGGCTCGATGGAGCGTTTCATCGGTGTGCTGATCGAGCACTATGCCGGGGCCTTCCCGACCTGGCTGGCGCCGGTGCAGGCGCGCGTCATCCCGATCAGCGAGAAGGCCAATGCCTATGCGCAGAGCGTGCGCGACACGCTGTTCCGCACCCAGTTGCCGCACGGCATGGGCGGGATGCGGGTCGACATCGACCTCGGCAATGAGCGCATGCAGAAGAAGATCCGCGACGCCCAGCTCCTGAAGATCCCCTACATGCTGGTGGTCGGCGAGCGTGAGGCGGCCGAGGGCAAGGTCGCCGTCCGGCTGCGCTCGGGCAAGGATCTGGGACCAATGCCGCTCGAAAGCGTCACGGAACGGATCAAAAAGGAAGCCGAATCCCGGACGGATGTGGCCGAATAGCCCTTGCGAATCGCAGCTTTGCGCCTATTCTTAAGGCGTCAACCGTCGCTCGCGCGACGCACTGAGGACACACGCCCACGCCCCTGAACCGGACATCGTTTCGCGAGGCAACGGCAAAGGTCCTCGCGGAAGGCGTTTTCGCGCGGGCTCGCAACAGGAGAGAGTCATAGTCCCCAGACGTTTCCAGCAGCCCGACAAGGCGCCAGCCAAGGACGGGCCCCGCATCAATGAGGAGATTTTCTCGCGCACCATTCTTCTGATCGGAGACGACGGCCATAAGTATGGCGAGATCGGCCTCGACGAGGGCCGCGCGATCGCCGAGGAAAAAGGCTTCGACCTGGTCGAGGTGTCGCCCGAGGCCAAGCCGCCGGTCGTCAAGCTGATGGACTACGGCAAGTTCAAATACGAACAGCAGAAAAAGGCCGCCGAGGCGCGCAAGAAGCAGAAGGTCATCGAGATCAAGGAGATCAAGATGCGCCCGACCATCGACGACCACGACTACGACACCAAGATGAAGCAGATGAAGCGCTTCTTCGGCGAGGGCGACAAGGTCAAGGTGACGCTGCGCTTCCGCGGCCGCGAGATGGCGCACCAGAATCTCGGCATGGACCTGCTCAACCGCGTCCACAAGGACGTCGAGCCGGTGGCTAAGATGGAGCAGTGGCCGAAGATGGAAGGCCGCCAGATGATGATGGTGCTGGCGCCCAGATGAGCCGCGGCGCAACGCGGAAAATATCGGCGCCGGCGGCGATGGTCGCCGGCGCCTTTTTCCTGCCGGCGGCAGCTGCGGATAACATGGCGCTGGCGCCCGCCTATCTCGCGCAGACCGCACCGATGATCCTGGCGCATATCCGGGCGCTGGGTTTCGACCCCAGGCGGGTCAAGTACCTTCTCAACAGCCATGCCCATTTCGATCACGCCGGTGGGCTCGCGGCGTGCAAGGCCGATCCGGCCTGCGGCAAGAAAGCGGACTGACGATGCAGGTCCAGCCGTTTCTGATGTTCCAGGACAACAATTGCGAA
Organism: Rhizomicrobium sp.; assembly: GCA_035570795.1. Classification (GTDB taxonomy): domain Bacteria; phylum Pseudomonadota; class Alphaproteobacteria; order Micropepsales; family Micropepsaceae; genus Rhizomicrobium. The sequence continues at coordinate 54,215 of DATMKZ010000021.1, forward strand.
GCGGCAATGACGTTCTATGTCGGGCTCATTCCCGGCAGCGCGATCCTCAACATCGCGCGCTATGGCCCCGGCGAGGCCGGCGCCGAAGGCTCGGTCCGGCGGGCGACCTTTGAGGTCGGCGGCCAGACGGTGCAGTGCATCGACAGCCCGGTGAGGCACGCCTTCGGCTTCACGCCGTCCTTCTCGCTGTTCGTGACCTGCGACAGCGAGGCCGAGATCGATCGGATCGCCACCGCGCTGGCGGAAGGCGGCGCTTGGCTGATGCCGCCGGACAATTACGGCTTCAGCCGCAGATTCGCCTGGACGACCGATCGCTTCGGCGTCTCCTGGCAGCTCAACCTGGAATAGCTAGTAGAGCGTGCGGTAGGAAACCGGCATCAGCGCGGCGGCGCGCGACGGCAGCGGCGCGGCATGGTGACGGACCGCCACGGCCAGCGTCACGCCGGTGATCATCTTGTAGGCGACACGGCCGTCCTGCACCAGCAGCGTCACTTCGGGATCGTGGCCGGCGGCGGAGGCGCCGAAGCCGAAGCGCGAGAACATGCCGCCGGCGCGCTGGCCGTCGCCGGGCTTGAACACAAAGGCGGTGCAGCGGTCGCGCGCTTCGATGCAATTCTGCAGCGCGCCGTCGAGGCGGTCGAACTTCGTCGAGTCGCCCGTCATGAAGCGTTCCATGACGCCCAGATAAGACAGCGATTCGACGTTCGGCGTGGTGGTGTCGAAGCCGAGGCCCGCGAGCTGCGAGGCGCGCGTCGCGCCGGGCTGCACACGCGCATAGGCGGCGGCGAGTTCTTTCAGCGAGGCGATCCCGGTCGCCGATGAGTCGGATGGGTGCGGCAGCAAGGTGAGCGTGCCGAAGCCGAGCAACGCCAGCGTCACCACCAAAACCGCAATCGACGTCGCATAGCGGAATGACCCGCCACGCTGCCCCTCGTCCATACTCACCCCAACGCCCGACTTATTTATGGTTGCCCAATCCTAAACAGGTTCTTGTGGATAAGAAAAGCACATCGCGCGGGGATGGTAACTACGGGCCGTTACGGATCGGTGACCGCCGCGCAGCACGCTGCAACCACAGCGATATCGCAGTTGCCGCCGGTCAGGATGAGGGCGATGGCCTTGTTTTTGGCGTCGAATCGGCCGGAAAGCAGCGCCGCGAGGGCCGCCGCGCCGCCCGGTTCCACGATCAATTTCAACCGCTGGGCGGCAAAACTGACGGCTCTTTCGAGCTCCGGATCGGTCACGGCCAGGACTTTCGACAACAGATTTTTTGCGATTGCGAAGGGAATCTGGCCCGGCATCGGCGCCATCAGGGCGTCCGCCATGGACAGGGCGCCGCCCGGCGCCTGGGTCCGCGCCCCCGCCGCCAGCGACAGGCGCATGCCGTCGAAGCGCTCGGGCTCGACGCCGATCACGCTCGTCCCCGGACTGGCGCCGGAGAGGGCGAGCGCGACACCCGTCACCAGGCCGCCGCCGCCGCAAGGCGCCAGCACGGCATCGAGCCGGACGCCGCGTGCTTTGGCGTCGGCGGCGATCTCGAGGCCCAGCGTCCCCTGCCCGGCGACGACCTGCGCATTGTCGAAGGGCTGGATCAGCGTCGCGCCGGTGCGCTCGACGATGGCGCGGGCGATGGCCTCGCGGTCGTCGCTGCGGCGGTCGTAGAAGATCACTTCGGCGCCGAGCCGGCGCGTGCCGGCGATCTTGGCCGCCGGCGCGTCCCTGGGCATGACGATGGTCGCCTGCAGACCGAAAGCCAGTGCCGCGGCCGCCACGCCCTGCGCGTGATTGCCCGAGGAGAACGCCACCACGCCGGCATCGCGGCGGTCCGGCGGGATCTGCAGCACCGTGTTGACGGCGCCGCGGAATTTGAACGAGCCGGTGCGCTGGAGCATCTCGGGCTTGAGGAAGACGCGGCCGCCGGCACGGGCGTTGAGCTCGGCGTTCTCAAGCAGCGGCGTGCGCACCGCATGGGGCGCGATGCGCGCCGCGGCAGCTTCGACGTCGGCAAAGATGGGCGTGGACATGCGAGCCTCGCGAGGTTTGGGCCTCCCTTTTACCCGCATCCCGGGGCGCCCGCACGCTGCCGCCGGCGCGCCGTCGTCATATCCGGCATTTGCCTTATGTCTGGTTCAGGCGCTGCGGCTGGCTGTAGGCTCGGCCCATGCAGCAGACCACACGGGGCATCGCGCTGAAGATCGGCGCCACGCTCGCCTTCTCCCTGCAATATGTCGGCATCAAGCTGGCGGGCGACGTGCCGGTCGGCGAAGTGGTGTTCTTCCGCGCTTTCTTCGCGCTGCTGCCGCTGTTCGCGCTGGCGCGGTTCACCGTCGGCTGGCGCGGCATGATCCGCACCGAGCGGCCGTGGCTGCACCTGGTGCGCTCGGCGATCGGCTCGTCGTCGATGTTCCTGGGCTTTGCCGCGCTCAAGCTGCTGCCGCTGGCCGACATCACGGCGTTCGGCTTCGTGCAGCCGATCTTCGCCGTGGTGCTGGCGGCCCTGGTGCTGCGCGAGACCGTCGGGCCCTATCGCGGCGCCGCCGTGATCGTCGCGTTCGCCGGCGTCGTGGTGATGATCCAGCCGCATGGCGGGATCATGGGGATCGCGGCCAACGGGCTGTCGGCGGGCGCCGGGCTGGCGCTGGCGGGCGCCCTGTGCTCGGCCTTCGTGGTGATCTTCATCCGCCAGATGAGCGCCACCGAGAAGAGCGAGACCATCGTGTTCTATTTCATGTCGTTCTGCGCCGCGCTGGGGGCGCTGACCATGATCTGGTGGCGCGTGCCGCTCAGCCTCGGCGCGGCGGCGGCGCTGATCGCCGGCGGCATCAGCGGTGGCTTCGGCCAGATCATGATGACGTTCAGCTACCGCTACGCCGAGCCGTCGCTGCTGGCGCCGTTCGACTACACCGCGATGATCTGGGCGGTGCTGTTCGGGCTCGCCATCTTCGGCGAGAAGCCGGCCGCGCTGGTGCTGGCGGGCGCGGCGGTGGTGACGGCCGCAGGCGTCTTCATCGCGGTGCGCGAGCATCGTCTGGGACGCGAACTGGCCAGCCGGGTGGAAGCGGTATGAGCGGGATTTTCTAGTCTCGTCAATTACTTAGATATAATTCGGCAATATAATTGTTCCGCGAAAAACGGGCGATGTTATGCCTGACAAACCTACCGCTATCGCTTGAACTTTGAGAGCCAGTCTTGCCAGAACGGGTCGCGAAAGTCTGCCTTTCGCGTCAGTTTTTCATTCTCGGCATCCCACCACGTCGGAAGAGCCTCGAATACCGTGAGATCGGGATAAGCGGCCTTGATGTCTGCCGAGCTGGCCGCTTCGAGGTATATCCAAACACCGCCCGTTCCATAGTCATAGCAGACCAGATACTCCGGCATCGCTTATGCGCCTGCCAAGCGCTCAGCCAGCCCGGCCCTGCGGAAAACCACCACTCTCATAGGCACGCCAGAACCAGATTACGGACTTGATGCAGATCGCGCGCAACAAGGACGCACAGAGCGCAAAGCTCCTGGGTCGGTTCAAGCAGATCGGGCACCATCACGGTCATCATACCGGCCGCCGACGCCGATCTCACGCCAATATGAGAATCCTCCAGCGCCAGGCATAACCGAGGCTCGACCCCCAGACGTTCGGCAGCCTTCAGAAACGGATCGGGCGCGGGTTTGCCCTTTTCGTAGTCGCCACGACAGACGATCTGGTCGAAACGGTCCATCAGGCTGTGCGCGGTCAGGTGATGCAGGACGGTGGTTCGAGATGACGAGGTGGCGATTGCACGCGGCAGCCTGAACCGGTCCAGGGTTTCCAGCAGTTCAGGTGCTCCGGGCTTCAGGGCAAGTTTATTTTCGGCGATCAGCCAGAAATGGCGCGACCAATTTGCGTGGAAATCGTCGAAGAGGAAATCGTCGCCGAAATGCGATAAAAATAAACCCCTGCATTGCGACCGCCGCACGCCGATCGACTTATTGAAAACCTCGTCCGGAATCTCGTGCCCATTTTCGGCGGCAGCAGACAGAAGAGCCTCCTGCCAGAGCGCTTCGGTATCGAACAGCAGGCCATCCATATCGAAGATCACGGCGCTTGGGCGATACGGCAATGTCATGCTGTGTGCGTCCTTGGCGTCAGAGCCCTCAGGGACTAGCCCGCGGCGCCGCGGACGTCGGCGCTGTCGCGCGCTGCGGCCGCGCCGCGCGCCTCGGCGGCCAGCGCATCCAATTCGGAAACGAACTCCGGCCCGAAATAATATTCGAGTTCGCCTCTCGTGCCTTCGTACACGGTGGGGCCTTCGCCGTGGCAGACGAGGCTGCCATCGACCACTTCGCTGCTGGCGACCAGCACGCCATGCTCGAAGGTGGCGGGGAACAGGGTCGAGACGATGGGTTTCAGCGCGTGATAGTCGATGCCCTTTTCCAGCGCGTAGGCGTGGATGGTGCAGCCGCGACCGGCGGCGCTGAGGAAGACGCATTTGCCGCCGATGCTGCGCGTGCGCAGGTGCCGGCCGCCGGGGAATTCGGCGTCCTCGACGACCGTGTCGGTGAACCACTGGGTGCGCGGCGCGGCGACGCGGCGGGCGAAATCCTCGCCCAGCGCCGCCAGCCGCACGACGTTGCCGACGTCGATGTCGACGCCGTAGGAACAACACTGGTCGCCGCAGAAATTGCAGGCCATGCAGCGGGTGAAATAGCGCAGCGCGAAAATCTCGGTATCCACCGCATGGATGACCGGCGCGCCCTGGACGCAGACATAGTCGCGGCTGAGGCGCAGGACGCTCACGGACGCGCGCCGGCGAGCGCGGTGTCCACCAGCCTGACGATCAGTTCGTCATAGGGGATGCCGAGCTCGGCGCCGGCGGCGGCGAAGCCGGCATCGGGCGCGATGCAGGGATTGGTGTTGATCTCCAGGATCAGCGGCTCGCCCTCGGGCGTGACGCGAAAATCGACGCGGATGTAGCCGGTAAAGTCGAACAGCTTCCAGGCCCGCTCGCAGGCGCTGCGCAATTTGGCGGCCAGCACCGGATCGTTCTTCTCGGTGTCGAAGGCGCGCACCATCTGGTCGTTGACGTCGAGGCTGTCGTCCCATTTGGCGCCGTAGCCGACGATGCGCGGCTTGTCCGCCGGCCAGTCGTCGAAGCGCATCTCGGCCAGCGGCATGACGATGGGGCCGCCCGGGCCCTGCATCATGGAGATGTTGAACTCGCGGCCGTCGACGAAGGCCTCGGCGAACCATTTGCCGCCATGGCGCAGCGCGCTGTCGGCGGCGCGGCGCTTGACCGCTTCCTTGCCGGTGACGACGCAGCCGTCGTCGAGCCCGACCGAGGCGTCCTCCAAGGTCGATTTGACGATGTAGGTGCCGTCGGTCAGGCCGCGCCAGTCCGGCGCCTCGCTCCAGTCGGCGGTGGCGATGCCGGCTTCGCGCAGCCGGCGCTTGGTCAACGGCTTGTCTGAGGTCACCGCCATGGCGACGGCATCGACCCCGGTGTAGATCGCGCCGACCTCGTCGAGCATGCGCGGCGCGATCGGGGCCAGGGCGCCGAGCCCGTCGACGCCCTCGACCAGGTTGAAGACGACATCGGCGCGGGCCTCCTCGATCAGCCTGGCGAAGCGGTCGGTGTCGGTGGTGAACGGCGCCTTGGCGACGTCGTGGCCGTGCTTGCGCAGCGCCTGGGCGACGGCCTCGGCGGAGGTCAGCGTGTCGATCTCTTCGGGCGGCGCGTCGGGCGCGACATCGGAATGCAGAACCAGGATGCGCATATCAGCCCCCTTTCAGCTGCGGATGGCGCGCGAGGAACGAGGCCATGATCTTGCCGATCAGCGCCTGATAGGAGACGCCCTCGCGCGTCGCGATGAAACACATGTCCGAATACTCCGGGCGCAGGCCGGCCAGAGGATTGACCTCGATGAAGTTCGGCTTGCCGGCGCCGTCATAGCGTATGTCGATTCGCCCGCCGTCGCGGCAGCGCAGGGCGCGCCACGCCGCCAGGGCGACGTCGCCGGATGCCTTGGCGTCCGCAGGCGGGGCGCCGACGATGTCGAGCCGGCCGTGCCAGTCCTCCTTGTTGACGAGGCCGTAGCCGTCGCCGTGATAGCCGGCGAGCTGCACGATCTCGCTGACGCCGAGCACGGACGCGTCGTCGCCGGTGCCGGTGATGGCGACAGTGAATTCGCGCCCCGGCAGGAACGGCTCGACCAGCACGGGCTGGCGGAAGCGGGCGAGCAGGTCGGCGGCGGTGGCGCGCATCGCCTCCGGATCGGCGACCTTGTTGTTGGTGCCGATGCCCTTGCCCGAGCCTTCGGCCACCGGCTTGAGGAACAGCGGGAAGGGCAGCGCGACCTTGGCGACGTCTTCGAGGCGCTCGATGACGGCGAAATCGGTGGTCGGGATGCCGCAGTCGCGGATCACGCGCTTGGTCATCGCCTTGTCGAGGGTCAGCGCCATGGTCAGGGGATCGGAGAAGACGTAGGGGATCTCGTAGGCCTCGAGCAGCGCCGGCACCTGCGCCTCGCGTGCCAGGCCGCGAAAGCCCTCGCAGAAATTGAAGACGCCGTCCCAGCGTTCGCCGGCGGCGAGGCGCTCGGTGAGCGCCTTGATGCCGCCGATGCGGACGGGCTCGAAGCCGAGGCCGGTCAGCGCGCCGGTGAGGCCGTCAATGGTGACCTCGGCGTCGAACTCGGCGGTCTCCTCCTCGCTGTAGCCCTGCGCGAGATAGTCGGACCGCAGGTCGAAGGTGACGCCGATGCGCAGCATGAAGTCAGGACCGCGCAATTTCGTCTCCCTCGCCCCCGCGAAGCGGGGGAGAGGGCGGGGTGAGGGGGTCGTTCAGCGCCTGCAGATTTCTCAAGATTAAGCGCCTTGTATCGCCTGGCTACCAATAGCGGACAGCCGCAACCCGCCAGCAGCACCCCTTACCCTGCCCTCTCCCCCGCTAAAGCGGGGGCGAGGGTGGAAGCATGGAGGCTATCGCCCACCTATTCGGCGGCGGCAAGCTTCGACTTGTTCGCGCCCAGCGTGCCGCCGGGGTCGGGGTAGCGGTAGATGCCGCCCTCGAAGTTCTTCAGCAGCAGGTCGTTGCCGTCGCGGCCGACGATGAAGTCGGGCGCCAGCTGGATCTTGCCGCCGCCGCCGGGCGCGTCGACCGCGAAGATCGGCGTGGCGTAGCCGGTGGTGTGGCCGCGCAGGCCCTCGACGATCTCGAGGCCCTTCTCGACCGTGGTGCGGAAATGGGCCGAGCCGCGGATCGGGTCGCACTGATAGAGGTAGTAGGGCCGCACCCGGCGCTTCAGCAGGCCCTGCATCAGCGGCTTCATGATCGCGACGTCGTCGTTGATGCCCTTCATCAGCACGGTCTGGCTGCCGAGCGGGATGCCGGCGTCGGCGAGGCGGGCGGTCGATTCGGTGACCTCGTCAGTCAGCTCGCTGGGATGGGTGAAGTGGATGCTCATCCACAGGGGATGGTGCTTCTTGAGGATGGCGACCAGGTTCTTGGTGATGCGCTGCGGCGTCACCACCGGCATCTTGGTGCCGATGCGCAGGAACTCGATGTGCTTCATGGCGCGCAGGCGCCCAAGCAGCCAGTCGAGCTTGTCGTCGCCGAGGGTCAGGGGATCGCCGCCGGAGAGCAGGACGTCGCGGACCTCGGTGTGCTTTTCCAGATAGGCCAGCGCCTGTTCCCATTGGCGGGTCGAGAAATTGTACTCGCCGCCGGGATTGCCGACGACGCGGGCGCGGGTGCAGTAGCGGCAATAGGTCGAGCAGGTGCCGGTGGTCAGGAACAGGACGCGGTCCGGGTAGCGGTGGACGATGCCCGGCGCGGCCATGTCATGGTCCTCGCCCAGGGGGTCGTCGTCCTCGCCGGCGGTGGTGACGTATTCGTCGCCGGTCATGATGTGGGTGCGGCGCAGCGGCTCGCGCGCGTCCTTGAGGTCCATCAGGCTGGCGTAATAAGGCGTGATGCCGACCGGCAGCGAGCCTTGGTGGCGGGTGACGGCGTCGAATTCGTCGGCCGAGAGCGAAAAGATGCGGGCCAGCTCGTCGCGGGTGCGGATACGGGCGCGCATCTGCCAGCGCCAGTCGTTCCACTCCACCGCCGAGGTGCCGGGCCAGAACGTCTTATAGAATGCGCGGGTCTTGGGATTTACGGGGAAGCGGAGGGCTGCCTTCTCCGCGGGGGCCGCGGCGGGCGTTGCCTCAGTGACTTCCTTCAACTGGGGTCGGGCGTCCTGCCTTGGGCGGATCGTCCGAAGCGGAGGCTTGGCTTCACGCCCCCGCGCGATCTGGAGACTCATCGTCCTATAAGACGCTCCGATGTTGCTGCCCACGCGAAAGCCCCGACGACTCCCCATCAACGGACACAACAACGCCGCGATATTTAGTGGCTTAGTTTCAGCCGTCAAGAGTAACAAGACGAAAGCCGGACCCGGCCCCCCGGGGTCCGAAGGCTCGCATCGCGCCTCCGAGGCGCCGATTGCGCCGTACACGGATGAATTCGCCTGCGCGGTGGGCGCGCGGTTCGCAGAGCGCGCCTGTTTCCATCTAAGCCTTGCCGAATCGCGCTCGCATGCATTGCGCGAATCGCGATTCACGCTCGCGAAAGCGGTAAAGCGACGGCACGCGTGCAACAGATTCGCGCTGCCCGGAAGCGGCCCCGAGGCGCCGACCCGGGGGCCACGTGCCTGTGAATGATTCTTCGAATTGTGACCGGACCGCCTCACTCGGCAGGGGGCACGGTGACATCGTGAGTCGCGGTGACGCGGTAGAGCGTGATGTGGACCTTGCGGCCGCGCGTGTAGTTGAAGCCCGAGAGCTGATCGACGGCGACCGCGTCGGCCTCGATCTCGGCGAGATGGGCGAGGAAGGCGGGACGCTCGCTGTCCTCGATCAGCGCGAGGCCGCCCTGGAAGGCACCGACCTCGGCGGCACCGGCGCCGTCGGTCAGCCGGGTCTCGGTTCCCAGGAGGAACACCAGGCTCGGCTCGGTGTAGCCGGCCAGCGCCGGCGGCGGATCGCCGGGATGCGCGTCCTTCGCGACCAGGGCGGCGGCGCGCGGACTGACCCAGAGTTGGGAGAGGCGCGGCGCGATGCCGGCGGTCAGCGTCGGATAGAACACCAGCACCGCCAGCATCGCGAGGCCCAGCGCCAGCACGCTCGCGCGCCGCAGATAGGCCAGCAGCGCCGCCAGGGCGAACGCTGCGCCCAGCGCCGCCAGCGCCATCAGCCACCAGGCGCCGCCGGTGCCGTAGCGCGCCGGCAGCAGGATCGGTGCCGCCGCGAGGGCGGCGCTGCCGAGCGCGAATTGCAGCGCCGCCGCATAGAACAGGATCGGCTGCCAGCGCGGTGCGCTCTCGTCGCGCGGCGTCAGCATCCAGACCGCCGCCAACATCGCGAGCGCCGGATAGGCCGGCAGGACGTAGTTCGGCAGCTTGGTCGGCACGATCTCGAACATCGCCCAGCTGGCGCCGGCCCAGGCGAGCAGGAAACGCGTCGCGGGTTCGGCATGCCGGCGCAGCGCGGCGCCGAGCCCCGGCGTCACGAACAGAATCGCCGGCCAGAAGGTCAGCGTGACGAGCAGCAGATAGTAGCCGGGCCAGGCGCCATGGCTTTCCTGGCCACCGGCCAGCTTGGCGGCGAAGTCGTCGCCCAGCGATTGCTGATAGAAGGCGCCGTGGCTCGCGAGCAGGATCGCGACGCCCCAGGGCAGCACGATCAGCAGCAGCAGCGGGATGCCCCATTGCGCCTTGAGGCCCGCCAGCCAGCGCCACGCGCCGCGATCCCAGGCGATCAGCGCGAGGACGGTGACGGCGCAGACGCCGGGCACGACCGGGCCCTTGAGCAGGACGCCGGCGGCGAAGGCGGCCCAGCCGAGCAGCACCAGGCGCAGGCCCGGCTGCGGCCGCGCCGGATCGCGCGCCGCGAGATAGACGCGCAGCAACACGCCCAGCGCCCCCATCGCGGCGGCGAGCTGGGCCGCGTCGGTGGTCGCCATCGTCGATTCGGCGGTGAGCAGCAGCGAGGTCGCCATCAGCGCGGCGCCGAGCCAGGCGACCTCGGGCAGGGCGAAGGCACGGGCGCACCAGAAGCACAGCAGCACCGCCAAGAGGCCGCCGAGCAGCGAGGCCAGGCGATAGGTCCAGATATGGCTGCGGTCGCCGAGGCCGGCGAGCGCCGTGGTCGCCGACTGCAGCCAGTAGATGCCGGCCGGCTTCTTGTAGCGCGGCACATGGCCGAAGCGGATGTCGATGAAGTTGTGGGTCTCCAGCATCTGGCGGGAGGATTGCGCGTAGCGGCTCTCGTCGCGGTCGAGCGGCGGCAGGCTGACGATGCCCGGCAGCCACAGAACGACGCAGAGCAGCGCCAGAGTCGGGGCCCAATGCCGCGCCGCCCAGGACAGCAGGCGCCCGGCGCGGCCCGCCGGCACCACCGGGACAGCAGGGGGCGGTGCGGGGACGGCCGGTGCGTCGCTTTCGCCGCTCATCTGGAACGCCCGCAGCTGGAACGCCGCTTGTATGCCTTGGCCGCGACCGGGCGTAGCCGGCGGGGGGATAGCGGCAAATGGGTCATCCTGGAACAAGCCTGTTTCTTGATAGGCTGGGCCTGTATAAGGCGCCCGGCCGGAACGCGCGCAACCAATGGCCTGCCGAGAACCAACGGCCGGCGGCGACTCTATTCTACGACGGGATTGAACGGAACCTCAGCATGGCGGTCGCTCTTTCCGTGGTCGTACCGGTCAAGGACGAGGCCGAGAATGTCGGCCCCCTGGCGCGCGAAATCGCGGCGGCGGTGGCCGGCGAGGCCTCGGCCGAGATCATCTTCGTCGACGACGGCTCCAGCGACGGCACCGGCGCGGCCCTGGCGGCGCTCAAGGCGGAGATCCCGGCGCTGCGCGTCATCCGGCACGGGCGCAATCTCGGCCAGAGCCGCGGCATCCGCACCGGCGTGCGCGCGGCGCGCGCCGACATCATCGTGACGCTGGACGGCGACGGCCAGAACGATCCGGCCGACATCCCCAAGCTGCTGGCGATCCTGCGCGGACCGGACGCGCAGAACATCGGCGTGGTCTCGGGCGTGCGCGCCAAGCGCCAGGACACCTACAGCCGGCGCCTCGCCTCGCGCCTCGGCAACGCGATCCGCGCGCGGCTCCTGAACGACGGCGCCAGCGACACGGGCTGCGGCCTCAAGGCGTTTCGCCGCGATGCGTTCCTCGCCCTGCCCTATTTCGATCACCTGCACCGCTTCATCATCACGCTGATGCTGCGCGAGGGCTATGACGTGCGCTTCGTGGAGGTGAACCACCGGCCGCGGGCGCACGGCACCTCGAAATACACAAATTTCGGCCGCCTCCTGGTGAGCGTGAACGACCTTCTGGGCGTGCGCTGGCTGCAGCGGCGCTTTCGCGGCGGCGCCGAGGCCACGGAAATCTGATGGGTTACCTCGCGCATCTCTACCGGCTCGCGGCCGACCATCCGGTCGACACGGTGTGGATCGGCATCGGCTTCCTCGGCCAGGGGATCTTCGGCATCCGCTTCCTGATCCAGTGGCTGCGCAGCGAGCAGGAAGGCCGCAGCGTGGTGCCGGTCGCGTTCTGGTATTGCAGCCTGCTGGGCGGCCTCATCAGCGTCGCCTATGCGCTGCATCTGCAGGCCTGGCCGCTGCTCCTGGGCCAGGCGATGCCGATCCCGATCTATGTCCGCAATCTCTACCTGATCCACCGCGAGCGGGGCCGAAGAGCCAGGGAACCCGCGGTTTAACCAAGCCGCCACGTCGGCGCGGCGCCCCCGCCCATTTTCCGCCCCAATATGGTACAAGGGTTGCGAGGCCCTATCCGGCCCGTGTCATTGCCGCATTTGTCCGGCGCCCGCCGCAGATGCTCCAGGGGAGGAATTCCATGCTTCGCTTGTTTCCGCTGCTTCTGCTGCCCGTCATTCTGTACAACCTGATCGCGCTGGGCGGCGGCGCCATCCTGCATCACGACATCCAGGACATGCTGAGCTTCAACCACGCGCTGACCATCCACATGTTCTCCGGCGACGCCTGGAAGTTCAGCTTCGGCGACTTCCTCGTCCTGCTGACGATGGCGCTGCTTTTCGTCGAGATCGTGAAGTCGACGCGCACCAGCTCGCGCCAGATCGTCAATCACGGCCTGTCGATGCTGACCTTCATCGTCGCGCTGATCGAGTTCATCGCCGTGAAGGGTTTCGCCACGACGCCGTTCTTCTTCATCATGTTCATGTGCCTGTTCGACGTGGTGGCCGGCTACACGATCTCCATCGTCGCCGCCGAGCACGATCTCGGCCTCGGCCGCGCCGGCACCGACTGACGCAAAAGCCTGCCTTGCCTGGCGAACGGGCGGTCCTCAGGGCCGCCCGTTTGCGTTCGGGGACGCGCCTTCGGGCCGGCCATCGACGGTGCGCAACCGGAAGTACTAGAATAAAAGCGGGTGCAGCGGCGGGAGCGGGGGCATGACGCTCGGCGACATCGGCAATATCGGCACGGCGATTGCCGGCGCGGCAGCGTCGCTGGCCCTGGGCTTCGCCTTCTGGCAGACCCGGGAATTTCGCAGGCATCAGCTGGAAACCACGGCGCGCGATCACTATCACCGCTTTCTCGAGATCTGCATCCAGTATCCGGAATACGCCCAACCGCTCCTGGAGCCGGCGCTCGACGTCGAGAACAGGACCTATGACGGGGACGAAAGGCTGTTCGCGCAGTACGAGTGGTATCTGTCCTGCGAATTGAACGCGCTCGAGGCCATTTACGAGGCGGTCGGCGAGCAGCAGTCCTGGCGGCACAACATCATCGGCATGTTCAAGGACCATGCGACCTATATGCGAACCGAACGCTATGACGAAGTGATGCGCGGCACCTGTTCGGACGAATTTCAAAGTCTTCTCGACCGGGAAGTCATCAGACCCCGCCAAGACGAGGAATGTTACGCGTCCTTCTGACCGCCGCCATCGCGCGTCGTCTCAGCAATTCATTCCGGCGGATAGCCGAACTTCGCCGCCCAGGGCGCGAGCAGCGGCAGCACCGGCGCCATCTGCTCGCGGTAGCGGCGCCATTGGCCGACGCCGTCGCCGGCAATGCCGCGGCGGACCTGGACGGCGCTGACGGTGGTCAGGGTGCGATCAGTGGACGCGCGATAGTAATCGCGCACGCTTTCATCCCAGGAGAGGCCGGCAAAGGCGCACAGGCGCTGCGTCTCGCGGTCGAAATCGGCGATCAGGTCTTCGTTGCGGATCTCGAACGGCGCGAAGCCGAGGCGGGCGCGACAGGTCTCGGCCAGCTGCATCGCGTCGCAATAGAGCTGCGCCGCGCCCTCCAGCGACTGGAGCTCGAGCGTGAAGCGGTTGGGCGCGAACTGGCGGCGAAAGCAGCTGAAGACGACGTCGCGCGGATCGCGCAGCGCGAAGACGATGCGCGCCTCGGGAAACAGCCGCAGGATGAGCGGCAGATAGACGGTGTTGAAGGCGGTCTGCTCGACCGCCAGCCGGCCTTGCGTCGCGATGCCGCCGGCGCGCACGCGCTGCCAGAAATCCTCGCGATAGCGCTGGGCGGCGGCGTCGGCGAGGGCCGCGAGCCGGGCCGGACCGTCAGCGGGATCGAACAGCTCGGCAACCGCCCTGGCCAGCAGCGGCTTCTCGACCAGCAGGGCCACGCCCGGCCGGCCGGCCAGGATCTCGCCCAGCAGCGTGGTGCCGGAGCGGGGAAAGCCGAGAATGAAGAGCAGACCCGAGGAATCGTCCGCGTCGGCGCGCTTCACCTTGCGGATGCGCTCCAGCTTTGCGGCGGCAGGGTTTCGAAGGCGCGCGTCACGCGGCGCACCTGCTCGCAGCCCGTCTCCGAACCGAATTGCCCGGCGCGCGCCGCATGCGCCGCGCGAAAGGTTGCGCCGGCGTCGCGATAGGCCTCGAACGCCTCGCGCGTCTTGCCTTGCGCATCGCGCAAATCGCCCAGACAGCCGAGCGCGATGGCCTTGAGATCGGGCTCGGCGTTGCCGACCAGCCAGGTCAGGTGCCGCTCGGCATCCTCGAACTGGTCTTCGGCGAGATCGGCGCGCGCCAGCGCCATGACGGCGACCGCATCGTCCGGGACAAGGGCCAGGGCGCGTTCGGCAAAGTCGCGGGTCTCGGCGTGCCGGCCCTGCAGGGCGGAGAGATTGGCGAGCCGCGCATAGGCGCCGGCCGCATCCGGCTTCAGCCGGACGGTCTGCAGGTAGCAGTCGCAGGCCCGCTCCGGCTGGTTCAGCAACTGATGCGCGATGGCCTTGTGGAACCAGGCCGCGGGCAGCGCCTCGTCGATGGCGAGCGCGTCGCCGCAGGCCAGGATCGCCATCTTGTGGCGGCCCAGACCGTTCAGGCATTCCGCCAACTCGCACAGGATCGCCGCCGATTTCGGCGCCAGCGTGTGGGCGCGCTGCAGATCGTCGAGCGCATCCTTCAAGAGGCCGCGCTGCTTGCGGCAGCGGCCCCGCGCCTCGAACAGCAGCGGATGAACCAAGCCGCCAGCGAGCGCCTGCTGCGCCAGCCGGCCGGCCAGGGGCACATCGCCCGACCGCAGGGCGCGGTCGACGGCACGCAATATCTGCGGCAGGTCGCCGGTCGGCGCACTGCGCGTGTCACTCGGCAAAGTCTGCTCCGTGCCGGCGTTCCCCCGAACGCAGGCGCTGCTTCGCTCCGATTTCAAATTACCGGCAGTTCATCTCAAAAGTGTCTCGGGCGGGCGGTCTCGATCATCTGTGTGCGGAGGAATGTGGACGGCGATCACTTTTGCGCGGCGCCGCGCTGCGAAATGTTTGCGCCGGAAAGTTCCCGTTTCGTACGTCGTCACAGATTGCGGACAAAACTCCGCTGCCAGCCAGCACCGCGGGCGGGCGCCGCGCTCTTCGGGGCGGTTCGGCGCCGGCCCGAGCCGCCGGCCGTCCCCAAAGCCGCCGGTTTGCTTTTGCCGCCGAGGCGCGATATCCCGCCCCGCTGCCCGCGTCACCAGACGGGCATCCCCGGACAGGTGGCCGAGTGGTTTAAGGCGCACGCCTGGAAAGTGTGTAACGGTTAATAGCCGTTCGAGGGTTCGAATCCCTCCCTGTCCGCCAGCCACCTTGCCCCGAACCCTCGATTCTTTGTGCGCGGCGCTGACGCGCCGCTGGGTGGTTCGAATCCCTCCCTCTCCGCCACCTCCGCGCCGTCGCAGCCAGTCCGCGGCGGGGCCGGCGAGGCTCGGTGTCGCGCCGGCTGCGTGCTAACCTGCCCGGGCCCCGCCGGATCGAGCCTCGATGATTTCCAGTCTGCAGGAATTGCTGGCGCCGCTGACGGTGGACGCGTTTTCGGGTCTGTTGCGGGAGCGCACGCTGACCTTCCGGCGCGGGGCGGCGGCGGAGCGGTTTGTGGGCCTGCTCGACTGGCAGACGCTGCGCGGCCTGCTCGAAAGCGGCGTCTTTCCGGCCGAGAAGCTGCGCGTCACCCATGGCGGGCGCTTCCTGCTGGCGCCGATCCACCTGACGCAGGGCAAGCTCAACCTCGCCAATTTCGCCAAGCTGCTCGAGCGCGGCATCAGTGTCGTGGCCGAGCCGCTGATCCCTTATGTGCCGCCGCTCGCCGCGCTGTGCGGCGACATCACGGCGCGCCTCGGCGAAGAGGTCACCGCCTGCGCCATCGCGACGACCGGGAGCGGCGGCGCCTTCGAGATGCATTTCGACCGCGAGGATCTCATCATCCTGCAGCTGGAGGGCTCCAAGCGCTGGAAGGTCTATGGGCCGCCGGCGCCCACCCCGGTGCGCGGCATGCCCGAGGTCGTGCCGCCCGAGCCGGTGGCGCCGCTGTTCGACGAGGTGCTGCGGGCCGGCGATTTCCTGTTCCTGCCGGCGGGCTATTGGCACCTGTGCGAGAACGGGCCCGGCCTGTCGCTGCACGCCGCCATCGCCTTCCGCCCCGTGGTCGGCGCCCATGCCGTCAAGGCGCTGGTGCCGCTGCTCTATGCCGAGGAGATTTTCCGCGTGCCGCTGACGCGGTTCGACAATCCAGGGGCGCGCGCCGCGCATGAGGCGGCGCTCAAGGCGCGGCTGATCGCCAAGATCGAGCAGATGTCGGTGGCGGAGATGCTCGAAGGCCGCAAGGTCAAGACGCCGGCCGACCCCTATAACGAGTGAACCGCCTCAGCTGAGGATGAAATCGCCGCTGTGGAGCTGGGCGATGGTGACGTTGTCCAGCGTGATGTGGTTCTGGTCGTCGAAGGCGATGACGATGTTGGGGCCGACCTGGGTCATAAGAGACTGCAGCGCCGAGAAGCTGGTCACGCCGTAGCCGTGCAGCTCGATGATGTCGCCGCCGCCATTGGCGGGCGTGAAATCGGTGATGGTGTCGAGGCCGTCGCCGAACTTGAAGACGAAATGGTCGTTGCCGGCGCCGCCGGTCAGGATGTCGTTGCCCGCACCGCCGTTGAGGTAATCGTTGCCGCCGCCGCCGTCGAGCGTGTCGTTGCCGGCATGGCCGTAGAGGATGTCGGGCTCGCTGCCGCCCACCAGGTTCACGGCGACGGGCGCGCCCAGATTGGGATCGTAGGGCGTGGTGTACCATTGCCAGGTGTCGAGCGCGGCCTGGACGTCCTTCAGCGTGACCGGGCTGGCGCTGTTGTCGTCCCAGGTGCCGCTGACGCCGGTGATGTTCCAATTGGCGTCGTAGGTGATGGTGGCGCCCCTGAACGCATAGGTGCTGCCGGGATCGCCCATGTAGAGGCTGTGAGTGCCGTCGTCATAGGTGACGACCTGGGTGATCGGGATCTGCTGCGCGTTGATGGCGGTCGACGCCCAGGCGATGTTGTTCTGGTTCTGCACGTCGACGTAATTGACCCAGCGGATGCCGCTGTCGGTCATGGTGATCTGGTACATCAGGCTGCCGGCGCCATCCCTCAAGGTCTCGACCGACGTCCAGGGCGCGTCGTTGCCGGCGTCGTAAACCGTCACGTCCGTGCCGCCATAGGGGCCGACCGCCACCGTGGTGGTATAGGTCGAGACGTCGACAGTGCCGTCGGCGAAGCGGAAATTCTCGACATCGCGCACCGTGTCGGTGCCGTCGGGCGAGCCGGCGCGCTGGTCGACGACGGTGTAGGCCATGGCCGTGGTGTCGAAGCTGACGGCGTAGTCGGCCTGGTTGCCGGTGAAGACGACCGTGTCGCTGCCGATGCCGCCGTCGAAATGATCGTTGCCCGAGGTGCCCAGCAAGGTGTCGTTGGAATCGACGCCGGTGATCGTCACCGTCGCGGTCTCCACGAAGCCGCCGCTGACGGTATAGTTGAAAGTGTCGGTGGCCGAGGTGTCGGTGGCGCCCGAGCCGGGGGCGGCGAGGCTGTCGTAAATGTGGTTGGGATCGTAGCTGAAGGTGCCGTCGGCGTTGACGGTGAGCAGCGCCCCGGAGGCCAGCGCGATCTGCTGGCCGACATTGGCGGTGACGCCGTTGACCGCCGTGACGCGCAGGATGTTGTCGGGATCGGTGTCGGCGCCGAAGCCGTTGTCGGCGAAAACGTTGAGACCGTTGCCCAGGATGTATTCGTTGCCGGCGAAGGCGTCCTGCGCGTGCAGCACGGCGGGATCGTCGACCGCGGTGATGGCGAGGCTCGTCGTCACCGTGTTGCCGGCATGGTTGGCGGCGGCGCCGTCGTCGACCTTCCAGGCGATGGTGCGCGCGGGGTTGGCGCCGTAATTGTCGGGATTGTCGCTGTTCGAGGAGAAGGTCACCGAGCGCAGCGCCGCCTGGTACGCCGCGACCGAGGCCGAACCGCTCAGCGTCAGGATGTGCGTGGCGCTGTTGTAGCTGCCGCTGATGCCGCTCTGGTTGGTGAAGTTCAGCGTGTCGCCGGCGACGAAACCGGCCGAGATCGCGACGCTGGCGCCGGCCAGCGTGGCGCTGTCGGGATCGCTGACCGTGAGCGCATTGTCGAGCACGAGCGGCGCCGCCTGCTCGGTATAGCCGACGCTGTTGCCGGCGCCGCCGAGCACGGGCGGATCGTTGACCGCGGTGACGTTGAGCGTGGTCGTGACGGGGTCGCCGGCAAGGGCGCCGTCGCTGGCCGTGAAGCTGATGGCGCGGCTGAGATGGGCGCCGCCGGCGGTGGGATCGTCGCTGCTCGAGGCGAACGTCACCGCGCGCAACGCCGCCTGGTAGGCGGCGACCGAGGCCGTGCCGCTCAGCGTCAGGATATGCGTCGACGGGTCGTAGCTGCCTGAGATGCCGCCCTGGCTGGCGAAGCCGAGGACATCGCCGGCCACGAAGCCGCTGGAAATCGCGACGGTGGCGCCGGCCAGCGTCGCATTGTCGGGATCGGCGACGGTCAGGTTCGCATCCAGCACGACGGGCGCCGCCTGCTCGACATAGCCGATGCTGTTGCCGGCGCCGCCGAGCAGCGGCGCGTCGTTGACCGCCGTGACGTTTATCGTGCTGGTCGCGGCCGCGCTGGAGAGCGTGCCGTCGCTGGCGGCGAAGCTGATCGTGCGGCTGGTAGCGCCGCCGCCGGCGGTGGGATCGTCGCTGCTCGACGCGAAGGTCACCGAACGCAGCGCCGCCTGGTACGACGCGAGCGAGGCCGAGCCGCTCAATGTCAGGATATGGCTCGCGGCGTCATAGCTGCCCGAGATGCCGGCCTGGCCCGCAAAGCCCAGCACGTCGCCGGCGACGAAGCCCGACGCGATGGTCACGGTGGCGCCGGCCAGGCTGGCATTGTCGGGATCGGCGACGGTGAGGCTGCCGGCGATGGCGACGCCGGCCGCCTGCTCGGTGTAGCCGACGCTGCCGCCCGCGCCGCCCAGCACCGGGGCGTCGTCCACCGGCGTGACGTTGACCGTGCTCGAGACGGCGCTGCTGGAAAGCGTGCCGTCGTTGATCGTGAACGCGATCGTCCGGCTGGCATTGCCGCCGGCGGTGGGATCGTCGCTGCTCGAGGCGAAGGTGACCGAGCGCAGCGTCGCCTGATAGGAGGCGACGGTGCCCGCACCGCTCAGCGAGAGGATGTGGGTCACGGGGTCGTAGCTGCCGACGACGCCGCCCTGGCTGCTGAAATCCAGCACGTCGCCGGCCACGAAGCCGCCGGTGATCGCGACGGTCGCGCCGGCCAGCCGCGCATTGTCGGGATCGGCGACGGTGAGGCCGGCCGCGACGACGAGCGGCGCGGCCTGTTCGGTGTAGGCGACGGTGTTGCCCGCGCCGCCCAGCACCGGCGCGTCGTCCACCGCGGTGACGTTTATCGTGCTGGTCGCGGGCGCGCTGGTGAGCGCGCCGTCGCTGGCCGTGAAGCTGATCGTGCGGCTGGCGTTGCCGCCGGCAGTGGGATCGTCGCTGTTCGACGCGAAGGTCACCGCGCGCAAGGCTGCCTGATAGTCGGCCACCGTCGCCGAACCGCTCAGCGTCAGGACGTGCGACGCCGCATCGTAGCTGCCGGAAATGCCGTTCTGAGCGGCAAAACCCAGCACGTCGCCGGCCACGAAGCCCGCGGCGACGGTTACGGTCGCGCCCGCCAGCAGCGGGCTGTCGGCGTCGGCGACGGTGATCGCGCCGTCGATCGCGACCGGCACCGCCTGCTCGGTATAGCCGACCGTGTTGCCGCCGCCGCCCAGGGTGGGCGCGCCGTTCACCGCGGTGACGTCGAACGTCAGCGTGCGCGGCATGGGGTCGAGATCGCTGCCGCCGTTCGCGGTGCCGCCGTCGTCCTGCACCTGGAAGGTGAAATGCGCGTAACCGGCGCCGAAGCCGCCCGCCGCCGGCGTGAAGACGAGCTTGCCGCCGGCGAGGTCGGCGACAGCGACGAACTGGCCCGCCGTCACCGCGACGCCGTTGTCGGTCAGGCTGCCCGCGCCCGGCAGCGTGGTGATCTCCACCGCCTTCAGCGCGTTGCCGTCGACATCGCTGAAGCCGAAATCGGAGGCATGCAGCGCGTAGGAGCCGCCCTCATTGAGGGTCACGGCCGCGTTGGCGCCCGAGGGCGGATCGTTGACCGCGGTCACCGCGACGGTCGAGGTCACGGCGCTGCTGGCGCTGCTGCCGTCGCTGACGGCGAAGCTGACCGTGCGGGCGCTGTTGCCGCCGGCCGTCGGATTGTCGCTGCTCGACGAAAAGGTCACCGCGCGCAGCGCCGCCTGATAGGCCGAGAGGCTGGCGGTGCCGGACAAGGTCAGGACATGGGTGCCGCTGTCATAGGTGCCGCTGATGCCCGACTGCGCGGAGAAGTTCAGCGCATCGCCGGCGACGAAGCCGGCCGAAATCGTCACCGTCGCGCCGGACAGGGTCGAACTGGAGGAATCGGCGACCGTCAGCGCGCTGTCGATGGCGACGCCGGCGGCCTGCTCGACATAGCCGACCGTATTGCCGGCGCCGCCCAGCACCGGTGGCGTGCCGCCCGCGAGCGAGACGGTGGCGTCGGCAAATTTGGCGAATTCGACCTGGTTCAGCGTGTCGGTGCCGTCGGGCGAGCCGGTGCGGTTGTCGGCGACCGTGTAGCTCTGGCCACCCAGGGCGGTGATCGTGTAGTCGGCCTCGGGACCCGAAAAGTCCGCCGTGTCGACGCCGCTGCCGCCGGTGATGGTGTCGGAGCCGCCGCCGCCGGTGAAGGTGTCGCCGTCATTGTTGCCGGTGATGCTGTCGTTGCCGGAGCCGCTGACCAGCGTGTCGATCGCGGTGCCGAGCGCGATGCCGATATTGTTGGTCAGCCCGTCGCAGCTGCTGAACGTGCCCGGGTTCAGGTTGATGGTGGCGGGGGCGGAGAAGCGGTCGATGTCGAGCGTGTTGTTGCTGCCCGCATCCCACAGCGTGAGGATCGGCACGGTGTTCTGCGTGAAGTCGAAGAACATCCCGCTGGGGCCGGCGACGTTGCTGTTGAAGCCGAACACCTGGCCGCCGGACAGCGGCGTCGAGGTCGGCGCGCCGTAGAGCTCCTGCGCCGCCAGGATGTCGAGCGGCATCAGCCCGGTCGGATCGCTGTGGTTCCATCTGGTGCCGGTCACCGTGTACTGGCTGAAATACTCGGCCGAGGACGCGCTCGGCTCGATATACGACATGATGCTCCACAGCCGCGTGTCGTAGGGACTGAATTGCTGGGTCGTCGCGTCGACGTTGCCGTTATAGGGGCCGGCGTGCCCCAGCCCGATCGAATGCCCTTCCTCGTGCAGGAAGGTCATGATCGGATAACCGCCCTGCGTCGTGAACGAGCCGTCGATCGGACCGAAGCCGGAACCGCTGGTGTCGATCGAGATCGCCGCCTTGGTCATGGTCAGAAGGACGTTGCCGCCGGTGCGCCCGCCACCGCCCGGATCGGTCAGGGTCGGATCGGTCTCGGCGCCGCCGTCGGTGCCGCGGGTGAAGGTGATCTGCGCCTGCGAGGCGTTCGTCGTCTGGACGAACGAGATGTTGGCGACGTCGGACCACAGCGACAGGCCGGCGGAGAGGAAGGTCTGTTCGGTGCCGCTCCAGTTCGAGGACGGCGTGAAATAGTATTTGATGGTGCCGCCCGGCGTCTGCGCCGTCGGCGCGCCCCATTTGCCGGTGTTGGTGAAGCCACCCGTATAGGTCGCCGGATTGTCGTTGTTCCAAGCCGAGAAGGCGTAGAGCGGCAAGGTGCCGTCGGGATAGACGCCGCTGATGAACGAGGTCTCGTCGCTCTCGCCGAACGTAGACGGCGCGACGATCGGATGCGCGCCGAACGCGCCCAGTGTCGATGGGCTGAGATAGGCGTCGGCCATGGTGCCGAAAGACCCGTCGGCGAAAATCGCCGGTGTCGCCGCGATCAGTCCGGGCGCGAGGCCCGGACGCGCACCGTCCAGCGCAAAATTTCCCGGATTGCTTAACGCATCGCCGCCGTCGTCGGGCGCGGCAACGCGGCCCGAATCGTCGAGCGAAAAACGGTATGAATCATCGTCCCCCAACAGACTTTTCGCGGCCATTTCCATCCTGGGGTTGCGCCGCCTGCAGCGTATCGCCAAATGAAAACGACTGCGAGACCAATCTCGGTTGCCGCCTTGGTTTGTACCACCGGGCGCGATGCTCTATTCTCTGTCCAAATATTCACGGTGTTTGCGAAGTGGGCCGAAGTTCCACAAACACCGCGAGTTCGCGTGTTTGGGGTTGGGGGCGTCGGATTTTGGCTGTCGCAAGGAACGACCGGAACAGGGCCCGGTCCGAATCTTAAATCGGTTCCATTTGCGGAACCCGCGTTGCGCCTCCGCTGAGAGGCCGCGGCTCGGCAGTTCCACGGCAATGCGGTTGGGAGCCGCGCAACGAGCGGCATGATGCGTGTACGTCTTACAGCGTATGGACTGATCGTCGGGCTCGCGTCGGTGGTGGCCCTGCCGGCGCATGCCGCGCCGTTTACGCTGGCCGAGGCGCTGGGCGTCGCCTATGAGACCAATCCGCAGCTGGCGAGCGCGCGCGCCGCGCTCGACGCGCTGGACCAGGGCGTGGCGCAGGCCAATGCCGGCTGGCGGCCGAGCATCAACGCCAACGGTTCTTACGGCGTCGAGAACGGGATCGTGCAAGGCATCGCCGCGCCGTTCAACAGCCATCCCCTGATCGGACAGGTCACCGTCAGCGAGCCCTTGTTCCGCGGCGGCCGCACCGTCGCCGAGGTCGGCCGCGCCATCGCGCTGGTGCATGCCGGACGGGCGCAGCTCGTCGCCGCCGAGCAGGCCGTGCTGCTGGCCGCCGTCACCGCCTATGCCGATGTGGTTCGCGACGAAGCCATCCAGCGCCTCAACGAGGACAATGTCCGCACCCTGGAGACCGAGCTCGCTTCGGTGCGCACCGAATTGTCGGTCGGCGCGGTGACGCGGACCGACGCGCTGCAGGCCGAGGCGCGGCTGGCGCGCGCCAAATCGGACCTCGCGGTGGCGCAGCTGCGCCTCGCGGCCAGCCGCTCGGCCTTCGAGAACGTGATCGGGCGGCCGGCGGAGACGCTGCAGGACGACGCGCACCTGCCCGGCCTGCCGGCGAGCGAGGACGCCGCGCTCGCTATCGCGCTGAAGCAGAATCCTGACCTGCTGCAGGCCTGGGCCAGCGCCAAGGCGGCGAATTACGGCATCGACGATGCGGCCGGCGCGCTGTTGCCGCAGCTTTCGATCGCCGGCCAATATCAATATCTGCGCGACGCCGCCGGCACCAACATCTTCGCCACCAAGAGCCCGCAGCAGATTCTCAACGTGCTCGGCCAGGTGACGATCCCGATCTACCAGGGCGGCGGCGACGAGGCGACGGTGCGGCGGGCCAAGGACCTGTACCACAAATCGCAGATCGACATCGTCACCACCGAGCGCAATGTCCGCCAGGACGTCGACAGCGCCTGGACCGCCCTCATCGCCGAAAAGGTCGCGATGCAGGCCAATGAGGCGGAAGCGACGGCGGACTCCTCGGCCGTCGCCGGCGTCGCCGAGGAGCGGCGCGGCGGCGAGCGCTCGGAGCTCGACGTGCTCAACGCGCAGCAGGAATACATCAACGCGCAGATTGCCGCCGCCACCTCGCGCCACGACTATGCGCTCTCGGCCTACCGCGTCCTGTCGGCGACCGGCGAGCTGACGGCAAGATTTCTCGGCCTGAACGTCAGGCTGTACGATCCGCGCGAGCATTACGACGACAACGCGGATGCCTGGTTCGGATTTGGCCGATAATGTCTAGCGCAGGACACACAGCGACGGGCGTGACGCCGCCGGATCCGGTGCGGGCGGCGCTGGCCGCCTGCAAGCCGCTGTTCGGCGCCGCCTTCGCCTTCAGCGCGGCGATGAGCGTCCTGGCGCTGACCACTTCGTTCTACATGCTGCAGGTCTACGACCGCGTACTGGCGAGCCGCAGCAGCGACACGCTGCTGCTGCTCACCGTGATCGCGGTCGTCGCCATCGGCGTGTTCGCGGCGCTGGATTCGCTGCGCATGCGGCTGCTGCAGCGCATCGGCCTGCGCGTCGGCGAGATGCTGTCGGGCAAGGTGCTGCGCGCCATGGTCGCGACCTCGTCGCAGAACGGCGGCGTGACGCTGCGCTCAGGCCTGCGCGACGTCGACACCATCCGCGGCTTCGTCGGCAGCCCGGGCTTCGCCGCCCTGATCGACGCGCCGTTCATCGTCGTCTACATGCTGGTGCTGTTCCTGCTCAGCCCGTTCTTCCTTTTGATCGTGGTGATCGGCGGCGCCATCCTCGTCGCCATCGCGGCCGCCAACCAGCGGCTGACCAATCCGCCGCTGAGCCGCTCGATCCAGCTTTCGATGCGCGCCCAGACCTTCGCCGACGACGGCCTGCGCAACGCCGACGTGCTCGAAGGCATGGGCATGTCGCATACCTTCGTGGCGCGCTGGCGGCAGAGCTGGCTCGAGGCGCTGGCGATCGGCACCGCGGCGTCGGACCGCGACAGCCGGCTGTCCTCGATCTCGCGCGGCGTCAGGCTGCTGATCCAGATCTTCCTGCTCGGCGCCGGCGCGCTCCTCATCCTCGACTTCCAGGCGACCGGCGGCATCATGATCGGCGCCTCGATCATCGGCGCGCGGGCGCTGGCCCCGATCGAGGCCATCGTCGGCTCGTGGAAGAGCGTGATCGCGGTGCGTCTCGCCTGGACCAGGCTCGTCACGCTGCTCGGCCAGGCGCCCAAGCGCGACGAAGGCATGAAGCTGCCCGAGCCGAGCGGGCAGATCCAAGTCCTCGGCCTCAGCTATGTCGTGCCCGGCACCAGGCGGACGATCCTGTCGAACCTCTCCTTCGAGCTTTCGGCCGGCGAGACGCTCGGCATCATCGGGCCGTCGGCGTCGGGCAAGTCGACGCTGCTGCGGCTGATGGTCGGAGCCTGGCCGTGCAGCGGCGGCACGGTGCGGCTCGACGGCGCAAACATCTATGAATGGCCGCGTGCCGAGCTCAGCCGCCATATCGGCTACCTGCCGCAGGACGTCGAGCTGTTCGCAGGCTCGGTGCGCGAGAACATCGCCCGCCTCGGCGAAGGCGATCCCGACACCGTGGTGCGCGCCGCCAAGCGCGCCGGCGCGCATGAGATGATTCTTTCGCTGCCCAAGGACTACAATACCGACATCGGCGACTACGGCCACAAGCTCTCGGGCGGGCAGAGCCAGCGCATCGGCATCGCCCGCACGCTGTACGGCGAGCCGCGCTATGTCGTGCTCGACGAGCCCAATTCGAACCTCGACGGCGCCGGCGAGGACGCGCTGCTGGCGACGCTGGCGGACCTCAAGGCCGACCGCGTCACGGTGGTGATCGTCGCCCATCGCCCCAGCATCCTGCAGAACGTCGACAAGCTTTTGGTGCTGCGCGCCAACGGCACCGTCGAGGCGTTCGGGCCGCGGGCCGAGATCATGCAGAAATTCGCCGCCCGCGGCGCCCAGCGCGCGCCCGCCAATGTCGTGCCCATGACGCCGGCGGGCGACGGCGGCCCCGGCCGTTCGGGAATTCCGTCATGAGCGGACCTGTGACGTGGGACGGGATAAAGCACGGCGCGCATGCCGCGGCGCTGTGGACGCGCGAGCTGCTGTCGCCGGTCGAGGAGTCGCGCGATCCGGCGCTCGCCTTCATGGCGACGCGCGGCATCGTCGGCACCGGGCGGCTGGTCATCCTGGTCTTCATCGTCGGCTTCTTCGGCTGGGCGGCGCTCGCCCCGCTCGACAGCGCGGTGATGGCACCCGGCTTCATCGTGGTGGAAACCCATCGCAAGACCATCCAGCACCTGGAGGGCGGCATCGTGCGCGACGTGCTGGTCGTCGACGGCCAGACCGTCTCGGCGGGACAGCTGCTGGTGCGCATGGACGACACCCAGGCGCGCGCCAGCCTGCAATTGCTGGACGGCGAAGGCGACGCGCTGGCGGCGCAGGAAGCGCGGCTGATCGCCGAGCGCGATGGCGCCGCAAGCGTCACCTTCCCGCCCGAACTGGTGGCGCGCGCCGACGATCCCAAGGTCGCCGCCGCCATGCACGGCGAACTCAGCGCCTTCGACACGCGACGCGAGACGCTGGCCAAGCAGATCGACATCCTCTCCAAGCGCTCGGCCGAGAACGCCAGCATCATCGCCGGCCTGCGCAACGAACAGACCGCCGTCGAGCGGCAGATGACGCTGATCGACCAGGAAACCGCCAGCGTGCAGACGCTCTACGACCAGAAGCTGTCGACGCTGTCGCGACTGCTGGCGCTGCAGCGCCAGGCCGCCGATCTCGCCGGCCAGCGCGGCCAGCTGGTCGAGAAGATCGCCCAGACCGAGCTGACCTCGGGCGAGAACCAGCTGCAGATCATGAACCTGAAGAACCAGCAGCTCAGCGACGTAGTCAAGGACCTGCGCGACGTGCAGACCAAGCGCTTCGACATCCTCGACCGCTCGCAGGCGGCGCGCGACATCCTGGCCCGGCTGACCATCCGCGCGCCGGTCTCAGGCAAGGTGGTCAGCCTCGCCGTCCACACCAACGGCGCGGTGGTCAAGCCCGGCGACACCATCATGGAGATCGTGCCGCAGAAGGACGCGCTCGAGGTCGAAGCCCATGTGCGGCCCGAGGATGCCGACAGCATCCATGTCGGCATGTCGGCACGGGTCAATCTCAGCGCCTACCAGTCGCGCCGCCTGCCGATCATCGAGGGCGTCGTCAGCACCATCTCCGCCGACCGGCTGCTCGACCCGCGCACCGGCCAGCCCTATTTCAACGTCAACCTGACGGTCGACCGCACGCCCTTGAAGGACTATCCCAATGCGCGGCTGATCCCGGGCCTGCCGGTCGAGGTCGCAATGGATACCGGCTCGCGCACCGCGCTCGATTATTTCGTCGAACCCATCACCGACGTTTTCCGCAAGGGCATGAAGGAAAAATGACGGCGTAGAAGCCGCATCTTTGCCTGGGGCGGGCCGGCGGCGTAGATAGACGGATACCGGGCTCAGGTCCGTTCGACGGCAGCGTGTTGCATATATTTGGGGGGAACTATGCGTCTGGGACAGATCTGCGCGGGCATCTTGCTTGCCGTGTGGTCGGCGGCGGCACAGGCCGCGCCGCTCGAAGCCTATGGCCAATTGCCGAGCCTGGACGATTTCACGATCTCGCCCGACGGCAAGAACCTGGCTTACGTCACGAACGTAGCCGGCAAGCGCACCGTCCTGATCAACGCGATCGACGCCGGAAAAGTGATCGCCGGCGTCACCATCGACGACCAGAAACTGCGCGACCTGACCTGGGCCGACAACGACCACCTGCTCATCACGCTCTCGGTCACGCACACGGTCGTCGGCGCGACGGGCTGGCGCAGCGAGCGCTACATGACCCAGAGCTACAGCTTGGCGACGCACAGCGCCGACGTCCTGCTGGCGCATGGCGGCTATCAGATGAACATCGTCCGCGGCGTGCCGCAATCGCGCATGGTCGACGGGCATTCGACCGCCTTCGTCGAGGGTTACACCTTCGTGGACCACTCCAGCGTCGAAGCGCTGTTCGCCGCGGATCTCGCCTCGGGACGCATCAACCATATCGTCGAGATCGGCACGCCGGAGCACAGCACCGAATGGCTGGTCGACCAGAACGGCGAGATCGCCGCGCGCACGGAATACAACGACGAGCTGAAGAGCTGGACGCTGAAGATCAAGCACGGCGCGGGATACACGGTCGCCTATTCGGTATCGGCGCCTTACGAGACGCCCGCCGTGATCGGCATCATGCCGGACGGAAAGTCGATCCTGATCGAGGCGCCGGAGAACGGCCGGATGGTCGCCAAGCAGTTCAGCCTGGCGAACGATGCGGCCGAGACGGCGCCGGACCTGGGCGGCGACGGCGTCGCGCCGGTCACCGATCCGGTCACGCACCGGCTGATCGGCACGATGCGGCTGAACACCAACGTCGAATATGTCTTCTTCAATCCCGCCGACCAGGCCGCCTGGAACGGATTGGCGCGCGCCTTCCCGGACGAGAACGTCGAACTGGTGTCGTGGAGCGGCGACCGCAAGATCGTCGTCGTGCGCGTCGACGGCCGCCGCGACGGCAGCGGCTTTTTCATGGTCGACCTGAACACGCACAAGGCGAGTTTCCTGGGTTCGACCTATGCCGGAATCGAACCGGCGGACGCCGCCGAAGTGAAACTTCTCACCTATGCCGCCGCCGACGGCACCAGGATTCCGGCCTATCTCACCCTGCCGAACGGACGCGCCCCCAAGGGTTTGCCGCTCGTGGTCCTGCCGCATGGCGGGCCGCAATCGCGCGACATGCCCGAGTTCGACTGGCTGTCGCAGGCGCTGGCGTCGCGCGGCTATGCCGTGCTGCAGCCGCAATTCCGCGGCTCCTACGGCTTCGGCTGGCCGCTTTATGCGGCGGGCTTCGGCGAATGGGGCCGCAAGATGCAAACCGATTTGTCGGACGGCGTGCGCTATCTGGCGGCGCAGGGCACGATCGACGCCAAGCGTGTCTGCATCGTCGGCGCCAGCTATGGCGGCTATGCGGCACTGGCCGGCGCCACCCTCGATCCCGGCGTCTACCGCTGCGCCGTTTCGGATTCCGGCGTCGCCGACACTCAGACCCTGCTGCAATGGCAGCGCGACCGCGACCGGACGCCCGACATCTACACCATGCGCTACATGGGCGTGGCAAGCGCCGACGATGCCAAGCTGTCGGAGATCTCGCCGCTGCACCATGTCGCCCAGGAGACCATCCCGATCCTGCTCATCCATGGCAAGGACGACACCGTCGTGCCGATCGATCAGAGCGAAGCGATGGCGGCGGCGCTGACGGCGGCCGGCAAGCCGGTGACGTTCCTCAAGCTCGACCGCGAGGATCATTGGCTGTCCAACGCCGAGACCCGCCAGCAGATGCTGCAGGCGACGGTGGCGTTCCTGGAAGCCAACAATCCGGCGAACTGAGCCAGCGCCGGTTAATTTTTCGTTTACGAACAGCCCCGCCCGCGCCCTCGCGCGTTGACGGGGTAGGCGCACGTTAACCGGGAGGGAATGTCTCGAACGGTACGATCCCGGCTTGTAAACCGGGGTGCGCACGGACATGCAACGCCAGCGTAAGATCGCGCTGCGGGATTCGCTGCTTTCGCGGTATTCGGAGTCGCTCGGCGAGCTGACGATGCGCCGGCGCACGGAAATCGCGTCCAAGGCGGCGCGCGCCGAATCCGACCTCGCCAACCGCACCAAGTCGGCGTTCCTGGCGACGATGAGCCACGAGCTGCGCACGCCGCTGAACTCCATCATCGGCTTTTCCGACGTCATCCTGTCGCTCAAGGGCGGCGGCGAGACGCAGGCCAAAAGCGCCGAATATGCGACCCACATCGCCAAGTCGGGCCGCCGCCTGCTCGAGGTCGTCTCCGACATCCTCGACATTTCCAAGATCGAGAGCGGCAGCTTCGTGCTCAACCGGCAGCCGGCCGATCTCGGCGACATCGTCGACGCCGCGGCCGAGACGATGCGCGATGCCATCGCCGAGAAGAGCCAGGCGCTCGACCTGCGCGTGCCGCCGGGCCTGCCGATGCTCAGCGTCGACGCCAAGCGCCTCAAGCAAATCCTCGTCAACCTGCTGTCGAATGCGAGCAAGTTCACCGACCCGCGCGGCCGCATCATCCTGGTCGCCAAGCGCACGCCCGACGGCGGCGTCACCATCGCCATCGCCGACACCGGCGTCGGCATGTCGGCCGACCAGATCGCCACCGCCATGAAGCCGTTCGGCCAGGTGCAAGGCCATCTCGCGCGCACCCAGGAAGGCACCGGCCTCGGCCTCCCCATCGCGCGCGGCATCGCCCGCCAGCATGGCGGCAACATCCACCTGGAGAGCCAGCCCGGCGCCGGCACCACCGTGTTCCTCACCCTGCCGCCCGACGGCGCCGGGAGCGTAATGCCATGAACCAGATCTTCCGCACCCCGCCGGCCGCCACAGGCGCCGAGCCGTCCAAGCCGGCGCCCGCAGCGGCGACCGGCAAGGAGCGCCGCGGCGTCCCCGCGACGCCGCCGGTGCAGATCGCCCATATCGTCTCGGTCGCCGGCAGCCACGCCATCGCGATCATCGAGCGGCCGACGCAAGGCGCGCTCGCCGCCAAGGACCCGCGCGTGCAGATCGGCGCCCTGGTCAAGATCGTGACGCCCGCCTCGTCGGTGATGGGCCTGGTCTCGGCGGTGACCGCGCCGATGCCCAATGCCGACGGCCACGACGAAATGGGCCTGATCGAGATCAACCTCGCCGGCGAAGTCGGCATCGACGAACAGAGCAAGCGGCTGACCTTTCGCCGCGGCGTCTCGCAGCTGCCCAGCATCGGCGATCCGGTGCTGTTCGCCGACCGCCACGACCTGACGCGCGTCTACGCGCCGCCGGCGGTCGCCAGCATCAAGGTCGGCACCCTGTTCCAGGATCCGAGCGTGCCGGCGCGGCTGCTGACCGACGACCTGCTGGCCAAGCATTTCATCGTGGTGGGCTCGACGGGCTCGGGCAAGTCCTGCGCCCTCACCGCCATCCTGCAGCGCATGCTGTACGAGCATGCCGGCGCCCATGTCGTGATCCTGGACGTGCACAACGAATATTCCGCCGCCTTCGAAGGCATGGTGGAGAAGATCACGCTCAACAATTTCAACCTGCCGTTCTGGCTGCTCAATTTCGCCGAGCTGTCGGCGGCGCTGACCAGCAAGGACGCGCATCACGACGCCGAACTCGAGATCCTCAGCGAAGCGGTGGTCTACGCCAAGCGCCGCTATTCCGAGGCCGCGGCGGGGCGTGCCCGCCGGCCGGCCGACGGCGCCGGCCACACGATCAGCGTCGACACGCCGACGCCGTTCCGCCTGTCCGACGTCACCGCCTATATCGACGACCGGCTCGGCAAGCTCGAGCGCACCCACATGACGCTGCCGTACCGGCGGCTGAAGACCCAGATCGAGATGCTGGTCGCCGACCAGCGCTACAATTTCATGTTCGGCAGCCTGACCATCCAGGATACCATGACCGACGTGCTGTCGCGGCTGTTCCGCATCCCCAATGAGGGCCGGCCGATCACGGTGGTGGACCTCTCCACCGCGCCGCCGGAAATCCTCGACGTCATCATCTCGGTGATCTCGCGGCTGGCGTTCGACCTCGCGGTGTGGAGCAACGGCGCGGTGCCGATGCTGCTGGTCTGCGAGGAGGCGCACCGCTATGCCCCGGCCGGCGCCGACATCAATTTCGCGCCGACGCGGCAGGCGCTGTCGCGCATCGCCAAGGAGGGACGCAAATATTCGCTGTCGCTGGCCCTCGTCACGCAGCGCCCGTCGGACCTCGACCCCAACATCCTGTCGCAATGCGGCACCGCGGTGGCCTTGCGGCTGTCCAGCGAGCGCGACCAGCAGGTGATCCGCGCCAACACCTATGAAGGCATGATCGACCTGCTCGACTTCCTGCCGCTGCTCGGCGACCGCGAGGCCATCGTGCTCGGCCAGGGCACCTCGATGCCGATGCGCATCAAGTTCGACGTGCTGGGCAAGGGCGCGGTGCCCAAGAACATGAACGCCGGCTTCTCCAAGAGCTGGAAGACGCAGAAGCTCGAACGCGCCTCGCTCGACGCCATCGTCACCCGCTGGCGCCAGGGCGGGCGGGAGAAGGAATAGCGCGGCGCGCGCGGCGCATACCGCTTCGGCCCAAGCGATCAGTTCCTTGCCGCGCCTGACGTGCTCGCGAATCCGCCGATACAGCGCCCGGCGCTCGCGCGTGTATTTGCCGTGTTTGATCGCGTTGCCGTTGCCGGCGGGCGCGCCCCGCCTAGGGCGGGTAGGGATCGTTGCCTTCAGCTTCCCATTCCTCCGTCGCGCGGGCATGCGCCTCGGCATGCGGATTGGACGGTTGGTCCCGCGCTTGAATGCGCGCGACGATCCCGAGAATCCGCGGCTCCAAGCGTCTGCGGATTTCCTCGGGGTCCTCCTTTCTCTCATTTGTTGAATTCAATTGCGCCGGATCCGGCTTAGGCGGTTGAATCCGC
Source organism: Rhizomicrobium sp. (assembly GCA_035570795.1). Classification (GTDB taxonomy): domain Bacteria; phylum Pseudomonadota; class Alphaproteobacteria; order Micropepsales; family Micropepsaceae; genus Rhizomicrobium. Next base: position 86,113 of record DATMKZ010000021.1, read on the forward strand.
TCGACGATCGTGCGCTGACGCCGCTCCACCAGCGCGACAAGGGCGAGCGCCTGGGCGACGCGGGCGTTGGAGTTGAACAGCCGCGCCGCGGCGGTGATCGGGCCCAGATGGTCGCGTTTCCTGGCCGAGGCCAGCCGCGAGCACTCTGTGGCGAGGCCGACACCGATATCGAGATACTCGGCCAGCCGCTTGCCGGCGAGACGGCGCAACGCCTCGTCGGGGTTTTCGGCGGGCTGGGCGGGCATTTGGCCGGAGGCCGGGGGGTTGAGCGTGGTCATGCCCGTATAGGTTGTATGTCTAAAAACCTATTTCAAGGGGTTGTGGAGGAAATTTTTGCTATGCGTCGTCCAGAGAGAGCAAAATAGACTAGAGATTTCAAAGACATAATGTTGGCATGCCGGATGCCGGTTTCAAACGCGCCGGAAGAAGCACTTTAACGCGGGATTGGAACGAGATGACTCACCGCCACCAATTTCGTCATGGCCGGCCTCGAGCCGGCCATCCATCCGGCGCGCATTGGCGCACCGAAAAGACTCTTGTGCGCCCGCAGACGCGGGCGCGATGGATGGGCGGATCAAGTCCGCCCATGACGGAGTTTGGGATTCCATTCAAACCAAATGCGCGCTAGCCCCGGACGGCTCAGGAACCTCGCTGAATGGCTTTGTTCTTCGGGCGCACCATGACAGCGACAAGGGATGGTCTGAGGACGAATCCAATTGAAAATGCGAAATCGGACGCCCCCGCTTCACGCCGTCGCGATGCGCCGTGCGTTCGCGGAACGGCAGGCGTTCAGGCGAAGCGCTCTCCCACCATCTCCTCGCTTTTCGCCCAGAGTGCCTTGGCGCGGTCGGGATCGAGCGCGTAGGGGCGGATGCCGCCGCGTGAGGCGGGGTTGTCGTTGAGCTCGGCGACGTGGCAGTCCTCGCAGTATTGGCCGCCGACCTCGTCGGCCTTCGCGACGAAACCGCTCCACACGCTGGTCGCGGCGCCTTGCGGAATCGTCTTCCAGGAGAAGGCGGGCGCGTCGGCGCCGCCGGCGGCCTTGGCCGCGTCCTCGATGTTCTTGATCATCCCCTGAATCATTTCCGGCGTCATGTGGCGGCCGAGCTCGGTCTGGATGCCGCCGGGATGCACCGCGGTGGCGCGGATGCCGCGGCCCTTGTGGCGGCGGTCGAACTCGACCGCGAACAGGATGTTGGCCGTCTTCGAGCGGCCATAGGCGACGAACGGCGCGTATTGCGTGCGCGCGAAGCCGGGGTCGTCGAGGTCGACGTCGGCGAAGCGGTGGCCGGCCGAGGACAGGTTCACCAGGCGCGAGCCGCTGTGCAGCAGTTTGGCGATGCGGTTCACCAGCACGAAATGGCCGAGGTGATTGGTGCCGAACTGGGTCTCGAAGCCGTCGGCGGTCTTGCCGTTCGGCGACGCCATGACGCCGGCGTTGCAGATCACGACGTCGAACGGCTTGCCCGCCCGGTTGAGCGCATCGGCGCAGGCACGCACGCTTTTGAGCGAGGCGAGATCGAGTTCGACCAGTTCGAGGCTGCCGCCCTGTGCGGCGCCCTTGACGACGGCTTCGGTCGCACCGCGCGCCTTGGCGAGGTCGCGGGCGGCGCCGACGACGGTGGCGCCATGGGCGCTGAGGGCGCGCGCGGTCTCGACGCCGAGGCCGGCGGAGACGCCGGTCACCAGCACGCGCTTGCCGCGGAGGTTCACGCCTTTAAGGACGTCGTCGGTGGTGGATTGCGCGCCGAAGGGGCCGGTCATGGAGATCTCCGTTGCCGTGGGGAGGCAGAACAAACGCCGCGGCGAGCGCCAAGGCAAGGGCGCGCCCTCCCGCTAGGGAAACCCGCCCCGGTTGATCGAAAGCGCCGGCCGCCGCACAGTCCGCCCGGATCACCCAGAGGCCTCGCATGAAGCTCTACTATTCGCCCGGCGCCTGCTCGCTGTCGCCGCATATCGTGGCGGAGGAGGCGGGAATCGCGCTGGAATATGAGAAGGTCGACCTCAAGACCCACAAGACGGCATCGGGCGCGGACTTCTACGCGATCAATCCCAAGGGCTATGTGCCGGCGCTGGCGCTGGACGACGGCTCGCTGCTGAGCGAGGGGCCGGCGATCGTGCAGTATCTCGCCGACCTGAAGCCCGAGGCCGATCTTATTCCGCGCAACGGCGACGTCGCGCGCTATCGCGTGCTGGAGTGGCTCGCCTACATCAATTCGGAAATGCACAAGACGTTCACGCCGCTGTTCGGCCCGAGCTCGGAAGAGGTCAAGGCCGACGCGCGGGAGAAGCTGGCCAAGCGCTTTGCATTTGTCGACGCTGCGCTTGCGGGCAAGGATTACCTGACGGGCGCGCAGTTCACGGTGGCGGATGCCTATCTCTTCGTGATGACGAGCTGGGCGATCTTCCAGAAGATCGCGGTGCCGGACAACGTCGCCGCGTTCCGCAAACGCGTCACGGCGCGCCCCGCCGTCCACGCGGCGATGAAGGCGGAAGGCCTCGTCTCATGAAGGTCTGGGAAATCCAGAACGCCTACGGCATCGACAATCTCGCCGAGGCCGACAAGCCCGAGCCGAAGCCCGGCGCCGGCGAGATCGTGGTGGCGATGAAGGCGGCGTCGCTGAACTACCGCGACCTGTTGACGGTGATCGGCTATGGCGGCGGCTATCCGTTGCCGCTGATCCCGTTCTCCGACGGCGCCGGCGTCGTCGAGGCGGTCGGAGCGGGTGTGACGCGCGTCGCGGCCGGCGACAGGGTGTGTCCGCTGTTCTTCCAGTCTTGGCTGGCGGGGCCGGTGACGGCAGCAGCGCGCAACCGGCCGCTCGGCGGGCCGCTTTCGGGCGTGCTGCAGCAGAAGATGCTGCTCGAGGCCGACGGCGTGGCGAAATTTCCGGCGCATCTCAGCTTCGCCGAAGCCGCCACCCTGCCCTGCGCCGGGCTGACCGCCTGGCGGGCGGTGACCGTCGAGGCGCCGGTCGGCCCCGGCGACACCGTGCTGGTGCAGGGCACCGGCGGCGTCTCGATCTTCGCGCTGCAATTCGCCAAGGCGCGCGGCGCGACCGTGATCGCGACCTCGTCGAGCGACGCGAAGCTGGCGCGGGCCAAGGCGCTCGGCGCCGATCACCTGATCAACTACAAGACGACGCCCGATTGGGGCCGGGTGGCGCGCGAGATGACCGGCGGACGCGGCGTCGACGTCGTGGTCGAGGTCGGCGGCGAGAACACGCTGAACCAGTCGTTCGACGCGGCCCGCGTCGGCGGCCACATCGTGGTGATCGGCGTGCTCGGCGGCTTCTCGAGCCCGGTGACGATCCCCATCGTGTTCGGCAAGAACCTGCACATCCACGGCATCTCGGTCGGCTCCAGGGAGCAGTTCGACGACATGGCGGCGCATATCGCGAAGTGGAAGCTGACGCCGGTGGTCGACAAGGTGTTCGCCTGGGGCAGGCTGCGCGAGGCGCTGAAGCTGATGCAGGCGGGCGGGCATTTCGGCAAGATCGTGGTGGAGATATGAGCGCGAACCGGCGCGGATTTCTCGCAGGCGTCGCTGCGAGCGCGCTGCCGTGGCGGGTGCTGGGCGCGCCGGTCCGGGCCAGGTTTGCCGACACCGACCCGCACATCCCGTCCTGGGACGACGTGCCGGCGATCCTGGGCGGCATCGCGCCGCCGATCATTCCGGCGCGGCGCCTGCGGCTTACCGAGCACGGCGCGAAGGGGGACGGCGTCTTCGACTGCTCCGACGCGTTCGCGCGGGCGATCGCGGATCTGGATGACACCGGTGGCGGATGGCTGATCGTGCCGGCGGGCGCCTGGTCGACCGGGCCGATCCATCTGAAAAGCAACATCAACCTGCATGTCGAGGAAGGCGCGACGATCCGGTTCAAGACCGATCCGCACGCCTTCCCGATCGTCTTCACGCGCTGGGAAGGCGTGGAGCTGATGAACTATTCGCCGCTGGTCTATGCCATCGACTGCCACGACATCGCGATCACCGGCAAAGGGACGCTGGACGGCGGCGCGACCGACGAAATCTGGTGGCCGTGGAAAGGCAAGGCGGCGCATGGCTGGCGCGCGGGCATGGCGAAGCAGGACGCGGCGCGCAACCGCCTGTTCGCGATGGGCGAGACGGGCGTGCCGGTCGCAAGCCGCGTGTTCGGCGACGGCTCGTATCTGCGCCCCAATTTCATCCAGCCCTATCGCTGCAAGAACGTGCTGATCGAGGGCGTGACGCTGAAGCGCTCGCCGATGTGGCAGGTGCACCCGGTGCTGTGCGAGAGCGTAATCGTCCGTGGACTGACCATAGACGCGGCGGGACCGAACACCGACGGCTGCGACCCGGAAAGCTGCCGCGGCGTGCTGATCGAGGATTGCTTCTTCAACACCGGTGACGACTGCATCGCGATCAAGTCGGGGCGCAACGGCGACGGGCGGCGGATCGGGGTGGCGTCCGAGGACATCGTGATCCGCAACTGCACGATGCGCAACGGGCACGGCGCGGCGACCATCGGCAGCGAGATTTCGGGCGGCGTGCACCGCGTGTTCGTGGAGAAGTGTCGGATGGACAGCCCGAACCTGGTCCATGCGCTGCGCATCAAGAACAACGCGATGCGCGGCGGGAAGCTGGAGTGGCTGTACTTCCGCGACATCGCCGTCGGCCAGGTGGCGCGCGCGGTGCTCTCCATCGACGAGACCTACGAGGAAGGTGCCAACGGACCGTTCCAGCCGGTGGTGTCGAACGTGTTCGTCGAGCGCGTGGTGAGCGGCAAGAGCGCCATGGCGGTGGACGTGCAGGGATTGGCGAATGCGCCGGTGGACGGCGTGACGCTGAAGGACTGCGACTTCGCGAACGTCGCGGGCGCCAGCATCGCCAGGAACGTGCGCGGCCTCGAATTCCATGGCGTGACGGTCAACGGCAAGCCGGCGGCAGCGCCGGCCTGACGGGAACAAGCGCGGGCGTCGGCGGTTTGCATGGGGCAGGAGATGCCCATGCCCAGGATGCTCGAAGGTTCATGCCGCTGCGGCGCGGTGTCGTTCCGCGTCGCGAGCCACACGCCCTATCCCTACCAGCTGTGCTATTGCGCGATCTGCCGCAAGACGGCGGGCGGCGGCGGCTACGCGATCAACCTGATGGCCGACGCGAAGACCTTGAAGATCGAGGGCAAGCGGGCGCTGCGCGTCTACCGCGCCCGCATCCGCGACGATGCCAGGCATTGCCGCACGAGCAAGGGGGAGCGCAATTTCTGCGGCCGCTGCGCCAGCGCGCTGTGGCTGTACGATCCGCAATGGCCGGACCTGATGCACCCCTTCGCCTCGGCCATCGACACGCCGCTGCCAAAGCCGCCCTCGAAAGTGCATCTGATGCTGCGCTTCAAGCCGTCCTGGGTGGCGGCGGACATCGGCCGCGGCGACCGGACATTCCGCGAATATCCCAAGCTCTCGATCGAGCAATGGCACCGCCGGCGCGGGCTGTGGATCGCTTAGAGTCGATTCGGGTTGGATTGGATAAATTCAAACCAAAACGACGCTACAGCTTGGGCGGCGGCGCGTCGCGTTCGACCGTCACCGTGGTGGCGACGAGGGTGCCGCCGGCGTCGGGCGCGGCGCTGACGCTGACCGTGGCGCCGGGCAGGAGTTGAGACGGGTCTCCGCCGTCGATGGCGACGATGGGAACGCCGCGCGCGAAGATCACTTGCGCCACGCCGCTGCAGCCGCCGGGCGCGGCACGGCCGGCGCAGTCGGGCGCGGCGCCGACAGCGCCATGAAAGCCGACCGCGACGATGCCGCCGATGCCGCCGGGCGTCACCGCGGTGACGCTGCCGTTGAGCAGCAGCCGCGCCGGATTGGCCGGATCGAGCGGATAGAGCCCCTCGCCGGCGCCGCGCATGCTGGCGGGATAGAGGCGGATGCCCTGGGCCCGCAGCTTGTTGTCGGAGGTCCTCAGCGCCGCGACGCTGACGAAGGCGCCGACCGGCAGGTCGGTGAGTTGCAGCGAGCGGTTGTGGACGATGCGCGTCGCCGTCGTCATGCCGAGGGTGACGATCTTCTTGTCGGCGGTCTTCAGCGTCAGGAACGGCCCGTCGAATTCCTGCAGCGTGCCACGAAAGCGCTGCGCGGCCGCCGGCGGTGTCGCGCCGGGCGGCGGCGCGAGAACGACGGGCGCTTGCGGCGCGCCCGGCAGCGCGGGAACGGCCGGCTCGGCCGTCGCCGCTGCCTGCCAGAAAAGCGCGCCCGCAACGAGCGTGAAAAGCAACGTCGGGGGGCGCATCGAAGGTCCGCTCAGTGCCTCGGTTTCATGAATTTAAGGATGAATTGGTCGGTATGATGGCGGATCGAGGGATCGAACACGAGCTTGTCGCGCGGATCCTTGGGGTTGCGCAGCACGCGGCTCTCGCCGACCAGCTTGAAGCCGGCCGCTTCCACTTCCGACTTGACCACCGCCTCGTCGATCCGGTGCAGCGTGTTGGTGGCCGAAAGCCCCGAGCCGTCCGCCGCCGCATGGTCGAGCACGATGTAGAGGCCGCCCGGCTTGAGGACGTCGTACACCGCCTTGTTGACGAGGCCGAGATCGGCGGGCCCCATGAACGGGTCGTGCAGGTCGTGATAATTCTGCGCCGTCCACACCACGTCGAGCGATTCCGGCGCCGTCAGCTTGTCGATCGGGGCGTGCAGCACGCTGACATTGGAATAGGCCGCGAACTGCCTGGTCGGGTCGGAGCCCGGGAAACGCTTCTGGATGATCGGGTCGAGCTCGGTCGGGGTGTAGGCATAGACATAGCCCTTGTCGCCGACGACTTTGGCGAAGAGGTGCGTGAAATAGCCGGCGCCGGGCATGATATCCATGACGCGGCTGCCGGGCCGGATGCCGGCGAAGGCGATCATGTCGGCCGGCAGGCGCTCGGCGTCGAGCTGCTTCTCGGCGTCGGGCCGCCCGGCATCGGCGATGGCAGCGGTGACGTAGGCCGGCGCGGCCGGCTTGTGCGCGGCGACGGCGCCGGTTGCGCCGAGCGCCGCGGTGAGCGCGGCCGCCAGTATCCAGTTGCGTTTCATCCCTCGGATCCCTTTTCGATTGGCGGCAGACTAGCCGTCCCGGGCCGGCGATGCATCATCAGGTTTGCGCGAGGCTTGACTTTGTACAGCAAAAAGCCGGGGCTTGGCGGCACGTGCGCCGTTTGGCGTTACACGGTATTAAAACGGTTTCGCCGCGGCGCCGCGGCGCATTAAGCTCGTAAAGGGATGGTCGGCGCTGTCGGCGCCGCGTGCGGGGGACCATGCGTATTGCCAGTGTACCAGCGATCGTCCCGGCGGGGGGCGCGCTGTTTACGAGCTTCTCGGCCAATTTCGGCAACTGGTACAGCGTGCTGGCGGCGCTCGGCCTGACGGCGCTGGCGGTCTATCCGATCTGCGCCTTCATCCTGCGCGGCTGGGCGGTCAAGAAGGTCGATATCTTCAGCGGCTTTTCGACCAGCGCCAAGGCGCTGTACCTGAAGACGTTCCTGAAAGAGCAGTTCGCCGACAGCGAGGCCGATGCGCGCTTCGAACAACTCTATCAGCAGCGTTATGGACGGCGCTATTTCTGGCTGCCGCTGCTGCTGTTCATCGTGGCGAATTTTGTCACCACATTCCTGCTGTCGCAGGCGGCCGTGACCTGGATCGGGCTGGCGCGCGGCAACGGCCTGACGCTGATCGGCGCGATCCCGCAGAGCTGGTCGATCTGGGTGATCCCCCAGGTCGCCGCCGCCGGCATCGGCGGCGCCTATCTGTGGATCGTCGCCGACATGATCTCGCGGGCGCGGCGGCTCGACCTGGCGCCGGCGGACGTCCTCAATTCGACGCTGCGCGTGGCGCTGTCGGCGGCGCTGGCGGTCGCCATGGCGCAGATGGTGACGCCGGCCGTGGCGCTGCCGCTGGCCTTCGCCATCGGCGCCTTTCCGCTGGAGACGGTGCGGGTGATCCTGCGCCGCTTCGCCTCCAACACGCTCAATCTCGGCCTCGGCGTCGACGACAATTCGCCCGACCAGATCCTCAATCTCGACGGCATCGACCACCCGATCTGCGACAAGCTGATGGACGCCGACATCACCACCATCGCCCAGTTGGCCTATTGCGATCCGGTGCAGCTCAGCATGCGCACCGGCCTCGGCTTCGACTATGTGGTCGACTGCGTCAGCCAGGCGATCGCCTGGATGTATCTGGGCGACCGGATGGACGATCTGCGCCCCGCCAGCCTGCGCGGCGCCATCGAGATCTATTGGTTCGTGCGCCAGCTCGCAGACACCGGCTCGCAGCTCTACCCGCTGGCGACCGCGCTGCTGGCGGTGGCGCCCGGCCTGCCGCAGGACCAGCTGAGCCCGCCGGTCCGGCGCAAGCTGGAGCCGGCACAGTTCCTCGCCGCCTGCAACGAGATCGCCAACGACGCGAACACGCGCTTTCTGATCGAGCTGTGCCATGACGGCGGCGGGGCGCAGAACCTCGTCATCCCGCAATACGGCGCGCTGCTGCCCAAGACCGCGGCCTGAGGCGCGCGCTCAGCCCTTGAGCGCGCCGCGCAGCAGGGCGCGATAGAAACGCTCGCCGAGGCCGTTGGGCGCGGCAAGACCCATGCGCGCCAGCGCTTCGTCCTCGCCGCCGCCAAGACCCGCCAGCGCCAGGCGCGCGAGCTCGCGCGGCGAAGCGGCCTGCAAGCGCTCCAGCGCCGGCAGCAGGCGCTGCTCGACGGGCGTGAAATCGCAGCCGAAGGGATAGTCGGGGAGCAGGCCGCCGGCCTGGAGCGGCGCCAGCGCCGCGGCGATGCGCTCCGGATGGTTGTCCCGATGCGCCGCGGGGATTTCGTAAGCCCTGGCGATCTTGCCGGCGTCCTTGGCGCGCGCCAGGAGTTCGCCCTGGAAGCGCGAGTCGGCGATGGCCAGCATCCGCGCCACGACATGCTCGTCGCTTTTGCCGCGCAGGTCCGCGATGCCGTATTCGCTGACCACGATGTCGCGCAGATGGCGCGGGACGGTGGTGTGGCCGTAGGCCCAGCGCACATTCGACTGCAGCCTTTTGCCCGCGCCGCGCGTCGCGTTGATGGCGATGATCGCGCGGGCGCCTTCGAGCGCGAAGGCCTGGTCGACGAAGTTGAACTGGCCGCCGACGCCGCTGACGACGCGGCCGTCCTCCAGCCCGTCGGAGACCACCGCGCCCAAGAGCGTCGCCATCATCGCGCTGTTGACGAAGCGTGCCTTGACGCGCGCCGCGCGCTTGCCGGCCTCGTCGCCATAGAGCTGGTTGGTGAAGGAGATGCGCGTCATCTGGATGCGGGCGAGCGCGTCGGGCGCCATCTCGCGCAGGCGGCGATAGAAGGCGCGCGGCCCGACGAAGAAGCCGCCATGCACCAGCACGCCGTCCACCTCGCGCTTGAGGATGCCGGCGTCGATCAGTTCGAGGAAGCCGTCGACCAGCATTTCGCTGACGCCGTAGAGGCCGAGCGCGAAGGGCGCGCCCTCCTCGCCGGCCAGCGGCGGCGCGCCGCCGGTGAGGCGCGACACCGCTTCGCGAAACGCCTCGTTGCGGCGGTGGCGCAGGATCATGGCGTGGACGGCGGCATCGCCCTCCTCGCCGATGCCGATCTGCAGCGTGCCGCCGTCGGCGATCAGCCGCGCGATGTGGAGGCCGATGGCATGCTCGGTCGCCGACAGCGGCTGCCGGGGCGGCGCGAACAGCGGAAAATCGGTCGCCGGGCTCTCCAGCACATGGCTAAAGGCTTCCGCCGGCAGGTCGCCGTCGCCGGGCATGAAGGGCAGCTCGCTGTTGACCTGGCCGACCAGGAGGAATTTGGCGCGGCCCGCCTTCTGCGCGTCGAGCATGTCGAGCGTGAGGTCGGGATTGCAGCTCAGGCTGTAGCGCTCGCCCTTTTTCGCCACCAGCTGGGCGACGACGTTGACGCCGCGCGCCATGAGATAGTCGGCGGCATGGGTGTAGTTCGCGCTGATGTAGCTCCTCTGCGCCGTCTCGCTGCCGAGCCAGCGCCCGGCGAGGAAGAAGAACTCGTCGACGCGGATGTTCGGCGGCAACGCATTGCCATGCACCGCCGCGGCGTAGTCGAGCTTCGGGTAGCCGCCGAGCAGGCGCTGCGAGATCGGGCCGATGAAGCGCTTCTCCAGCTCGTTCTTCGCGCCCGGCGCCTCCAGCGTCAGCGCGGTGAAGATGTGGAGCTCGAGCGTCGGATCCCGGGCGGCGCGGCGGTACAGCGCGTTGGCGACGTGGCAGGCCTTGCCGAGGCCGAGCGGCAGGCCGAGCACGATACGGCGCCCCACCGCGGCGATGACGGCGTCGGCGAGGGCCTCGGGATCGGTGAAATGCGCGGACATCGTCGTTCTTGTTTGGAGCGCCTGATTCAACGACTATAACGGCAATGAGCGGCTCCGCGCACCCCGCAGACTTGCAGGACATCGCCGCCGCGCTCGCCGAAATGGGGCTGCTCGGCGAGGGCGAGCAGTTCACCATCGGCACATTGTCGGGCGGCGTCTCCTGCGATGTCTACCGCGTCGCGGTGAAGCGGCGCCCGCCTCTGGTCGTCAAGCGGGCACTGCCGCAGCTGCGCGTCGCGGCCGCGTGGCGGGCACCGCCCGAGCGCGCCGCGGCCGAAGTCGCCTGGCTGAAACTGGTGGCCGGGATCGAGCCCCATTGGGTGCCGCGCATCCTCGGCGAGGACCGCGCCCGCCATCTGTTCGCGATGGAGTTCTTTGCGCCCGAGCGCTATCCGGTGTGGAAGGCCGAGCTTGCCGCCGGCCGCGTCGACGCCGCTTTCGCCGCCCAGGTCGGCGCGGCGCTGGCCCGCATCCATGCTGCGACGGCAGGACGGGCCGAGATCGCCGCCGCCTTCGACCATGGCGCGCAATTTCGCGCCCTCCGGCTGGAGCCCTATCTGCTGTACACCGCGCAGCGCCATCCGTTACTGGCGCCGGCGATCGAGGCCGAGGCCGGGCGCCTCGCGGCGGCGCGCATCGCGCTGATGCAGGGCGACATCAGCCCGAAGAACATATTGTGCGGGCCGGACGGCCCGGTGTTCCTCGACGCCGAGACGGCGTGTTACGGCGATCCGGCGTTCGACCTCGCCTTCTGTCTCAATCATTTGCTGCTCAAATGCGTCTGGCATCCCGAATGGACGGCGCAATACGCGGGCGCCTTCCACGCCTTGAAGGATGCCTATCGCCGCGGCGTCGCCTGGGAAGCGCCCGACGCGGTCGACGGCCGCACGGCGCGGCTGCTGCCGATGCTGCTTCTGGCGCGGGTCGACGGCAAGTCGCCGGTCGAATACCTGACCGCGGCGGCCGACACGTCCTTCGTGCGCGCCGCGGCGCTGCAGATGATCGTCGAGCCGCCGACGAACCTGGCGATGCTGGCGGAGGCGTATTTTGCGGTGGCGGGGCAGCGGTGAACTGTCATCCCCGGCGAGCACCGCGAAGCGGTGCGAGGGAAGGGGACCCAGGCGGTTATTTCAAGAGCGGTTTCGACGATAAGCCAAACTATATCGGCAGCACCTCGGCAGCTTGACCGCCTGGGTCCCCTTCCCTCGCCGTGCTCCGTACGGCTCGCCGGGGATGACAATAGAGTTTTTACTTCGCCGTCTCGAGCTGCCGTTCTTTGTCCACTGCCTTCGGCGCTTTCACCGCGACGTCCGCCGGCGTGCCCAGCGCCCGCGTCCACGCCGCGAATTCCAGCGCGATGCCGTCGGGATCGAAGAAATAGATCGAGCGCACGAAGGTGGTCGGCGTGATCTCGAGGCTCGCCTGCATCGGCGAGTCGTCGTGGCTGATGACGCGGCTGGCCTTGATGCCCTTGGCAACGAGCTTCTCGTAGTATTCGTCGATCCGGTCCGCCGGCACGTTGATCGCGACATGGTTCATCGAGCCATGGGCCGAGGGTCCGGGCAGCATGCCGGGCGCCGCCGAGGCGACGCCGGGGACGGCCTCGGGCGCATTCGGGAACCAGAAGAACGCGAGGCTGTCGCCATTGCCGAGGTCGAAGAAAAAATGCTGGCCCATGCCGTTCGGCAGCTCGATGGTCTTGATCAGCTTCATGCCGAGCACATTGCCGTAGAAGTCGACGGTGCGCGCCATGTCCTTGCACACCAGCGCCAGATGGTTGACGCCCTGCAGCTCGAATTCCGTGTTGCTCATCGCTGGCTCCTCACTTTTTACCCTCCCCTTGAGGGAGGGTCGAAATCATCGCAGCGAAGCGTAGATGATTTCGGGGAGGGGTCCAACGCCATGCATCGGACCCCTCCCCGAAATTTGCTTCGCAAATTTCGACCCTCCCTCAAGGGGAGGGTAGATTCTTGCGGGCTCAGAAATAGGTCCGCAGCACGAGCTGGAACTGGTTTTCGCTTTGCTGCGGCGCGTCGCCGTCCAGGACGCGCTGGGCGCGGCGGTCGTCGGACAACAGATACTCCGCGCTGAGGCGCAGCCACGAACGCAGGCGCCAGCTTGCCGTTGCGTCAAAGGCGTGGCCGTCCTCGCTGAGCGGCGAGGGACCGAGCGCGGCGGTGCGCGTGCGTGTCTGGAATAGGTCGGCGCGCGCCGCCAGCCACCAATCGTCGAGGTCCCAGCCGACGAGGACATAGGCCGATTTGAAATCGGTGGCGGTGAACGCCGTGGCCGAGGGGCGGATCAGCGTCGTGCCCGACAGCGCCTGCGACAGCAGCGTGACCGCGCCGATCTGCCGGCGCAAGCCGAGATCCCAGAACGCGGTATGCCAAGCGCGCGGCCGCGTCGGATCCGCCTCGTTGTCGTAGCGCATGACCTCGAAACCGGTGGTGCGGTCGATCTGATAGGAGGCATCCAGGTACCAGCCGGGGCTGTCGTCGATCTCGCGGAACAGATGCGTCGTCAGCGGCGGCACGCGGCCGGCGGCGACGGCCACCGCGTCGGGCAGGCGCGATGTCTCGAACAGGCCGGTGGCGCGGTCGTCGAAATTCCAGCCGCGCTCGGCGATCATCACGCCCGCCGTGTCGTTGAAGCCGAACAGCGCGCCGATCAGCGTCACGTCGTTGCCGTTGCTGTGCCAGTCGAGCGTGCCTTCGGCGCCGACGGTGCGCAGCTCGCTGCCGATCCACGAATCGATCGCCGACGGCGTCACCGTCCAGAAGCTCGACCAGCCGATCTCCTCGTTCTCCAGGCTCAGCGGCGCGAAGAAGGCGCCGGCGCGCGCCGACCATTGCCAGCGCGTGTTCGAGGCCGGCGCATAGCGCACGAAGCCCTCCAGCAGATCGAGCGCCGGGCCATAGTCGGCGTTGAGCCGCGCATCGGCCTGCACCGACCACGCGCCCATATCGCCGACCCGCAACTCGCCGACAAGGTCGCCGAGCTTGACACCCGGATCGGGATCGTCTGCGCCGAAGCGCAGCTTGCCGAGGCCGCCGTCGAGATAGGCGTCGCTCGCCGGCGGTGCGACGAGGCGCACATCGCCATAGCCGGCGAACTGGACATCGGCGGCATGACTGACACCGGTGACAAAAACGAGGGCCGCCCCAAGGATTGACGCGCGCTGGATCATCGTTCGACAAACTAGCAGGAAACGGCGCAGGTTTGCGCCGCCGCGGCGGACCGAGCTTAACGCCGCTATCCTCGCGCATAACCACCTATTAACGCCGCCGGCCTAGAATTTGCGGCGAACGAACCTCCTGGCCTTCGCCATGCCGCAAGCCGCCCTCGATACCGTCGCCGAGGAAAATCCGGCGCACTTCGTGCATCCCAGCTGCGCGTTCCTGCGCGCCTATTGGGAGCAGAAGCGCGGTGGCCGCGCCATGCCGTCGCGCGCCGACATCTCGCCGGCGCAGCTGAAAGACCATCTCGGCTGGGTGATGATCCTGGACGTGCTGCCGGGCGGGCGCGATTTCCGCTACCGCCTGATCGGCACGCTGGTGACGCAATATTTTTTCGCCGACAGCACCGGGCGCACCGTGATGGAAGCCTTCGCGCCGAACGGCGAGGCCGTCGCCAAGAGCGTCAACGGCGTCTTCCGCAAGGTGGCGCGCGACAAGATCGTGATGCGCACGGCCGGCCAGGCCAATTGGCTGTCCGAGGGGCTGGAGGAATTCGAGGCCATCTACCTGCCGCTGTCCGACGACGGCGAGAGCGTGACGCATATCCTGCACGCCTTCGTCTGCGACCGCGACCGCATGCTGCTGGCGCGCCAGATCGCGCGCCTCAACGGCGGCAAGCTCATCGCCCAACCGCCGCCGAAAGTGGCGTGAAGGGTTCGACCTCTCCTGTTCGCGGGAGAGCTTGGCCACACCGCTTGAGAACCCACGCCCTCTCCGTTAGCTATTAGCCACCCGGGGAGGGTTCGTTCATGGCCGAGACAGGCCCGCGCCCAGCGCGGATGGGACTGGTGCTGACCGCATCGGCGGCGGGCACCGTGTTCGAGTGGTACGACTTCTTCATCTTCGGCTCGCTGCTCTCCATCGTCTCGCGGCATTTCTTCGCCGGCGCCGGCGAGACCCAGGGCTACATCTTCGCGCTCCTGACCTTCGCGGTGGGCTTCGCGGTCAGGCCGATCGGCGGCCTGGTGTTCGGCTATCTCGGCGACCGCACGGGGCGCAAGCGCACTTTCCTGATCACCATCACCATCATGGGCCTGGCGACGTTTTTCATCGGCCTCCTGCCGGACACCGGCGCCATCGGCAGCACGGCGCCGTACCTGCTGATCGGCTTGCGCATCCTGCAGGGCTTCGCGGTGGGCGGCGAATATGGCGGCGCGGTCGTCTATGTCGCCGAGCATGCGGACCCGGGCAAGCGCGGCGCCGCCACCGGCTGGATCCAGGTCGCCGCCACCGTCGGCCTGTTCCTGGCGCTCAGCATCATCCTGATCGTGCGCACCGCGCTGGGCGAGGCGGCATTCGGCGCCTGGGGCTGGCGCGTGCCCTTCCTGGTCTCGCTCGGCCTGCTGCTGATCTCGATCTGGATCCGGCTCAAGCTCGACGAGTCGCCGGCCTTCCGCCAGCTGCAGGCCGCGGGCACAACCTCGCGCGCGCCGCTGTCGGAGGCGTTCCTGCGCTGGCGCAACCTGCGCATCGTGCTGGTGGTGCTGATCGGGCTTCTGATCAGCCAGGGCGCCGTCTGGTACACGGCGCAGTTCTACACCCAGTTCTTCCTGGAGCGCGTGGTCAAGGTCGAGCCGCGCACGGTCAACATGCTGATCCTCAGCGTCACCGTGCTGAGCGCGCTGCTGCACATCTTCTTCGCGCGCCTCTCCGACCGCGTCGGCCGCAAGCCCATTATGCTGTTCGGCCTGGCGCTGGCGGCGCTGCTGCTGGTGCCGGGCTTCCAGTGGCTGAGCCAGGCGGTCAATCCGGGTCTCACCGAGGCCATCGCCCGCAGCCCCGTGACGGTGTTCGCGGCGCCCGCCGACTGCTCGTTCCAGTTCGATCCCATCGGCAAGGCGCGGTTCGCCAGCGCCTGCGACATCGCCAAGGGCACGCTGGCCAATCTCGGCGTGCCGTATCGCAACGAAGCGGCCGAGCCCGGCGAGCTCGCCCGCATCCGCATCGGCACCACGACGATCAGCAGCATCGACGGCACGGTGCTGGCGCCGTCCGCGCTGGCCGTGGCGCAGAGGAATTTCCAGGCCGAGGTCAAGCCGGCACTCGACCGCGCGGGCTATCCCTCCAAGGCCGATCCCGCGCGCATCGACGTGCCGCTCGCCATCCTGATCCTGACGCTGATCGTGCTGTCGTCGGCGGCGCTCTACGGTCCGCAGGCGGCGGCGCTGGTCGAGCTGTTTCCCACCCGCATCCGCTATTCGGCGCTGTCGCTGCCCTATCACCTCGGCGTCGGCTGGTTCGGCGGCTTCCTGCCGACCATCGCGTTCGCCATCGTGGCGGCGACCGGCAATCTCTATGCCGGCCTGTGGTACCCGGTGAGCATCGCCGCCATCGGCTTCGTCGTCACGCTGCTGTTCCTGCCGGAAACCAAGGGGCGGGATATCAACGTTTAGAGCGTCTCAGCGCCGCGACGATGTCGGTCTTGTCGAAATCGTTGCCGACATAGAGGAGTGGCGCCGACTTGCTCTTGGCCAGGGCATAGGAAAAGCAATCGCCGAAATTGAGCCCGGCCGCCGCACCGAAGCCACGGCCGTATGCGATGCGGGCTCTCAAGCCGATCCTGGCCTGCTCGCTATCCAACGGCACGATGTCGATTTCCAGATTGGAGAGAAACTCGTCCAGGATCTCGATACCCTTTACGGGTGCTTTCAAATGCCTGCCAGCGATCACTGCGCCGGCTTCGAGATAGGATGCTGCCGAGAGGTATCGCACGCCGGGACGTTCCGATTCGATTCGGGCGACGAGCGCCGCCGCGTGCGGCTCACCCAGCAGGACCGCTAGGATCGCCGAGGGGTCGATGACGATCAATCGGCGTCACCGCAAGCTTCATCCCACTCCGCCTTGGTGACGGGTCGCGTATCCAAATCTTTCCGCAGCCTGGCCGCGAGCGCCAGAATTCGCGCAACCTCATCCTTCTTTTCGGTGCGGGAGCGGCGCACGCGCTCCAGCCGCTCGGCGAGCGATTTGGTGACGGCTTCGGTCATGCTTTCGCCGGTCAGGCGGCTCAGCGTACGCGCCAGCCGGTCGGCTTCCTTGGTCTTGATGCTGAGGGCCATGACGATCGCTGTCTAGAATTCAATTCTAGAATAGCATAAGGGCAAAAACTTGCCAATTGGTTTGCCCATTTGCCGGGCAATGCTGCTGTTCCTGCCGGAGACGAAAAGGCGGGCTATCGACGGGTGAAATCTTACCCTCCGCTTGAGGGAGGGTCGAAAAATTCGAAGCGTAGCGAAGAATTTTTCGGGGAGGGGTCTGACGGTTCGCGCGATGTCGGCCCCCTCCCCCGAAATTTGCTTCGCAAATTTCGACCCTCCCTCAAGGGGAGGGTAGGCGTTCCGCTACCCCTTCACATCCAGCGGCACGCCGGCTTCGCTTTTGCTGGAGTGGATGACCAGCGAGCTCTTGACGCTGGCGACGTTCTTTTCGGCGGTGAGGGTCTCGGTGATGAAGCGCTGGAAGCTGGAGAGATCGGAGGCGACGCATTTCAGCAGGAAGTCGACCTCGCCCGACAGCATGTAGCATTCGCGCACCGCCGGCCACGAGCGCACCCGCTCCTCGAAATGCTTGAGGTCGCCGTCATGCTGGCTGGAGAGGCCGACGAAAACATACGCCGTCACCTCGAAGCCCAGCGCCTTGGCGTCGAGATCGGCATGGTAGCCCTGGATGAAGCCGGTCTTTTCCAGCGCCCGCATCCGGCGCAGACAGGGCGGCGCGGTAATCTTGGCCCGGCGGGACAATTCGACATTGGTGATGCGGCCATTGGCCTGAAGTTCGGCCAGAATGCGCAAATCGATGGAATCGAGCTTGTGATGCTCCACGGCGGATGACTTTCGGAAAAAAAGGAAACGGGGCGACTGGGTGGAAACCGTGTGCATTTAACCCTGCCGGGCACCCCAGCGCAATAATATTTCTACACCCCGCAAGTTCCAAAACCCGATTCGCCCGGCTTCATCCACAATGTTGCGGGACAGCCGGCCAAGCCCCTGTCGCAAAAGTGCAATCGGCGCTGCTTGACCTTTGCGCCGCCGGTTCCGATATCAGGGGCATCAAGCCAAGGGGCATGGGGCTTTTGCGGGCGTGGCCGGGACCGGCCGGCGCCTGACGGCGTCTCGTCCCCCGCCGCGTCGGAGCCGTCATGTCCCATTCCAAGGTCATTATTCTGGGCAGCGGACCGGCCGGCTGCACCGCCGCAGTCTATGCGGCACGCGCCATGCTGGAGCCCATGCTGATCGCCGGCATCCAGCCCGGCGGCCAGCTCACCATCACCACCGAGGTCGAGAACTATCCGGGCTTCGCCGAGGCCATCCAGGGGCCGTGGCTGATGGAGCAGATGCAGGCCCAGGCCGCGCATCTGGGCACGCGCATGGTGCAGGACACGATTGCGAGCGTCGATCTTTCGCGCCGGCCCTTCACGCTGAAGGCCGACAGCGGCACGGACTACACCGCCGACACGCTGATCGTCGCCACCGGCGCTTCCGCCAACTGGCTGGGCCTCGCCTCGGAAAGCAAATTCCAGGGCTTCGGCGTCTCGGCCTGCGCCACCTGCGACGGCTTCTTCTTCCGCGGCAAGAACGTCGCGGTGGTCGGCGGCGGCAACACCGCGGCGGAGGAAGCTCTGTTCCTGACCAATTTCGCCGAGCGCGTTACGCTGATCCACCGCCGCGATTTCCTGCGCGCCGACAAGACCAACCAGATGCGCCTGGCGGCCAACAAGAAAGTGGACATCCTGTACGACACCGAAGTCGTCGACGTGGAAGGCACGGAAAATCCCAAGGGCGTCACCGGCGTCCGCTTGCGCAACACGGTAACGGGCTCGAGCCGCGACCTCGCCGTCGACGGCCTGTTCGTCGCCATCGGCCATTCCCCGGCGACCGAACTGTTCAAGGGCCAGGTCGAGATGGACGAGGCCGGCTACATCAAGACCTTGCCCGACTCGACGCACACCAGCGTGGCGGGCGTGTTCGCCGCCGGCGACGTCAAGGACAAGATCTTCCGCCAGGCGGTGACGGCGGCGGGCATGGGCTGCATGGCGGCGCTGGAGGCCGAGCGGTTCCTCGCGGGGGGACATTAACTCTCCCACCCGTCATGGGCGGCCTTGAGCCGCCCATCCATCCGGCGCGTGTCAGCGTGCCGATAAGACGCCTGCGGGCTCGCAGGAAAAGTTGGATGGGCGGCTCAAGGCCGCCCATGACGGGTTGTGAAGTATTGAAACGAAGAGTCATCAAGCGTGCATTGCACTGGGACCGTAACAACCGCATGAGAGCGGCGCGCAAAAGGTAATGTGAGATGGACTGGGACAAGCTTCGCATCTTTCACGCGGTCGCCTCGGCGGGAAGTTTCACCCATGCCGGGCAGATGCTGACGCTCAGCCAGTCCGCCGTCAGCCGCCAGATCAGCGCCCTGGAAGAAGAGATCACGACGCCCTTGTTCCAGCGCCACGCCCGTGGCCTGACGCTGACCGACGAAGGCGAGATGCTGTATTCCGCCGTCACCGACGTCTTGGCGCGGCTGGCGCAGGCCGAGGAGGCGCTCAAGAACGTGCGCGACGCGCCCCGCGGCACGCTGAAGATCACCTCCAGCCACGGCATCGGCACCTATTGGCTGGTGCCCAAGCTCGACGATTTCCTGAAGGAATATCCCGAGGTCGAGGTCCATCTGGTGATGGAGGACCGCGAACTCGACCTGGCGCAGCGCGAGGCCGACCTCGCCATCCGCATGCGCGCGCCGGTGCAGGCCGACCTGATCCAGCGCAAGCTCTTCACCGTGCACTATCACATGTACGCGACCAAGGAATATCTCGACAAGTTCGGCACGCCCGCCTCGCTCGACGACATCGCGGACCACACCATCATCGCCTATGGCGAGACCGCCGCGCCGGAGATCCGCGAGATCAACTGGCTGCTGGAGCAGACGCGCCGGCGGCTGAACGGCAAGGGCCGCACGGTGCGCATCAACAACGTCACCGGCATTCTTTGCGCTACGGAAGCGGGCCTCGGCATCTCCGCCGTGCCGGATTACGTCGCGGCCGAGCGCCCGCACCTGATCCGCGTCCTGCCCGACGTGCCGGGACCGAGCTTCGACGTGCATCTGGTCTATGCCGACGCGCTGCGCCAGTCCAAGCGCGTCGCCGCCTTCCGCGACTTTCTGGTCAAGGCGTCGAAAAACTGGAATTTTTGAGCCGGACCTCTTGAAGCGTTCCGTTTCGGTCCTAATTCAGGAGGGCTGCGGCCGTCCCCCCATTTTGGTCGCAGCGCGGCCCTGTGCCCCCAAAGCGCAGGACCGGCGCGGCGTTCGCCGCGCATCCCAAGCAATGACTGACGCCGGGGCGTGAAAGCGCTCCGGCGTTTTTTTGCGCGCGGCTGGCACTTTCCCACCGTTCTCCGCGTAGTATCTGTTCGATCCTTACAGCCGGGGAATGTCAGCCATGCGCCTGGACGAGCTTCGCCCGACCGAGAACGTCGACGACCGCCGCGGCAGCTTCGGCGGCTACGGTCCCCACCTGGCGTTCGGCGGCGGCGGCCTTGGCCTCGTCGGCGTGGTCGTCCTGTCGCTGCTGTTCGGCGTCGATCCCAACCAGTTGCTGAACGGTACCGACACGGGTGCGCCGACCGAGCAGACGCAGGGCGCCGACAGCGGTCCGCGCCCGGACGACGCGGCTTATGCCTTCTCGCGCAAGATCGTCGGCTCGGCCGAGGACGTCTGGTCGCCGATCCTCAAGGCCCGCGGCGTCGCCTTCACGCCGGCGACCATCACCGTCTATGACAGCGAGACGCCGACCGGCTGCGGCGACGGCCAGTCCTCGGCCGGGCCGTTCTACTGCCCCGCCGACAGCCACATCTATCTCGACCTCAGCTTCTTCAACGAACTGGCCGACAAGTTCGGCGCCCCGGGCCAGTTCGCGCAGGCCTATGTCATCGCGCACGAATACGGTCACCACATCCAGAACCTGCTCGGCACGATGAACCGGCACGACACCTCCGAGGCCGGCGCCGGCGGCGCCTCGGTGCGCACCGAATTGCAGGCCGATTGTTACGCCGGCGTCTGGGCCTATCACGCCAACGCGCAATTCCACATCCTGCAGAACGGCGACGTCGATGGCGGCCTCGCCGCGGCCAGCGCGGTTGGCGACGACACGCTGGAGAAGCAGGAGCAAGGCACCGTCGTGCCCGACAGCTTCACGCACGGCACCAGCGCCCAGCGCGTGCGCTGGTTCAAGCGCGGCCTGGCGAACGGCGACATGGACCAGTGCGACACGTTCGGGGCGGGGACGCTGTAGGCGGGCCTGAGAACCCGGCAAACCCACAACGAAATTCTCAACTCCGGACGGCCAGTGCCGTGAGGATGGCCCCGCCTGCAATCCCCGTCAGCCCCATCGCATAATCTGCAATTTCCCCGTGACCGAAAATACCCAGCGCCGCGACGACAAACATCCAGGCGATCAGCACGGTGATCGGTCCACGTCCAGGGGCGTTCACGTTGACGACGAAATTCTTGAAGGGGTTCATGGCCGTTCCAATCTCCAGGATCACTGCATCTGGGCCGTCTGATCTGTCGCCAGCGATACGGACGGCTGATCTTCCAAATACCGACGATGAGCAGGATCAACCGTTACGACCCGCGTCTTCGAGAGCAATTCGAACGCGCGCTGACGCCTTTCCGTAAATAGAGCGAAGATCACATCGATCCACCAGATGTGAAGCACACACGGTAACAGCCGAACGATCGCCTGGCCGACACCGATCCGCGCGCCCGATTCCCGAACCACGAGCAGGTTGAGCCAGTGCTTGCCCAGCGTCTGGCCGAAGCGGGAATCGCCAACGACGATGTAGGCGACAAACCCTGCCGTGACGGCGAGCAGGCCGACGATGGCTAGAGCAAATCGGAGCCCATCTGGAGAGCTTCGGCCAAGCACCGCCAGAGGTACCGCAATGACGCCGGCAATAGCGACGTCGATTGCCATCGCAACCGCACGCCGCCAGAGCGATGCGCTGACGAGCGGCACCTCCGACAAGTACGACGCGGCGAGAGTCGCCGGATCGCCCAACCTCGCGAGCACAGTATCGAGTGCCTCGCCACGCTGCAGGTCTTCCTCGATGTGCGCGCGCACATCGGCGACAATCCGTTCGCGCTCCGGCATCATCCTCGGCATCGCATCGGCGAGTTGCGCGAGGTAACTCTGAACGGTCATGATCTTCTCTCCTTTGCGCAGACGCGTGTCAGCGCAATAACCGAGCCATCGCATTCGCAAATGTCGTCCATTCACCGGTCAGCCGCGCCAACTCTCTGCGGCCCGCCGGCGTGAGCATGTAGTACTTGCGAGGCACGCCTTGTTCCTGCGTTTCCCATCGCACCTTTACGAGTGCCGCACGCTCCAACCGGTACAGCACGGGATAGAGCGTGCCGTTGGTCACTTCGAGCGCTCCACCGGTTCGATCGGCAATTTGGCTGACGATGTCGTAGCCATACGCCTCGCCGGATTGCAGCAAATGCAGCACCGCCAATTCGAGCGCGCCGCGCTTGAACTCGCGCTCGATGCCGGCTCGCTCGGTTTTGGCTACTTTTTCGTTATCAACCATATTGTCACGGTATCACCATATATTTTGTTATACAAGATACTTTGCGAAGGATAATATGTGTAATGCGCAAAGGCGATCGCCTGCGCCAAAACCTTGTCGGACGCGTCCGAGCCCCTCGCGGTCATGATGCGGGGCAAATATGCGCGAAGCCCATGCTGGGGCGCGAAAGAATAAGCGAGGCGGCTCTGCCCTGCCGCCTCGCCCCCACCTCTAACTCACGCCGCCTTCGCCGTTGCCACGATCTGGTCGGCGACCTTGCCGGTCAGTTCGGCGAGGTGGTCGAACGTCGTCTCGAAGGTGCCGACGCCTTGCGTCAGCGAGCGCAGGTCGATGATGAGGTCCGACAGCTCGGCCAGCGGCATCTGCGCCTCGACCGTGTCCCAGCCTTTCCAGCCGGGCCGGGCGTCGAAGCCCATCAACTGCCCGCGCCGACTCGAGACCACGGCGTTGACCCTGGCGGTGGCATCGCTCGGCACGTGGATCTTCACGCGCTGAATCGACTCCAGCAGCACCGGCGCGCAATTGGGCATGCCTTCGCTCATCGCGATGCGCGCCGCGGTCTGGAATGCCGCGTCGGAGGAATCCACCGCGTGGTAGGAGCCGTCGACCAGGGCCACGGCGAGATCGACGACGGGAAAGCCGAGCGGCCCGCTGCGCAGATAGTCGACGATGCCCTTCTCCACCGAGGGGATGAAATTGCGCGGCACCACGCCGCCCTTGATCTTGTCCTCGAAGATGAAGCCCGAGCCGCGCGGCAGCGGGCGGATCTCGAGATGGACGTCGCCGAACTGGCCGTGGCCGCCGCTCTGGCGCTTGTGCCGGCCGTGCTGCGCCGCGCCTTTGCGGATGGTCTCCTTGTAGGGCATGCGCGGCGGGCGGACGTTGAGCCTGAGGCCGTATTTGCTCTGCAGCTTCTCGACCGCGACCTTGAGATGAATCTCGCCTTGCCCGACCAGCGCCATCTCCTGCAGTTCGGCGTTCTGCTCGAACAGCAGCGAGGGATCCTCTTCGCGCAATTTGGCGATGGCGGCGGTGAGCTTGACCTCGTCCTTGCGGTCGGCGGCCTCGATGGCGAGGCGGTAGACCGGTGTCAGCTGCTCGATGGCGACTTTGGGCATCTTCTCCTTGCCGGTGGTGAGCGTCTCGCCCGTCGCGACGCCTTCGAGGCGGCCGAGCGCGACGGTGTCGCCGGCCCGCGCCTCGGCGAGCTTGCTCTGCGCCTCGCCCCGGAGCGTGAAGATGCCGCCGACGCGCGCCTCGCCGCCGTCCTGCCGGCGCAGCAACGCGCCGTCCTTCAGCGTGCCCGACAACACGCGTGCCAGGCTGAGCTTGCCGCCATGGCCGGAGTGATAGGTCTTGAGGACCTGCACCACCGCGTCGCCGCCCGGCGCTAGGCCGAGCCGTTCGGCGGCGCGCGTCACGTCCGGCACTTCGTGGCGCAGCGCCTTCAGGAGGCGGCGGATGCCGTTGTCGCCTTCGGCCGAACCGATCAGCACCGGCACGACGAGGCCCTGCGCCAGCTCCTTGGCGAGATCGCCGAACACCTCCTCCTTCGGCGGTTCGATGTCGGAGAGCAGCTCTTCCATCAGGTGCTCGTCGTAGTCGGCGAGCTTTTCCAGCATCGCGAAGCGCGCTTCCTTCTCGCGGTCCTTGTCGTTGACGTCGACGATCTCGCTGGCGGCATGCGGCCGGTAGATGTAGGCGCGCTCCAGCGCCAGGTCGACGAAGCCGGTGACGACGTCGTTCTCCCAGATCGGAATCTGGCGCAGCAGCAGGGGCGTGCCGCTGGCGTCCTGCAGCATGGTGAGCAGCGCGCGCAGCGAGCCGCTGGCCTTGTCGATCTTGTTGACGAACAGAAAATGCGGGAGGCGCAGGTCGGACAATCGCTTCAGATAGGGCTGGAGCATCTGGATTTTCGCGGGCTCGGGTTCGCACACCACGATGGCGGCGTCGACGCCGGGCAGCACGTTGAGGGCATCGGTGAGGAACTCGATCGAGCCGGGGCAATCCAGGAAGGTGAAATTCTGATCCATGTAACGCGTCGTGGCGCAGTTGACCTCGACGCTCATCAGGCGGGCGCGCGCCTCGAGGCTGGCATCGCCGACCGTGTTCTTCTGCGCCACGGCGCCTTTTCGCTGCACCGCGCCCGTGACGGAAAGGATGCTCTCCAGCAGCGTGGTCTTGCCGCTGCCGTAAGGTCCCACCACGGCCACGGTGCGTGGTTCTCTGCCGCTTTTGGATTGTCCCGACATTGTGCGCCTCCAAGATTTTTGAAGCGCAATCGTTGCGCGCCTATCTGACGCGCAACTGACGTTGCGCTTGGGGCGCGGCGGGCGTGCATCCCGGTATCTCGGGTCGCGTCACGCGCCCCACTTCGATGCCGCGATGGTCGCGCCGCGCCGAGGCCAAGGCAAGCGCTTTCGCGCGCCGCCCCGCGTTAAGCTGAACGAAGCCTTAGACGCGCGCGCGCCGCGGAATTGCAGATGGATAAGCAAGTATGCCGCGCCGCAGCATCGTCATCCGCACGGCGATCGTGCGCGAGCGGCGGAGCCGATGGTGTGACCGTCATGGCTAGCCCGCGCGGCAATTTGCGGGCATGTTGGCGGCATCATCCAAACGCCTATTGGGGAACACCATGAAATTTCTTCAGATTGGGGCCCTGGCCCTGCTCGCCGCCCTTTCCAGCTTCGCATTGACGACCGGCGCCGAGGCGCGCTGGGCGCCGTCCGGCTCCTATGCCGACAGCTGCCGCCACATCGATTTCGACGGCGACGTGCTGACCGCGACCTGCCGCATGCGCGACGGCTCGTGGCGCAACACCTATCTCACGGGCGCCGACGACTGCGAGGGCCGGATCGTCAACAACAACGGCCAGCTCGAATGCGGCTATACCGGCTGGCGCGATCACGACCGCTACAATGACGGCGGACCGTCCGGCTCCTATGAGCGCAGCTGTGCCAATATCCGCATGGACGGCTACACGCTGCGCGCGACCTGCCAGCGCCGCGACGGCAGCTGGCGCTGGACCTCGCTCGACGACGCCTATGACTGCGACGGCCATATCGGCAACGACAACGGCAATTTGGTCTGCGGCCGCGGCTGGCGTCATTAGTGCGAGTTGGTTTGAATTGAATCACCCAAAAATCGTCATCGCCGTCCGACGCTGTCGCTCGGACCATGCGGGCGACCCATTTTGTGTTCAGGTGAAGAAAATGGGTTGCCCGGACGAGCCGGGCAATGACGAAGTGATTTGGGTGATTTCAAAACAAATCAACTCTAGATGCATGCGGTCGAGGCCGGCGTCCCGCTTGCGCTTATAGAAAGACGCGGGCACCGAGCTGGAATTGCGCATCGTCCTGCGCCGGCGCCAGGCCTTCCAGCACGCGCTCGCCGCGGCGGCTATCGAGCGCGATCAGCTCGGCGCTGAGCCGCAGCCAGGCGCGCGCATTCCACAGCAGCGCGGCGGTGACGGCGTGGCCGTCCTCGTCCATCGCCGGCGCCGAGGGCACGGCGCGGGTCTGAAAGACTTCGGCGCGGCCGGAGACGCGCCAGTCGCCGAAATCGTACGAGGCCAGCACGAAGGCCGAGGCGAAGCGCGTGACATAGAGATCGCCGAGGCCGTCGCCGATGGCGGTGTCGCCGGTCAGCCCCTGCGCCAGCAGCGCCACGCCCGCGAGCCGCGTCTTGAGCGAGAGACTCCAGAACCGCGTCCGCCAGGACGCGTCGCGCGCCGTGAAGGCGTTGGGATCGGCGTCGTTGTCGTAGCGCAGCAGCGCGAGCTGGCCGAGATCCGGCAGCTCGACGCGCAATTTCGCGTACCAGCCGACATCGCCATCGACGTTCTCGAACAGGCCGGCACGGCCCGACATCGAAACGTCCGGCAGTTTCAGGCGCTCGAACAGGCCGGTCGGCCGGTCGTCCAACGCCCAGCCGCGCGCCGCGATGATCACGCCGGCCGGCTCGTTGCAGCAGAACAGAGCCCCGGTCGCCGACAGCGTCCCCCAGGCGGCGCGGTGCTCGAGCGTGCCTTCGCCGCCGACGGTGCGCAGCTCCTCGCCGACCCAGCTGTCGATGGCGGACGGCGTCAGCGTGTACGGGCTGGTCCAGCCCAGGTCGTCGTTCTCGAGCGAGATCGGCGGAAAGAAGGCGCCGGCCTTGAGCGACCAGCGCCAGTCGCCGGAAGCCGCGGGCCGCCACGCCAGATAGGTTTCGAGGACGTCGAGGCCGCTGCGCTGCTCGGGCTCGAGGCGCAGCACACCGACGGCGTGCAGCTCGTCCGTCAGCGCCAGCGTCGCCTGCCCCACCGCCTCGACGAGGCGCGCATCCGGCGAGGGCTGGCCGGCGCCGAAGCGGAACTTGCCGAGCCCGCCGTCCAGCCAGCTTTTCTCCCCCGCCGGCACCACCAGACGGGCATCGAGATAGGAATCGAAGGTGACATCCATCGCCTTTGCGCCCGTCGCGAGCGCAAATTCGAAGAGCACGACGATCAAGATCGATGTCCGGCGCATCCCGGCAACCTAGACGCGATTACTTAATGTCGAATTGGAAAACCGTAAAACGACGGTTAAACCGACGAAACTTTCGCTGCCAAACCGCACGCGGCGCGAAATGTGTTACGCCGGCGTTACCGCAAGTTCCCGCAGAAGCGCTGGATGCGGCGGCAGGCTTCTTCCAAGGCCGCGGTCGAGGTCGCGTAGGAGATGCGGAAGAACGGCGAGGCGCCGAATGCCGCGCCATGCACCACCGCGACGCCTTCGGCCTCCAGCAGCTCGTTCGCGAAGTCCGCGTCGCTGGCGATCGCCTTGCCCGACGGGGCCGTCTTGCCGATCAGCCTGCGCACGCTCGGATAGACGTAGAAGGCGCCTTCCGGCGTCGGACATTCGATACCGTTCGCCTGGTTCAGCATCGAAACCACGAGGTCGCGCCGCGCCTCGAAGATCTTCTGGAACTTCGGGATGAAATCCTGCGGCCCGTCCAGCGCCTCGACGCTGGCCCATTGCGAGATCGAGGCGGCGTTGGACGCCGACTGCGATTGCAGCTTGGCCATCGCCTTGATCAGCGGCTCCGGCCCGGCGCAATAGCCGATGCGCCAGCCGGTCATCGAATAAGCCTTGGAGACGCCGTTCATCGTCAGCGTGCGCTCATAGAGCCGGGGCTCGACTTGCGCGACGGTCGAGAATTCGAAGCCGCCATAGACGAGGTGCTCGTACATGTCGTCGGTCAGCGTCCAGACCTGCGGATGCCGGAGCAGCACGTCGGTCAGCGCCTTGAGCTGCGCCCGCGTGTAGCAGGCGCCGGAAGGATTGCCCGGTTGGTTGAAGATCAGCCACTTGGTCTTCGGCGTGATGGCCGCTTCGAGCGCCGCGGGCGTCAGGCGGAAACCGTCCTCGAGCCTGGCTTCGACGATCACCGGCCTGCCGCCGCCCAGCAGCACGATGTCGGGATAGGACACCCAATAGGGCGCGACGCAGATGACCTCGTCGCCCGGGTTCAGCGTCGCCAGCAGCGCGTTGTAGACGATCGCCTTGCCGCCCGGCGAGACGAAGGTCTGCGCCGGCGTGTAGTCGAGACGGTTCTCGCGCTTGAACTTGCGCGCGATGGCGGCGCGCAGCTCGGGGATGCCCTCGACCGCGGTGTATTTGGTCTCGCCGCGGCGGATGGCGGCGATGGCGGCTTCCTTGATGTTGTCGGGCGTGTCGTGGTCGGGCTCGCCGGCGGCGAGGCCGATAATGTCGCGGCCGGCGGCCTTGAGGTCGCGCGCCTTCTGCGTCGCCGCGATGGTCGGCGAGGGCTGGATGCGGCCGAGCGATTCGGCGAGGAAGCCGGCGGGCAGGGATCTGGCTTGCGACATGGACGCGGACCTTCGACAAAGCGAGGCGTTGACCTATCAATCCCGCGCCCTGGCGCACAAGGAAAAACGCCGGCGCGCGGCCGGCGCCGGGCCGCTATGACGGTTTATCGACCCGCGAAGCGGTTTATCCTCGTCGGATCGAATCGAGGTCCGGTGCCATGCGTCCCCTGCCCGCACTCCTGTTTGGCACTTTGTTGCTCGCATCCTGCTCCCGGACGCCGCCGCCGGTCGGCCGTTGGGAGGGCGCTTCCGAATCCGGCGACACCTTCGTCGCGGCGCGGCTGGAGATCGAGACCGACGGCCAGGTCCGCGTCAGCGCCCCCGATGTCACCGACGCCGGCGTCGCCAGCGACGAGGACCGCACCGCCATGCGGCAGAACCTGTCGGCGCGGCTGGCCGGCGGCTGGAGCGACATCGCGCCGCGGCCGATGGATTTCGACGGCACGACCTTCCGCAAGCCCGGCGGCATCGCGCCGCAGATCGAGTGGGACGCGTCCGCCAAGGCGATGACGCTCGACGTCTATCTCGGCACCAGGCCGGCGCTCAAAGTCCCGCTGCACGCGGTCGCCGATTTCAGCGACGATCCCTGGGCGCACTGAGCCTTGGCGCCCTGCCTGGCGGGCCAACTATCGGAAAAACGCTGTGTCGACAGCCCCCGCGGACGTCTCGTCGCCGGGCGCGGTTCACTTCAGGAAGGAAAAATACGCTGCCGCCACCAGGCAGGCGAACGCCGCGAGGTGATTCCAGCGCAGCGCCTCGCCGAGATAGAGCACCGAGAAGCCGGCGAACACGATCAGCGTGACGACCTCCTGGATCGTCTTGAGCTGGGCCGCCGAATAGACC
>DATMKZ010000022.1:0-2644 GCA_035570795.1 Rhizomicrobium sp.
CGCCACATCAAGCTTCTGGCCGCCTTCGACCATCGCCACATCTTCATCGACCCGATGCCCAACCCGGCGACGAGCTGGACCGAGCGCAAGCGCCTGTTCGACCTGCCACGCTCGTCGTGGATGGACTACGACAAGTCGCTCTTGTCGGCGGGCGGCGGCATCTACGACCGCGCCGCCAAGTCGATTGCGCTCTCCGCCGAAGCGCAGCAGGTGCTGGGCATCGAGTCGCCCAGCATGACGCCGGTCGACCTGATGCGCGCCATCCTGGCGGCGCCGGTCGACCTGCTCTATTTCGGCGGCATCGGCACCTACGTGAAGGCTTCCAGCGAGAGCCAGGCCGATGCGGGCGATCGCACCAACGATGCCATCCGGGTCGACGCCAACCAGCTGCGCGCCAGCGTGGTGGGCGAGGGCGCCAATCTCGCGCTCACCCAGCGCGGCCGGGTCGAGGCGGCGCTGGGCGGGCGCAAGATCAACACCGACGCGCTCGACAATTCGGCCGGCGTCGATACCTCGGACCACGAGGTCAACATCAAGATCGCGACCGGCGAAGCCATCAGTCGCGGCCTCTTGAAACGCGCCGATCGCGACCCGCTGCTCTTCTCCATGACCGACGAGGTCGCCTCCCTCGTGCTGCGCCACAATTACCAGCAGAGCCAGGCGATCAGCGTCGCCGCCGACCTGGCCGGCGAGGAGCACGACCGCCTGGAGCGCTTCATGCGCGCGTTGGAACGCCAGGGCCGGCTCGACCGCGCCGTCGAATTCCTGCCCAGCACCGTCGAGATGCGCACGCGCGCCCAGAACCGCCAGTATCTCACCCGGCCTGAACTCTCGGTGCTGCTGGCCTACGCCAAGATCGACCTCAACGACGAGATCCTGGAGTCGGACCTGCCCGACGACCCGCTGCTCGAGGGCGAGCTGCTGCGCTATTTCCCGACGGCGCTGCAGGAGAAGTACGAACCCGCGATCCGCGCCCATCGGCTGCGCCGCGAGATCGCCGCCCTGCAGGTCATGAACTCGCTGATCAATCGCTGCGGGCCGACCTTCGTGCGCAATATCGGCCTGCGCACCGGCGCGCCGGCCGCCGCCATCGCACGCGCCTTCGCCGTGGTGCGCGATGCCTGGAAGCTGCGCGACCTGTGGGGCGACATCGAAGCGCTCGACCCCGCGCTCAAGGCCCAGGCGCAGATCCGCATGCTGGTGGCCTCGCAGCGTTTTCTCACACGGGCCGTGCAATGGACGCTGCGGCGTCTGCCGCAACCGCTCGACACCATGGCGGCGACCGAGCAGTTGGGCGCCGCGGTGGCGGCGCTGGGCGACCTGCCGCCCGCCGTGATCGGCGACGCCGAAAGTGCTGCCCTGGCCGAGCGCGCGGCGGCTTTCGAGGCGATGGGCGCGCCGGCCGGTATCGCCCGCCGCGCGGCCGCGCTCGAGACGCTGGCCGGCGCCGGCGATCTGATGCTGGCCGCGCGCACCAACGGCTGCAGCATCGAGACCGCGACCCGCGTCTATTTCCGCATGGGCGAGCGGCTGTCGCTCGCCACCCTGGCGACGGCGGCGCAGAAGCTGCCGCGCGAGGGCCAGTGGCCGGCCCAGGCGGCGCTCGCCATGCAGGACGAGCTGGCGACGCTGCACGCCGATCTCCTGGCCTCCGCGCTGCGCGCCGGGTTCTTGACCGCGGACGCGGGCGCCGCCGCCGATCCGGACGCGGTCCTGGCGCGCTGGAGCGAGCCCCGCAAGCTTGCGCTCGATCGCGTCGACCGGCTCCTGAAAGAGGATCTGGCGGCGGCCGACGCACTCGATCTTGCCATGCTGTCGGTCGCCACGGCCGAGCTGCGCACCCTTGTGTAGAGACGGATCATCGCCACATCGGAGGCATCATGACCCGCAAAGTCGACACCCATACCGTCCAGAAGAGCGACGTCGAGTGGAGGAAGGAGCTCGACCCGATGCAGCATCACGTGCTGCGCGATCACGGCACCGAGCGCCCCTTTAGCAGCCCGCTGAACAATGAAAAGCGGGCGGGCACGTTTCACTGCGCCGGCTGCGGCCAGCCGCTGTTCGACGCGGCGACCAAGTACGAAAGCGGTTCCGGCTGGCCGTCATTCTGGCAGCCGATGTCGGGCGCGGTCGGGACGTCCAGCGACGCCAGTCACTTCATGACCCGCACCGAGGTGCACTGCGCGAAATGCGGCGGCCATCTCGGCCACGTTTTTCCCGACGGGCCCAAGCCGACCGGCCAGCGCTATTGCATGAACGGCGCGGCGCTCAAGTTCGACGAGAAGAAGTGAGCGGCCGCTCCAGTGATCGATCGGGCAGCGCGTAGAGATCCTCGATCAGCTTTCTGAGGTTGGCGCGCAGCGCCCGCTCGTCGGCGATGCGCAGCCGGTTCTCGTTCAGCACGGCATCGTTCAAGGTGGCGGTGCCCAGGGAGGTACGCGTTTCCTGGTAGACGACGGCGCCGGTTGCCGTGTCGGTCAGCCGATAGGCGACCGACGCCGTGACCGTCATCGCGAAGCCGGCATAGGGCCGTTCCAACGACAGCAGGGTGGCGTCGAGGCGGAAGCGTCCGCTCTGAGCGCTCGCCAGACCGGCGAGCGTCAGCGTCCGCACCAGCGCTTCCTGGAATTCGGCGCTGCCGATC
>DATMKZ010000023.1:0-17510 GCA_035570795.1 Rhizomicrobium sp.
TCGACCTCGGCTGGGCGAACGGCCCCGACGCCGATCCGGGCGACGATCCGGCCGAGATCGGCGATCAGCGCTCCGGCACCACCGACTATGAGCGCCGCCACGGCCTCGCCTTCCCCGTCAACGTCTATCCACTGTTCGAGAACGGCTTGCGCGGCATGAAGCGGCGCAACTCCGCCGAGCATCTCGCGTGGCTCGGCAAATTCTTCTCGCCCTACACCAGAGTCGCGTCGCAGAATCCGTATGCGTGGTTTCCCACCTATCGCTCGCCAGAAGAAATCTCGACGCCGTCGGACAAGAACCGCTTCGTCGGCTTCCCCTACACGAAATACCTGAACGCCGTGATCGAGGTCGACATGGCCGCCGCGGTGGTGATGACCAGCGTCGCCAAGGCGCGCGAACTCGGCATCCCCGAGAGCAGATGGGTCTTTCTGCACGGCTGCGGCGACGCGTCCGACATCTGGAACGTCAGCGAGCGCGTCAACTTCCATTCCTCGCCCGCCATCCGCGCCATCGGCAAGAAAGCCTTCGCGATGGCCGACATCGATGTCGGCGACGTTT
The DNA here is from genome assembly GCA_035570795.1 of Rhizomicrobium sp. GTDB lineage: Bacteria > Pseudomonadota > Alphaproteobacteria > Micropepsales > Micropepsaceae > Rhizomicrobium. The sequence goes on from DATMKZ010000023.1 coordinate 559, forward strand.
CCTTCATCGATCTCTATTCCTGTTTCCCGTCGGCGGTGGAGATCGGCTGCCTTGAGCTCGGCATCGCGCCCGACGATCCGCGCGGCCTCACCGTCACCGGCGGACTGCCCTATTTCGGCGGCCCCGGAAACAATTACGTCATGCATTCCATCGTCCAGATGGCCGACAAGGTCCGCAAGGCGCCCGGCAAGTTCGGCCTCGTCACCGGCAATGGCTGGTACGTCACCAAGCATTCCGCCGGCATCTATTCGGCCAAGCCGACAGAAGGAAAATGGCGGCGCGAGGATCCCAAATCCTATCAGAAGGACATCGACACGATGGCGCATCCCGCCGTGATCGAGAAGCCCAGCGGCGGCGCCACGGTGGAGACCTATACCGTCGTCACCGACCGCCGCGGCAAGCGCTTCGGCATCGTCGTCGGCTGGCAGGACGGCGACAAGCGCTTCCTCGCCCACACGCCGGACGACGACGCGACGCTCGACCGGATGATGCACGAGGAAATGCTCGGCCGCCCCGGCACGGTGACGCCGGGCGAGGTGACGAATCTTTTCGAGTTCACCTGAACACCAATTTGTCATGGCCCGCGAATGCGGGCCACCCAGGTGACGTCTTGCTCGTGCTTGCGCGGTTCGCGGCGCACCAACTGGGTGGCCCGCATTCGCGGGCCATGACAGGATGGTTGCAGAGTTATCGGAGGATTACGCATGGCTGAAGTTCACGGTTTCGTTCACGACGGCTACGAGAGCGTCCGCGCGACCTTCGAAGGCAATTTCGCCGGCGGCCACGACGTCGGCGCCTCGTTCTGCGCCACGAAGGACGGCGAGACGGTGGTCGACCTGTGGGGCGGCTATGCCGATGCGGCCAAGACCAAGCCCTGGGCGAAGGACACCATCGTCAACGTCTACTCGACCACCAAGACGATGACCGCGCTGACGGCACTGCTCATCGCCGACCGCGGCCTGCTCGATTTCGACGCGCCGGTCGCGAAATACTGGCCGGAATTCGCCGCGGGCGGCAAGGCGGGCGTCAAGGTCAGCCATCTGATGAGCCATTCCTCCGGCCTCTCCGGCTGGAAGGAGAAGATCACCACGAGCGACATCTACGACTGGGAGAAGATGACGTCGCTGCTCGCCGCCCAGGCGCCGTTCTGGGAGCCGGGCACCGCGCCCGGCTATCACGCGCTGACCCAGGGCTATCTCGTTGGCGAAGTCGTCCGCCGCATCACCGGCAGGTCGCTCGGCACCGTCTTCCGCCAGGAGATCGCCGAGCCGCTCGGCGCCGATTTCTGGATCGGCCTGCCGGCCTCCGAGGACGGCCGCGTCGCCGAGCTCATCCCGCCGCCGCCGGGCGAGGCGGTGGGCGACGCCGGCGGCATGACCGAACTGACGGCCAACATGGCGACCAATCCCGGCATCGATGTCGCCGAGACCAAGACGCGCGCCTGGCGCGGCGCCGAGATCCCGGCCGCCGGCGGCACCGGCAACGCGCGCTCCATCGCCGAGATCCACTGCATCCTCGCCAATGGCGGCGTCGCCAAGGGCAAGCGCTTCATGTCGGAGGCCGGCTGCCGCAAGGCGCTCGAGCTGCAGATCGAAGGCACCGACAAGATCATGAACGTGCCGGCGCGCTTCGGCCTCGGCTTCGGCCTCGCCGGCGGCCTGATCCCGTTGCCCAATCCCAACACCATCTTCTGGGGCGGCTATGGCGGCTCGCTCGCGATCGTCGATATGGATGCGCGCACCACCTTCGGCTACGCCATGAACAAGATGGCCGGCACCACCACCGGCGACCTGCGCGCCTTCGGCCTGGCGAGCGCGATGTGGGAGGCGCTGAAAACCGGTTAGCACCCCTTGACAGGGGAGGATATAATTCCCACATCCTGTCTGGCCGGGCTTGGCGTGGGGAAAGGCGGGGCACCCCCACCCCCCTCCCGCGAACCCTTGGTTCGAATGTACACCGATTCAATGAATTCAATGGCTTACGACGACAAGGACTTGCCATGCCCCGCATTTACATGGTCCGCCACGGGCGCGCCGCCGCCGGTTTCGGCGAAGACATGGACCCCGGCCTCGATGCTCTCGGTCGCGAGCAGGCCGAGGCGGTGGCGGCGCGGCTGGTCGGCCTCGGCCCGCGCCTCATCCTCTCCAGTCCGCTGAAACGGACCCGGGAAACCGCTGCGCCGCTCGCCCGGCTGTGGAGCAAAACGCCCATCATCGAGCCCGCCGTCGCCGAAATCCCGTCGCCCAGAGGCATGAGCCTGGAGGACCGCGTCGCTTGGCTGCGCCAGCTGATGGCCGGCTCGTGGCGCGAGGTGACGCCGGAACTGGCGGCGTGGCGCGCGGCCTGCATCGCCGCCGTCGTGGCGCTGAAGGAAGAAACCGTCGTCTTTTCGCACTATGTCGCGATCAACGTCCTGATGGGCGCCGCCACGTCCGACGACCGCGTCGTCGCCTTCTCGCCGGAGAATTGCTCGGTGACGGTGTTCGACAATGGCGGCGGCAAGCTGCGGCTTCTGGACAAGGGAAGCGAAGCGTCGCTGACGCGGGTGAACTGATGCCCAAAGAACCGCACGAGATGACCGCCTCGGAACTCTCCGCGCATTTCGCGTCGCGCGATCTGTCGCCGGTCGAGGTTGCCGAGGGCTGCATCGGGCGCATCGAGGCGCTCGATGCCGGCATCAATGCCTTCTGCCATTTCGATCCCGAGGCCTCGCTCGCGATGGCAGAGGCCTCCGAGGCGCGCTGGCTGGAGGGCGAGCCCTTGTCGCCGCTCGACGGCGTGCCGGTGGCGGTGAAGGACCTGCTCGTCACCAAGGGCTGGCCGACACGGCGCGGCTCGCTGACCGTCGATCCCGATCTCTATATCGACACCGATGCGCCGACCGTGGCGCGGTTGCGCGAGGCGGGCGCCGTTCTCATCGGCAAGACCACGACGCCGGAATTCGGCTGGAAAGGCTCGACCGACAGCCCGCTCACCGGCATCACGCGCAATCCCTGGAACCGGGACAAGACGCCCGGCGGCTCCTCCGGCGGCTCCAGCGCCGCGCTCGCCGCGCGCTTCTGTCCGCTCGCGCTGGGCACCGATGGCGGCGGCTCGATCCGCATTCCCGCGAGCTTCACCGGCACCTATGGCCTCAAGCCCAGCTTCGGCCGCGTGCCCGCCTATCCCTTGTCGCCCTTCGGCACGCTTGCCCATGTCGGGCCGATGAGCCGCAGCGTGCTGGATAGTGCGATGCTGATGAACGTCATCGCCCGGCCCGATGCGCGCGACTGGTATGCGCTGCCCTTTGAGCCCACCGACTACGCCGCCGGCATCGAGGCGCCGCTCAAGGGCAAGCGCATCGCCTTCAGCCCCCGCATGGGTTTCGCGACGCGGATCCTGCCCGAGATCGAAACGCTGGTCGCGGCCGCCGCGAAACGCTTCGAGGCCCTCGGCGCCCATGTCGAGCTGGTCGATCCGCCGGGCGGCGATCCCGGCGCGACGTTCCGCACGCTGTGGTGGTCCGGCGCCGGCATCCTGCTCGGCGATTATCCGCACGCGAAGATGGCGCAGCTCGATCCCGGCCTGCGCCGCATGGCGGAGGAGGGCGTCGCGATCTCCAAGAAGGACTACCTGAACGCGATGCTCGCGCGCGGCGCCTATGGCAGCGCCATGCGCGTCTTCATGGAAAAATACGACTTCCTGCTGACCCCGGCGCTCGCCACCACCGCCTTCGACGTCGGCCAGCTCTCGCCGCAGGGCGACGACGGCAATGCCTGGATGGCGTGGACGCCGTTCAGCGTGCCGTTCAACCTGACCCAGCAGCCCGCCGCCAGCGTGCCTTGCGGCTTCTCCAGCGATGGCCTCCCCATCGGCCTGCAGATCGTCGGCCGCATGTTCGACGACGCCGGCGTCCTGGCCGCGAGCTATGCCTACGAAATGATGGACCCGCACTTCGACAAGGTGCCGAGAGGATTCTGAAAGTGATCGTGGCTCGTTCACTCGCCGCTGCTGTATCGCTTCTTTTTTGCGCCCCGTGCGTGGCGCACGATGCAGCAACGCCAGCTTGCCAGCAGTCGCGGCAACTTGTTCCGACGTCCAAAGCCGCACGCGACATTTATGTTGCAATTGTCCATGCGCGGCATGCGACCATCCGTTCGTCCTCTCGCATCGACGTGCGGGACGAAGGCTCGCGCTGGGCGGTCTTCCAGCTTCCACGCCATCTGCCGCCGCCACGGATCGACCGCAAGACTGGAAACACGATTGTGACGGTCGCGACTGGTTCAGACCAGCTTCAGCTTTCCATCGATAAGTGCGATGCCGCCGCGGTGGAAACCTATTCGCGCTGACCACTTCGATGATTTCTGCTTGCACTCCAGCTCTTTTTCCGTATCGTGCGCGCCATGAACACGAAGCTCGTTTCCGCGCGACGCCGTACCACCTTCCGATGGGGTGAGTAGGCACGCGCATTTTCTAAACCGCGTTTCACGAAAAAACCCCGCCGGATCGCGCGGGGTTTTTCGTTTTTGGGCCTCTCGCCATCCGGTTCTTCACGACGGAGACCGCCATGGACACGCCCGCACTCAACGCCACCGTGGAAGAGACCTGCATGAACGCCTGGCCGGCGCTCAAGGAGGTGTTCTATGACGGCTGGCTGATCCGCCTCGCCAATGGCGCCACGCGCAGGACGAACTCGGTCAATGTCATCGGTCCCGGCCGCCGTCCGCTGATGGAGAAGATCGCCTATGCCGAAGCGATCTACCGCGCGCACGATCGGCCGTCCTATTTCCGCATCCTCAGCCATGCCGAACCCGACCTGGAGCGGGCGCTGGACGCGCGCGGCTACCGCCATGAGGACGAGACCTGCACCCTGTTCATGAACTTCCGCCGCCGCAAGCCGCCCAAGCCCGATGCGGCCATCGCCACCGACGTCCATGAAGGCCGGCCGCCGCAAGCCTGGCTGGACGCGCACCGCCGTCATTCGCGCCGCACGCCGGACGAAGCCCGCGCCCTGCACGCCGTCCTCGACGTCGTTGCGGTTCCCGCCTTCTTCGCCGAGGCGCGGGGCGACGACGGCGAGATCGCCTCCGTCGCCTTCTGCGGCATCCACGAACGGCTTGCCTGCGTGCAATGGGTCGTCACCGACCCGGAACAACGCCGCAAGGGCCTCTCCCAGGCGACGCTCTCGGCGCTGCTCGGCCGTGCCGCCGCGGCCGGCGCGACCGGCGCCTGCCTTCAGGTGCTGGCCTCGAATGTCTCTGCCATTGCCCTTTACGAACGTTTAGGCTTCGCCTGCGAACTCTATCGCTATCACTATCGGGTGCGATGACCGGCGAGATCCTGACCGTCGACGAGATGTACGCCGCCGACCGCTATGCGGCCGCGCACGGCATGCCGACGCTCGAGCTGATGGAGCAGGCTGGCCTCGCGGTCGCCGACGAGATTTGCAAACGCTGGACGCCGCGCCCGATCGCCGTGCTGTGCGGCCCCGGCAACAATGGCGGCGACGGCCTGGCCGCGGCGCGCCATCTCGACGAACGCGGCTGGGACGTCTGGGTCGAGACGCTGAAGGACATTTCCGCGCTGGGCGGCGATGCTGCCGAGATGGCGCGGCGCTGGAGCGGCGAGACGCTGCTGGTCGCCGAGAGCAACCGCATGGCCGATCTCTTCGTCGATGCGCTGTTCGGCGCCGGCCTGTCGCGGCCGCTCGAAGGCGAGGCGAAGCGCCTGGCGCTGGCCTCGCCGAAATACAAGGACCGCATCATCGCCATCGACGTGCCCAGCGGCATTGCCGGCGACAGCGGCAGGGCGCTCGGCGATTGCGCTTTCGCGGCCGGCCTCACCGTCACCTTCTTCCGCAAGAAGCCGGCGCATCTGCTGCTGCCGGGCCGCGAGGCCTGCGGCGAGATCGTCGTTGCCGATATCGGCGTGCCCGAGGCGGCGCTCGACGAGATCAAACCCGCGCTGTTCGAGAACAGCCCGGCGTTCTGGACTTACCCCTGGCCGAAAACCGGCGGCCACAAATATGGCCGCGGCCATTGCGTCGTCGTCAGCGGCCCCGCGCATGCCACCGGCGCGGCGCGGCTTGCCGCCCGTGGCGCCCTGCGCATCGGCGCCGGCCTCGTCAGCGTCGCGAGCCCGGCCGACGCCCTGTCCGTCAACGCCGCCGCGCTCACCGCCATCATGGTCAAGCCGTTCGCCGGTGCGAACGGGCTTGCCGATCTGCTCAAGGACAAGCGCCTGAACGCGGTCGTCGTCGGTCCCGGCTGCGGCGTCGGCCGCGCCACCGAGGCGCTGGTCGCTGCCGTGCTGAAGAGCGCCGCCGCATCCGTGCTCGACGCCGACGCGCTGACCTCGTTCCAGGACGAACCCAGACTGCTCTTTGCGCTGCTGCGCCCGAGCGCCGTCCTGACGCCGCATGACGGCGAGTTCGAGCGGCTGTTTCCCGGCTTGCTGGCGAGATCGCCCAGCAAGATCGACGCGGCGCGCGCCGCCGCCGCCGCCGCAAAATGCACCGTGCTGCTCAAAGGAGCGGATACGGTGATCGCATCGCCCGATGGGCGTGCGATCGTCAACAGCAATGCGCCGCCGTCATTGGCGACCGCCGGCTCCGGCGACGTGCTGTCGGGCTTCATCGGTGGTTTGATGGCGCAAGGCGTTGCGCCGTTCGAGGCGGCGGCGATGGCGGCATGGCTGCATGGCGCATGCGCCGACGCATTCGGGCCCGGCCCGATCTCGGAAGATCTGCCGGAGCAGCTTCCGGCCGTGCTGAAGGCGTTGCAAGACAGTGACTGAGGTTACGATCCGCCGCGTGCAGCAAAGCGACCTCGCGGCGCTGCTCGACATCTACAATCACTACGTCGTCACGACGCCGATCACCTTCGACCTCGAGCCGCGCACGCTGGCGCAGCGCCAGCTCTGGCTCGATAGCTTCAAGGCCGCCGGGCGCCATCAATGCTTCGTCGCCGTGCGGGGCGCCACCCCGATCGGTTGGTCGTGCAGCGGCAAGTTCCGCGACAAGGCGGCCTACGACACCTCGGTGGAGATGAGCGTCTATCTGGCGCCCCAGCTGCATGGTCGAGGCCTCGGCCGGCGCCTCTACAACACCGTCATCGACGCCTTGCAAGGCGAAGACATCCATCGTCTTTATGCCGGCATCACCCTGCCGAATGCGGCGTCGGTCGCATTGCATCTGGCTTTCGGTTTCCATCCGGTCGGGGTGCAATCCGAAGTCGGGCGCAAATTCGGACGTTTCTGGGACGTCGCGCTTTACGAACGGCCGCTGGAAACCGTAGCGGCTCTCCAAAGTAAGTAAAATAATCCTATTCCGCGAGGCGAAATCCGCATTTTCCTGTTTACAGGGAAGTGGTACTAGGATAATATTCTCTCACACTTCGAGAAATCGAAGCAAACCTAGCCTAACCGAGAAATCGGAACGAAACGAGAACTCTGCTCGAATGGTCGGGCAGGGATCGACCTCTTGCAACCTGAAAGGTGACAAACATGAAACTCCGTTTTGCAGCCGGCATTCCCGTCCTGGCGGGTGCCATCTTCGCGCTGTCCTTCGCCGCCACGCCTGCGGCGGCGCAGGACAATGCCTGCGTCAATCTCCTGGTCGGCGCGGGTTACGCCGCGAAGATCCGGGTCGTCTGGAACGGCGGCTCGACCGACTGGACGGGCAGCTTTCCGATCGGGAAGTCGAAATGCGTTTCGCTGGCCGGCGTGCCGACCGGCGCGACCTTCAGCACCGAACTGAAGGCCATCCTGGGCAAGACGATCACCTGCTCGCCCGCCGACGTGGTCTACAATCCGTCGGTGCCGACCAACGTGGTCTACAACGCCTGGGGCACGACGCTCAGCCCCAAATGCGAGCAGCCGGGCTAGCCTCGCGGCCATGACCGTCCGCCGTCGCGCCCGCCGCGACGGCGGCGGTTCTGCGTTCACGGCGTCGTGTTTTCACTGCTGACACGTCCTGGCAAGCGCCGGCGCTAGAGAGAACCCGCCCCCAAACGGCAGGAGCGCTCATGCACGGCACCCAGGCTGTCGACGATGCGAAGGCGGTCGCCGATCTCGATACGCGCTTTCAGGCGGCGGTGAAGCGCAACGACGCCGCGACCATGGCGGCCATTTTGCACGAAGACATGGTCCTGGTGGTCGGCCGCGGCACCGTCTTCACCCGGCAGCAACTGCTCGACGATGCGCGCGCCGGCGCGACGACCTACGAGCAGCAGGACGAAGAGGCCGGCAGCCAGATCGTGCGCCTGTTTGGGCCCGACACGGCGGTCGTCACCGCCAAGCTCTGGATCAAGGGCGTTACCGGCGCCGAGGCCTTCGACCGCAAGGTCTGGTTCAGCGACACCTATGTGCGCACCCCCGGGGGCTGGAAATACGCCTTCGGCCAATCCTCGATCGCGCTGCCTTAGCGGTCCCGAAACGCGCCTGTTTTGTGCCCCGTCGCGGCGGCGTGGCCACGTTTGCGGCGCGCTGCCTGCGAAGCGGCAGCGCCGTGCGGCAGGGGCCCTAGCCACCCCGAAAAACCCCTGCTATAGCGGCGCCCTTCCGGCGGTTTGGCCCCAAAACCAGCTTCCGGCAAAGCGCGGCGCGGACGTGGCGGAACTGGTAGACGCGCTGGATTTAGGTTCCAGTGACGCAAGTCGTGGGGGTTCAAGTCCCTCCGCCCGCACCAGTCTTCGCCGCGGTGAAGACTGCCACGGTGCAGCCCGAAGGGCGAAGCCGGGCCGGTTGCCGCGGGTTTCGCCGCGGCGACCGGTGATGACATTTAGGAAGCAAGGATAGATCAATATGCAAATCACCGAGACCGTCTCCGAAGGCCTGCGCCGCGAGTATAAGGTCGTCATTCTGGCCTCCGATCTCGACTCGCGTCTCACCGGTCGCATCGAGGAGATGAAGCCGCGCATGAACCTGAAGGGCTTTCGCCCGGGCAAGGCGCCGGTCTCGTATCTCAAGAAGACCTTCGGCAAGTCGATGATGAGCGAGATCGTCGAGGCGGCGGTCAACGAATCCAGCCAGAAGGCGGTCAACGACAATTCGCTGAAGCCGGCGAGCCCGCCCAAGGTCGATCTGGTCAGCGCCTTCGACCAGGTGATCGACGGCAAGACCGACCTCGAATTCACGGTCAAGGTCGACCTGATGCCGGATTTTGAACTGACCGACGTTTCCAAGCTCAAGGTCGAGCGGCTGGTCGGCGAGGTCGGCGACGCCGACGTCGACGAGGCCCTGAAGCGCCTGGGTGAGCAGTCCAAGACCTTCACCGCCCGCGGCGCCGAAGAGCCGGCCGAGAGCGGCGACACCGTCACCATCGACTTCGTGGGCAAGGTCGACGGCGTCGAGTTCCCGGGCGGCAAGGCCGACGACTTCAATCTCGGTCTCGGCACCGGCCAGCTCATTCCCGGTTTCGAGGACCAACTCGTCGGCGCCAAGGCCGGCGAGGCGCGCGAGGTCAAGGTCGTGTTCCCGGCCGACTATCCCGAGGCCACGCTCGCCGGCAAGGATGCCGTGTTCGACGTGACGGTGAAGGAGATCAAGCAGCCGCAAGCCGTGACCATCGACAACGAGCTCGCCAAGCGTCTCGGTCTCGAAGATCTCGGCACCCTGAAGGACCGCGTGCGCGAGCAGCTCAAGTCCGACTTCGCGCGCGCCGGCCGTCTGCACATGAAGCGCCGCATCCTCGATGCGCTCGACGAGAAACACGCCTTCGACCTGCCGCCCGGCATGGTGCAGGGCGAGTTCGACGGCATCTGGAAGCAGGTCGAGGCCGAGTTGCAGCGCGAAGGCAAGACCGCCGCCGACGAGGGCAAGAGCGAGGACGAGCTCAAGAAAGAATATCGCGACATCGCCGAGCGCCGCGTGCGCCTCGGCCTCGTCCTCGCCCGCCTCGGCGAGCAGAACGGCATCACCGTCGGCGCCGAAGAGGTGCAGCGCGCCATCGCCGCCCGCGCGCGCCAGTTCCCCGGCCAGGAACAGCAGGTGTTCAACTTCTACACCCAGAATCCGCAGGCCGCCGCCGAGATCCGCGCGCCTATCTTCGAGGACAAGGTCGTCGACTTCATCGCCGAACTCGCGGACGTCACCGACAAGAAGGTCGACCGCGAGACCCTGTTCATGGACCCGGACGAAGCGGTCGAGAAGCTGAAGGCGTCGTAGACATACGCGGTCTTTACGCGCCGGGATTCACGGGGCAATAACCCTTTGCACCGCATGGTCGCAAAGCGGTCGCCGGCGCTATATATGTGCGATTGACGCGCCGGACGGCGCGTAAGAATCTCAGCATCGCTGATTCGAAAGGCGAAAGAACGATGGCAGACGCGCGCGACGTCCATATGAATACGCTGGTTCCGATGGTGGTCGAGCAGACCGCCCGCGGCGAGCGCGCCTACGACATCTATTCGCGCCTGCTCAAGGAACGCGTGATCTTCATCACCGGTCCGATCGAGGATTACGGCGCCAGCGTCATCATCGCCCAGCTTCTCTTCCTGGAGTCCGAGAATCCCAAGAAGGAAGTCCACATGTATATCAACTCGCCGGGCGGCATCGTCACGGCGGGGCTGGCGATCTACGACACGATGCAGCTCATCCGCCCGCCGATCCAGACCTTCTGCATCGGCCAGGCGGCCAGCGCCGCCTCGCTGCTGCTGATGGCCGGCAAGAAAGGCGAGCGTTTCGCGCTGCCCAATTCGCGCATCCTGGTGCACCAGCCGAGCGCGTCCTATTACGGCCAGGCCGCCGACATCGCCCGCCATGCCGAGGAGGTTGTCAAACTCAAGCACCGGCTGAACGAGATCTATGTCCGGCACACCGGCCGCACGCTGGCGGAGATTGAAAAGGCGCTCGACCGCGATACATATATGACGGCCGAGGAAGCCAAGGCCTTCGGTCTCATCGATCAGGTCATGGCGCGCCGGGCAGAGGGTTCCGACGGCGCTTGAGCGGCCTGGAATGGCTGTTTTGCTGGCGATTTGGCGGGATTAAACAATTCTTGATCCGCCCGGCGCTAACGTGGTCGAATGACGTTGAATGGCGCTGCTTCGGCGGGCGTGGGCGTGCAAGGCATTGATCTGCAACGGTCAATGCGCGAACTGGACGGGCGGAAAGCCTGGGAGAGCCAATGAGTAAGGCGAGCGGCGGCGAATCCAAAAATACGCTGTACTGTTCCTTTTGCGGCAAGAGCCAGCATGAGGTCCGCAAGCTCATCGCCGGGCCGACGGTCTTCATCTGCGACGAATGCGTCGAACTGTGCATGGAGATCATCCGCGAGGAGAACAAGACCTCCTTCATGAAGTCGAAGGAGGGCGTGCCGACGCCCCAGGAGATCTTCAAGGTCCTCGACGATTACGTGGTCGGCCAGCAGCACGCCAAGAAGGTGCTCTCGGTCGCGGTCCACAACCACTACAAGCGCATCAATTCGTCCGGCAAGAACGGCGACGTGGAGCTGGCGAAGTCGAACATCATGCTGATCGGCCCCACCGGCTGCGGCAAGACGCTGCTGGCCCAGACGCTGGCGCGCATCCTCGACGTGCCGTTCACCATGGCCGACGCCACGACGCTCACCGAAGCCGGCTATGTCGGCGAGGACGTCGAGAACATCATCCTCAAGCTGCTGCAGAACGCCGACTATAATGTCGAGCGGGCGCAGCGCGGCATCGTCTATATCGACGAAGTCGACAAGATCAGCCGCAAGTCCGACAACCCGTCCATCACCCGCGACGTTTCGGGCGAGGGCGTGCAGCAGGCGCTGCTCAAGATCATGGAAGGCACCGTCGCCTCGGTGCCGCCGCAGGGCGGCCGCAAGCATCCGCAGCAGGAGTTCCTGCAGGTCGACACCACCAACATCCTGTTCATCGTCGGCGGCGCCTTTGCCGGCCTCGACAAGATCATCTCGTCGCGCACCCACGGCTCTTCGATGGGCTTCGGCGCCAATGTCCGCTCGCCCGACGAACGCGGCACCGGCGAGGTCCTGCGCGAGGTGGAACCCGAGGACCTGCTCAAATTCGGCCTGATCCCGGAATTCATCGGCCGCCTGCCGATTCTCGCCACCCTCGGCGACCTCTCGGAACCGGCGCTGATCGAAATCCTGACGCGGCCGAAGAACGCGCTCGCCAAGCAATATCAGCGCATGTTCGAGATGGAAGGCGTCAAGCTGCGCTTCCAGGAAGAGGCGATGCACTCCATCGCCCGCAAGGCCATTGCCCGCCGCACCGGCGCCCGCGGCCTGCGCTCGATCATGGAAGGCTTCCTGCTGGAGACGATGTTCGAGCTCCCCACGCTCAACGGCGTGCAGGAAGTGGTGATCACCGCCGACGTCGTCGAAGGCAAGGCGCGTCCGCTCTACACCTACTCCGACAAGGGCGAAGCCCGCGAAAAGAGCGCTTCCTGAAGCCGTTTCGTGACGCCGCGTCATTCGCGGACATCGTGTCGCTACGCAAGACTACGGAAACCTTGATCTTCTACGATCAATGCCAGGGAAATTGCGTCTAAATACCATCCCTTGAAAGCGCCCCGCCGGGGGACCACTTTAATCTTCCAGGAGTCGGCCCATCCGGGCGGCTCCATCACCCGGCACCGGCGCCCATCATGGGGCTTGCGCCGATCAGCACCCGTCCTGCGGCTGGCAGGGCGGTCAGGAGAGAAAAGACATGTCAGACCAATCCGGCGCCAACGCGCCGATCCCACTGGGCGACAACAGCGGCCATCTGGCGCCGGTTCTGCCCCTGCGCGATATCGTGGTGTTCCCCCACATGATCGTTCCGCTCTTCGTTGGCCGCGAGAAGTCCGTGCGCGCCCTCGAAGAGGTGATGAGCGACGACAAGCAGATTCTGCTGCTCACCCAGAAGAACAAGGACGACGACGATCCGAACGCCGACGGCCTGCATCGCATCGGCACGCTGGCGACGGTGCTGCAATTGCTGAAGCTGCCCGACCAGACGGTGCGCGTCCTCGTCGAGGGCAAGAGCCGCGCCCGCGTCACCGGCTTCGTGCCGCGCAGCGACTTCTTCCAGGCGACCATCGAGCGCATTGCCGATGTCGCCAGCGAGCCCAAGGAGATCGAGGCGCTGATGCGCACGGTCAAGACCAATTTCGAGCAGTACATCAAGCTCAACAAGAAGGTCCCGGCCGAGACGCTGGCGTCCGTCGCGCAGATCGACGACGCCGCCAAGCTCGCCGACACCGTCGCCTCGCACCTGTCGGTCAAGATTTCCGACCGCCAGGCGCTTCTTGAGACCCTTGGCACCGTCGAGCGCCTGGAGAAGGTCCTGCAGCTGATCGAGTCCGAGATCGGCGTGCTGCAGGTCGAGCGCAAGATCCGCAGCCGCGTCAAGCGCCAGATGGAGAAGACGCAGCGCGAGTACTATCTCAACGAACAGCTCAAGGCGATCCAGAAGGAACTCGGCGAAGGCGATGAAGGCCGCGACGAGATGAACGAGCTGGAAGAGCGCATCCGCAAGACCAAGCTCTCCAAGGAAGCGCGCGACAAGGCCGCCGCCGAAGTGAAGAAGCTGCGCTCCATGTCGCCGATGAGCGCCGAGGCGACAGTGGTGCGCAACTATCTCGACTGGCTGCTGTCGCTGCCCTGGGGCAAGCGCTCCAAGGTGCGCAAGGACATCGTCGCCGCCGAGAAGGTGCTGCACGACGACCATTTCGGCCTGGAGAAGGTCAAGGAACGCATCCTGGAATATCTCGCCGTGCAGCAGCGCGCCGGCAAGATGAAGGGCCCGATCCTGTGCCTCGTCGGCCCGCCCGGCGTCGGCAAGACCTCGCTCGCCAAGTCGATCGCCAAGGCGACGGGGCGTGAGTATGTCCGCATGTCGCTCGGCGGCGTGCGCGACGAGGCCGAGATTCGCGGTCATCGCCGCACGTATATCGGCTCGATGCCCGGCAAGGTCATCCAGTCGATGAAGAAGGCCAAGACCGCCAATCCGCTGTTCCTGCTCGACGAGATCGACAAGCTGGGTGCCGACTGGCGCGGCGACCCGTCGTCGGCGCTGCTCGAGGTCCTGGACCCGGAGCAGAACCACACCTTCAACGACCACTATCTGGAGGTCGATTTCGACCTTTCGGACGTGATGTTCATCACCACGGCGAACACCCTGCGCATGCCGGGACCGCTGATGGACCGCATGGAGATCATCCGCATCCCCGGCTACACCGAGGACGAGAAGGTCGAGATCGCCAAGCGCCACCTCATCCCCAAGGAGATGAAGGCGCACGGCCTGAAGGACGAGGAATGGAAGATCACCGATGCCGGCCTTCTGGACCTCATCCGCTATCACACCCGCGAGGCGGGCGTGCGCAATCTGGAGCGTGAGATCGCCAACCTGACCCGCAAGGCGGTGAAGGAAATCGTCAGCCACAAGGCGACGACGGTCGAGGTCACGAAGGAGAACGTCGACACCTATGCCGGCGTGCGCAAGTTCCGCTATGGCGAGGTCGAGGGCGAGGACCAGGTCGGCGTCGTCACGGGTCTGGCCTGGACGGAAGTCGGCGGCGAGACGCTGACCATCGAGTCCGTCATGCTGCCCGGCAAGGGCCGCTTTCAGGCCACCGGCAAGCTCGGCGAGGTGATGAAGGAGTCCATCGACGCGGCGCGGTCCTATGTCCGCTCCAAGGCGACCTCTTTCGGAATCAAGCCGCCGCTGTTCGACAAGATCGACATCCATGTGCATGTGCCCGAAGGCGCAACGCCCAAGGACGGTCCGTCGGCGGGCCTCGCCATGGCAACCTCCATCATCTCGGTGATCACCGGCATCCCGGTGCGCCGCGATGTGGCGATGACCGGCGAGGTTACGCTGCGCGGCCGCGCCTTGCCGATCGGCGGCCTCAAGGAAAAGCTGCTGGCCGCTCTGCGCGCCGGCATCAAGACGGTCATCATCCCCCAGGAGAACGAGAAGGATCTCGCCGAAGTGCCCGACAATGTGAAGTCCGGCATGCGGATCGTTCCGGTCGCCAATGTCGGCGAGGTGCTGAAGGTTGCGCTGGTGCGCCAGCCCGAGGCCATCGACTGGTCCGAGCCCGAGGTGGTGACGCCGCCGCTCGCCGCGACCGAAAACGACGCGGTCGTAACCCATTAGGCCGCCTGTTAACGCTTGAGAAAGGCCCCGGACATGTCCCGTCCGGGGCCTTTTTCTTGACTTTTTCCGCTGATTTCTTGGGTTTTTCGGTTTGACCCGGAGCCAACTGGCCATACAGTTGCAGTTCCGGGAGCGAATCGCGCAAAGGAGCCGTCGCCGTGAACAAGAACGATCTCATCCAGAAATTGTCCGAACATGCCGGCCTGGACAAGAACGCCTCGGCGAAAGCCGTCGACGGCGTTTTCGACCTGATCGCCGGCGCCCTGAAGGCGGGCGATGAAGTGCGTTTGACCGGTTTCGGCGTCTTCGTTGTGGCCACTCGCGCCGGCGGCAAGGGCCGCAATCCGCAGACGGGCGAGGAAATCACCATCAAGCCGTCCAAGCAGCCGCGCTTCCGCCCGGGCAAGCAGCTCAAGGAATCGCTGAACACCTGAAGGCGCGATCCGCGCGCCCGTCAGGCGTGGAACAGCGCGCTGACGGATTCGCCGTCATGGATGCGCCGTATGGCCTCGGCCAGCGGCGCCGCGATCGACAGTACGGTCAGCTTGGCCGTGCGCCGCTCCGCCGCGATCGGCACCGAATTGGTGCAGACGATCTCCAGCACGTCCGGCTGCTCGCCGAGCCGTTCGAGGGCGCCGGCCGCGAACAGGCCGTGGGTGCAGGCGACGCGCACCGATCGCGCCTTGCGCTCGCGCAGGTGGCGCAGCAGTTCCAGCGTCGTCGAGCCCTTGGCGATCTCGTCGTCGAGCACGATCACGTCCTTGCCGGTGACGTCGCCGATGATCGAGCTGATCACCACCTTGTCGTCGGCGAAGCGCTGCTTGGCAGCCGCCGCCACGCCGATGCCGAGCAGGCGGGCGAACGCCGCCGTCTCCTTGGCGTTGCCGAGGTCCGGCGACACCGCCACCGCGTTGGCGAGATCGTATTGCTTGAAATGCGCCGCCAGCTCGCGCAGCGCGTGCAGGTGGTCGACCGGCACGCTGAAGAAGCCGTGCACCTGGGGCGAGTGCAGCGCCATGGTCAGCACGCGGTTGGCGCCCGCCGTCACGATCAGGTCCGCCACCAGCCTGCCGCCGATCGAGATGCGCGGCGCGTCCTTCTTGTCGGAGCGGGCATAGGCGTAGTGCGGCATCACCAGCGTGATGCGCGAGGCCGAGGCGCCGCGCGCCGCGTCCAGCATCAGGAGGGCCTCGACCAGGTGCTCCTGCACCGGCGCCACCAGCGGCTGGATGATGAAGACGTCGCGTTCGCGGCAATTGGCCTGCAATTGCACTTCCAGGCAGTCATTGGCGAAGCGCACCAGCTTGGCGGGGTGCAGCGGCACCTGCAGGTGCCGGCAGATTTCGGCCGCGAGCTCGGGATGGGCGGTTCCGCTGAAGACGGTGATCTCTTTCACGCCGGCACCCGGTCCCAGTTGCGTGCCGCTTATCTTAGGTTTTGCGGGTCCCGGCAATGCGGCGTTAGCGCCGCCAGGGCGCCAGGACGGTGTGGACCGGAACCGCGGTAGGCGAAGCCTGCCGGCTGGCGAGATAGCCGCGGCCGCGCAGCCGCCTGAGCGCCGCCTGTACCGTCGATTTGGAGAGGCCGGTCTCCACCGCCAGGGTCGACAGGCTGACCGCCAGGCGCCGGCCCGGCCCGCCGCTGTCGTGCCACAGCTTGACGTAGACCACGAACGCCGAGGGCGCATGGTCGTGCGCCACCAGGTCGGGCATCAGGGTTTCGACGACGTAATCGTCCAGCGCCGCTCTACGTACCATCGCTATAGTATCGGGCGGGAGGCTTGCCCGGGCAAGGCCGGCGGCCTTAGCAAGGACGGGCTTCAAGACGGGACAGCCTCATGATCACGCAGCTCAAATTCATGTCGATTCCGGTGGCCGACCAGCAGCG
>DATMKZ010000024.1:0-36066 GCA_035570795.1 Rhizomicrobium sp.
GCCTGGCCGCCGAGCTTGCCCTCGGTGCCGACCTCGCGCGCCACGCGCGTCACTTCCGAGGCGAAGGAGCGCAGCTGGTCCACCATCGTGTTGATGGCTTCCTTGAGCTGCAGGATCTCGCCGCGCACGTCGACGGTGATCTTCTTGGAGAGGTCGCCATTGGCCACCGCGATGGTGACCTCGGCGATGTTGCGCACCTGGGCGGTCAGGTTGTTGGCCATCGAGTTCACCGACTCGGTGAGATCCTTCCAGACGCCGGTCACTTCGCGCACCTGGGCCTGGCCGCCGAGCTTGCCCTCGGTGCCGACCTCGCGCGCCACGCGCGTCACTTCCGAGGTGAAGACGCCGAGCTGGCGGATCATCGCGTTGACGATGGTGGCGGAGCGCAGGAACTCGCCCTTCAGCGGACGGCCCTCGACGTCGAGATGGACCGTCTGCAGCAGGTCGCCGCGGGCCACCGCGGTGATGGCGCGCGTCATCTCGGCGGTCGGCCACAGCAGATCGTCGATCAGCGCGTTGACCGAGCCTTCCATCTCCGACCAGGCGCCGGTGGCGAGGCCGAACTTGACGCGATGCCGCGTCTTGCCGTCGCGCCCGACCAGGCCGCCGACGCGGTCGAGCTGCTCGGCCATGCGCTGGTTGGCGGCGACGATGTCGTTGAAGGTGTCGGCGATCTTGCCCGCGAGGCCGACTTGGTTGCCGCCGAGGCGCACCGTGAAATCGCCCTGGCGCATCGCCTGGAGGGCCGCGAGGAGGGCCTCGAGCTCGGCCGCGGAGACATCGTGGCGGACGGGGTCGGCGCCGTTCTGGCCGGCGGCGGGGCGTGCCTTTTTGGGCCGGCGAACGGCTTCATAGTGCTCAGACATGGCTTTGCTTTCCGATGCGAGATGCGACGGTGGGAACGGGAAAAATGGCGGAAAACGGCCGTTTCCAGCCGTCATGCCGAGCCTTTGGGAACGCTGCAACGCCCAAATACATCGATGCCCCAACGCGGAACCCTTTTTTCCGCTAGAGCAGCCAACGCCGGTTTTGCGATTTGGTTCCCAGGCTGGCTACCCTAGCGGCGCGGTTCCGCCCTACCCTTGGGGCCGGCGTAACCTCGGGAGCACACATGGCACGGTCGGCAGACTATCTGGGCGCCACGGGAATCGGCGTCAGCGACCTCAAACGCTCGGCGGCATTTTACGTCCGGGCGCTCGGCATGAAGGAGATGCAGACCTTCAAGCTCGACTATATGGACGAGATCGTGCTGGGGCACGAAGGGCGCAGCGCGGTGGTGCTGATGCACTACACGGACGGCTCGGCGCGCAACTACAAGGACAACCCGATCAAGCTGGTGTTCTACGTCGCCGACCCCAAGGCGGTGGCGGCGCGCATCCGCGCCGAGGGCTGCGAGATCGTCCGCGAGCCCACGCCGCTCGCGACGTTCGGCAACACGGTCGTCGGGCTCGCCAAGGACCCCGACGGCTACATCATCGAATTGCTGCAGGCGCCGGCGCCGAAACCGGCTTAACCCTTCGTGGTCTGGCCGGGCGGCACGTTGCTGCCGAGCGCGGGACGCACCAGTTTCAGATTGCCGTTCTCGGGATCGACGCTGGCGGGCTCGGCGCCGGCGAGGCGCTCATTGGTATTGGTGACGGTGGTCGGCGGCGCGTAGATGTCGTCGCGCAGATCGTGCGGCTTTTGCTTCGCGGCCATGGCGTGTTCCTCGGCAGACAGGTTCCGAGGAGATAACGGCTCGCTGCGGCAATCGTTGCGGTGCTATTTCAGCGTCGCGCCGAACAGTTTGAGCATCTCGCGCCAATGCCGCTCGGCCGCCGCTTCGTTGTAGACGGGCATATCGGGCGGGGCGTAGCCGTGCCGCGCGCCCTGGTAGATCTCGACGGTGTTCTCGACGCCGGCGGCATCGAGCGCGGCCCGCAGGCGGTCAGCCTGCTCGGGCGGGAAGCCGGCGTCCTCGTCGGCGCCGCCGACATAGACCCTGGCCTTGATCTTCGGCGCCAGCAGATGCGGGCTGTCGGGCGCGTCTGTGGCGAGGCGGCCGCCGTGAAAGCCGGCCGCGGCGACGATGCGGTCCGGGAAATTTCCCGCCGCGCGCAGCGCCAGGCCGGCGCCCATGCAGTAGCCGGTGCAGCCGACCTTGCTGCCCTTGACCTGTTTCTGCGTCGACAGCCAGTCGAGGCAGGCGCCGGTGTCGCGGGTGGATTTCTCGACGTCGGTCGAGGCCATGAACTTGCCGAAGATGGCGCGGCGGCTCTCCTCGTCCTTGAACGCGGTCTTGAGGTCGATCGGCGCATAGGGCCCGGCGCGCCAGAACATGTCCGGCAGGAGGACGAAATAGCCGTGGCCGGCGAGGCGCTCGCACATCTGGAACAGCGCCGGGCGGATCGCCGGCGCGTCCATGAAGAAGATCACCGCCGGCCAGGGTCCGCCGCCTTCGGGATGAAAGGTGTAGGCGCGCGCGGCGCCGTCCGGCGTCGGGATTGCGACCTCTTGCGGCGTCATGGCGATCTCCTGGTGAGGCTGCCGCCATCATGGCGCAGGCGCGGCGGGCGGCCAAAACACGGCGATGTCGCAGCGCTCAGCCCGTCGGCACCTTGCCTTGGCGGTAGCGGCGCAGGCCAAGGTGGAAGGCGATGGCCGCGAAGGCGGCATAGACGAGCGCCGCGACGACGATCGTCGCCAGGGTCCGGAGCGACGGCGCGCGCAGGAAGGTCACCGGCGCCAGCACGACGAAGCCGGCGGGCAAGAGGGTGAAGGCGACGAATTTGGTCGCGCCGGTGTAGATCGAGCCCGGATAGGTCGAGAACAGCAGCATGAAGTCGGTGAGATCGCGCGCGAAGCTGCGGGCGCCGGCGAACCAGAAGGCGAGGCTGGCATAGACCACCGCCGAGGCGACATAGACGGTCGCGCCGCAGACGATGCCGGCCGCGACCAGCGGCAGCGCGCGCCACGACAGCTGGGCGAAGCTCGCCAGCATCCACAGGCCCATGGCGAGATCGCCCCACGCCGTCGCGATGCTCTCGCGCGCCAGAAGACGCAGCAGCACGCCCTTGGGCTGGGTCAGGAGGGCATCGATCTCGCCGCGCAGGATGGTGGCGGCCATGTCGCGATAGCCGCCGAAGAAGACGCCGGCGATGCCGACGATGCACATCATCAGGCCGAGCATCAGCGCGACGTCGGAGAGGCCCCAGCCGCCGACGCGGCGAAAACCGGCGAAGAACATGTACCACAACACCAGGAAGAACACGTCGTTCACGATCATGCCGACCGACTGCAGGAGGAAATTGGTGCGGTCCATCAGCGAGGTGCGGATCGCGACGGCGACATTGGCGGCGTAGGTGGCGACAGCCGACATCACAGGCCCTCCCGCAAAATCTTGCGCAGGGCGGCACGCCAGACGAGCGCGATGAGGCAGGAGAGAACGGCGATCCAGGCGAACTGGAGCAGCAGGCCGGCGCCGAACGACGCCGCCGATGGCGCGATCGCCTGGTTGCCGGCGAGGAACAGGTTCGCCGCGAACGGCGTCGCCAGCGCGGCGTGATAGAGCCAGGGCGGATAGTAGCCGATCGGCGCGAACAACCCGCCGAAGATGAACATCGCTTTCTGCATGATGAGATAGGGCGGCAGCACGCGCCGCAGCCAGAAGGCGCAGAGGCCGACCAGCGTCAGCAGCAGCACGCCGATGGCGGCGCCCAGCACCCCCAGCACCGCGACATAGACAAAGGCGATCGGCGGCGGCGCGATGCGGCCCGACAGCGCCAGCGCCAGCAGCGCCGCGGCGGCGATGCCCACGAGGCGCGCGGCGGTGTCGCCCAGCGCCTCGGCGATCTTCTGCAGCAGGTACGGCTTGGGCCGCAGCAGCTGCGGCTCCAACGCGCCGAAACGGATATCGTCCTCCAGCCGCAGATGGATCGAGGCGACCGACAGCGTGATCCACTCGGTGGCGCCGGCATAGAGCGTCAGCCCGCCCGGCGGCAGCAGCGCCGCCATGGTGCCGGGCAGATGCTGCGCCGCCACCGCGTCCCACAGCGCCGAGATGATCGTCATGACGACGAGATAGAACAGGCAGCGGCCCATCAGCACCGGCCAGTTGACGAGATTGCGCCGCAGGCCGAGCGCGAAGGCGCTCAGCGCCGCCGCCAAGGCGCCGGCCAGGCGCGGCTCAGTGCGGATCGTTGGCACCGTAGATGGCACGGACCACCTCCTCCATCGGCGGGTCTTCGATGGTGATGTCTTCGATGCCGCCCAGCGCCAGCGCCGCCTGGACGACGGCATCGACACGCGTGGCGCGGGTATCGACCTCGAAGACCGACAAGTGCGGCTCGCTGGCGCGGCGCACGACGCCGGGCAGCGCGAGCTCGATCCTGGGCGCGGCCGAGCGCAGCGTCACCAGGCGATGGCCGAGAAATTGGCGGCGCAGCTGGTCGGTCGGCTGGTCGACCACGATGCGCCCCGCGTTGATGACGATGACGCGGTCGCAGACCAGCTCGATGTCGCGCGTGTCGTGCGAGGTCAGCACCACCGTCTGGCCCTCGGCGCCGGCATGCTCGCGGATGAAGTCGCGGATCGCCGCCTTGGCGGTGATGTCGAGGCCGATGGTGGGCTCGTCGAGGAACAGCAGGGCGGGGCCGTGCAGCAAGCTGGCGACGATCTCGCAGCGCATGCGCTGGCCGAGCGACAGGCGCTGCACCGGCTGGTCGAGCAAGGGGCCAAGGCCGAAGCGTTCGACCAGCAGCGCCTGGCGGCGGGCGAAGGTCGCCGGCTCGACATCGTAAATGCGCCGCAGCAGCGCGAAGGAATCGCGCGCCGGCAATTCGGCCCAGA
Source organism: Rhizomicrobium sp. (assembly GCA_035570795.1). GTDB lineage: Bacteria > Pseudomonadota > Alphaproteobacteria > Micropepsales > Micropepsaceae > Rhizomicrobium. The sequence goes on from DATMKZ010000024.1 coordinate 4,828, forward strand.
GCTGCGAGCGCTGGCCGAACACCACGCCGATGCGATAGGCGAGCGCGCGGCGCTGCTGCCAGGGCACCAGACCCAGAACGCGCGCGGCGCCGGCGCTCGGCTCCAGGATGCCGCAGAGCATCTTCAACGTCGTCGACTTGCCGGCGCCGTTGGGGCCGATGATGGCGACGCGCTCACCTTCGGCAATCGTGAACGCGATGCCGTCGACGGCTTCGATGCTGCGGATGTCGCGGCGGAAAAGCCCGCTCAGGCCCGGCTTGCGCCGGACATAACGATAGGTCTTGCGGAGATTTTCGACGGCGACGATGGGAGCCATGACGGGGAATCGCAGCGAGAGGAAACGAGGCAAAGCATGGGCGCGGTGGCGCACATGTCTTGCGGTCGTGCCGTCATCGCTGCCCTCCCCGTTCGATCCACGTCACCACATCCTGCCACACGGCCGGACCATCGAGATCGCGCAAAAGCATATGGTAGCCATGCTCATAGCGGTGGACCTCGGCCTTGGCACCGAGTGCGGCGACGACCGCCTCGGTCGGCGGCGCCGGGATCACCTGGTCGTTCTTGCCATAGAGGAACAGGATGGGCGGTGGGGCACCGAGATGCCCGGGCGCCTGACGGGCTTCGTCCATCAGGCCGACCAGGCCCCAGACCGCGTCGGCGCGGGTCTTCTTCTGCACCAGCGGATCGCGCGCATAGGCGCGCAGCATGGGAATGTTGTCGGATGGCCAGATCTGCACGATGCCGCGGCCCGAGACTTCCATCCCCGGCAGCGTGTGGGCGCTGAGCCATAACGCCACGCGATAGGAGGCCGGCATGTCGGCGCGCGACCACACGGCGGGCGCCACCAGAATGACGCCGTCGGGCCTGGGCGGCGCGGCGGCGGCCAGCGCCGACAGCACCACGGCGCCGCCCATGCTCTCGCCCAGCGCAAAGACCGGCAGGCCGGGATAGCGCAGGCGCGCCGCCGCTATGGCGTCGGCGAAATCGCGGCGCATCGCATCGCCGCCGGGCCACAGGCCCGGATTGGGAGCGGCGCCGAAGCCGCGCTGGTCGTAGGCCAGCGTCGTGATGCCGTGCGCGGCCCAATACGCCGCCGACAGCGCGAAGGCGTTGGAATAGTCGCCCATGCCGTGCAGCGCCACGATCACGGCGCTGGGCTTGTCGGCAGGCCAGACGCGCAGCGGCAGCTTCGCGCCGTCGCGGGCGAGCAGATAGGTGTCGGTGAACGCCGGCGCGACGCTCTGCATGCCGCCCGGCGCCAGCAGCGGCGCGCAAGCCGCGATCAGGAAGACAAGACCCGCCGCACCCGCGTTCGCAAATAGGGCAGCAATTCGCGCTCGAACCATGGGTTCTGCTTCAACCAGCCATTGTTGCGCCACGACGGATGCGGCAGGGGAACACAGCGCGGGGCATAGTCGCGCCACGCCCGCACTGTCTCCGTCATATTGGATTTCACCGCCGCGCCCAAATGCCAGGTCTGGGCATAGGCGCCGACCAGCAGGATCAGTTTCAGGGGCGGCAGCGCGTCCATCAGCCGGTTCCGCCAGTGCTGGGCACAGATCTTCGGTGGCGGAAGGTCGCTGCCGGATTCGTCATAGCCGGGAAAGCAGAACGCCATCGCGGTGATCGCGATGCGCCTGCCGTCATAGAAGGTGTCGCGGTCCACCCCCATCCAGTCGCGCAGGCGGTCGCCCGACGCGTCGTTGAACGAAATCCCGGTCGCGTGCACGCGCAGGCCCGGCGCCTGGCTGGCGATCAGAAGGCGCGCGGTGGCGCTGACATGGACGACCGGATTGGGTTCCAGGATGTCGGCGCAGATGCGGCAGGCGCGGATTTCGGCGACGAGGCGCGCGAGGTCGCGCGGGGTGGCGGTCATCGGAGCAGTTTGATTTCGACCGGCAATCCGAGGTCGTCCCACGGACGATCGGCGGTCAGCACGGGGAGACCGCGCCTAATGCCGAGCGACAGGCAGAAACGATCTGCCAGCGAAACCCCTTGCCGCCGCGTTGCGCCTTCGAGGGCCGCGGCCGAGACGGCGGCGTCGTGATCGGCGTCGGCCAGGCGAAGGCCAGCATCCAGAAGCGCCTGCGCGCGCGCCGTGCCGTTGGCGTTTTCCCGCAAGAGACGCTGAACGACTTCCGCGTAGTTTACGACAGACATGACGCCGAGCGGCAGATAAGCCGGGAAATTCTCCCACCCGCGCTCGCGCCGGACATAGCAAAGCGCCGCCGAGGCATCGATTACGGTTTCGACCAAGGCCACATCTTATCGAAAAAGGCTTGCACCTCGGCGAGCGAAACGGCGTAGCGATCGATCCGCTCGTCCCAAGCGGTCCTCTCGGAAAGCGGGATCAAACCCTCGTCGAACAGAAGCTCGATACGCTTGCTCGCAAGGAACGCATCGGTCCGATCCATTTTCGCGTCGGACGGCAGTGGCGGATCGCCGGCATTCAGAGTGTCGAGCCTCCTGCGAAGCTCCTCCAGCGAAAGCGTCGGTGCATAGCCTTGCGACAGGAATTGACGCGCTTCCTCTTCCATCGAGTGACCTTTTTTTGCCGCCTCGACGCGCATGCGGTCGCGGATTTCGTCCGGGAGATTGCGGATCGTAAGCGTGGCCATATCGAAGAATGGCAGATGACAGCATCGCTGTCAACGCTAGCATACCATGCTAAGCTATTGTATCCACTTAATCTCCCCTAAGCAGCCCGCGTGCGATGACGATCTGCTGGATCTGGCTGGTGCCTTCGTAGAGCCGGAAGATGCGCACGTCGCGGTAGAAGCGTTCGATGCCGTAGTCGGCGACGTAGCCGGCGCCGCCGAAGATCTGCACCGCCTTGTCGGCAACGCGGCCGACCATCTCGGAGGCGAAATATTTGGTGCAGGCGGCCTCCATGGTGATGCTCTCGCCGCGGTCGCGCTTTTTGGCGGCGTCCATCACCATGCATTTGGCGGCGTAGGTCTCGGTCTGGCAGTCGGCCAGCATGCCCTGGATGAGCTGGAACTCGGCGATCTTCTGGCCGAACTGCTCGCGCGCGCGGGCATAGGCGACGCTTTCGCCGATCAGACGCTCGGCGACGCCGACGCAGACGCCGGAGATGTGCAGCCGGCCGCGGTCGAGCACCTGCATCGCGACCTTGAAGCCCTCGCCTTCGGCGCCGAGGCGCAGCGACGCCGGCACGCGCACGTTGTCGAAGTTCACGTCGCAGATATGGGCGCCCTGCTGGCCCATCTTCTTCTCCGGCTTGCCGACGGAGATGCCCTTGAGGTCGGCCGGCACGATGAAGGCCGAGATGCCGCCGGCGCCCTTGCGGCCGGGATCGCTGCGCGCCATCAGCGTGAACATGCCGGCGCGGTTGGCGTTGGTGATGAAGCGCTTGGTGCCGTTGACGACATAGTCGTCGCCCTCGCGGATGGCGCCGACGCGCAGCGAGGCCGCGTCGGAGCCGGCGCCGGGCTCGGTCAGCGCGAAGCTGGCGATCACCTCGCCGCTGGCGAGCCTGGGCAGCCACTGCGCCTTCTGCGCCGCGTTGCCGAACATCACCACGCCCTGGCTGCCGATGCCGACATTGGTGCCGATGACCGAGCGGAAGGCGGGCGAGGTGTGGCCGAGCTCCATGGCGACGAGGACTTCCTCCTCCATGGTCAGGCCGAGGCCGCCATATTCGACCGGGATCGAGAGGCCGAACAGGCCGAGTTCGCGCATCTCGGCGATGACGGAATCGGGGACGCGGTCTTCCTCGGCCACCCTGGCCTCGATCGGCACGCATTTCTCGCGCACGAAGCGGCGCACGGTTTCGAGCAGCTGGTCGCGGGTTTCGACGTCGAGCGGCATGGCGGTCTCCCCTGGAGCGGAGAGATTAGCCAGCGCTGCCAAGCGTGGCGAGGGCGCCGCTACGGCGCCCTTGGCACGTAGAGGCTGACGACGACGATGTGGTCGACCGTGACGCCGTCCTCGGCCAGCGGCAGGAAGACGCTTTCGTAGTAGACGAAGCGGGCGTCGGGCACGTCGCGGCCGACCCAGCCGCGCACCGCGAACGGCGCGGCGCTGGCGCGCACGGTCTCGTAGAGGCCGCGCATCATCCGGCCGAACTCCGGCGCCGCCGCCTCGATATGGCTGACGCGCATGTTCTGGAAGTGGAAGCCATAGGCCTGGACCTGGGCGTCGCCGGTGATGCGGTATTCGAAGTCCCGACCGCCGTCGATCACCTTGACCAGAACCAGGTGCTTGAGCAGGCCCGCCATGTCGCGCGGCGACAGCTGCGAGCGCGCCGGCAGCCGTCCGCCGGCCCGCAGCGCGCACCAGTAATTGGCTCCGGTACGCACGACGTCGTTCTCCAGATCGTCGAGCGTGACGACGACGGTGGACGATCTGTCCGGCGCGGGCTGCGGCGCCATGGCGTGGGCTGTCGGCATCTGTTCCCCCGAACGGACGACAGGTTCGGCCGCGAACTCCTAAGATTTCATGCTCGCGCAACCGGTTCTCCGGCGCGACGCAACGTACACGGAGGAGTTGCGCGCGACGCGCTCATTCCGGTGCCCGCGGCACGTGGAAGCTGGTGACCAGGATGTGGTCGACGCACGCACCGTCGTCGGCGAAGGGCAAAAGGACGCTCTCGTAATAGACGAAGCGCGAATCCGCGACCTCGCGGCCGATCCAGCCCTGGATGGCGAGCGGCTGGGCGCTGTTGCGCACATGCTCGTAGAGTTCGCGCATGCGTGCGCCATGCTCAGGCGCCGCCGCCTCGACCTGACTGAGATGCCTGCCCTTGAACTGCACGCCATAGGCCCAGGCGAAGCGTTCGCCGACGATGCGGTATTCATAGTCGCGGCCGCCGTCGATGATGCGCAGCAGGACGACGTGGCGCAGGATGGCGCGCATGTCGCGCGGCGACAACTGCGCCCGCGCCGGCAGGTTGCGCGCTCCGCGCAGCATTCGCCAATAGCCCGCCGCCGCCCTGGTGACCGCGTTGTCGAGAGCCTCGAGCGGAACGGCGGTGACCGAGGAACGTTCGGGCGCCGGCTGCATCTCGAGCGAGTGCGGCGGCGCGTCGGCCCGGTGTGGAATGTTCATTTCGCCCCGCCCCCGCGCTCGCTTCAGCCGTCGTAACTGTCGCGCGGGATGTAGACGGAGAAGTTCAGGACGTGGTCGATGGTGGCCTCGTCGGGGCCCATCGGCATGAACACGCTCTCGCTGTAGATGTACTGCTTCTGCTGGTCGCCGCGCTCCATCCAGCCGCGAAAGGCATAGACGTCGCGCCGGCGCACGGCGCGGTCGTAGAGGCTCTTGAGCACCGGGCCGTAGCCCGGCGAATACCTGTCCACGTCGCTGACCTTGAGGCCCTGCATGGTGAAGCCGTGGCTGATGACATGGGCGTCGCCGACGATGCGGTATTCGTAGTCGCGGCCGTCGTCGATGACGCGCAGCAGCACGACGTTGCGCAGCAGGGGCGACAGATCGCGCGGCATCATGTCCTTGCGCGCCGGATAGGAGCGCGTGCCCTTCAGGCTGCGCCAGTAATCGACGCCCTGGCGGACAATGGGATTCTCGATCGCTTCCAGCGGGATGACGCCGGACGCGCTCTCGGGCACGCTCGTTGAGACGGACAGTATGGAACTCGACACGGCGGGTTTCTTGAATAGTCTGGCCATAGGCTGCGCCTCAGTGGTTAATGGAGTGCGAACAGCGGCCCACAAATCAGGCGTGCGATGCTCCTATCGGTTCTCGACCAGTCACCCATTCGCAAGAACGGCTCCGCGGCCGATGCCGTGGCCGAGACGATTGCGCTGGCAAAGGCCTGCGACGGGCTGGGCTATCACCGCTATTGGCTGGCCGAACACCACAACAGCAACTCGTTCGCGGGCTCGTGTCCCGAGATTCTGATCGGCCGGGTCGCACAGCAAACGCGTCGCATCCGGGTCGGTTCCGGCGGCGTGATGCTGCCGCATTACAGCGCGCTGAAGGTCGCCGAACAGTTCCGCATGCTCGAGGTTCTGACGCCGGGGCGCATCGACCTGGGGCTCGGCCGGGCGCCGGGTTCCGACCAGATGACGGCGCGGGCGCTGCAGGCCGGCCCGCAGGCCTGGCCGATCGACGCCTTCCCGAGCCAGGTGCAGTTGCTGCGCCAGTTCCTCGAGGATGCGTCGGGCGCGGCGCCGCTGCCCGACGATCATCCCTATCGCGGCATTCATGCTATGCCCCGCGCTTCGGCAGGCGCGGCAGTCACGCCGGGGCCGGAAATGTGGATGCTGGGTTCGGGCATCCACGGCGCGGTCTATGCGGCGGAGCTCGGCCTGCCCTTCAGCCACGCCTATTTCATCAACGCCGACGGCAGCGAGGATGCGGTGGCGGAATATCGCGCCCGCTTCCGGCCGAGCGCCGCCTGCCCGAGCCCGCGCCTGTCGCTCGGCGTCGCGGCGCTGGTCGGCGAGACGGAAGAGCAAGCGCAGCGCCTGGCCGCGTCGCGCAATCTGTGGGTGGTGCGCCTCTTGAGCGGCAGGCCGATTCCGTTTCCCTCGCCCGAGGAAGCGCTGGCGCAGCCGCTGAGCCCGCAGGAAGAAAAGCTGCTGACGACGGTGTCCAAACGCTCCATCGTCGGCACGGCGCCGCAGGTACGCGAGAAACTGACCGCCCTGGCCGAGGGCCACGGCGCCGACGAACTCGTGGTCGTCACCATCACCTACGACTACGCCTCGCGGCTGCGTTCGTACGAGCTGCTGGCCGAAGCGTTCGGGCTGGTCAGCGCCACATAGCGATCAGGACGAAGCAGATCGCGTATTCGACGACGTCGCCGACATTGTGGCCGACGATCGGCGCCACGACGCTGCGCGATTTCTCGAACCAGTAGGCGTAGAGGATGCCGAGCGCGAAGGCATAGACCTGCTGGCCCGCCGCCGCGAAGGACGGCCGGGTGAGGAAGTTCGCGATATGCGCGAAGGCGAAGACGGCGGCAACCACGACGCCGCCCCAGCTCATGTCGGTGCGTCCGAGGCGCAACTTGCCTGGCATGGCGACGATGAGATAGCCGACCAGCAGCGAGCGGAAGAGGATTTCCTCGGTCGGGCCGACATAGACGCCCTCGAAGAAGGTCCAGCCGGCGATGGCGGGCGCGGTGACGGCAAAGCCGAGATCCATCGGCCGGCGCGCGATCAGGTCGGGCGCGTAGTCCACCACCGTCATCAGCACGCCGAAGAAGACGCCCCACAGGACCGCCGGCCACAGATAGGTCTTGCCCTCGGGCCAGCGCAGGCCGGCATCGAACGGCATGAAGCGCTTGATGAGGACAATCGCGACCAGCGCCAGCACGGTCTGCGACAGGTGCTGCGAATAGAGCCAGGGCAGCGTCGGGCCGTGCGCCGACGGCAGGAGCGGGAAATAGTGGCTGAGGCTCTGCGAGACGATCGCGCCGAGGATCGGCAGGCCGAGCCCCAGGACGACGACGAAGACGACGGCCAGAATCCCGAGCAGGATCCGCATCCCGGCGCTCTGGCTGTTGCTCATGCGCGCGCCTGGTCCGCGAAGCCGATCGCGCCGGCACTCCAGCATTCGGTTCCGCAAAAGGTGCGCGCGAACGCCGCCATCAGGGCGTCAACAGGCCGATCATCGCCCCTGTCAGACCGCTCGCCATGGTGCCGGAGACGATGGCGCGCATCGCCAGCGGTACGATCTCGTTGCGGCGCTCCGGGATGAGCGTGCCGAAACCGGCGATCAGGATGCCGACCGAGGCGAAATTGGCGAAGCCGCACAGGGCGTAGACCATGATCATTGTCGTGCGCGGGCTCAGCGTGTTTGCCGGCAGCGCCGCCAGCTGCGAATAGGCGATGAACTCATTGAGGATGGTCTTGACGCCGAGCAGGCTGCCCGCCTGCACCGCTTCGTGCCACGGAACGCCATAGAGCCAGACCAGCGGCGCGAATATCCAGCCCAGCACGCGCTGCAGCGTCAGCGGTCCGCCATCGACTGCCGGCAGATAGCCCATGATCGTGTTGATGATCGCGACGATCGCCGTCACGACGATCAGCATGGCCAGGATCTGCATGTAGATTTTCAGGCCGTCTTCGGTGCCGCGCGCCATCGCGTCCATGGTCGAGTGGTATTTGTGCGTTTCGTCGGTCTGCGAGACATCGGTCACGGCGTCGCCGGGCACCATGATGGCTGCCATGATGATCGCGGCCGGCAGCGACATCATGGAGGCGACGAGGATGTGGCCCAGCGCGCCCGGCAGCACGCAATGCGCGCCCGGCGGCGGGTTCGGCACGCAGCCGCCGCCCAGCATGTTGGCGTAGACCACGAACACCGTGCCGGCGACGACCGCGAGACCGGTGGTCATCAGGATGAAGAGCTCGGTGCGGGTGATCCTGGCCAGATAGGGCCGTACGACCAGCGAGCCCTCGATGTTGCCGAGGAACACCGTCGCCGCGGCGCCGAGACCGACGGCGCCGCCGATGCCGAGCGTGCGCTTCAGCACGAAGGCCATGCCGCCGACGATGATCGGCAGGATGCGCCAGTACCAAAGGATCGCCGACAGCGCCGAGATGATGATGACCAGCGGCAGGATCGTGAAGGCGAAGGTCGTCATGCCGGCGGGGTTCGTGATCGTGAACGGCGTGAAATCGCTGCCGCCGACGAAGCCGTAAACGAAACTCGTGCCGGCATGGGTGGCAGCGGTCAGGACGGTCACGACGCCGTTGAGGCCGAACAGGGCATTGCGTGCGATTTCGACTTTCAGAAGAAGGAGCGCGATGCCCGCCTGGAGCAACAGGCCGACAATGACGATTCGGAACGGGAAGGCGCTCTTCTTCTCCGAGAACAGCCAGGCCATGGCGATCAGAAAGACGATCCCCAAGACCGACTGCAGATGCGGCATATCAAATGACATCGATTCCCCCCGGCGGTTGGGGGCAGCTTACGGGAAAATGCGGCGGCGCATAGCGGCCTATCCGCCCTGGCGCGGACCGATGTTGCCGAGCTGGGCGACGCCCCACGACACCAAGACAAGGACGGTGCCGAACAGGCCGCCAACGATGCCCAGGACGACCATCTCAAGCGGATTGGGATGGTGGAGCATGAGCGGCATGAGGCCGAGAATAAACGCCAACGGAATTCCCATCCGCAGCAAGGCAAGGCCAAGGGCGCCGCCAAAGCCGATCTGCGTCCACAGCAACGGACGCTTCGGCATACGGAACCGGTTGAGCAGCACGCTCTCGAGCAAAAGACCGCCCCATGCGCCGGCAAGGAGCACCGCTATTGCGGCCGGAAACGGCAAAAACCAACCCGCGGTCAGGCCCAGCGCCGCTCCCCCGACCAGGCAGGGATAATGGATCTTCAGGTAGCCCCGGAGCCAGCCGCGCAAGGTTTGCTCCGGCCAGTTTTCAGCGTCCGCCGCGGCATACAGCTTCTTCTGGCGCCGGATCGACACCAGGCACATCAAGCCGGCGAGGACGCCGCCGGCAAGCGCGACGCCGGACAGAAGCAGCAGGTGCTGGCGGTCGTGAAAATCGACGATCGTCGCGAAGATCGACGCCATCCAGACGGTGAAGCCGAGCGACATCCAGAACGCGGCCCTGGCGGGGCCTATGGCGAGCATGTGGTCGAGCAGGCGTTTGCGGCGCTCGTCAGGCGTGGCCCACTCTCCCCAACCGAATCGCGCGGCCGACAAATTTCCCAGCGCCGACGGCAGGTCGTACGCAAGAACCACGATGGGCATGTACCGGAACGTCCATCCACCAGCCGCCAGGCGTGCCGCGGCGGCGGCAAGCGGCGGCAGTGCCAAGGTCAACCAGCCCTCGATGCCGCGTTGCCGCAACGACTTCATGATCGCAAGTTGCTCGGTCATACTTCCCATTCCGAAAAGTGCGGTCACGATAGCACAGGGGGCTGCGCCTTAGGCATCGCGTCATGCTAAGAAGACAACCGCCGGAACGGCGCGGGGGCGAATCAAAAGAAACATGACGGACGCAGCGTGAGAACCGTCTGTTTGCATGGACCGGAATCGACCGGCAAGACGACGCTGGCGAGCGAGCTGGCGGAGCATTTCGCGGCCGTCGCGGTGCCGGAATACGGCCGGCTCTATTGCGAGATCTTCGGCAACGACTGCGACATGGAGGACCTGCGCGCGATCCGGCGCGGCCACGACCTGCTCGCCGCGGCGGCGCGGCGCAAGGCCGGTAGCCTGATCGTGTTCGACACCGATGCGGTGATGACCGCGGTGTGGGCCGACATCCTGCTCGGCGAGCGGCCCGCCGACCTCGACCGCATCGACGACCCGGCGGATCTTTACCTGCTGTGCGACATCGACGTGCCGTTCGTTCAGGACGGCATTCGCTATTTTCCCGACCAGGCGACGCGAGCGCGGATGTTCGTGCATACGCGGGTGGAGCTGGAGCGCCGCGGCCTGCCTTTCGTTACGGTCACGGGCTCGCGCTTCGTTCGCCTCAGCACCGCCATCGACGCCATCGCGGCGAAATTTCCGGAGGTCTCGGCGCCATGACATCGCAACCGCCGCGTCCCGAAGGGCGCCCCGGCGAGATCAAGGCGCTGGCCGGCGCCCGCGCCATTCCGCCGCTGATCCTGGTGCTCTATCATTATTGCGAGGGCCACCATTACCGCAATTTCAAGCCGTTCGACCTGCTGATCGGCCACGGCTATATGTGGGTCGAGTTCTTCTTTGCGCTGTCGGGCTTCATCCTGACCTATGTCTACGGCGCGCGGGTGCGCGAGTTCTGGCGCGGCAGCGCCTATCGCGAATTCCTCATCGCGCGGCTGTCGCGGCTCTATCCGCTGCACCTGGCCATGCTGCTCTACATCCTCGTCATCATGCTGATCCTGAATGCGATCGCGCATGCGACGGGCGGCCAGTCGATCTACGAGTCGGCCTATCATCCGGTGGTGACGTTCTGGACCTTCGTCGCCAACCTGTTCCTGGTGCAGGCCTGGAACATCTTTCCCTACCTGTCGTGGAACGGCGCCAGCTGGTTCGTCAGCGTCGAATTCCTGCTCTGCCTTTTGTTTCCCATCTACCTTGTGCTGGCGCGGGCGGGATGGCTCAGCGCCATAGGCCTGATCGCGGCCGGCATCGCGGGGCTGGCGTGGCTGTCGCTGACCGGCAAGCACGGCCTCGACATCACCTTCCACAACGGCATCTTCCGCGGCATGAGCGCCTTTGCGGTCGGCGTCGGCATGAGCGTGCTCTACGCGAAAACCAAGGCGTTCGCCGACACGCTGCCGGAGATCGCGATCTCGGCGCTGCAGGCGGCGGTGCTGCTGTGGATGGGCTTCGGCACCTTCGACAATGGCTGGTCGCACACGCCGCGCGACATCTACACCGTCGTGCCGATGCTGGCCCTGGTCTATGCGCTGAGCTTCGACCGCGGCTTCGTCGCGCGTTTCCTGCACAGCAGGACGCTGCAGAAGCTCGGCGAGTGGTCGTTCGCCATCTATATCGGCCAGACCGCCTGGCTGCAGCTCATCCGCTTCGTCGAGAGCGCCTACCCGCCCGACGACACGATGATCTTCGGCATCCGCTTCGGCGACTGGATCTGGTGGCCGGAGCCGTTCGCGCTGCTGCTGGTCTGCATCCTGTGGGGCGCGCTGATCTGCACCTATATCGAAATCCCGGCAAACCGCGCGCTCAGGCGCTATTTTGCCCCCAAACGGGCCGCCGCTTGACCGCAAAACCAGGCTGCGCCATCACTGCGGCCCTCTTAATTCCGGCCCTCTTATCGCAACGGGAGCTTTGCGCATGACCATCGACTTCAAAGGCAAGGTCGCCATCGTCACCGGCGCCGGCGGCGGCCTCGGCCGCTGTCACGCCATCGAACTGGCCAAGCGCGGCGCCAAGGTGGTGGTCAACGACCTCGGCGGCGCGGTCGACGGCAGCGGCGGCAATTCGGCGGCCGCCGAAGCCGTCGTCAAGGAGATCACCGACGCCGGCGGCGAGGCGATCGCCAACGGCGCCTCGGTCAGCGACGATGCCGGCGTCGCCCATCTCGTCGCCCAGGTGATGGACAAGTGGGGCCGCGTCGACATCCTGATCGCCAATGCCGGCATCCTGCGCGACAAGAGCTTCTCCAAGATGGAGATGAAGGATTTCGACGCGGTGATGAACGTCCACCTGATGGGCACCGTCAAGCCGTGCAAGGCGTTGTGGGAAACCTTCAAGAAGCAGCAATACGGCCGCATCGTGGTGACGACCTCGTCGACCGGCCTGTACGGCAATTTCGGCCAGACCAATTACGGCGCCGCCAAGCTGTCGCTGGTCGGCTTCATGAACACGCTGAAGCTGGAAGGCGCCAAGGACAACATCAAGGTCAACGCCATCTGCCCGGTCGCCGGCACGCGCATGACCGAGAACCTGATGCCGCCGAACATCCTGGCCATGCTGAAGCCGGAATACGTCACGCCGGCGGTGGTCTACCTGGTCAGCGAGGAGGCGCCCACCGGCGTCATCATGACGGCGGCGGCCGGCGTCTTCGCGGCGGCGCAGCTGGTGGAGACCGACGGCGTCAATCTCGGCCATGCCGCGACGGCCGACGACGTGGCGGCGAACTGGGCCAAGATTTCCGACTTCACCGGCGCCAAGCACTACAACCAGGGCGGCGAGCAGAGCCAGAAATTCTTCGCCCGCATCCAGGACAAGCCCGTGGTGGGGTAGCTCCCGTGATCACCGGCTTCGACCATGTCGCCGTCCAGGTGCGCGAATTCGCCAAGACCGTGGCGAATTACGAGACCATCTTCGGCGTGACGCCGAACTGGCGAGGCGTGTTGCCGCCGGACGGCGGGCATGCCTGGTTCCAGTTCGGCAACATGGCGCTCGACATCATCGGCTCGGACGGCAGCGGATCCGAAGCCGACGCGATGCACGCCGATCTCGACAGATTCGGCGAAGGCATCTGGGGTCTCGGCTTCTCGGTACCGGATCTGGCTGAGGCGCTGCACCTGTTCGGGCGACGCGGCCTCGTCTTCCAGCCGCGCCACACGACGCGCACGAAGAACGCGCAAGGCCGCGAGCGCAGCTGGGAACTCGCCGTCATGAAGCGCGCCAGCGCCAATGGCGTCGCGCTGTTCCTGGTGGAAAACAAGCCCGAAGCCGCGAAATGGCCGCTCGCGCCGGCGGCGTTCGGCGACGCCTCGGTCGACGGGCTCGATCACATCGTGGTGCAGACCGCCAATGCCGAGCGCGCCGTGGCGCTCTATGGCGGAAGGCTGGGGCTCGATCTGCGCCTCGACCGCGTCAACGAGCAATGGGGCGCGCGGCAATTGTTCTTCCGCGCCGGCAACGCGGTGGTCGAGGTCGGCGCCAGCCTGAAGGCGCCCGTGAGCGACGCCAAGGACAGGTTCGGCGGCCTCGCCTGGCGGGTGAAGGACGCGCAAGGCGCACGGGCGCGCATCGCCGCCGCCGGGATCGATGTTTCCGAGGTGCGCCCGGGCCGCAAACCCGGCACGTCGGTCTTCACCGTGCGCAGCGGCACCGGCGGCGTGCCAACGCTGATGCTGTCGGGCAACGAATAGGGGCAAGCCATGAACGTCGAGAATCACCTCTATCCGACGCAGGAACGGGTGATGGCATTGATGGGCGACGCCTCGGACGCGCCCATCGTCATGCTCAATCTGCTGAAGTTCAGGGACAAGGCGGCCTATGCCGACGGCCGCGCCACCACGCTGACGGGACGCGAGGCCTATCAGATCTACGGCACGGCGATGCAGAAGGTGGTCGAGAACAACGGCGGCAAATTCCTGTTCGGCGGCCAGATCGCCGGGCTGGTGATCGGCGAGGTCGGCGAGCTATGGGACCTCTACGCGCTGGTCGAATATCCCTCGGCCGCCGCCTTCGCCAGGATCGCGACCTCGCCGGCGGTCGCCGAGATCGGCGTGCACCGCGCCGCGGGCCTGGCAGGCCAGCTCCTGATCCGCGTCGCGCCGCGGCCGTTCTGACCATGCGGCGCATTCCCCTCCTGGTGCTGGCGCTGTTCGCGGCGATCAATTTCGGGCGCGGCGCCATCCATGCCTTCGCGCCCGACGGCGGCGCGCATTCCATCGCCGGGCTCGATCTTTCGAGCAACGCGCAGACCATCCTCAGCCTGTTCGCCGGCCTGGGCTTCCACCAGATCGTCATGGGCCTGTTCCAGGTCTTCGTGCTGGCCTTCCGCCGCGACCTGGTGGTGATCGCGCTCGGCGTGCAGACCGCCGAGACGGCGCTCGGCATCGCCAATCTCTATTTCTACCGCACCCTGCCCGTCGTGGTGCCGGGACAACCGTTCAACGCGGCGCTGCTGGCGCTGCTGCTGGCGACGCTGGCGATCGCGGCCCTCGGCGCGCGCAAAACCGCCACCGTCCCGTAGCGCAGGCGGAATTGCCCGGCGGTTCCGACCGGTCGTCGCGGGAACCCGCGCCCTAACAAATCCTTACGGCTCTGCCTGCGTAATTCACTTTTAACCGCACGCCCCTATCGTCTGGGCAACAAGCGAGGGGGCGCTGGGCCCGGCGAGGTTCGCCGGTCGTTCGCCTCGCGGCCGGGGAGTTGGCGTGTCGGAGTTGGAGTACCAGAGCCACAGTCAGGCGGCGGCGGTCGAGATCGTCCTCGACGCCAGCGGCCTGGTGCTGAGCGTCAGCTCGGCACAGGAGGGCCAGCGCCTGGTCAGCGACGTCGCCGAGGGCGAGTCGCTGCATACGCATATCCACCCGGACGACTACGATTTTTTCCTGTGGTCGGCACAGTGGATCCTGAACGGCGCGCATCGCCAGCAGACCATCCAGCTGCGCTGGGCCCGCGCCGCCGGGCGCTGGGCGAAGCTCAGCGTCACGCTGAAGAGCGAAAGCGGCGAGACCGTCGCGCTCGTCTTCCATCCCGACGAGGTCGAGCAGGCCCGCCGCGCCGAGGCGCAGCTGCGCCGCATCGTGGAGGGCTCCGCCCAGGGCATCGTGGTGCGCACCAGCAGCGACGTGCTCTACACCAACGACGCCTTCGCCCACATCATGGATTTTCCCTCGGTGCGCGCGCTCAACGCCTTCCGCGAAGAGGAAGGGCGCGCCGGAAGGCCGCAAAGCGTCAATGCCGGCATCCACCCCGACGACGTGCCGCTCGTCACCGAGCATATCCGCCGCCGTCTGGCCGGCGAGGAGACCGTCTCGCATTACGAATTCCGCCTCGAGCGGCGCGACGGCTCAATCGTGTGGGTCGACACCCGCGCGGCGCTGGTCAACTGGGACGGCCAGCCGGCTTCGCTGTCCTGGATGAGCGACATCACCCAGCGCAAGGGCATCGAGGTCGAGCTGATCAAGAGCAAGGAAGCCGCCGAGTTCGCCAACCGCACCAAGACCGAGTTCCTGGCGAATATGAGCCATGAGCTGCGCACGCCGCTCAACGCCATCATCGGCTTCGCCGAAGTCATCAAGGACGAGATGTTCGGGCCGGTGGGCCTGCGCAAATACGCCGAATACGCGCACGACATCCACAGCAGCGGCCGTCACCTGCTCGACCTGATCAACGACATCCTCGACCTCTCCAAGCTCGAATCCGGCAAGCTCGAGCTGCGCGAGGAAGACGTCGCGCTGGACGCGGTGGTCGCGGACTGCCTGACGCTGCTGCGCAACCGGGCGCAGAAGAGCGACGTGCTGCTGGTGACCGAGATCGAGCCGAACCTGCCGCGCCTGACCTGCGACGAGCGCGCGCTCAAGCAGGTGCTGCTCAACTTCCTGTCGAACGCGGTGAAGTTCACCCCCGCCGGCGGCACCGTGACGACGGGCGTGCGGCGCGCCCCCGGCGGCATCGCGCTTTGGGTGCGCGACACCGGCATCGGCATGAGCGCGGCGGACATCGAGGTGGCGCTGGCCGCCTTCGGCCAGGTCGATTCCAAGATCGCGCGGCAGCATCAGGGCACCGGCCTCGGTCTGCCGATCTCGCGCTCGCTGATCGAGCTGCACGGCGGCACGCTCGACGTCGACAGCGCACCCGGCAAGGGCACAACGATGACCGCGATCTTCCCCGCCGCGCGCATCGCACAGGCGGCGTGAAATTCCCTCAGCGCTATTTCGGCCCGATCAGGCGTCCGCCGAAGAGGCTGAGCAGCGGCAGCGAGACGAAGAACGTCAGGTGATACCAGACGGGAAATTCGTGCCAGATCATCGTGACGTGATAATAGGCGAAACCGGCCAATAGCAGGAGGCCGGCGAGAAGCGGCGCACGGCTGCGGTCCGCAGCAACCAGCGCCGCGGCCGCGCCACCGATCAGCGAACCCAGGAAGCTGACGGCAAGACGCTCGGCCATGGCAAAGGTCGTCGCGTGACGGACCATGGCGGCATCGACGCCCGGAGCGACCGCGCGGAGCAGAAGACTGACGCCGATGACGACCGCCATCCACACGAGGACGCCCGCGACGATACCTGCGATCAATCTCAACACATCGGCCCCCCTGCCTGCGCGCGATCACGAATGCGTAGCACCGAACTGCGCCCGGCGATTGTAAAAAATTTCCGCGTCACCGCCCCTTGAACACCGGCTCGCGTTTCTCCACGAAGGCCCTGGCGGCCTCGCGGTGGTCCTCGGTGGCGGCGGCGTGGACGTGGTGCGTCGCCTCCAGATCCATGCAGTCCTCGACGTCGGCGCCGGTCAGGGCGCGATTGAGGTTCTCTTTCATGTAGCGGTAAGCGACGCGCGGGCCCTTGGCGAGGCGATGGGCGATCTCGAGCGTCCTGGCATGCAACTGGTCGGCGGGCACGACCCAGTTCACCAGGCCGAGGCGCTGGGCTTCCTTCATGTCGATGCGCTCGGAGAGGTAGTAGAGCTCGCGCGCCTTGGCGCTGCCGACCAGCTGGCTGAGGAAATAGGTGCCGCCATAGTCGCCGGAGAAGCCGACCCGGGCGAAGGCGGTGGTCATCACCGCGCTCTCCGCCGCGATGCGCAGGTCGCAGGCCAGCGCCAGCGACAAGCCGGCGCCCGCCGCGGCGCCGGGCAGGGACGCGAGCGTCGGCTTGGGCATGCGATAGAGTTTGCCGGCGGTGCCGCGCTGGCTGAGGCGCTGGGCGTGGATGCGGCTGTCGAGATCGGCGCCCGCCGCGGCGGTGGAGCCGCCGCCCGTGCCGTCCGCCATACCCTTGACGTCGCCGCCGGCGCAGAAGGCGCCGCCCGCGCCGGTCAGCACGACGCAGGCGACGGCGGGATCGGACTCGCAAGCGGCCAGCGCCGCCGACAGCGCCGTCAGCATGCCGCCCGACAGCGCGTTGCGCCGCTCGGGCCGGTTCATGACGATGACGGCGACGCCGTCCTCGACATAGCCCGTCAAGTCGTTGGTGCCGGTATCGAGCGTGTGCTTGGCCATGGCAGGCTCCCGCATTCTGTGCCGGCGCAAAGCTTGGCACGCGGCGGGACGGGCGCAAAGCTCGGCGGTCCTTGCCGGCGCGGCAGGCGCCTTCGAGACCAAAACAGCATGTCGGGACGGCGACGCGCATCAAGCGGAAAGACCGGGACAGCCAAGGCTCGCCGGACCCTGGAACTGGGCATGCGATGCGCCTTGTACAAGTGTTGGATGCATACGATTTTCGCATGGCTTGCATTCTGCACGATGCCGCATGCCCGCTATTGTGGACTCCCCACGCCACCCCATCTCCCCGGTGTGGCCGGTAGGACCGCGTGAGATCACGCGGGGCCGGCCCCGAAGCTGGAGTGGGCTATGACCAACGAAGATACCGAAACCTACGGCGCCAAGGTGCTGACCTGGGCCATGATCGCGGGCGCGGCTTTGCTGTTCCTGGAAGTGACGTGGTCGAGCGTCGGCGCCCTGCCGCAGCACAGCGTGGCGGCGCCGCAAACCGCGACCGTCCAGGTGCAGCAGGACCGCCTGGCACGCAACTAAGCCGCGCGCTCTTCCAGCTTCACGTCATGGCCCCAAAGCCGCTCGACATGCGCCAGGACGAGCTCCTTGGTCTGATTGTGCAAGGGGGTGCCGCGATGCATCGCGTGGGACAGATACAAAGTGCGGTTGCCTTTGAGGTCGGCGCCGGTGACCTGAATGTTCGGATCGGCGGCGCCGACGTCGTATTGACGCGCCAGCATGCTGCGCACGGCGCGATAGCCGCTGTCATTGTGGATCGCTGAGACCTTGTAGGCGCCGGTATCCGCCTTGTCGTACAGCGCGAACAGACGGAAATCGCGCATCAGCTTCGGCGACAGGAATTGCTCGATGAAGCTTTCGTCGCGATAATTCGCCCAAGCATCCTTGAGCGTGCCCATCCAGTCGCCCGAGCCGGCGAAGGCGGGAAACCAGTCGCGATCCTCCGGCGTCGGCTTCTCGCAGATGCGGCGGATATCCGCCATCATCCCGTAACCCAGCGCGTAAGGGTTGAAACCGCTGTAGCGGCGATCGCTGAACTCCGGCTGGAACACCACCGAGGTGTGGCTGTGCATGAACTCGAGCCAGGAGCCTTCGCCGATCTGGCCGCGGTCGTAGAGCGCGTTCATGATCGTGTAATGCACGAAGGTGGCGCAGCCCTCGTTCATGACTTTCAACTGACGCTGCGGATAGAAATATTGCGCCAGATTGCGCACGATGCGCAGCGTCTCGCGCTGCCACGGCTTCAGGGAGGGCGCGTTCTTCTCGATGAAGTAGAGCAGGTTTTCTTCCGGCAGCTTCATCTCGTCGCCGAACGCGTCCTCGGGATCGGGCGTCGGCGGCGCGGCCGGCGGCTCGATGCCGGCCGGCAGCGTGCGCCACAATTCGCTATAGGCCTCCTCCTCGTAGGCGGCGCGGCGGCGGCGCTTCTCGGCGACGCGTTCGCGGGACGGACGCGGCGGGCGGCGATAGCGGAAGACGCCCTGCTCCATCAGCGCGTGCGCCGAATCGAGCACCGCCTCGACCTCGTCGCGACCGTAACGTTCCTCGCAGGCGGCGATGTATTTCTTGGCGAAGGCGAGGTAATCCATGATGCCTTCGGCATTGGTCCATTGCCGGAAGAGATAGTTGTTCTTGAAGAAATGATTGTGCCCGAAGGCGGCGTGCGCGATCACCAGCGCCTGCATGGTCATCGAATTTTCTTCCAGCAGGTAGGAAATGCAGGGGCTGGAATTGATCACCACCTCGTAGGCCAGAGCCGAATAACCGGCGCGGTACAGCGTCTCCTCGCGCGCGAACGACTTGCCGAACGACCAGTGATTGTACATCAGCGGCATGGCAATGGAGGAATAGGCGTCGAGCATCTGCTCCGAGGAGATGATCTCGATCTGGTTGGGATAGACGTCGAGCTTCAGATCGTTCAGCGCGATGTCCTCGATCGCCTTGTAGGTGCGCTCGACGGTGGCGAAATCCCATTCGGAGTCCTCAAACAATAGGCTACTCATCCTTCGGGGCTCGCTCCGCTCGCACCTCAGGATGACGAGGATTGTGCGGTATCAGATGGGTTGCGGGACGGGCTGCAGGCGGCTTGCGGTTTGACGGCACGTCGCGCTTCTTGAATTCAAGCTTGCCTTTTGCGCCGATAGATTGAGCCGCGAAGGAAAGTTCGCGGGCGGGTACCGCCTTTTCGTTCTTCGACTTTCGTCCTGCCCGACGCGCAGACAACGACAATAGCCGCTGCTCATCCCCGGCGATGAGAGATTCTTTTTTTGCCCGGCTCCAACCTTTGACGCGCCGCTCGGCTTCATGCGCATCGGTCAATTCATCGAAGTGCATCGCCCAAACAAGTGTCACGGGACGACGAAGCGCTGTGTAGCTGCCAATGAACTTGCCGTCATTGTGTTCATCGAGACGGGTTTGAATATCGGCATAAGAGGTCGAGCCAATGTAGTAACTGTCGTCCCGACAGCGAAGCATGTAGGTCCAGCCACTCACGCTACACCGTCCAGACGAAGCGCCGTCATCCTGAGGTGCGAGCGCAGCGAGCCCCGAAGGATCATTGACTCACCTCCGTCTTCTTGAACAGCTCGTGGAACACCGGGAAGATGTCGCCCGGCTTGGCGATGCGTTTGGTCGCGAAGTTGTCCCATTCCGCGGCGACCGTGCGGTAGGCGCGCCACAGTTCGGCACCGGAATCTTCGGATGCGAAGACCTCCATCTCGCGCTCATCGAGGATCTCGATATAGGCGTAGTACTGGCACAGCGGCATGATCAGCGCGTTCAGCATGTCGACGCAGTGCCGCGCGTCGCCCGACTGGGTGTAGCCATCCGACGCCTGCGCCGCATAGATGTTCCAGTCGGCGGTGGCGTAGCGCGCCTTCTGGATTTCCAGCATCTTGTCGAGCGCGGTGGAGACGATGGTGCCACCGGACTGGCGTGAATAGAAGAACTCCTGCTCGTCGACCTCCTGCGCGTCATGGGTGTGGCGGATGAAGACGACGTCGACCTTCTTGTAGCGCCGCTTCAGGAACAGGTGCAGCAGCATGTAGAAGCGCTTGGCGAGGTCCTTCTCGCGCTCGCCCATCGAGCCGGAGACGTCCATCAGGCAGAACATCACGGCCTGGCTGGTCGGCGTCGGCTGCTCGGTGAAGGCATTGAACCGGACGTCGATGGGATCGATGAAGCCGACCCATTTGCGCTTGGCGTTCGCCCTGGCGAGTTGCTCCTTGAGCGCGGCGATCTTGCCGGGATCGACGGGATCGTCCTGCTCGGCTGCATGGAGCGATGCGTCGAGGCGCTCGATGTCGGCGGAGGTCGGGCGCTTCAGGGCGAGGCGCCGGCCGAAGGAGTTGCGCATGGTGCGGACCAGGTTGATCTGCGTCGGCGAGCCCGCCGTCGTGATGCCGGCGCGCTTCCACACCTTGCTCGGCGTTTCCTTCAGCGTGGTTCGCACCAGGTTGGGCAGTTCGAGATCCTCGAAGAAAATGTCGAGGACTTCGTCCTGGGTCATGGTGAATTCGAAATCGTCCTCGCCCTCGCCGGAATCCGCCGCGTCCTTGCCGCCCTGGCCGGCGCCGGATTTGGGCTTGTCGATGGTGTCGCCCGGCGAGAATTCCTTGTTGCCGGGCAGGACGAAATCACGCTCGCCGCTGGCGCGCGGGTCCAGCCGGAAGCGCGGCTCCTTGGTGCCTTTGGTCGAGATCTTGATCTTGCGTTCCTTGCCGATGTCGGCGACGCCGGCCTCCTTCAGCGATTTCTGCACCGCCTCGCGGATCTGCACGCGGGCGCGGCGCAGGAAGCGCTGGCGGTTGCCGAGGCTCTTGCCCTTGGGGTTCAGGCGGCGATCGACGAAGTGGGTCACCGTAAAACCACTTCAAAAAAACCGTCATGAGCGGGCCTGACTCGCCCACCCATCGCGTCCGCGTCTGCGGACGCAAGAGAGTCATCTTGGCGCGCAGACGCGCGCCAGACGGATGGCCGGGTCAAGTCCGGCCATGACGGCGAAAAAAGCGATGCGCGCATAGCAACACCCCTATCCCGCCTTGTTCACGCGCATGTACCACTCGACGAGCCGCCGCACCTGGCGCGGGGTGTAGCCGCGGGCCAGCATGCGCTTGATGAACTCGTTGTGCTTGTTGGCGGTGTCGTTGTCCTTCTTGGACTCGAAGCTGATCACCGGCAGGAGGTCCTCGACCTGGGTGAACATGCGCTTCTCGATTACCGAGCGGATCTTCTCATACGCCGTCCAGGCCGGGTTCTTGCCGTCGTTCTGGGCGCGGTAGCGCAGCGCGAACTTCACGACCTCGTTGCGGAAGTCCTTCGGATTGGCGATGCCGGCGGGCTTTTCGATCTTGGAAAGCTCGTTGTCGAGCGCGCCGCGATCCAGGAGCTGGCCGGTGTCGGCATCCTTGAAGTCCTGGTCCTCGATCCACGAATCGGCATAGGCGATGTAGCGGTCGAACAGGTTCTGGCCGTACTCGCCATAGGATTCCAGATACGCCTTCTGGATTTCCTTGCCGATGAACTCGGCATAGCGCGGCGCCAGCTCGGACTTGATGAATTCGAGATATTTCTTCTCGGTGTCGTCGGCGAATTGCTCGCGCTTGATGGCCTGCTCCAGCACGTACATCATGTGCACCGGATCGGCGGCGACCTCGGAATGGTCGTAGTTGAAGGTCTCCGACAGCGTCTTGTAGGCGAAACGCGTCGAGATGCCGGTCATGCCCTCGTCGACGCCGGCCATGTCCTTGTATTCCTGCAGGGTCTTGGCCTTGGGGTCCGTATCCTTGAGCTTCTCGCCGTCATAGACGCGCATCTTGGAGGTGATGTTGGAGTTCTCATGCTCCTTGAGGCGCGTGGCGACGCAGAACTTGGCCAGCATCTCCAGCGTCTCGGGCGCGGTCGGCGTGCCGCCGAGATTGGAGGCGTCGAGCAGCTTCTTGTAGATCGCGGTCTCTTCGGTCACGCGCAGGCAATAGGGCACCGAGACGACGCAGATGCGGTCGAGGAAGGCCTCGTTGTTGCGGTTGGCCTTGAACACGGTCCATTCGGCTTCATTGGAATGCGCCAGGATGGTGCCGTTGAACGGGATCGGCCCCAGCGTCTCGGTGCCGATGTAATT
This sequence comes from Rhizomicrobium sp., assembly GCA_035570795.1. Lineage (GTDB taxonomy): Bacteria > Pseudomonadota > Alphaproteobacteria > Micropepsales > Micropepsaceae > Rhizomicrobium. The sequence goes on from DATMKZ010000024.1 coordinate 27,271, forward strand.
GCCTTCCTGGGTCGCAGTCAGCAGCGGGTGCAACACCTTGATCGGCGCCTTGAACATCTCGACGAATTCCAGGAGCCCCTGGTTGGAGCGGCACAGCCCGCCGGAGAACGAATAGGCGTCGGCGTCGTTCTGGCTGAAATGCTCGAGCTTGCGGATATCGACCTTGCCGACCAGGGCGGAGATATCCTGGTTGTTCTCGTCCCCCGGCTCGGTCTTGGAGATCGCGTATTGGCGAAGCTTGGAGGGATAGAGCTTGGCGACCTCGAATTTGGAGATGTCGCCGCCGAATTCGTCGAGCCGTTTCACCGCCCACGGGCTCATGACGCCGCCGACGCGGTGGCGCTCGATGTTATAGCGCTCGGCCAGCAGGTTGCCGAGCTCGGCGGAACGGAACAGGCCGAGCGGCGATTCGAACACCGGGCTGATCGTCTCGCCGGCTTTCAGCACATAGATCGGATGGGTCTCCATCAGATCCTTGAGCCGTTCGGCGAGCGAGGACTTGCCGCCGCCGACCGGGCCCAGGAGATAGAGTATCTGCCGCTTCTCCTCGAGGCCCTGGGCGGCGTGCTTGAAGTAGCCGACGATGCGCTCGATCGTGTCTTCCATGCCGTAGAAGCCGGTGAAGGACGGATAGCGCTTGATCGTGCGATTGGAGAACAGGCGGGCGAGGCGCGGGTTCTGGGCGGTGTCGACCAGTTCGGGCTCTCCGATGGCGGCCACCATGCGCTCGGGCGGCGTCGCGTAGAGCATCTTGTCGTCGCGGGCCGCGAGCAGCCAGTCGCGCAGCGACATGGTTTCAAAGCGTTCCCGCGCATAGTCGCGGGAGAAGATGTCAAAGACGTCGAGCGAACTCATGACTCTGACTCCTGTTGCCGGCGCTCAGCTGGCGCGGCTGATGTGCGTTAGGACTCCACCGTGAACAGTCTCTCCCCACCGATGCTCGCAAAGGCATCCTGAACTAAAGCTGAACATGTCTTAAAAAGTTCCATACCGGCCCCAAGCAACGTCCTTCGCCCGCGCCCCATGGCGCGACCGCCTTCCCTTGCGAGTCCTCTGTCGTTTTTCTTGCAGCTCATCCGCTAAGCCCGGCAGCAGCATGGCTGATTTGACGTGAGCATACGCCCCGCTCCCGGTCGCTGTCCACGATGCGCAAGCATGCCGCCGGCGGCATGGCGGCGCATCGATCCAACACAAAGATGATTACCGATGCCTGTGATCCGGGCGCCACGGCGACTCGCCACAATGATGAACGGCGGCCGGCCGCGCACCGCATGACCGACGGACTCGCGATTTTGCTTGCCGGATTTTCGCGAGTGCGCGAAGCTTCGCGCATGGATGACCTTGCGCTGTCGGTCAGAGTGGCGCGGCCCAAGGATGCGGCCGAGGTGGCGCGCATCTATATCGAATCCTGGCACGACACCTATCCCGACGTGCTGTCGCGCGCGCTGCTCTGCGCGATGACGCCGGCCGGGCAGACGGCGCGCTGGCAGACCGCGATCCGGACGCAGAAGCGCGAGACCATCCTGGTCGCCGAGGATGCGCGCATCGGCCTGGTCGCGATGGCGAGCCTGGGCCCGGCGCGCGACCGCAGCATCGGCTATGACGGCGAGGTCTACACGCTTTACGTCGATCCCAATTATTTCGGCCGCGGCGCCGGCCGCACGCTGCTCACCGGCGCCTTCGCGGTGCTGCGGGCGCGCGGCTTCTCGTCCTGCGTGATCTGGGCGCACGCGAAAAACAACGCCCGCTTCTTCTACGAGACGATGGGCGGGCGCACCGTCGCCGAGCGCCAGGCGCGGATGATGGGCGACAGGGTGCCGGAGGTGGCGTTCGGCTGGAAGACGCTGGCGCTGGCCGAGCGCAGCCACGCGCGATGAACCGCGCGAAAAACGCGATCGTCATCCTGCTCGACAGCCTCAACCGCCACATGCTGGGCGCCTATGGCGGAGCCGAGTTCGCGACGCCCAATCTCGACCGCCTGGCCGGGCGCTCGGTGCGCTTTACCAGGCATTATGCCGCCTCCCTGCCCTGCATGCCGGCGCGCCACGACATCCTGTGCGGCGCCTGGGATTTTTTGTGGCGGCCCTGGGGCTCGGTCGAACTGTGGGAAGACGCGATCACCTGTCCGCTGCGCGGCGGCGGCGTCGTCTCGCAGCTGATCAGCGATCACCCGCACCTGTTCGAGACCGGCGGCGAGAACTATCACGTCGATTTCACGGCCTGGGACTACCAGCGCGGCCATGAGGGCGACGCCTGGAAGACCAAGGCCGATCCCTCCTGGGCCGGCGCGCCGCATATCGGCCTGCAGCGCGAGATGCCCTACGACAAGTCGCGCGGCTATTTCAAAAGCGAGGCCGATTTCCCCGGCCCGCGCACCATGCAGGCGGCGGCGAACTGGCTCGCCGACAACGCCGGCGCCCATGACCGCTTCTTCCTGTTCGTCGACGAGTTCGATCCGCACGAGCCGTTCGACACGCCGCACGAATATATCGAGCGCTACGATCCCAGCTGGGACGGCCCGCCGCTGATCTGGCCGCCTTACGGCGTCGGCCTCGTCCGGCGCGGCGTGATGAGCGCGCGCGAAGGCCAGCAGCTGCGCGCCCGCTACGGCGCCAAGCTGACCATGATCGACCACTGGCTCGGCAAGGTGCTGGACCGGATCGACGAGAACGGGCTGTGGGACGACACGCTCGTCATCCTGTGCACCGATCACGGCCATTACCTCGGCGAGAAGGACGTCTGGGGCAAGCCGGGCGTGCCGATGTACGAGACGATGGGGCACATTCCGTTCCTGGTCGCCGCGCCGGGCGTGGCGCCCACGACCTGCGACGCGCTGACCACCAGCGTCGACATCTTCGCGACGCTCGCCGACATCTTCGGCATCCAGGACAAGATACGCCAGCGCAGCCACGGCAAATCGCTGCTGCCGCTGCTCAGCGGCGCCAAGAAGTCCGTGCGCGACTGGCTGCTCGCCGGCGTCTGGGGCCGCGAAGTGCATTATATCGACGGCCGGCACAAATATGCCCGCGCCCCCGCCGGCGCCAACCGGCCGCTCGGCACATGGTCGAACCGCTGGTCGACCATGCCGACCCATGTTTTGACGCGCGCGCAGGAAATGCCGCTGCCCGACGCCCGCGCGCGGCTGGACCGCATGCCCGGCAGCACCGTGCCGGTGATCCGCCAGACCTGGGACGAAAGCGACGCCGTGCCGTTCTGGGCCGCGGCACGGTTCAGCGGCAACCATCTCTACGACCTGACGCAGGATCCGAACGAGGACGACAATCTGGCCGGCAGCGGACTGGAGAAAGACATGGCCGCGATGCTGCGCGAGGCGCTTAAATCCGTCGACGCGCCGGACGAGCAGTTCGCAAGGTTGGGGCTGGCTTAAGGCTGCAGGAACCAGTGAATGTGGCCGCACTGCGCGCAGATATAGTTCGTCGCCGACGCGTTGGCCCAGTCGAGCTTGAAGAAAGTCGCGGCGCGGGTATTGAGCAGCGTGTCGCGCTCATGAAACTGCTTGTGACCGCAGATCAGGCAGGCCAGCTGCTTGTCCGGCGCGACCTGGACTTCCAGAAGTCCCGGTCCGCAGGCCCGTTCCGTGAATGCCATCGTCACCTCCCTTGTCCAGGCCGCTTATAGATCCCGCGGCCGCACGAAATCCTTGAGCGCGCCCTCGCCCGGCGCCACGTCACGCCAGCGCGTCACGGCGAAATCGAGCACAGCGAGCGCCGCGGTGGGGAATTTCTCCTCGATGGCGTCGAAGCGGTCGCGCTCCCTGCGCTTGACCGGCTCGCGCGCCAGCAGCGTCGCGACGCGCTCGAGCCCCGGATTGTGGCCGACGACCATCAGGCTCGCCGTCGTGTCGGGCGTCAGGCGGATCAGCGACAGGATGGCGTCGGGCTCGGCGAGATAGAGCGCCTCCAGATAGTCGATGCGCTGCGTGCCGGCGAAGGCGTCACCGACCAGCTCCACCGTCTCCACCGTGCGGCGCGCCGTCGAGGCGATGATGAGGTCGGGGGTGTAGCCTTCGCGGGCGATATAGCGGCCGAGCCTGGGCACATCCTCGCGGCCGCGGGCCAGCAATTCGCGTTCATGGTCCTCGATTGCGGGGCCGCCGGGAACCGCCTTGGCGTGGCGCAGCAGCAGCAGCCGCTTCACGCGACTTGATACTTCGCGCGCGCGCCCCGTTCGATGGCGGCGGCGGTCAGCTTGTCGATCTCCAGATGGCGGCGGATGGCGTCCAGCATGCGCACTTCCTCGAGCGCGATGCGCCGGTCGGCCAGCGCGACCTCGAGCGCCACCCAATAGGCGGTCTCGTGCAGCACGTCCGGCAGGCCTTCCTTGACGAGCCCCATGACGGCGTCGATGCCGTCCGGCTCCTGCAGGATCTGGGCGCATTCCTGGCAGATCGCCAGCAGCCGGCTGTGGTCGAAGTTCTGGAACGACGGCAGGTGCTTGGTCAGGTCGCCGATGACCTTGAGTTCGACTTCGCTCATCGAGCCGTCGGACGCCGAGATGATCACCATCACATATATGAGGGCGGTGTGATGGCTGATGGTCTTCATGGCAATCCTTCGGGGGCCGCCCTTCGGAAGGCCGAAGGATCGGCCACCTCAGGATGACGCTGGTGAAATTCGTCATCCCGAGGTGCGAGCGAAGCGAGCCCCGAAGGATGATGGCGGCGCGACCATATGAAACTTGACCCATCCTGCCAAGCGCCGTCATGCTTCGGGAGCCTCAGCATGACGAGTGTCGTCATCCTGAGGTGTGAGCGCAGCGAGCCCCGAAGGATGGCGACGAACAAAAAGCCCGGAAAATGGCGCGCCCGCACGCTGGCGGTGCGGGGGGGAACGCTGCGCACGCCGTTCCAGGAGACGTCGGAGGCGCTGTTCCTGACCTCGGGCTATGCCTATGAGGCGGCCGAGGAGGCCGAGGCCCGTTTCAAGGGCGAGGCCGACGGTTACCAGTACAGCCGCTTCGGCAATCCCACCGTCACCATGTTCGAGCAGCGCATGGCGGCGCTGGAAGGCGCGCCCGTGGCGCGCGCCACCGCCAGCGGCATGGCGGCGGTGACGGCGACGTTCCTCTGCGCGCTTCGGACCGGCGACCACGTCGTCGCGGCCAAGGCGATGTTCGGCTCCTGCCGCCACGTGGTGGAAGAGATCCTGCCGCGCTTCGGCATCGCCTCCACGCTGGTCGACGGCGGCGACGTCGACCAGTGGCAACAGGCGGTGCGGCCCGAAACCCGGATGCTGTTCCTGGAGACGCCGTCGAACCCGACGCTCGCCATCGTCGACCTGAAAGCGGTGGCGGCGATCGCGCGCCAGGCCGGCGCCAGGCTGGTGGTGGATAACGCCTTCGCGACGCCGTCGCTGCAGCGGCCGTTCGAGTTCGGCGCCGACATCGTGGTGCATTCCTCGACCAAATATATCGACGGCCAGGGCCGGGCGCTCGGCGGCGTGATCCTTTGCCAGGCGGATTTCCTCAAAGACCACCTGCAGAGTTTCCTGCGCAACACCGGCCCGTCGATCAGCCCGTTCAATGCCTGGGTGCATCTGAAAAGCCTGGAGACGCTCGATCTGCGCATGCGCGCCCATTCGGAGGCCGCCGCGACGGTGGCCGATTTTCTCGCCGGTCAAAAGCACGTCACGCGCGTGCTCTATCCCTTCCGGCCCGATCACCCGCAGCACAATCTTGCCCGCGCCCAGATGGATTTGGGCGGCGGCGTGGTGGCATTCGAGGTCGAAGGCGGCAAGAAGGCCGCGTTCAAGATGGCCAACGCGCTGAAGGTCATCGACATCTCCAACAATCTCGGCGACGCCAAGAGCCTGATCACCCATCCCGAGACCACGACGCATCAAAAATTGACTCCGGCAGCGCGCGCCGAACTCGGCGTCACCAGCGGCCTGATGCGCCTCTCCGTCGGCCTCGAAGATCCGGCCGATCTCTGCGAAGACCTGGCCGCGGCCCTCAACGCGGCGTGAGCCCGGGCGCGTTTCACGATCCGCTCACCGAGACGATCGCTGGCTTCCTGCGCGAAATCGGTCTCGAGGTCCGCATCGGCGAGGTGCGCGAGGACGCGGTGCTGCCGGGCATCCGCATCGATCACGGCGCGCTCGTCGTCGAGGAGGCGCGCCTCGCCCATCCCGGCGATCTGCTGCACGAGGCCGGGCACCTGGCGGTGGTGCCGCCCGCGCGGCGCGCCCGGTTCCATCACGACGTCGGCAATGACGGCGGCGAGGAGATGGCGGTCATCGCCTGGTCCTATGCCGCGGCGCTGCATCTCGGCCTCGATCCCGCCATCGTCTTCCACGACGCCGGCTATCGCGGCGACAGCGCCAGCATCCTGGAGAATTTCACGCGGGGTTATTATTTCGGCGTGCCGATGCTCGACCTCGGCGGCCTGGCCTACGACCTGCCGCGCGCGGCGCGCGAAGGCCTTGCGCCCTACCCCAAAATGCGCCGCTGGCTGCGCCAGGCATAGCGCCCCTGCCGGTTTCGCGGATCGACGGTCCGCCGCGCGGAAACTAGAGTCCCAGGGCAAACGCAGCTGCGAGATCGCACCATGTCCGAACATCACGCCGGTGTCCGCTGGAAGCGCAGCAGCGCCGACTTTACCTACGACACCTACAACCGCGCCCACGAGGTGACGTTCAAGAACGGCGCCGTGGTGCTCGCCGGTTCCGCCAATCCGGCGTTCCGCGGCGACGCGGCCCGCGTCGATCCGGAGGAGGCCTATGTCGCTTCGCTCAGCGCCTGCCACATGCTGACCTTCCTCGCCATCTGCGCCCGCAAGCGGCTGACGGTGGAGTCCTATGCCGACGACGCGGTCGGCATCATGGAGAAAGGTTCCAACGGAAAATTGTGGGTTTCGCGCGTCACCTTGCGCCCGCGCGTCGTCTTCGTCGCCGGAACTTGGGTGGACGCCGCGGTTTTGGCGGACATTCACCATCTCAGCCACGGCGAATGCTTCATCGCCAACTCGGTAAAGACCGACGTGTCGGTGGCGCCACAGTCCTGAGCGACATTAACGAACGCCGCGCCGCGGCCTTGCTTCGGCCCGTATGGCTACCGATAATTTGACCATGTACGAACGCTCGACTCGCAACATCCGCGTCGCCGTCAAACCGGCCTTCCTCGACGATCAATCCGATCCGGACGAGCAGCGCTATCTGTGGTCCTACACGGTGACGATCGAAAACCGCGGCGCCGACACGGTGCAGCTCCTGTCGCGCCTCTGGCACATCACCGACGGTCACGGCCAGGTCAAGGAAGTGCGCGGCCCGGGCGTCGTCGGGGCCCAGCCGGTGATCGCGCCGGGGCAGAAATTCCAGTACACCAGCGGTTGTCCGCTGCCGACGGCCTCCGGCTATATGAGCGGCAAGTATCAGATGCGCTCCTCGACCGGCGAGGCGTTCGAGGCCGATATCCCGGCCTTTCTGCTCGAAAGCCCCCACGAACAGCGGCAGATTCACTGAGCCCGGCCTCATTGGAGCCCTGCAAAAGCATGGCTTGATCTTTGGGTGGTTCGAAGGCGTACACTCACGCCCTCCCACTCGGATCAGATCATGTCGCAAACCAAAGCCTCCCTCCGCGCCGCACCGTCATTGCTGAAGAAACCGACGCGCGAGGAGGCCGAGGCCGCCATCCGCACCATGCTGATGTGGGCCGGCGACGATCCCGAGCGCGAAGGCCTCAAGGACACGCCGGCGCGCGTCGCCCGCGCCTTCGAGGACTGGTTCTCCGGCTATAACGAGGATCCGGAAGAGTACATGCGCCGCACCTTCGAGGAGGTCGAAGGCTATGACAGCATGATCGTGCTGAAGGACATCCGTTTCGAATCGCATTGCGAGCATCACCTGGCGCCGATCATCGGCCGGGCGCATGTCGGCTACCTGCCCAACAGCAAGGTGGTGGGCATCTCCAAGCTGGCGCGCGTGGTGGAAGCCTATGCCCGCCGCCTGCAGGTGCAGGAAAAGATGAACGCCCAGATCGCCAACACCATCCAGAAAGTTCTGGAGCCCAAGGGCGTGGCGGTGGTGATCGAGGCCAGCCACCAATGCATGACGACGCGCGGCGTGCACAAGACCGGCGTTTCCATGGTGACCTCGACCATGCTGGGCGATTTCCGCAGCAACGAGATCACGCGGCGCGAATTCCTTGCCGTGATCGGCAATCCCTCGTCGCATATGGGCGGTTGAGGATGTCCGCGAGCACCACGCCGCTCGAGATGGTGCGGCGGCTGATCGGCTTCGACACGACCAGCCGCGGCTCCAACCTGGCGCTGATCGACTTCGTCCAGGAGCAGCTGGAGGGCGCCGGCGCGCGCTGCCGCCGCACCTTCGACGCGGACCGCACCAAGGCCAATCTGTTCGCCACCTTCGGCCCCGACGCGCCGGGCGGCTATGTCCTCTCCGGGCACACCGACGTGGTGCCGGTGGACGGCCAGGACTGGTCGAGCGATCCGTTCGCCGCCGAGATCCGCGGCGACAAGCTCTATGGCCGCGGCGCCTGCGACATGAAAGGCTTCATCGGCGTGGCGCTGGCGCTGTTGCCTGAGATCGCGCGCGCCCGACTGGCGCGGCCGCTGCATTTCGCGCTCTCTTATGACGAGGAAGTCGGCTGCGCCGGCGTGCGCGGCCTGCTGGACGATCTGAAGGCCGCCGATATCCGCCCCGCGCTTGCCATCATCGGCGAGCCGACCGAGATGAAGGTGGTCGGCGCGCACAAGGCCGGCGCCGTGCTGCACACTCATTGCCATGGCCGCGAAGGCCATTCGAGCGCGCCGGAGAAAGG
>DATMKZ010000025.1:0-4390 GCA_035570795.1 Rhizomicrobium sp.
AATAGGGATCGTTGTCGGTGGGCGGCCGCATGCCCTCGACAGCGGCGCGCGCCGCGGACCCGGCGGGGATCACTCCCATTCGAGCGCTCCCTTCTTCCATTCGTAGATGAAGCCGACGGTGAGGACACCGAGGAACGTCACCATCGACCAGAAGGCAAAGACGCCGGTGGCACCGAGCGTGATCGCCCAGGGAAACAGGAACGCGACCTCGAGGTCGAAGATGATGAACAGGATCGAGACGAGGTAGAAGCGCACGTCGAACTTCATGCGGGCGTCGCCGAAGGCGTTGAAACCGCATTCATAGGCCGAGAGCTTTTCGGGATCGGGCTTGGACGGCGCCACCAGGACCGGCACCAGGATCAGGGCCGTCGCGATCACGCCGGCGATCCCGATGAAGATCAGGATCGGCAGGTATTCCAGCAGCAGCTTGTCCATACCCAACCCTTTGTCGTTCGGCCCTGGCGCGGGCGCGCCGGGATGGGCAAAACGATCCTATTTCGCGGGTGCAGTATAAGCAGCAGGGACCCACGGGCAACGCGGGGTTTAGACTAAGATTCGGTGCGAAAAAACAGGATTTTTCGCGGCAGTTGCGAGCGATTCCTAACAACCGGAATGGCCCCCAGAAAGCGGCGTTTGGGTGGATGAAAATGGAGGATTTTTGCGCTGCGGAAAGGCCTTCGCGCGGGTGACGGCGCCTGCCTATGCCAAGAGGCTTCGGCAGGGCGCCATTTCCACCGCGAAGCGGCGGAAATGGCGGGAGCGACGGGGCTCGAACCCGCGACCTTCGGCGTGACAGGCCGACACTCTAACCAACTGAGCTACGCCCCCGCATCGGGACCGTTGGCCCGTTCTGCGAAAGGGGGCCGGTGTAGGGCGCGGCCTCTGTTCCTGTCAAGGCGAGAGGCGAAATCGGCGCCGGGCCGATCAATGGGCCGGCGGCGTTGCGGGAGGCGCGGCGACGATGGGCACCGGGGCAAAGCGAATGCCGGCGGCGCGGAACTCGCCCGGCGTGATCTGGCCATCGCCGTTGAGGTCGAGCTGCTCGAACTGCGAGCGCACGCCGCTGGCGAATTCGCCGAAATCGACGTAGCCATCCTCGTTCCAGTCGATCAGCGGGATGGCGGTGGACTGGTCGATGGCAATGCGGCGCTGGTTGGCGGCACGGACCTCGTCGGGATCGAGCCGTCCGTCGCGATTGGTGTCGGCCTGCCAGAAATCCTGCCGCAGGCCGGCTTCAAGCTCGCGCCTTGTCACCGTGCCGTCATTGTTGGCGTCGTGCCGGGCGACCAGCAGGACGCCGGGATGCCAATCCTCTGAGCGCGGCGGCGCGAAGGGCGACCAATGCCGCGACGACGTGGAGGTGCACGCTGCAACCAGCATGACGCCCAGAATGATCGGAACCCGCCCCCACATGGGTGAAGTTCGACAGCCCGCGGCTGCAACGTCAAGCGGGCTCCGGCGCCGGCTTTACTGACCGCCGCCGGGAAATCCGCCGCCGCCACCACCTCCGCCGCCACCGCCGTGGTGATGGCCGTGACCGCCGCGCGTGCTACCCTGCCCGTTCGTCGCGCCGGGCGGACGAACGCCGGCCGCGTTGAGTTCCTGCGGCGACAGCTGGCCGTCGCCATTGGTGTCGAGCGTGTCGAACAGCGACAGCATGGCGCCGGAATATTCGTTGAAATCGATGCAATTGTCCTGGTTCCAGTCCACCAGCGGCGAGGCCTGCGAGGCATCCTGCTGCACGCGCATCGCATTGATGGTGCGGACCTGCTCGGGCCCCAGGCAGTTGTTGTGGTTGACGTCGTAGGTCGCGAATTCGGCCTTGAGCCCGGCGATAAGCTCGGCGCGCGTCAGGGTGCCGTCGTGGTTGGCGTCGTAGCGCAACAGGCCCGCATTGGGCGAATGCCAGTTCTCGTCGCGCGGCGTGGCGTTGGGGTTCCAGCGCGGATGGTGGTTGGCGGCGCCGCCGAACATGCTGCAGCCACCCAGCAACAGCGTCGCCAGCAGGGTCAAATGGGCGGCTCTACGCATGCGCGCTCCGTGAAGGTTCGATCACCGGGCGACAGTAGAGGGCGCGGCGGGCGAGCGCGAGACCCCTTGTCGCAAAGCGTCGCGGCATGGACGTTTGGTAACTCGCGCCGCTCAGTAAAGACCGACCTTGCCCTTGAAACTGTCGACAATCAGATCGCTGCGGTAACCAATGCCGTTCTTGAAGACCAGCGGCATGTGCTCCAACGCGGCCGCGTCGCGCGCCGGATCGCCATCGATCACGACGAGGTCGGCGCGTTTGCCGATCGTCAGCGAGCCGACGGTCGCGTCGCGGCCGAGATAGGCCGCGCCGTTCAAGGTCGCGATCCTGAGCGCGTCGGGGAACGCAAAACCGGCCTCCACCAGCAATTCGATCTCGCGCTTGGCGGAGAAGCCGGGGACGACGCCGCCGAACCCGGTGGGATCGGTGCCGGCGAGCAGGGTTCCACCGGCGGCGGCGAACATCTTCTCCAGTTTCATCAGCTTGGGGAAGATGACGACATAGGGCTTGCTGCGGTCCTGAGTCTGAACGGCGGTCCAGGCCGTCTCGTAGGCCTGGCGCAGTTCGGGGATCAGGAGGGCGCGCGCCGCTTCCGGCGCCTCGGGGCGGCCGGGCGTGAAGGTCTCGAACACGGTCAGCGTCGAGGTCAGTGCGACGTGGTGGGCGATGAGCAGCGCGATCAGCGACTTGATCTTAGGCCCGTTCACGTCGAGATCGACCAGCGACAGGATCGATTGCGGCGGGCAGACGTCCGGCTGCTTGTCGTTGACGAAATCGGTCATGGCGGCGAAGCCATGCTCGAGATTGTCGATGCCGCGCTCCACCGCTTCGCGATAGGTGACCGAGCAGAGATGACCGGTGATCTTGAGGCCGTGGGCATGGGCCGCGGCGACGGCGGCGGCGAGTTCGTCGCGGGTCAGCGTCATATAGGCCTTGAACGAGGTCGCCCCCTCCTCCGCCCAATAATTCACGGTGCGCGTCGCGTCGGCCGGATCCTTGAGGATATGCATCTTGTAGATCGGCTGGCCGGGACCGTTGAGATAGGGCGCGGTGACGTCGAGATCGGGGCCGATGGCGTCGCCGCGCGCGATGGCGGCGGCGAGATTGAGGTCGCCGTCGGGCGACACGGTGCCGCCGGTGCGCGCCGTGGTGGTGCCGCCGGCGAGATAGAGCGCCGGGAAGCTGTTCAGCAGGCCGTCGTAATTGCCCTGCCCCAGCGGATAGAAGAGATGCTCATGCACCATGACGAAGCCGGGCAGCAGCGTCTTGCCGTGCAGGTCGATGACGGTGGCGCCGGCGGGCACGGGCGTGCGTGCGGAGGGACCGAGGGCGCGGATCGTGCCGCGCTCGGAAATCAACGTCATGTCGCGGCGCGGGGCAGAGCCCGTGCCGTCGACGATCTCGGCGTGGGTGAAGGCGATGACGTCCTGGGCATAGGCGACGGATGGCGGCAGTTTCGGCGACGCCGGCGGCGGCGCGTTGACCGAGTCCATCCAGTCCATCTGGGCGGAGGCGGACGTCAGGGCGGCGAGCGCGACGGCGGAGGCGAAGAAGACGGTTGGAAGAATGCGCATGATTGTGCCCCGCTAAAATCCGGTTCCGTCCGACAGCGCTCGCCGGTGCGAGCTATGCCGCAGCACTTTTCGCTCGCGACGCGAATGAAAAGTGGTGGGCGGTGACGGGCTCGAACCGCCGACCCTATCGGTGTAAACGATATGCTCTACCAACTGAGCTAACCGCCCGGTGGCGGGCTTATAGCAGCAAGATTTGGCGGCGTCAGGTCCGCCCAAACTACTCAAGCCATCATCAGACGCGAACGTGGACAATCCGTCTTTTCGGCGAGGAGAAAAATGGGGTGTCCGGACAGGCCTAGCAACAGCGTGGGCCGGGCAATGACGGTTGCGCAGTGGGGCGAGCGCTGCTCCGCAGCGCCGGGCCCCCTCCCCGGCCTTCGGCCGGACCTCCCCCGCAACTGCGAGGGAGGATAAGAGTCAGTCACTCCCCACCACGAACCTGTTGCCCTCGGAGTCCTTCATGATCACGAAGCTGCCCCAGGGTTGCTTCTGCGGCGGGCCTTCGAATTCGACGCCGCGCTCGCTGAGCTGGCGCCAGGTGGCGTCGACGTCGTCGCAGGCAAGGCTGCAGTTCATCCGCGTGCCGACACGGCCCTCTTCGCCCTCCATCGTGAACAGCACGACGCGGGTGTCGGCCTTGGCGATGCGCAGTTCGATCCAGCGCTGGCCGCCGGGGCCCATCTGCTGGTCGGTGGCGACCTTGAAGCCGAGCTTCTCGGTGTAGAACTTGAGCGCGCGGTCCTGGTCCGCGACCGGAATGCTCATGAATTTGAGATGGGTGATCATG
>DATMKZ010000026.1:0-51394 GCA_035570795.1 Rhizomicrobium sp.
CCGAGACCCGCCGTGAACGAACCCATCGCGCCGCCCGCCAGCCGCTTCGCGCTGGCGTTCATCTTCATCACCATGCTGGTGGACACGATCGGGCTGGGCATCGTCATCCCGGTGACGCCCGCCATCATCAAGGAGCTGACCGGGCAGGAACTGAGCGGCGCCGCCTGGTGGGGCGGCTGGCTGATGTTCGTCTATGCCCTGATGCAGTTCCTGTGCGCGCCAGTGATCGGAAATTTGAGCGACCGCTTCGGGCGCCGGCCGGTCCTGATCCTGTCGCTGGTGGCGCTCGCCGTCGACTACGCCATCACCGGCTGGGCGCCGACCATCGCCTGGCTGTTCGTCGGACGTTTCCTGTCCGGCGCGGCGGGCGCGGCCTATCCGACCGCGAACGCCTATATCGCCGACGTCTCGCCGCCGGAAAAGCGCGCCGCCAATTTCGGCCTCACCGGCGCGGCCTTCGGCATCGGCTTCGTGCTGGGCCCGGCGCTGGGCGGGCTGATCGGCGATCACTGGGGCGCCCGGGCGCCGTTCTTCGTCGCCGGCGCCATCGCGCTGGCCAATGCGCTGTTCGGCCTCCTGGTGATGAAAGAGTCCCTGGCCCCGGAGCGGCGGCGCAAATTCGAATGGTGGCGCGCCAATCCCGTCGGCTCGCTGAAGGCGTTGCGCCGCTTTCCGATGCTGATCGGGCTCGTCGGCGTGACGGTCCTGCTGCAGCTGGCGCATGACGCGCTACCGGCGACCTGGACCTATTACACGATGCTGCGCTTCCACTGGACCCCGACCGACGTCGGCTATTCGCTGATGGCGGTCGGAGCGCTGACGGCGGTGTCCTTCGGCGTGCTGCCGCGCTTCATCGTGCCGCGCATCGGCGAGACCAATTCGGTCTATGTCGGATTTCTCTGCTCCGGCCTCGGCTATGCCGGCTACGCGTTCTCCAGCGCACCATGGATGCTCTATGCCTGGATGGCAGTGTGGGCGCCGGGCGGTGTCGGCGGCCCGGCGCTGAACGCGATCATGTCGAAGAAAGTGCCGGCCAACGAACAAGGCGAATTGATGGGCGCGCTGGCCAGCGCCGGCAGCGTCACGTCCATCGTCGCGCCGCTGCTGCTGACCAACCTGTTCGCCTATTTCACCAGCGGGCACGCCTTCATCTATTTCGCCGGCGCCTCGTTCCTGGCAGCGGCGCTGTTCGAATTCGGCGCGATCGCCCTCTTCGCCGTCACGCAAAAGCAGACGGTTGCGAGCGCCGCGGGGTAGGTCGGACGTGGCTTGGAAGTTCTAGTGAACGCTGCTTCGCAGCCGTTCGAGCTCGTCTTTTATTCGGAGCTTTTCTTTCTTGAGCGCTGCGACCTGGACCTCGTCCCAATCGGGATGGGCCATCTCGTCGTGAATGCGCTCTTCGAGTTTCTTATGTTTTTCGGACAGTTCCTGGATATGCCCTTGTAGTGCCATGCGTGCACCTCATTTTCGTAGGCCTTGGAATTAGATCACTGTCGGGCAAGGCTGTCACGCCCTCTTCCGCCCATGCCTTACAATCTATAAACGGACCGCCATGGCCAAGGTTGCGCAAACGCCTGGAAAAGAGCGGCTCGTCGTGGGAATCAGCGGCGCCTCGGGGGTTGCCTACGGCATCCGGCTGCTGGAGGCGCTGGCCGAACTTCAGGTTGAGTCGCACCTGGTGGTCACCAAGGCGGGCGAAATGACCATCGCGCTCGAGACCGGCCTGAAGCCCAAAGCGGTCGCGGCCAGGGCGGACTTCGCCTACGCGCCCGGCGACATCGCGGCGCCCATCGCCTCGGGCACCTTCCGCACCAGGGGCATGATCGTGGCGCCCTGCTCGGTCCGGAGCTGGTCGGAGATCGCCACCGGCGTGACCACGGGCCTGCTCAGCCGTGCCGCCGACGTGACGCTGAAAGAGCGGCGGCCGCTGATCCTGATCGTGCGCGAGACGCCGCTGCATGCGGGCCATCTGCGCACGCTGGCGCAATTGGCCGAGATGGGCGCGACCATCCTGCCGCCGCTGCCGGCCTTCTATGACGAGCCGCACAAGATTTCGGACTTCGTCGACCAGATCGTCGGCCGCGCCCTCGATCTGTTGGGTTATGATTGGCCGGCGCAGAAACGCTGGAACGGGCGCAAGCCGCGCGCGCGAGATTGAAGACGCGATGGAAAGCCAGGTCACACAGCCCGACGAAGTCGCACTTCGGGCCAAGCTCGCCGAACTGACGCAGGAGCATCGCGACCTCGACAACGCCATCGCGGCGTTGACGGAATCCGGCGCCCGCGACCAGTTGCAATTGACGCGGCTGAAGAAGCGCAAGCTGCAGCTCAAGGACGAGATCAGCAAGATCAACGACCGGCTGCTGCCCGATATTATTGCTTAGCTAACGCGCGCCGCGCTTGTGCGCGTACATCGCCTCGTCGGCGCGGGCCATGGCGAGGTCGGCGTCGTCGCCGGCCTTCAGCTCGAAGGCGCCGTAGGCGAAGCTGACGGGAATGGATTTGCCGGCCCAGGCGGTCGGCGCGGCACGCAGCTTCTCGGCGAGGATGTCGGCCTTGCCATGGGCCTGCGCCTGGTCGGCATGGCTGAGCAGGACGCCGAACTCGTCGCCGCCGAGCCGCCCGACGCAATCGCTGTCGCGGACGTTGTCGGCCAGCACGTTCGCGAAATTCTTCAGCACCGCGTCGCCGCCGGCATGGCCATAGGTGTCGTTGACCGCCTTGAAGCCGTTGAGGTCGAAATAGATCAGACTGGCCGGCGTGCCGTAGCGGCCGGCGAAGGCGATGTAGCGGGTGAGTTCGCGCACGAAGGCGCGGCGGTTGAGCAGCGGCAGGAGCTGGTCCTGGTCGGCGTTCTTCTCGGCTTCGTCGAGGCGGCTGCGCGTCGCCTGCAACTCGCGGCGCAGATTGTCGACCTCGCCCATCAGCGTGACGATGGCATCGCGCACTCGCGGGGTGAATTCGCTTTCGGGAATGCCCAGCACGCTGGCCGTGGCGCCGACGGTTTCGCCGCCGACCGGCGCGGCAACGCTGCCCGCCTGGCGCGCATAGGCTGCGGCACCGACCGAACGCGTAGTTTTCGAGGAACTCGTCCGCTCGATCTTCATGATCGACCCCATCGGCCATTCTGGCGGGAAAAACAATACTAAGGCCGCCTTAACACTTCCTTTATGAAGCGAACCAAATGGTAAATAAGAGGCAAACCGGGCTTTTCGCCCCGTCTGCCGCCCCTATAATGCACCGCTTCCCGGCAGGTGATTTGCCCGCCCAACCCTTTGGGGAAGCATGCCCAGCGCAAAACCGCTCGTCGGCCTGATCATGGGGAGCCAGTCCGACTGGCCGACGCTGAAACCCGCATCGCTGCTCCTGGAGGCGCTCGGCGTGGCGCATGAGAGCCGCATCATCTCGGCCCATCGCACGCCGGACCGGATGAGCGCCTATGCCAAGCGGGCGGCGGGACGCGGCCTCAAGGTCATCATCGCCGGCGCCGGCGGCGCGGCGCACCTGCCCGGCATGACGGCGGCGATGACGACGCTGCCGGTCCTGGGCGTGCCGGTCGAGTCCAAGGCGCTCAAGGGCCTGGATAGCCTGCTGTCGATCGTGCAGATGCCGGGCGGCGTGCCGGTCGCGACGTTTGCCATCGGCGAGTCGGGCGCCCGGAACGCGGCGCTGCATGCCGCGGCGATCCTGGCGCTCGGCGACAAGGCCCTGGCGCGGCGGCTGGCGGCGTGGCGGGCGCAGCAGACCGGCGCCGTGGCGCAAACCCCATCCGACAAATGAGCGAGCCCAAACGTCTCACCGCGCCGGTGCCGCCGGGCGGCACGATCGGTATTCTCGGCGGCGGGCAGTTGGGGCGCATGCTGGCGCTGGCCGCGGCGCGGCTGGGCTTGAGGACGCATGTGTTCTGCGACGATGCACAGTCGCCGGCCTTCCAGGTCAGCGCCGCGCACACGGTCGGAAAATTCGACGACTTGGCGGCGATCGCGACGTTCGCGCAAGGCTGCGACGCGGTCACGCTCGAATTCGAGAACGTGCCGGCGGCCACGGTGGCGCATATCGCGCAGCTCCGGCCGATGAACCCCTCCGCCGAGGCCTTGCGGCTGACCCAGGACCGCGTCGTGGAGAAAGACTTCCTGCGCGATGCCGGCCTCAGGACCGCACGCTATTTCAGCGTCACGTCGGAAGATTATTTCGAGACCGCGCTCTTGATGTGCGGCAGTCCCGCGATCTTCAAGACCCGCCGCATGGGCTATGACGGCAAAGGCCAGACCAGGGTCGACGGCGAAGACGATCTGGCGCGCGCCTTCGCCGGCCTCGGCTCGGCGCCCGGCATCCTGGAAGGCTTCGTCGACTTCGCGTTCGAGGCCTCGGTCGTCGCGGCGCGCGGCGCAGACGGCAGTTTCGCCGCCTACGATCCGCCACAGAACGCCCATGAGCATCATATCCTGCGGCGCTCCACGGTGCCGGGACGTTTGACCACGGCGCAGGCGGAAGATGCCAAGGCCATCGCGCGGAAAATCGCCGACGCGCTCGACTATGTCGGCGTGCTGGCGGTCGAACTGTTCGTGCTCAAGGACGGCGCGCTGCTGGTCAACGAGATCGCGCCCCGGGTGCACAATTCCGGGCACTGGACGATGGAGGCCTGCGCCGTCAGCCAGTTCGAGCAGCATATCCGCGCCGTCGCCGGCTGGCCGCTCGGCGATCCCGGGCGCCACGCCGACGCGGTGATGGAGAACATCATCGGCGAAGAGGCGGAGGCCTGGGAAGCTTATGCAAGACGCGGCGGTGCGCTGCATCTCTACGGCAAAGGCGAGGCGCGGGCGGGGCGCAAGATGGGACACTTTACGCAGCTTTTTCCATTGACGAAGTCCTGAACGACCCATAGCTTCCGCGTCCGATGAGCACGATGACCAAGCGCACGACCAAGACGACGAAGCCCGGCCGGGCTTCGGAGAGTGCGCGCGCCTAGAGCTTAGACCGCATCGCCCGAACCGAAGCCCCGCCCGAAAGGTCCGGGGTTTTTTGTTGTTGGAGACCAAGATGAAGAAGAATCCCGTCGTCGCCATCGTCGGCGCCACCGGCGCGGTCGGCGCCGAATTCGTCGGCTGTCTGGAGCAGCGCAAGTTTCCGGTCGGGGCGCTGAAGCCGCTGGCCAGCGCGCGCTCGGCGGGCAGGACGCTCGATTTTCGCGGCGAGACGATCGTCATCGAGGCGTTGACGGAAACGTCGTTCGACGGCGTTGACATCGCGCTGTTCTCCGCCGGTGGCAGCATCTCGAGGAAATATGCGCCACTCGCGGTCAAGGCCGGCGCCGTCGCGGTCGACAATTCGTCGGCCTTCCGCATGGACAAGGACGTGCCGCTGGTGATCCCGGAGATCAACGCGCAGCGCATTGCCGGGCACAAGGGCATCGTCGCCAATCCCAATTGCTCGGCGATCACCGCGCTGGTGCCGCTATGGCCGATCCACCGCAGGAACCGCATAAGACGGATGATCATCTCGACCTACCAGGCGGCGAGCGGCGCCGGCGCCGCGGCGATGCAGGAGTTGGTGGATTCGACACGCGCCCATCTCGCGGGCGAGCCGTTCCAGCCCAGGGTGCTGCCGCACCCTTATGCGTTCAACGTCTTCAGCCACAACACCGCGATCGATCCCGAGACCGGCTACAACGACGAAGAGACCAAGGTCATCAAGGAGACCAGGAAGATCCTCGAGGACGACGATATCCGCGTCGGCGTGACCTGCGTGCGGGTGCCGGTGCTGCGGGCGCATAGCCAGGCGATCACCTTCGAGTGCGAGAGGCCGATTGCGGAAGACGAGGTGCGGGCGATCCTGGCGGATGCGCCGGGCGTCAGAATCGTCGACGACCGGGCGAAGAACCATTTCCCGATGCCGATCGAGGCGAGCGGCCAGGGCGATATCCTGGTCGGGCGCATCCGCAAGGATCTGAGCGATCCCAGCGGCCATTCCATCGCGCTGTTCGTCGCCGGCGACCAACTGCTCAAGGGCGCGGCGCTGAACGCCGTGCAGATCGCGGAGTATCTGCTTTAGCTGCGGAGCCTCAACAGCTAGCGGCGCGCGAAAGCCGCCAGGACATCCGACAGCGGCGGCAGGCGGTCGAAGGCTTGCTTCGCCTGCGCCTTGAATTTCTCGAATTGCATCACGTTCTCGATGCGGGCGGCGAGGAAGGCGGCGGTTTCGGCCTCGCCGGCGCTCTGGTCGGTGAACCAGCGCATCAGCGTCGCCGTGTAGACGCCGGCCAGGATGCCGCGCTTGCTGTAGAAGTTGAAATCCGTCGCCGTGTCGCCGGCGGCGCGCCACATCGCATCGACCGTGCGCCAGACCAGCCGCGTGCCCAGCGGCGCATGCGGCGGCAGGGTGAGGAAAGCGGCGGCGCGACGGGCGGCTTCCTTGTGCGGGCGAACGGCCTCGATCCGCGCCATCACCGCGGCGGCGATGCGGCTGCGGATCTTCATCGCCCCGAGGTCCATCGCCGCCAGATGTTTTTCCATCTCGGCATCGGCGGCCTCCGAGAAGGCCTCGACCAGGCTCTGCGGGCCATCGGGGAAGAGGCGCGCCAGCGCGCTCCTGTCGGCGCCGACCTCTTCGCCGGCGCGCACCAGAAGCCGGTCCGTGAAGCCGTCGAACACGACGTGTTTCAGCGCCGCGTCCAGCACGGCCGTCTTCAGCGCGGCGTCGTCGGTCGATTTTTTGCGCGGCGCCATCAAGCGATCCGAAAAGAAAAAGGGGCGCCGGCAGTATCGGCGCCCCGGGAGAAAAAGTCAGCAGCAAAGCGCGCTACGGAACGCGGTCATGCACCAAAGCCGAGCCGCCATTGCTGTAGAACAGCCTTGCGCTGCCGGCGATGGGATGGATTTTGGCCGACGTCAGGCCGAAGAAATAGCTGGTTGCGCCCGGGCAGACGCCGACGGTCGTGGGATCGGCGAAGCTGAAGGTGATGGTGTTGCCCGATTGGGTGGCCGTGGAGACGACGACGCTGCCGAGACCGCCGGAGGTGACGACGTAGACGTCCGCGAGCGGGCCGGGCGGATAGGGTTCTTTCACCACCGGGCCGAAGTTGATCTGCATTTTCGTGACGCAGTTTTCCGACAGCGGCGCGGACACCGAGGTCAGGTCGACGCGATATTCGTAGTCCATCTTGCCGCCCGCCGGCGCCGGCGCGATGCCCGGAGAGGTGCGCGACTGAAGGCGGCCGGCGCCGATCATGCCTGGCGGCGTGAAAGCGCCCACCGAATCGGTGACGACCTCGGTACAGGTGACGTTGAAAACGCAATTGACTGCCGGCGCGCCGACATTGACGACGGTGAGCGCGGCGGCCTGCGCCGCGAAAGGCAGCGATGCCAAAGCCAGTGCCGCGCAGGCGAGACCATTTCTAAGTCGAAGCATGAATATCCTCCTCTGGAATAGAGGCCAATTCTGCGCCGGGTCCCGGCAAGGGACAAGAAAGGAAAACACAGGCAAGAAGTCGTTTTCGCCTTTACTTTTGAAAATCTAGCCCTCGTCCTTCGCCCAGTGGCGCGCCTCGCTCTCGAAGATCAGCTTGCCGAGATCGGCCATGCGGCTGGGATAAAGGCGGCCGTCGAGATGATCGACTTCGTGCTGCACGACGCGGGCGTGGAAGCCCTTGGCGGTGCGCGCGACGGCGCGGCCCTCCAGGTCGAAGCCGCGATAGCGGACGTGGAAGGGCCGCTCGACGAAGCCGCGCAGGCCCGGCACCGACAGGCAGCCTTCCCAGCCGCCCTCGACGGCGCCGCCGACGATCTCGATCTCGGGGTTGACCAGAACGGTGAGCGGCGCGGTGTGGTCGAAGCGCTCGTCTTCCGAAAGGCCAGGATCGGAGCGGCCCTCCGGCGCCTGAAACACGACGACGCGCAAGGGGACGTGGACCTGCGGCGCTGCGAGGCCGGCGCCATTGGCGTCGATCATGGTCTCGACCATGTCGGAGACCAGGCGGCGGATTTCGGGCGCGCCGGGATTGGCCACGGCCTGGGCCGTCTCGGCCAGCACCGGATGGCCCATGCGGGCAATCTTCAGGATCGCCATGTGCTTGATTTCATTGAATCTGTGTACATTCGAACCTCACTTCGCGGGAGGGGGGTGGGGGCCCACCCGCGCCTTTCCCGCGGCCCACCGGGCAGCGCGCCGCACTGCCTAGGTAGGAATTCAATCTTTTGCCGTCAAGCCCGGTAGACAGGCAAAAACCCTTCTGTTACATCCCGCGCCTCCCAAAAATGGGCGCAAGGAGCGGAATTTGCAGATCATCGTTCGCGACAACAATATCGACCAGGCGCTGAAGGCGCTGAAAAAGAAGATGCAGCGCGAAGGCATCTTCCGCGAGATGAAGCTGCGCGGCCACTACGAGAAGCCGAGCGAGAAGCGCGCCCGCGAACGGGCCGAAGCGATCCGCCGCTATCGCAAGCTGCAGCGCAAGCGCCTGCAGCGCGAAGGCCTGCTGCCACGATAGAACGCGACGCGTGGAGAATTGAAAAGGCCGCTCCGGTTGGGGCGGCTTTTTTGTTGGTGGCGTTCCATCCATCTGGGATGTGTCACCCGGATGGCCCGCAGTCGCGGGCCATGACAATTTGTGGGCGGCGGAGAGAGAAGAGACACCATGACCGACATCAGTGACCGCGTGCGCATCGCGGACATCAAGGTTCTCTCGGACAATTGGTACGTGCTGCGCAAGGTCACGTTCTCCTGGCGGCGCAATGACGGCCGCTGGCAGGACCAAGAGCGCGAGGCCTACGACCGCGGCAACGGTGCGGCGATCCTGCTCTACAATCTGGCGCAGCGCAGCGTGGTGCTGACGCGCCAGTTCCGCATGCCGGCGTTCATGAACGGCTATCGCGAGCTTCTGATCGAGGCGGCGGCCGGCCTGCTCGACGATGCCTCGCCCGAGGACCGCATCCGCGCCGAGGCCGAGGAAGAGACCGGCTACAGCGTGCAGGGTGTCGCCAAGGTGTTCGAGCTGTTCATGAGCCCGGGCTCGGTGACGGAAAAACTCCATCTCTTCGTCGCGGCCTATGACGCCAGGGAGAAAACCGGCGCCGGCGGCGGCATCGCCGGCGAGGGCGAGGACATCGACGTGCTGGAGTTGCCCTTCGCCGAGGCGCTGGCGATGATGGCGGACGGGCGGATTTGCGATGCCAAGACCGTCATCCTGCTGCAATATGCGCAGATGAACCTGTTCGGCGGAGAGAGGGCATGAACCGGAGATTTTTCGCGCTGCTGGCCGCGACGGCGCTGGCGCTGAGCGGCGTGCCGGCCGCCGGCAAGGAGCCCGTGCCGACCAGGGTCGGGCAATGCGTGACCACGACGATCAAAGAGACGGGGCCGCGGCTCGAGGGCATTGCCGACAGCGGCTCGAGCGTCGGATATGCCAACGGACTTTTCCAGGTGTCGTATGAGGTCGTGCCCGGCATCGCCGCCGCCCGCGCCGGCGACAGGGTCAAGCTCTGCCTGATCGAAATCCCCTCAGACTGTCCCAAGGGCGACGACCGCGGCAAGGTCTACAAGGCGACCGATCTGCGCAACCACAAGAGCTGGCAGGCGCCCGACTCCGAGCACAGCTGCGGCGGGGCCTAGTGTCCTGAGCCAGAAGTTCGCTCGATTCAAAAGACTGTCATGGCCCGCGAGTTCATAGCGTCAGCGTATGAACGGGCCACGCAGGTGACATCTGCTCCGGCGGTGCGGGCCTCACCTGGGTCCGCCGCATTCGCGGCGGATGACACTGAGTGCTGTGAATTTCTGAATCGGGACACTAGCGCTGTCCGGGAACGAACCGCGCGATCAAGGCGCCGAGCGACGGCGGGCGCTCGGTCGTCAGCACATGCTTGGCGAAGACGCGGCCCGTCCACCAGATCAGCAGCACCGTCGTCGTCACCGCCAGCGCCAGCGTGCCCCAGAGTTGCCAGGGCGGCGGATGCGAGGCGATGCGCAGCATCATGAAATAGGGCGTGTAGATCGGCACCCAGGACAGCGCCGAGGCCAGCGCGCCGTTGGGATCGCGGATGACGCCGGCGATCATCACATTGGGCAGCATCAGGATCAGCATCGAGGGGCCAAGCAGCGACTGCGCGTCGGCGAGGCTATTGGCCATGCTGCCGATGGCGAGGAACAGCGAGCCGTAGATCAGAAGGCCGCAGAGGAAAAACACCAGCAGCAGCGGCAGGGTGTCGAGCGAGGCGGTGGCGCGCAGCGAGGCCATGACCAGCCCGACCGTGCCGTGGCTGGCGATGCCCATCAGCGCGAAGAGGGCGAGACCCCAGATCACGAGCGTGGTCAGCGCCACCGCGATGACGCCGATCAGCTTGCCGCTGGTGATCTCGCGCGGCGTGGCGCAGGAGAGCAGCACCTCGATCATGCGGGTGGATTTCTCCTCGACCACGCCCTGCAGCAGCACGCTGGAATTCATCACCGAGACGACGAACAGGATGATGGCGAGCGCGATGGGCACGATGGAATCGACCGTGGCATTGGCGCCGGCGGCGCGATCGGGATCGCGCGCCTCGAGTTGCACCGCGGCATCGAGGATCGCGGGATCGCTGATCTGGGGCGCGACGCGGTGGACCGCCGCGATCTGCAGCGCCCGCGTCAGCGCGCCGTCGACGAATTCGCGCAGGTCGGAATCCGGGCGGCCGCTGGACCAGATCTGGGCGCGCCCGGCGCCGCCGAAACCGGCCGGAATCAGGACCACGGTATCGAGCGCCGGCGGCGCCTCGTAGCCCGTGCCGCGATCCCCTCGCAAGGCGCGGCGGACGGCGGCGGCGAAATGCGCATCGTCGGCGCGGACGAGATAATCGGGCGCATCCTCGTAGGCGAAGGGCGAGCGCGGCACCACCCTCGGCGCGCCATGCCCGCCTTGCGCCGTCGCGGCCGGCGCACGCCGTGCCTCGGCGCCGCGCAGGGCCGCGGCGGCGATGGCGTCGCGGTAGGCGCCGCCGGTGCGGTCGACGACGGTGAAATCGTGATGCTGCGGTCCGCTGCCGCCCGTCCATTGCGGCACCAGCGTCACGACCATGATCCACAGCGGAAACATCAGGATCGAGATGAAGAAGCCGCGCCTGGTGACGTATTTGACGAACTCCTGGCGGGCGATGAGGAGGGTGCGTCTCATGGCGCCGGGCTCCGCTCTTCGACCAGCGAGACGAAGACGTCGTGCAGGCTGGGCGGCGCAAGGTCGAAATGGCTGAGCGGCACGCCCTTCTCGAAGCAGGCGGCGAGCAGGGTACGGCCGTCGGCGCCTTCGCTGAGCTCGAGGGTCCAGTTCGCCTGGCCTTCCGCAGGCGCCGCCGCATTCAGCACGCCGGGCACGCCGGCCAGGAAGGCCAGATCGGCGTCGGCGCCGATGCGGGCGCGGCGCGGCAGCAGGCGGCGCGCGGCCTCCAGCGTGCCTTCGAACAGCTTCCTGCCCTTGGCCAGCACCAGCAGCCGGTCGCACAGCCGCTCGGCGTGCTGCATCGTGTGGGTGGAGAACAGGATGGTCTTGCCCTCGGCGGCAAGGCCGCGGATGAAGGCTTCGAGTTCGGTCTGGTTGACGGGATCGAGGCCCGAAAACGGCTCGTCGAGGATGACGAATTCGGGATCGTGCGCGACGGCCGCCAGCACCTGGACCTTCTGCGCCATGCCCTTCGACAGGCCCTCGATGCGCACGCGCGCGAAGGGGCCGAGGCCGAAGCCGTCCAGCAGCTTGCGTGCCCGGGCCAGCGCGTCGCCGCGCGACAGGCCCTTGAGCGTCGCGATATAGGCGATGGCCGCGTCGGCGCGCATGCGCTTGTAGAGGCCGCGCTCTTCCGGCAGGTAGCCGATCCGCTCGCGGACCTCAGCGATATCGCGGCCGAGGACGCGGATGGTGCCGGCGTCGGGCGGCACGATGCCCAGCATCATGCGCAGCGTCGTGGTCTTGCCGGCGCCGTTGGGTCCGAGGAAGCCCAGGATGCTGCCGCGCGCCAGGCCGAAGCTGAGATCGTCGACCGCGACGAAATCGCCGAAGCGCTTGGTGACGTGGGCGAGTTCGAGAACGGTTTCGGGCACGCGTATATCCGGATCCGGCGGCGCGGCGAGCCTAGATCACAGCGCCGTCACGCGATAGGCGCAGCGGCCGGCGCCGGCGAGGATGTGCGACAGGCGCTCGACGCGGATGTCCTTGCCGAGCACGCGGTGGAACAGCGCCAGCTCCTCGCGGCACAGCCCGGTGCAGAGCCGCGCCGCAGCGCAGATCGGGCAATGGTTCTCCACGAACAGCCACTGGCCGGTCTCCGGCTCGCGGCGGACCTCGGCCATGTAGCCCTCGGCGCTGCGTATGTTCGCCAGCGCGTCGAGCTTGGCTTTCAGGCTCTGCGCCTTGTCGGTGCGGGCGCGATAGGCTTTCTCGAGGTCGGCGTTGCGCAGCTTCAGCAGGCGGTCGAGGCCGTCCTCGCCGAACGCCTTCTTCATCTGCACGATCAGGTCGGTGGCGAGGCTGGCATGGCTGTCGGCGAAGTGGGCGTCGGCGGCCGCCGTGGCGCGCCACAGCTTGACCGGGCGGCCGCGCGGGCGCGCTTCCTCGGCATAGGCGGCGTCGCCGGCCTCGGCCAGGGCGTAAAGATGCTGGCGCACCGCCATGGCGGTGAGCCGCAGCCGTTCCGCCGCCTGGTCGGCGGACATCGGGCCTTCGCGCTTGATCAGATCACGCACCGCGGCCCGGCCGGTAACGGGGATATCGTGCGGTTCGCGCCGGGCTGCCATGCGTTATTTTCTAAAGCCGGACCTTGCGTAAATCAAGGGCCGGTTTATTCTAAAGCTCAGGCTTTGAAAAAGGGAGGCGGCCATGTTCACCGCGACCGGCGTCCGCGCGGACGCCTTGAAGGCGCTGGGCCGCAAAGTGGTGCGCCGCGCCGGCAAGCAGGTGCTGCTGGTCGCCGCCGGCGGCCGGCTCTTCGCGCTCGCCAACCGCTGCCCGCACGAGGGCTATCCTCTGAGCGAAGGGGCGCTCGGGGAAAACTGCGTGCTGACCTGCAACTGGCACAATTGGAAATTCGACCTGGCGACCGGCGAAGCGCTGGTCGGACGCGATCCGGTGCGGACCTATGCGCTCGAACTGCGCGACGGCGAGATCTTCGTCGACCTCGCCGAGCCGCCGGCCGAGGTGCAGCGGGCGCGCGCCCTTGAGGGGCTCGCCGCCGCGGTCGCGGACAACGACCATCCGCGCATGGCGCGCGAAGTCGCACGGCTGGAGCGCGCCGGCGGCGATGCCGGCGACGCGCTGACGCATGCCATCGCGGCGCGGAACGAGCGGCTGGAATACGGCACCACGCATGCGCATGGCGCGGCGGCCGATTGGCTGGCGCTGGCCGAGCGCGCCGCCAGCGATGCCGAGCGGCTGACCGCGATGATCGAGCCGATCGCCCATCTCGCCTGGGACACGCAAGGGGCGCGGCATTATCCCTATGCGCAGGCGCGCCAGGCCTGGGATGCGGCGGCATTCCTGGCCGCCATTGAGCGCGAGAACGAGGCGGACGCGGTGGCGCTGCTGCGCGGTGCGCTGGCGGAGGACCGGCGCCGCGAGCTTAGCGCCGCGCTCGGCCGGGCGGCGCTGTCGCACTATGCCGATTTCGGCCATAGCGCGATCTACGCCTTCAAGACCGGCCAGCTGATCGCGCGGCTGGGAGCGGACGCCGAGCTGCCGGTGCTGCTGGCCCTGGTGCGCGCGCTGGTCAGCGCGACGCGCGAGAACCGGCTGCCGGAATTTCGGGGATATGCGGCGGCGCTGGCGGCCTGGGACGGCGCCGGCAATGCGCCGGCGCGCGCCGAGGATTTCATCGGCCTCTCCATCGAAGCCGCGCTGCAGCGGACGCTGCTGTCATCGGGCCGGCCGGCGCGCGAAATCTACGATGCGTTGCTCGGCGCGGCGGCGTGGAACCTGCTGCATTTCGACGTCGCGGTGGACCACGCCACGGCCAACGCCATCGCCGACAATGTGAGCTGGCTCGACTTCACCCATGCGCTGACCTTCGCCAACGCCGCGCGGCATATCTGCGAGGCCGAGCCCGCGCTATGGCCGCGGGCGCTGCTGCAGCTGGCGCTGTTCGTCGGGCGCAACAAGGGTTATGTCGCGGCGGTGCAGGACGTCGCGCCGTGGCGCGTCGGCGATGCCCAGGCGTTCATCGCGGACGGCATGGCCGGGCTCTACGACCACGGCATCGTCGAGCCGATCATCGCCTGTCACCGCGTGAAGATGCTGTTCGCGCTCGAGGATGAGCTGGCGGCGGCGCCCGCGGCGCCCTGGCGGGACGCGATGTGCGCCGCGATGAACCGCTGGCTGCACACGCCGCAGAAGCGGCATCACGGCCTGCGCCTCGCCACCCAGGCGCAGGACTTCATCGCCAGGGAGGGCTGACGATGCCGGCGCCGCTTCGCGCCCTCGCACTGGCGGCGATCGCCGGCGGCACCCTGCGCATCGTCGACAGTTTCACCGGCACGCTGCTGTCCGCGGGCACGCTGGCGGTGCTGTATTTCGTCACCGACATATTGCTGCTCGCCGGTATCGCCGGGCTGTGGCTGAGACGGCGGGCGACGCTGATTGTCGCGGGAACGCTCGGGCTTGCGGTCTTCGCTGTCGGAATTTTCATGATCCGCGCCGCGGCATTCGGTATCGGCGCCTACCGGCTCGGCGCGGGCGTCGCGCTGCTGGGCCTGGCGGTATATGCGCTGGAGACGCTGGCCACGCGCCGCGCGGCGCCGTGGGCGCCTTCGTTGTGGCTGGTTTCGCTGGTCTGCGGCATCGCCGGGACGCTGGGCTTCGAACCCCCGGCGATGACGGCATTGGCCGGCGTCGCGTTCGGCGCCGGTTTCGTCGCGACGGGGATAGAGACCCTTACGGGCCAAGCACGATTGGGCGCATAATGGCGCGAAGCTTCGCCGGCGGCCCATGAGTCACAGCCACGACCATAGCGGACATTCCCACACGCATGGGATCAGCGATGCGCGGCGCATCGGCTGGGCCTTCGTCATCATTTTCGTGTTCATGCTGGTGGAAGGCGCCGGCGGCATCGTGGCGGGCTCGCTCGCCCTGCTCGCCGATGCCGGCCACATGGTGTCGGACGCCGCCGCGCTCGGCATGAGCTGGCTCGCCATCCATATCGGGCGGCGGCCGGCCGACGCGGCGCGCTCCTTCGGCTATCGCCGGCTGGAAGTGCTGGCCGCCTTCGTCAATGGCTGCACCCTGTTCGTGATCGCGGCCTGGATCCTGATCGAAGCGGGCCTGCGGCTGCGCGCCCCGACGCCCGTGTTGGGCGGGGCGATGCTGGGCGTGGCGGTGGCGGGGCTGCTGGCCAATCTCGGCGCCTTCTTCGTGCTCAATGGCGGCTCGAAGGAGAACCTCAACATGCGCAGCGCCTGGCTGCATGTGCTGGGCGACGTGCTGGGCTTCGTCGTCGCCATCGTCGCCGCCGGCGTCATCCTGGCGACGGGCTGGTATCCGATCGATCCCATCCTGTCGGTGCTGGTGGCGCTTTTGATCCTGCGCAGCGCCTGGCAGATCGTGAACGCCTCGGCGCATATCCTGCTGGAGGGCACGCCGGCCCATCTCGATGCCGACGTGCTGGCCAGCGACCTGATCGCCAGCGTGCCGGGCGTCGCCGACGTGCATCACGTGCACATCTGGTCGCTGACCAGCGAGCAGCCGCATGTCACGCTGCACGCGCGCTGCCAGAGCCAGGGCCACGACGCCCGCATCATCGCCGGCATCAACGCGCGGCTGAAGGCCAAGCACGGCATCGCGCATTCGACGATCCAGATCGACGTCGAGGACTGCGCCGACGAGGACTGCGCCGAGCCGGCGCCCCAGGATCACGCGCACGCCTAGCGATGGGCGCAAAGAAAAAGGGCCGCGCTGGGTGCGCGGCCCTTCTTCACGTCACAGGGGAAGCTTCAGAGCGCTTAGTGGCTCAGCACCAGCTTGTGCTGGTCGGCGAAGGTGACGCCTTCCAGCGTCTCGCCATGCGGCTTGAGCACGGCATAGGTCGCGCCGTCGGCCGAGAGCAGCTGGTAGCCGGCGGTGGTCGGCGCCCATTTGGTGAGGTTGGTACCGGTGGCGCAGTCGGCGGCCTGGGTGACGGCACCGTCGGCGGTGATCGTCAGATCGCAGGGAGCCTTGGTGCCGATCGCGAGCTTGTAGGTGCCGGCCGCGAGCGCGGGAGCCTGTGCGTAGGCGGAGCCGAAACCGGAAAGCGCGAGGAGGATGGTGAGGGTCAGGAAGCGGGACTTGTTCATGTGAATAATTCCTTCAAGGTTCAACGTTTAGAAGATTAGTATCAGGGCATCACATTTCAAGGAGAATTTGTTCGCATATGCAATAAATCGTACAGAGCATGTCGCCACAAGGAATTTAAGTGAATAATTTCAACTATTTAAATCACGAAAATTTCTTCATGCGCGGCGCGCATGGGACCCTTGCAGAGCGAAACTGGTGCAGCGCAAAACGAAAAGCAGCCGAACGACTCGGCTGCTTCCCGTACGAAAATCCAAAAGTTTACCTTACGCTATATCACTTTGGCTGGGGCACGATCCGCAGATACGGCTTCGGCGCCTTCCAGCCGCCGGGATAGGCCTTTTTGGCGTCTTCATCGCTGACCGAGCCAGCGATGATGACGTCCTCGCCCGGCTTCCAGTTGGCCGGCGTGGCGATCCTGTGCCGGGCGCCGAGTTGCAGCGAATCGATCACCCGCAGCACCTCGTCGAAATTGCGCCCCACCGTCATCGGATAGACCAGGATCAGTTTGATCTTCTTGTCCGGGCCGATGATGAAGACGTTGCGCACCGTCTGGTTGTCGGCGGCGGTGCGTTTGGCCGGGTCGCCCGAGGCCTCGGCCGGCAGCATGTTGTAGAGCTTGGAGACGTTGAAATCGGTGACGCCGATCATCGGATAGTTGGGCGCGGTGCCCTGCGTCTCGGCGATGTCCTTGGCCCACAGCGCGTGCTTGTCGACCGGATCGACCGACAGGCCGATCACCTTGACGTTGCGCCGGTCGAACTCCGGCTTGAGCTTCGCCATGGTGCCGAGCTCGGTGGTGCAGACCGGCGTGAAATCCTTGGGATGCGAGAACAAGACGCCCCAGCCGTCGCCGAGCCAGGTGTGGAAATTGATCCGCCCATCGGTGGTGTCGGCGTCGAAATCGGGCGCGGTGTCGCCAATGCGCAGGGACATGGAAGCCTCCAGGAGTGAGCCGGTCAGAGATAGTAACGGACAGAGAGGGAGGCAAGTTGCGCGAGCGCGCGCTAGCCTCGAACCACAGGCTCCGCTGTGTCGAACAGCCAGGCGGCGCCAAAAGCGGCCAACGGTACGGCGATCAGCTGCGCCATGACGAACAGCGGCGCGTCGAGCGGGCGAATGCCGGAGAAGGTCGGCGTCAAGGCGCGTGCCAGGGTGACGGCGGGATTGGCGAACGCGGTCGAAGCCGTGAACCAGTAGGCCGCCGCGATGTAGAGGCCGACGATGGGCGCCACGACGCGTTCGCCGCGTTCGCGGCTGGCGAAGATCGCGAGCAGCAGGCCGGACGTCGCGACGCACTCGGACAGCCACAGCGACGGCCCGCCGCGCGACGTGGTGCCGAGCGCCAGGACGGGCAGCGCGAACATGGCATGCGCCAGCCAGGTGCCCGCGATGCCGCCGGCGAATTGCGCGGCGCTGTAGAGCGCCGCTCTTTTCCAAGGCAATTCGGAGCGCAGCGCAAAAGCCAGTGTGACGGCAGGATTGAAATGCGCGCCGGAGACCGGCGCAAGGGCGAGGATCAGCACGGTCAGGATCGCGCCGGTGGCGAGCGCGTTGCACAGCAAGGCCAGCGCCGCGTCATGGGTGAGATCGCGCGCCATGATGCCCGAGCCGACGACGCCGGCGACGAGCAGGCCGGTGCCCAACGCTTCGGCGACCAGCGCGCGGCGCAGCTCAGGTGCCTGCGATGTCATCGACGGCTTTCTTGAGCGCCAGCCGATCGAGCGTGTCGAAGGGCAGCGCGGCGAAGACGCGGATGCGGTTCGACAGCGCGCGCAGCGTCTCGCGGAATGCCTGTTCCGTCTCGGCGTCGCTGCCTTGCACGGCCGCCGGATCCGGCATGCCCCAATGCGCGATGACCGGCTGGCCCGGCCATAGCGGGCAGACTTCGCCGGCCGCGTCGTCGCAAACGGTGAACACGAAATCCATCACCGGCGCGCCGGGCTTGGCGAATTCGTCCCAGCTTTTGGGGCGGTAGCCTTCGGCGGGCAGGCCGGCCCGCTTCAACGCCGCCAGGGCGAAAGGATTGACCGCGCCTTTTGGAAAACTGCCCGCCGAGAAAGCGCAAAGGCGGCCCTTACCTTCATGGTTCAACAAGCCCTCGGCCAGGATCGAGCGCGCCGAATTGCCGGTGCAGAGGAACAGAACGTTGAAAACCCTTTCGGCCATCAGCACTGGCCGCCGCAGCAGGCCTCGGTCTGTTCGCGCTTCGGTGCCGCGGTCGTACAGCACGACGCGGCCTCGGGCTCGTTCGCCTGGCTGGCGCCGACGCCATAGACGGTGAGATCGCCCGTCGTGCGGAAGGTCTCCCAACGCACGCCTTGCGGATCGCTCACCCAGGCCTTGTCGCCGATCGCGTAGCAGCACCTGGCGCCTTGCTCCTCGAACACGCTGCCTGCCGCCTCCTTCGCCCGCGCCGTCGCTTGCGCGAGTGCAGCCGCGTCCTCGACCTGGATGCCGAGATGGCCGAGACCAGCTTCGCCGCCGCTCGAGATCGCGAAATTCACGAGGGGATCGTCGAGCATCCACTTGGCATAGTCGGCCTGCTGCCTGGCGGGCGCGGTGCCGAACAGCGCGCTGTAGAAGCGCACCGATTGCGCAACGTCATGGACATGAAGATGAACATGCAGGCGATTCACGGCAGTTCTCCAGCGGTTTGAAATTGCAAATCTCGGGATGGCCGGCGCAGCAATCCTCCATCAGGTAGGCGAGAAGGTCGCGCATGCCGTCATACCGCGCGGCGTAGATCAGGCTGCGGCTTTCGCGGCGTTGCGCGATCAGGCCGGCGCGTTCCAATTCCTTGAGGTGAAACGACAACGTCGGTGCCGGCGTATGCAGCGCCGCGGCTATGGCGCCGGCGCTTTCGCCGGCCGGACCGGCGCGCACCAGACGGCGAAAAATCGCCAGTCGCGTGTCCTGCGCCAGCGCCGATAGTCCGGCCAATGCAACATCGGATTCCATATTTCCAAAATAATAAAAATATTAGCTATGTCAAGAGCGGGAAACGATTTTTTGGGACACGATGCCCGGTTCACGATCGCGCCAATGGTGTTGCCGCGCGCCTTGCCGCACGCGACACTGGAACGTCATCGCGTCCGTTCGGGGTCTTCATGAAAAGCAGGATCGTAGCCGCGTTCGGTGCGGCGCTGGCCTTGGCCTGTCTCGCGCGCGCCGACGACGCGCGGCCGCAATATGGCGACTTCGGCCTCGACCAGGCGGGGCAGGACACCGCGGTCCGGCCGGGCGACGATTTCTTCCGCTTCGCCAATGGCGCATGGAACGACAAGGCGGCGATCGCAGACGACAAGCCGGCGATCACGCTGCGCCTGCTCGCCGCCAACCGCACCGAGGAGCAGATCCACGCCCTGCTCGAGGATGCCGCGGCGCATGCCGAGCACCGGCCGACGACGCTGGGCGGCAAGGTCGGCGCGTTCTACCGCGCCTTCATGGACGAGAAACGCGTCGAGGCTCTGGGCGCGGCGCCGCTCAGGCCGCTGCTCGACGATATCCGGGCGATGACGACGCGGTCGCAGGTCGCCGCGCTGATGGGACGCAACGGCTTCGATTTCGGCGGCACGGTGTTCGGCCTCAACACCGACGTCGACCTGAAGGATCCGGCGCACTACGCGGTCTATGTCAGCCAGAACGGCCTGACGCTGCCCGACCGAGATTACTATCTGAAACCGGATTTCGCGGGCCAGAAGGCCGCGTTCGAAGCCTACGCCGCCGATCTGCTCCGCCAGATCGGCTGGGACGATCCGGCCGGGAGCGCCAAAGCCGTCGTCGCGTTCGAAAGCAAGATCGCGCAGGCGAGCTGGACCAAGGCACAGGATCGCGATCCGGTCGCGACCTACAACAAGATGACCGTCGACGCGCTCGTCCGGTTCGCGCCCGGTTTCGACTGGCGGGCTTATCTCGCCGCCGCCAGGCTGGACAAGCTGAAAACCATCGTGGTGGCCGAGAAGTCGGCGTTCCCGATCCTCGCCAAGATCGTCGCCGACACGCCGCTGCCGACGTTGAAAGCCTGGGAGGCGTTCCGCACCGCCGACGACGCCGCGCCCTACCTTTCGAAAGCCTTCACCGAGGCCTATTTCGCTCTGCACAACAAGACGCTGTCCGGGCAGGCCGCCCAGGCGGCGCGCTGGAAACGCGGCGTGCTGGCAGTGTCGGGCCTGAGCGACGGCAGCGACCGCATCGACTATTTCGGCAATATGGGATGGGCGGTGGGCCAGCTCTACACCGCCAGATATTTCCCGCCGGCGGCGAAGGCGAAAATCCAGGAACTGGTACTGAACCTCAAGGCCGCGTTCCGCGCACGCCTGAAGACACTGGACTGGATGAGCCCGGCAACGCGAGACGAAGCCCTGAAGAAGCTCGACACCTATGTGATCAAGGTCGGTTATCCGGACCATCCGCGCGACTATTCCACGCTGGCGATCGCCGACGACGACCTGATCGGCGACGTACGCGCGGCGGCGCGGCACGCGTGGGATTTCTATGTCGGGCGGATCGACGGGCCGGTCGACCGCGACGACTGGTCGATGACGCCACAGACCAACGACGCCTATAATGGCAGCCTGCGCGACATCGTGTTTCCGGCGGCGATCCTGACGCCGCCGGTGTTCGACGCCAATGCCGACGACGCGATCAATTACGGCGCGGCGGGCGGTGTCATCGGCCACGAGCTGACGCATGGCTTCGACGACCAGGGGCGGCAGTTCGATGCCACGGGCGCCTTGCGCGA
Source organism: Rhizomicrobium sp. (assembly GCA_035570795.1). Classification (GTDB taxonomy): domain Bacteria; phylum Pseudomonadota; class Alphaproteobacteria; order Micropepsales; family Micropepsaceae; genus Rhizomicrobium. The sequence goes on from DATMKZ010000026.1 coordinate 21,015, forward strand.
CTGGTGGGCGCCGGCCGATGCGGCGATCTTCAAGACACGCGCCGCGGCGCTGGGAGCGCAATATTCGAGCTACGAGCCGCTGCCCGGCGTGCACGTCAACGGCGACCTCACCATGGGCGAGAACATCGCCGACATGGGCGGCATGACGCTGGCGCTGGCGGCCTATCACGCCTCGCTGCACGGCAAGCCGGCGCCGGTGCTGGGCGGGCTCAGCGGCGACCAGCGTGTGTTTCTCGCCTGGGCGCAGGCCTGGCGCGGCAAGGTGCGCGACGATTTCGTACGCAAGCAGGTGGTCAGCGATCCGCACAGCCCGCGGCAATTCCGCGTCAACGGCGTGGTGCGCAACCAGGACCTCTGGTACCAGATTTTCGACGTCAAGCCGGGCGACAAGCTCTACCTGCCGCCGGACAAGCGCGTGCATATCTGGTAGCGGCCTATTTATGGGGCGTCGCGCTCGCGCGCTCTCGGTCTTTTTGTGGGCGTCGCGCTCGCGCGCTCTCGCCTTGGCCCCCAAAACGCGCTTCAATCCCGGGATACCGGGAGAGAGACGATGAGCAAGATCACGACCCGCACGCTGACGCCCGCCATCGGCGCGGTCGTCGAAGGCGTGGACCTGTCGCGGAACCTGGACGGGGAGGAGATCGCGGCCATCCGCGCGGCGCTGCTCAGGCACAAGGTGATCTTCTTCGAGGACCAGCACATCACGCCGCTGCAGCATCGCGACTTCGCGGCGCGCTTCGGCGAGCTGCATACGCACCCGCTCTATCCGGGCGTCCCCGAAGCGCCCGAGATGTTCGTGCTCGACAATCATGCCGGCAATCCCACCGACAACGACGCCTGGCACACCGACGTGACCTTCATCGAGACGCCGCCGCTCGGCGCCATCCTGTACGCCAAGCTGCTGCCGCCCGAAGGCGGCGACACCTGCTGGGCCAATATGCAGGCGGCGTATGAGGGCCTCTCCAAGCCGCTGCAGCGCTTCCTCGGCGAGCTCGACGCGGTGCACGATTTCGCGCGCGGCTTTCCGGCCCGCGGCACGGTGGCCGGCCAGGCCGGCGCCGACAAGCATGCCAGGGCGGTGGCGGAGCATCCGCCGGTGCTCCATCCCGTCGTGCGCACCCATCCCGAGACCGGCGCCGACGGCCTGTTCGTGAACTACGGCTTCACCGACCGCATCAAGGGCCTGCGCCGCGAGGAGTCGAAGGCGCTGCTCGACATGCTGTTCGTGCACATCCAGAAGCCGGAATACCAGGTACGCTGGACGTGGAAGCCGAACGCCATCGCCTTCTGGGACAACCGCGTGACGCAGCATTACGCGGTCAACGACTACCTGCCGCATCGGCGAATCATGAACCGCGCCACGATCCTCGGCGACCAGCCGTTCAACCGGGCGCGCAAACCGGCGGGCGCGCGGATCGCGGCGGAGTAGCCGCTCAGGGCAACAGAGAGCGGCGAAGCGCAGGGACCGCGCGTGCCAGTTCCGACGTGACGATTTTCGCGAAGTAATCGGCGCCCTCGCGGCCCAGATGCGTGTAGTCGAAGGCGAGCTTTGGGTCGCCGAGCGGCTCGGCCATCGCATTGACCTGCGCATCGGTCAGGACGCGCGGCTGCGTCGGCGTCACGCCGGTCTTCGAGTCGATGGTGGTGCCGGTGCGGGCGGCGGCAGCCACTTGCGGTGAGGGCGGGGCTTGCGACAAGCGCAGCGCAGCTTCGGCGCCCATCGCCTGCACGGTGGCTTCGCTGTCGGCGTTGAGATCGAGCAACGGCACGTTCAGATCCGCTGCGACTTTGCGCATGGCTGCGGCCCAGGGATCGAGATCGCGGTCCAGGCGTCCGCCCACGAACTGGCGGCGGGTCAGTGGCGTCACCAGAACCGGAATGGCGCCCGCGGCGCGCGCCTCGTCCACATAGTGTTTCAAATTCACCGGATATTGCGTCGCCAGATCGGTCGAGCGGCCCGCCTTGCCGGGCTGGTCGTTGTGCCCGAACTGGATCAGCACATAGGTCGCGGCATAGCCGCCCGATTTCATCTCGGCCACCGCGATGTCCCAGAAGCGTTCGGCCCGATAGCTGCCGGAGCTGCGCCCGCCCTTGGCGAGATTTATGCAGGCGACCTGCGTCGTGACATGAAAGGCACAGAAGCTGCCGCCCCAGCCGCTGCCGACCTGAACCGTCGAATCGCCCACCAGGACGATCTTGGTGAGCGGCGGCGGCGCGGTCGCCACGATCATGTCGGCGGCGAGCCCCGACGGATCGACCGGCGCCGGCGCCCCGTTTCCCGAAAGCAGCGTGCAGGACGCGAGCAGCGGCAGACAGGCAAGCGCGGCGAAACGGGCCGTCCTCACGGCTCAGTGGCCCTCGAATTTCGGCGTCCGCTTCTCGACGAAGGCGAGCATGCCTTCGCGCGCGTCCTTGGTGCGCATCAGCGGCAGGAGCTGGAGATAGACGTGGTGGACGTGTTCGTCGAACGGCTCCGACAGGCCCATGCGCATCATGCGCTTGGCGGCCTGCACCGCGAGCGGGGCGTTGGTGGCGATCTCGGCGGCGAGGGCCCGGGCGCGCGGCATCAGCTCGGCGTCGGGCACGACCTCGGAGCAGAGGCCGAGCTCGAGACACTCGGCGGCCGGCAGCGTGCGGCCGGTGAAGATGATCTTGGCCGCCTTTTCCCAGCCCAGGAGGCGCGGCAGCAGCCAGGTGCCGCCGCTCTCGGGCAGGATGCCGCGCTTGGCGAAGGACAGTGCCAGCTTGGAGGATTGCGCCATGATGCGGATGTCGCAGCCGATCGCGGTATCGGCGCCGTAGCCCGCCGCGCCGCCATTGATGGCGCAGATCACCGGCGTGTTGATGGCATGCAGCACGGTCGGCGGCGTGTTGCGCAGGTCGAGATCGGTGGCGCCGGCGCCGCTGCCGATCCCCATGCCGGTGCCTTGCGTCGCCTGGTTCAGATCGAGGCCGGCGCAGAAGGCGCGGCCCGTGCCGGTCAGGATGATGCAGCGCACGTCCGGGTCCGCGTTCGCTTCCAGCAGGCATTGCGACAGACGCGCCAGCATCGGCCCGGAAATCGTGTTCATGCGCGCCGGCGCGTTCAGCGTGATGGTCGCGATGTGCTCGGCGACCTCGTAGAGGACCTCGTCGGTGACGACGCGTTCGGGCTTGTTCATGGCGCTCTCCCCATTTTCCGGGGAGCCTAGAACGGCGCGGCCGCGCTGGCGAGCCTTCCGCTACGTCGTCAGCTCGGCGGTGGGGCGTGGAGATAGGATTCCACCAGCGAGCCCGCGACCAGGCGCCAGCCGTCGACCAGCACGAAGAAGATCAGCTTGAACGGCAGCGAGATGATCACCGGCGGCAGCATCATCATGCCCATGCTCATCAGGATCGAGGCCACCGCCATGTCGATGATGAGGAAGGGTACGAAGATGAGGAAGCCGATCTCGAAGGCGCGCTTGAGCTCGCTGAGCATGAAGGCCGGGGCCAGGGTGCTGATCGCGACCTGCTCGGGCTTTGCCGGGGCCTTGGTGTTGCTCATGTCGAGGAAGAGCTTGAGGTCGGCCTGGCGGACATGCGCCAGCATGAACTTCTTCATCGGCACCGAGGCGCGGTCGAGCGCCTGCTCGGTGGTGATCTGGTTGTTGACCAGCGGCACGACGCCCTGGGCATAAGCGTCCTTCAGCGTCGGCGTCATCACGAACAGGGTGAGGAACAGCGACAGCGAGACGATCACGCTGTTGGGCGGGCTCTGCTGCAGGCCCATGGCGGTGCGCAGCAGCGACAGGACGACGACCATGCGCACGAAGCTGGTCATCATGATCAGGATGGAGGGCGCGATCGACAGGATCGTGATCAGCGCCACGATCTGCATGATCTTGTCGGTGAAGAGGCCGCCGCCGCCGGAGAGATCGATGTTGAGGCCGCCGGCCGTCGCGGTGGCGCCGGCGGTGGCCGCGGCGACCGCGCCGGCGGCCGGCGAGGCGGCATAGGCCGCGCCCGGAACGAGCAGCAGCGCGGCAGCGATGCCGAGGCCGATGAGCCAGCTGGTCTTCACGCGGTCGCCTCGCTGGCCAGCAAGGGTGCCGCGATCGGCCCGGTTGGTGCTGGAATTCCGGTTTCGATGACCTGCGTGCCTTCGGGGCCGCAGAGCACCAGATGCTCGACGCCGTCGCGGCGCACGATGAGCAGACGCTGGCGCGGACCGAGCGTCAGCGTTTCGACGACGCCGAGGCGGCGCGTCGCGCTCGGCTTGACGAGGCCGCCGAGGCCGAAGCGGCGCGCGGCGAGGCCGGCGCCGCCGACGAGGCCGAGCACCAGAAGCAGAGCGCCGAGATAGCGCGCGAAATCCATCAGGTCCATGCGCCCATACAAACCCGTCAACCTTAATCGCGCGTTAAAATGTGGAGCAATTTGCCCGGCAGGTATTTCCACTTGCGTTAAGCGGGGCTTAATCGTTCGGGCGCACCTTGGCGGTTCTTAAGGCTAATTTTCCGTATACGGAGAACCGGTCATGGCATTGAACCTTTCCGACATGCCGCTGCTGGCGATGCTCAAGCAGCGCATGAGCTGGCTGAGTGCGCGGCAGAACGTGCTGGCGCAGAACGTCGCCAACGTCGACACGCCCGGCTACACGGCGCGCGACCTCAAGCCCGTCAATTTCGAGGACATCCTCAAGGGCACCACGACGCCGTCGCAGTTCTCGGGCGGCATGAGCGTCACCGATCCGCGCCACATCTCGCTGAGCCCGCAGGGCAGCGCCGAATTCACCGATTTCAATGCACCCGACGCCGAGGCCAATCCGAGCGGCAACACCGTCTCGCTGGAGCAGGAGATGATCCGCGTCTCCGACACCCAGGCCGAATACCAGGCGGCGAGCAATCTCTACGCCAAGGCCGTCAACATGATGAAGACCGCCATCGGTCACGGCGGCTGAAGGAGAGCGACATGGATTTCACCACATCCCTCATCGTCGCCGCGTCCGGCATGCGCGCCCAGTCGGACCGCATGCGCATCATCGCGGAGAACATCGCCAACGCCAATTCGACGGCGGCGACGCCGGGCGGCGATCCCTACCGCCGCAAGATCGCGACGGTGAAGAGCGAATTCGACCGCGAGCTGGGCGCCACGCTGGTGACGCCGGGCAAGCCGGTCTCCGACAACAGCGAATTCCGCCTGCAATACGATCCGGGCAATCCGAACGCGGACACCAAGGGCTACATCAAGCTGCCCAACGTCAACTCGCTGGTCGAAATCATGGACATGCGCGAGGCGCAGCGCTCCTACGAGGCCGACCTGACGGTGATGGACGCGTCGAAGTCGATGCTGTCGCGCACCGTCGACCTTCTGAACAAGTGACGCGCAGCGTCATCCCCGCGCAGGCGGGGATCCAGAGAAAGGACTGAACCATGGCACTTCCAGCAGCGGCGGCGGCGGCCTATCAGGCGATCGCCAATATCGGCAACGCCGGCGCCGGCGGCGCGACCGCCGCGAGCGGCGCCACGGGAGCGACGGCCGGAGATTTCTCGAACTTCCTGCAGAACGCGCTCAAGGACGGCATCGGCACGATGAAGCAGGGCGAAACCATGGCGGCGCGCCAGGTGGCGGGCCAGGCCAACATCGTCGACGTGGTCGGCGCCGTGAACCAGGCCGAGATCACCCTCGATACGGTGGTCGCGGTGCGCGACAAGGTCGTGCAGGCCTACCAGTCCATCATGAACATGCCGATCTGACGGAACGCAGATGACACCCGCCGACACCATCGACTTCGCGCGTTCCTCCATCCTCGTCCTGCTCGAGGTCATCACGCCGGCCATGCTGACCGCGCTGGTGGTCGGCCTCGGCATCGGCCTGCTCCAGGCGCTGACGCAGATCCAGGAAATGACCCTGGTCTTCGTGCCCAAGATCGTGGCGATCTTCGTCGTGCTGCTGATCTCGCTGCCCTTCGCGGGCGCGGCGATGAACGGCCTGATGATCGATATCGCGCAGCGGATTTCGGCTTACTAGCGGCGCGCCGTGCACATCCATCTTCCCGAGCTGTCCGGCATCATCCTCACCTACCTGCTGGTGTTCGCGCGCACCGGTTCGATGATGATGCTGCTTCCGGCGCTCGGCGAGGGCGGCATTCCGGCCCGGGTGCGGCTGGTGCTGGCGCTGGCGGTGTCGGTGGCGCTGGCGCCCGTGGTGCAGGGCGCCTATCCGGCGGCGGCGCCCACCAACACGCTGCAGCTGGGCCTGCTCGTCGCGCAGGAAGCGACCTGCGGCATCCTGGTCGGCGGCATGTCGCGCATCATCATGAGCTCGCTGCAGATCGCCGGCTATCTGATCGCGACCCAGACCGGCCTCGCCTATGCCCAGACCGTCGATCCGACGCAGCACGAACAGGGCGCGGTGATCGGCAATTTCTTCTCGCTGCTCGGCGCGGTGCTGATCTTCTCAACCGATCTGCATCATGTCGCGATCGGCGCCATCGCCGGCAGCTACAAGATGCTGCCGCCCGGCGCGGCGCTGCCGACCGGCGACATGGCGGAACTCACGCTTCGCCTGCTCAGCGCCTCCTTCGTGCTCGGCTTCCAGCTCGCCGCCCCGTTCCTGGTGTTCGGCTTCGCGCTCTATGCGGCGCTCGGCATCTTGGCGAAGCTGATGCCGCAGCTGCAGGTGTTCTTCGTCGCCATGCCGATCAACATCATGTTCGGCTTCGTGCTGCTGGCGCTGCTGCTCGGCTCGATGATGACGCTGTTCCTGAATTTCTATTCGGCGCAGATGGCGCAGTTCCTGTAACCCGCCATGGCCGACGATCGCGATCCGTCCCAGCAGACCGAACAGCCCACCGCAAAACGGCTGGAAGATGCGCGCGAACACGGCGACGTCGTAAAAAGCCCGGAGGTCTCGACCTTCGTGCTGCTGCTCGGCGGCACGCTGGCCGTGATGATGTTCGGCGCCGGGGCGTCCAAGGCGATGGTCGGTGCGCTGCGGCTGTTCCTCGAGCAGCCCGACCAGATGGGCGTGTCGTCGGCAGACCTCACGGCGCTGGCCTGGCACATGACGATGACGCTGGGCGGAATTCTCGGTCCGGTGTTCGCGGTGATGATGGCGGCGGCGCTCGGCGGCCATGTGCTGCAGAGCCGCCCGAGCTTCACGCTCGACAAGATCAAGCCGGATTTCGGCAAGTTGAACCTGTTCGCCGGCCTCAAGCGGATGCTCGGCTTCGACGGCCTGATGAACCTGGTCAAGGGCCTGCTCAAGATGGGCGTCGTCGGCCTGGCGGTGTGGACGCAGATCTGGCCCGAACGCAACATGCTGGAATCGGTGCTCGACCAGTCGCCGATGGGCGTGGTGGGCGACATGAGCCACCTGCTCTACAAGGTGCTGATGGCGGCGCTGGCCGCGCTCGCGGCGATCGCGGCGGCCGACTATGTCATGCAGCGCTACCGCTTCCTGCAGCGCAACAAGATGTCCAAGCAGGAGATCAAGGAAGAATATCGCCAGAACGAAGGCGACCCCCAGATCAAGGCCAAGATCCGCCAGATCCGCAACGAGCGCGCCAAGAAGCGCATGATCGCCGCGGTGCCCGAGGCGACGGTGATCATCACCAACCCGACGCACTATGCCATCGCGCTGAAATACGAGGCCGGCAAGATGGCGGCGCCGGTCTGCGTCGCCAAGGGCGTCGACGTGCTGGCGCTCAAGATTCGCGAGATCGCCAAGGCGCACGACGTGCCTGTCGTCGAGAACCCGCCCCTGGCGCGCGCCCTCTATGCCACCGTCGAGGTCGACGACGTCATCCCGCAGGAGCATTTCAAGGCGGTGGCGCAGGTCATCGGCTACGTCATGCGGCTGACGGGCAAAATCCGGGCGAACTAGAGCATGATCGCATGACGTTGAATCGGATCATGCTCCAGATTCTTCGATTGACGCGCAATTTACGGGCGAAGCCGAAATACGCTTCACCCGATTGCGCTTTGGCGCATCAGCGGCACAGCGCGTCGAACGGCAGGACCTGGACCACGCGGGCGGGCAAGGGGATGCCGCGCGCCACCATCGTGAATTCGAGATTGGCCGGACCCGCCGGCAGGCCGGGATCGGTCTGGATCGCGTAGAACGGGTCGCGTTCGGCATCCGCGAGCGATACAAAGCGCGCACCCTCGCTTTGATAGAGCGCCAGCAGGCGCGGCAGCATGCGGGCGTCGAAGGCGCCCAGATGCAGCAACAGGACGTAAGGGATGTCGCGGCCGTAGAGCCGCAGCGACAGCATGTGCTCATAGGCGAGATCGGTCTCGGCGGCGCCGAGATAGGCGGTTTCGAGCAGCGCGATGGCTGCCGCGTCCTGCGCCGCGATGCAGCGCGCATAGGGCTCGTTCCACAGATAGTCGTCGAAGCTCAGCGTCACCGCCGCGATGCGATAACGGTGCGCGGCGAGAAAGGCGCGCGCCGCGTCACGCTTCTGCGGCGTGTCGCCCTCGGCGAGAAACGGATAGCGCAGCCAGCGCCAGTCGCCGTTCGCCATCAGCGGCGCCAGCGTCGCCTCGTTCTTCAGCGTGTCGGCCTCCCAGTCGGCCTCGGCATGCTGGTTCAGATTCATATGGCTCCAGGTGTGGTTGCCGAGCGGAAAACCGGCGTCGCGCCACAGCGCCAGCACCGGCGCCGACGCCGGGTCGTCGACCAGCCGGATGCCGTTGACGAAGCCGTAGACGGGCGGCGTGCGCGCGGCGGCGAGCGCGGCGATGATCTTCTGCGCGATGGCGATGCGCGTCTCGCCGGCGGGCAGCACGCTGTGCGACGGCAGGTCGTCGAAGGTCAGCGCGATCTCGCTCGCCGCGGCCGGCGTCGACAGCGCGCAGAACAGCAGGGCGGCGGCGAGGCGTTTCATCTGCGCTGTCCTTTGCGCGGCACGCGGTGTACCCGCTGTGGGGCGAAGAAGCCGAGCGGAATGGCGTTCGCCATCGCCTGGTAGCCGGCAGGCGAGGGATGCAGGTGATCGCCGTCCTCGAACGCCGGCAAGAGCCGGCTGCGGTCGGCGGGATCGCTCAGCCGCGCGTCGAAATCGACGCCGGCGTCGCAGTGCCCGGGCGCGCGCAGCCAGGCGTTGACGGCCTGGCGATCGGCCTCGTTGGCGGCGTCGGGATGGTAGTAGGTGAAACCCATCCAGGGCAGGATCGTGCCGCAGAGCACCTTGATGCCGTGAGCATGGGCGCGGGCGACGATCTGCGCGTAGGCCGCCGTGACCTCGGCCACCAGCGCGGCGTGCGCCTCGGCGGCGGCGGGCGCGTCGCGCGTCAAGACGCCGAGGTCGTTGACGCCTTCCAGAACGATGAGGGCACGCACCCCGGGCTCCGCCAACACGTCGCGGTCGAAGCGCGCCAGCGCGTTGGGGCCGAGGCCGTCGAGCAGCAGGCGGTTGCCGCCGATGCCTTTGTTGAGGACGCCGATGCCGCGCGTCGTGGCGTTCTGCTGCAAGCGACGCGCCAGGTCGTCCGGCCAGCGGTCGTTGAAATCGGTTGTCGAGCCGCGGCCGTCGGTGATGGAATCGCCGAGCGCGACGACCGCGCCGGCCCGCGGCGGTGCCGCGACGTCGATGCCGGCGAGGATGTACCAGTGCGCGACGGTGCGCGCCGCCGGCAGCTCCGCCGCGCTCACCGCATCGCCGGCCGCGAAGAACGAGGTCGCTCGCGATCCCGGATGTCCCGTCGGCGAGGCCGCGAGCGTGTCGTAATGCAGCGTGACGCTCACATCCGACAGCGGCGCGACCGCGAACGCCACCGGATCGGAGAGATAGTCTGCGCCCGGCGGAATGGTGACGTCGGCGCGACCGGAGAAGCTCAGCGCCGTGTCGCTTTGCGGCACGATGGCGCCGCGCACCTTGGGCAAGGGCCGCGCGATGTGCACCGCGGTCAGATGCAGCGGCGCCGTGCCGTAGACGTTCGACAGAAGCACCCTCAGCCTGCTGCCGCCGAGCGACAGGTGCACCGTCTGGCGCAGCGTGGTGCCGTGGAGGGCGTCGTCGGGCAGCGCATTGGCGGGCTCGGGCAGTTGCTGGGCCGCGGCCCAGGAGCCGACCCAGTGGACCGGCGCGGCCTGGCCGGCCCCCGGCAGGGCACTTGCCAGGGCCAGCGCCAGGCCAACGCAAATCCCCTTCAAGCCACCCTCCCGGCCGCCGGATGATAACGATACCATCAGCCTATTCATCGGCCTTTTCCGGCGCAAGGCGGCGGCCGTGCCGCGACCGCCGCGCCGTAGGACGACAGCGCAAAAAAGCCTACCTTGGACGACATCGAATCATGATGGCGACCCGCGCACTGAGCAGCAATCTTGGCATCCCCGCCGGCGCCTGGCGCTGGGCGGCGCTGGGCTTTGTCCTGTTGGCGCTGGGCGCGGCGGGCCTCGCGGTGATGACGCCCAACATGGTCGGCTGGCTGGGCCTCATGCTGCTGGCCGCCATCGGCGCGGTGGCGAGCCTGTTCCTGTTCGCGGTCTGGCCGAAAGAGAGCCTCTCCGCCGCCGACGCCCGCCGCGTCGCCGAGGCCGCAGCCCGCGCCAATGTCGCCTGGGCGATCACCGGCACGGATGGCGCTGTGCTGGACTGCAACGACGTCTATCGCCGCATGTCGGGGGCGGCCGAAGGCGAGGCCGCGCCGCCGCCCGAACTGGCGCTGGCGGGCGAGCCGTCGGCGGCGGTGCTCTACCGCCTGACGCGCGGCGCCGCCGAGGGCACGGCGCGCGAGGAATCCTTCGCGGTCGGCCCTGGCATCGAGATCGTGGCAGCGGTGCGCCCGCTGTCGAACGGCCAGACGGCCTGGTGGTTCACCCCGCGCCTCGCCGTCGCGGCACAGGCGGCCAAGGCGCAGCCGGCATCCGCGGCGGCGGCGGCGCCCGCCGCCATCGGCGACATCTTCCGCGACGCGCCGGTCGGCGTCGCGTTTGCCTCCGGCGACGGCAGAATCGTCGACGCCAACCCGGCCTTCGCGAAATTCTTCGGCGCCGCGGGCACGCTGGCGGGCCGCGCCGTCGGCGAACTGGTCGAAAGCGCCGACCGTGCCCGCGTCGGCGAACTGATCGCGCAGGCCGCGCAAGGGGCGCACAACGTCGCCTCCGCCGAGCTGCGCGCCGCCGGCATCGACGAGCGCAGCGCGGAATTGTTCGCCAGCCCGATCAGCGGCGGCCGCGCCATCCTCTATCTCGTCGACGTGTCGGAACAGAAAGCCCTCGAGACCAAATTCGCCCAGAGCCAGAAGATGCAGGCGGTCGGCCAGCTCGCCGGCGGCGTGGCGCACGACTTCAACAACCTGCTCACCGTCATCATCGGCAATTCGGAATTCCTGCTGATGCGCCACCAGGCCGGCGATCCCTCGTTCAAGGAGATCAACGAGATCCACCAGAACGCGCTGCGCGCCGCGACGCTGGTCGGCCAGCTTCTCGCCTTCTCGCGCAAGCAGACGATGCAGCCCAAGGTGCTGGCGGTGCGCGACGTGGTCGGCGAGCTCGCCCTGATGCTGCGCCGCCTGCTGCGCGAGGGCGTCGAGCTCAAGCTCGAGCACGGCGCCGACGTCTGGCCGATCCACGCCGACGAGGCGCAGCTCTCCAACGCGCTGATCAACCTCGTGGTCAACGCGCGCGACGCCATGCCCAAGGGCGGCACGGTGACGATCCGCACCGCCAACGAAACCGCGAACGAATCCGTCGCCTTCGGCACGGCGCAGATGCCGGCCGGCGACTATGTCCGCATCGAGGTCGCCGACACCGGCACCGGCATTCCTAAAGAGGTCATCGGCAAGATCTTCGACCCCTTCTTCACGACCAAGCCGGTCGGCCAGGGCACCGGCCTCGGCCTCGCGACGGTCTACGGCATCGTCAAGCAGACCGGCGGCTTCATAACGGTCGAATCCGAGATCGGGCGCGGCACCACCTTCCGCATCTACCTGCCGCGCTACCGCGCCGACGAGAACGCGGCGGTGGTGGCCGAGCCCGAGCGCAGCGGCCTGCGCGACGTCACGGGGCAGGACACCATCCTCCTGGTCGAGGACGAGGAAGCGGTGCGCAGCTTCGCGGCGCGGGCGCTCAAGATGCGCGGCTACAGCGTGCTGGAGGCCTCGGGCGGCGAGGAGGCGCTGGAGATCGTGCGTAGCCATCGCTCGCCGATCGACCTGCTCATCACCGACGTCGTGATGCCCAACATGGACGGACCGACGCTGGTGCGCGCCGTCAAGCGCCTCAAGCCCGAGATGGCGGTGATCTTCATGTCCGGCTATGCCGAGGAAGCCTTCCGCCGCAACGACGAGAAGGCCGAAGACCTGCACTTCCTGCCCAAGCCCTTCGGCCTGAAACAACTCGCGGCGAAGGTGAAGGAAGTTCTCTCCGGCGCGCCGGCGGCGAAGCGGGTGGCGGGGGATTAGCCGGCCCGCAGCGACGCTGGCCTGTAACGGGATCGTGTAGACGGCTCCGGACGGGCCTGCCCTAAGCTGGCCGCGCAGATCTTGGGCGGCGTTGCCATGAAATTCGCATCTCTCGCGGCATCGGCCGCACTCCTGTTCACGCTCGGCGGCGCGGCGCTGGCGGCGCCTGTGCCGTCCTATGTTGCGCGCGCGGTCGCCGATACCACGCGCCCAAAGGACGACACGGACGCCGACGCCCTGCGCGCGCCGGCGGCAACGCTGGCCTTCGCCGGCGTGAAGCCCGGCATGGTGGTGGGAGAGCTGTTTCCCGGCGGCGGCTATTTCACGCGCCTGCTGAGCGACGTGGTCGGGCCACAAGGCAAGGTTTTCGGCCTCGAGACGACGCGCTGGAAGGGCAGCCTGGAAGCCGACCAGAAGGTCGCCGCCGAGCCCGGCCGCGGCAATGTCAGCGTCGCCGGCACGCCGTTCGGCGAATTCGATTTGCCCGAAAAGGTAGACCTGTTCTGGATCACCCAGAACTATCACGACCTGCACATCAAGACGTACGGCGACGTCGACATGGCGGCGTTCAACGCCCATGTCTTCGCCTCGCTGAAGCCCGGCGGCATCTATTTCATCCTCGACCACGCCGCCAATCCGGGCACCGGCGAGGACCAGATCGCCGTCCTGCACCGCATCGAGAAGGCGCAGGTGATCCGCGAAGTCACCGCCGCCGGCTTCAAGCTGGTCGGCGAAGGCGATTTCCTGCACCGCGCCGGCGACGATCATACCAAGCCGATCTTCGATCCCTCGGTGCGCGGCAAGACCGACCAGTACGCGCTGAAATTCGTCAAGCCGTAAGGCCTACGCGTCCACCGCGATATACATGTCGACGTGGCTGCCCTTGCGCATCGGCTCGAAGTCGGCCGGATAGACTTCGAGATCGGGCGCGGCGACGGTCTTGAGGCCGGACTGCGGCAGCAACGCGCCCCAGATCTGCGGCATCGCGGCCTGCATCTGCGGATGCAGCGCGCTGCCGTCGAGCGTCAGGCGGAACACGGCGTAGCTCTGGGCCGCCAGCGCCACGCGCGCGAAGCCGTCGGGCAGCGCAGCCTCGCCCGCGACCTCGACGCCCGCCATGTAGCTGAAGCGTCCTTCCGCCTTGTTCTCCATCGCGCAGACGCCGTAGGTGACGGCGCTCACCTGGCTGGCGAGCGGCAGGGCGCGGATCAGCCGCGGCCACAGGCCGGGAATGCCGCTCTTGTTCTGTGCGTCGAACACGGCGCTGACGCCGGCGACGTGGAAGGCTTCGCGGCGAACGAGATCCTGCAGCCGCTCGACGCGGGCGACGGTTTTCGGATTCGACATGGCTCTCTCCTGTGACGGCTGTCCGGGCAATTGCTGTTTCAATGCCGCGCGCTGGAATTGGCCGGGCGGGGTGCCGTAACGGCGGCTGAAGGCGCGGGTGAAAGCCTCCTGGCTTTCATAGCCGCAATCGAAGGCGAGTTCGGCGAGCCCCGGCGGCGCATCGCCGGTGAGCCGGAGCGCCGCGGCCTGGAGCCGGCAGTCGCGCACATAACCCATCACGCTCATGCCGAAGCGGGCCGTGAACAGCCGCGAGAAGTGATAGGCGGAAAAACCGGCGACGGCGGCGAGCTCGGCGACGGTGATCGGCTCGTCCCGATGGGCCTCGATATAGGCGAGGACCTCGGCGAGGAAATCGGGCTCTGAGGCGCGCGGACCGTTCGGCATGGCCCGATCCTGCCAGAGCGGCCGCGAGGCGTCTTGACCGGGCTTGCTGGGCAGCGAATTCCTGGCGGGATCGCCGGCGGCTCATGCCATAATGGGCCAAACACCGGAGGCTTCCATGCGCCCGACCCTGCTTCTTCTCGCCGCCACGCTGGCAATTGCGCCGGCCGCCGCAAACGCGGCGCAGGAATTCTATATCGGTGAGCCGGTGGTGAAGGAGAACATGCAGATCGTGCCGAACTACCTCACCGGCATCGAGATGGACCGTCATCCGCCCGGGATGAAGATGGGCAAGGACGCGGTGCATCTGGAGGCCGACGTGCACGCCACGGCAAGCGAAACGCATGGCTTCGCCGAGGACCAGTGGATCCCGTATCTGACGATCACCTACACGCTGACCAAGGACGGCGCGCCGGCCTATCGCCGGACGGGCCGGCTCTATCCGATGATCGCCAAGGACGGCACGCACTACGCCAACAATGTCGACATGGCGGGGCCCGGCACCTATCGCCTCACCTATGTCCTCTTGCCGCCGTCGAGCAACGGCTTCATCCGCCACACCGACGCCGCCAGCGGCGTGCCGGCCTGGTGGAAGCCGATCACGGCGCGCTGGACCTTCGCCTATCCCAGCAAGACGAAATAGGAGGCGTGGGAACGCAGCTTTTCGGCCGGCGGGACGTTGACGAAATGCCCCCCAGAGTATCCGCCATGCGCGAACCCGAAATTTCCAACACGGCCCAGCAGCGCCAGGACAAGCCGGCGCCGGCGCAGCGTGATGAGCGCGCCAATTCCACCCTGCCGCGTGGCAGCGGCGCGGTGCATGGCGGCGAGGCCGCCAAGCCCGGCCAGATGGACGGCGACGAGGATGTTTCTCCCGATCCGCCGAAGGCCTAATCAGGCTGGCGAGCCATGGCCGCTGATCGCGCCTTGTGAATCAGCCGAACGCCTCGGAATCGAGCAGCCGGAACACTGGCTGAGGGTCTTTGCACGTTTGCGCAGTCGCCCAACAAAATTAGCACGAATCAGAAACACTTTCCCTGATTCGTGGTAGGAGTTGTGAACCGCAACGATTCTCTAGAACGTCGCGGCTCGAACGCCTCGCGCTTTGGCCGGACCGCAGCGAGACGCTATTTCCAAGTTTAGTGGTCCTCATTGAATGAGGGATGCAGTGACAAAAGACAACAAAGTTGCGCTTGGCTCAAACCAGACCAGATCATTCTCGCCGCGCGTCGTTCATGGCGTGCATGTAGGCGATTCAGCGATGCAAAAGAGTTTCACACCCAAGCCTGGAACGTCGCATCAACCGAGCGTCGTCCCCAGTAAGGACACGGCACCGACACTGCCGCCACCTGCAAAGGACAAGTAGCTACCGTTCGTGTCTGATGGTGATCCTCTTGATTCGAGCAGCCGGAATGTATGTGAGCCGGTCTCCCCACTTGTCATCTCGCACAGTGGTGAGTTCGGTTTCCGGTTGTCCCGGTAGCTCTTCGTGAGTCAGATACAAGGCAATGTCACCGCCTGGCCCAAGAGTCATTGGTGGAAACGGCGCATCACGGAAGCGGTCGGCATGTTGGCAAGTGAGCCATGTGCCGTCGTCTAGCTGGACGCCGATTTGGCTGATCGGGTGCTTGCTATTCGCTGATATTGTTGCGAGCGCGGAAGGATCGTCGTTTGACCAAGTGACATTCAGCGCATAAAGCGCCGAATGAAACCACCCACGTGCGAAGGCACGCCACAAGATCGCAATCGCGATTGTAAACAGGAACGCAGCCGGCACCGAGTATATTGGGTCGATCGCTCGCATCACCCACATTGCGCCCGTTGTGAGCAAGCCGAACGCAAGAGAGATAAAGAGCGTGTCTATCGAGGTGTGCGCAAATCGAATTCCCATGTATGCGATCAAATAGGCCGCGTACCCGCTCGCAAGTGAGACCTGTATCTGCCAAGGCAGATTTTGGACCACATCGTTCATGAGTTACTTGCCTTCGGTTTGGCTTCGGCGACGCTTTAGTGGCGGTGTCCATCCTTCTTGAGTCAGCCGTAGGTCTCGGCACTTGTGGCACAGAAAGCCAACGACAGCGTTGAAGGCAGCCAAAACAAATCCGCTCCGGCGATACTTCTTGCACTGGCTACAAGCTAGCGTCTCTCTGTCGAGATATAGAAAACCGTGCTTTACTCGGGCGCCCATTGCGTTCCCCCTCGCTTCGCTGTCGCATTTGTTTTCGCGATCTGCTTCGAGTCTTTTTCGAACCGCCTCCATGCGTCGGGGTGCAGTTCGATGCTCTTCGCTTCTTTGAGCTTTAACCGCTTTTTCTTTTTGGGCTTAGCCATGAAGCAATTCTTACCATGACTCCGCGCAAACAGCCGAGAGCCAAGAAGGCCCCCCCGCCGCCGACTCCGAAGACTGCTAAGGCCTGGGACGTTCCGCCATTTCCCAAGAGGGGCGATGCGGACTCGACCACAACCTATGCAGCGGTGGGTCAAGCACTCTCTGCCTGGGAGCTTTTTGAGCGACAGCTTGCAAACCTATTCTCCAGCTTCGTCGGCGACAGAAATGATGAACTCCCGGCGCTTCGTGCCTATGGCGCTATTGCTACCTTTAGAGGGAGGGTGGACATGCTCAGAGCCGCAGCCGAAGCACACTTTGCAGCCGTCCCTAATGCGCATCACGAGCGGATGATTCGCAAACTTCTCGATACCGCGCAAAATTACAGTCAGCGTCGCAACGAGATTGCCCATGGTTTCGTCAACGGTTGGCGTCCCGAAGGAACGCCAGTTTCAGAACACGGTTATGTCCTGATGCCATTCATGCATGCACCGAGAAAAGCGCGATTCGATGCGAGTGCGGTTGCGCCGCACAGTTCGCCAAAGCGTCCTTTGCTTCGGCCGACGTATCTCTATTCGTCGGCCGAAATCATGGTGCTTTGCCACCGCTTCCAAATTTTGACGCAGGAGGCTGTCCACTTGCCGACGACAATTTTTTACGAGCGCCGCCGTGCTGAAAAATTGGGGCTATTGCGGAAATGATATTTTCTGCGACCGCCTCGGCTTCCCTTGGGAGTTCGTCGTAGCGGTCAATCAGAAAATTGGCGATTTCGCGCGCAGTTTCTGACCTCTTGGCTTGGCGCAATTTTCTTGCTTTTCCAGGACCGAATCGCCTCGGCTTGAAATTTTATTGCTCTAACGCCCAACTCGATTCTGCGTACTCGATTCCATCATCGCCCTTTGTTCCGAGGTCAGAACAGTCTGCGAACAAGATGTGGTATATTTCAGTGAAAACATCGCTTTAACCAGTATCTTGCAAACGAGAACAAAGCGTGTACTTTGTACCCCTCGTGGCGGCGGCTTGGGTTTTCCGTGCCGCTCTGAAATAAGGAGACGGATCTCATGTCACAGGCGGCTTTGCGGGTAGTGGCGAAGGAAGAAAAAGAGAATTCCGATCGCAAGCGCGCGCTCGACGCGGCGCTGAGCCAGATCGACCGGGCGTTCGGCAAAGGCTCCGTCATGAAGATGGGGGCGCGCGATCTCGGCGTCGCCACCGACGCGGTCTCGACCGGCTCGCTCGGCCTCGACATCGCGCTGGGCATCGGCGGGCTGCCGCGCGGCCGCGTCATCGAGGTCTATGGCCCGGAAAGCTCGGGCAAGACGACGCTGGCGCTGCATGTGGTCGCCGAGATCCAGAAGAAGGGCGGCATCGCCGCCTATATCGACGCCGAACATGCGATGGACCCGGGCTACGCCAAGAAGCTGGGCGTCGACATCGACGAGATGCTGATCTCGCAGCCGGACACCGGCGAGCAGGCGCTGGAGATCACCGACACGCTGGTGCGTTCGGGCGGCGTCGACATCGTGGTCATCGATTCGGTCGCGGCGCTGACGCCCAAGGCCGAGCTCGAGGGCGAGATGGGCGATTCGCTGCCCGGCCTGCAGGCGCGGCTGATGAGCCAGGCGCTGCGCAAGCTCACCGCCTCGATCTCCAAATCCAACACCATCGTGCTGTTCATCAACCAGATCCGCATGAAGATCGGCGTCATGTTCGGCAATCCGGAGACCACGACCGGCGGCAATGCGCTGAAATTCTACGCCAGCGTGCGGCTCGACATCCGCCGCATCGGCGCGATCAAGGACCATGACGAGGTGATCGGCAATCAGACCCGCGTCAAGGTGGTCAAGAACAAGGTCGCCCCGCCCTTCAAGCAGGTCGAGTTCGACATCATGTACGGCCAGGGCATCTCCAAGACCGGCGAACTGCTCGACCTCGGCGTCAAGGCGGGCGTGGTGGAGAAATCCGGCTCCTGGTTCTCGCATGACGGAAATCGCATCGGCCAGGGCCGCGAGGCGGCCAAGACCTTCCTCAAGGCCAATCCCGACGTCGCCGACACGATCGAGGCGGCGATCCGCGGCAATGCCGGGCTGCTGGCCCAGAGCCTGGCGCTCGGCGGCGCGGCCAAGGACAAGGACGAAGATGAGGACGGCGAAGAGGAATAGCCGCCGTCCCGGCACCGTTCGTTCCTTATTCGCCTGAGGGACGACTCCGGCGAAGGGGCGCCCCCGCCACGGGGCGCCCCTTCGTTTATGTGCTTCGGGCGGTCATGCGTGTTTCGGGCTCGCGCCGCGGCACGACGGCGATCCCCGCGCCGGCGGCGTCATCCTGCGGCGGGCACCGCAGACGCCCCTTACGGACCCGCGCGGCCGCCATTCCGCGGGCAAGGATGACAACCGCGCCCGGCGAAGGCTAAAACCGGCCCATGACAAGCCTTTCCGACGTCCGCACTTCGTTCCTGGATTTCTTCCGCGACCGCCAGCATTCGGTGGTGGCGTCGTCGCCGCTGGTGCCGCGCAACGATCCGACGCTGATGTTCACCAACGCCGGCATGGTCCAGTTCAAGAACGTCTTCACCGGCGCCGAGAAGCGCCCCTACAAGCGCGCCACCTCGGTGCAGAAATGCGTCCGCGCCGGCGGCAAGCACAACGACCTCGACAATGTCGGCTACACCCAGCGGCACCACACCTTCTTCGAGATGCTGGGCAATTTCTCGTTCGGCGATTATTTCAAGGAAGAGGCGATCGCCCATGCCTGGGACTATCTCAGCAAGACGCTGGCGCTGCCCAAGGACAAATTGTGGGTGACGGTCTATCCCACCGACGAGATCGCGCGCGGGTTGTGGAAGAAGATCGCCGGCATCTCGGACGACCGCATCGTCGGACATGCGGACAATCTGTGGGCGATGGGGCCTTTGGGGCCGTGCGGTTTCTGCTCCGAAATCTTCTACGACCAGGGTGAGGGCGTCGCCGGCGGCCCGCCGGGCAGCGCCGAAGAGGACGGCGACCGCTTCCTGGAATTCTGGAACCTCGTCTTCATGCAGTTCGAACAGGTGGACGCGGACACGCGCATCGACCTGCCCAGGCCGTCGATCGACACCGGCATGGGGCTGGAGCGCATCACCGCCCTGCTGCAGGGCGTCACCAGCAATTACGAGGTCGACCTGTTCCGCCATCTCATCGCGGCATCGGTCGAGTTGTCCGGCGCCCGCTCCGAGGGCGAGGCGGTGTTCAGCCATCGCATCATCGCCGATCACCTGCGCGCGACCTCCTTCCTGATCGCCGACGGCGTGCTGCCGTCGAACGAAGGCCGCGGCTATGTCTTGCGCCGCATCATGCGCCGCGCCATGCGCCACGCCCATTTGATCGGCGCGAAGGATCCTCTGATGCACCGGCTGGTGCCGGCCCTGGTTGCCGAGATGGGCGGTGCCTATCCCGAACTCAGGCGCGCCGAGGGCCTGGTCGCCGAGACGCTGCGGCTGGAGGAAATCCGCTTTCGCGACACGCTAGCGCGCGGCCTCAAGCTGCTCGACGACGCCAGCGGCGGCTTGCGCAAGGGCGACAGGCTTGCCGGCGAGGTCGCGTTCAAGCTCTACGACACCTATGGCTTCCCGCTCGACCTGACGCAGGACGCCCTCAAGGCCAAGGGCATCGGCGTCGAGACCGACGGCTTCGACGCCGCCATGGCCCGGCAGAAGGCCGAGGCGCGCAAGGCCTGGGCGGGCTCGGGCGAGACCGCCGACGATGCCCGGTGGTTCGAGCTGCGCGACGAATTCGGCTCCAGCGAATTCCTCGGCTACGACACCGAGGACGCCGAGGGCAACATCCTGGCCATCCTCAAGGACGGCGTGCGCGCGACCTCGGCCGCGGCCGGCGAGACGGTGCTGCTGCTGACCAACCAGACGCCGTTCTACGCCGAGTCCGGCGGCCAGGTCGGCGACCAGGGCACCATCCGCTCGGCCGGCGGCGAAGGCCTCGTCACCGACACCGAGAAAAAGCTCGGCAGCCTGCACGTCCACGTCGTCAAGGTGACCAGGGGCGTGCTGAAAGTGGGCGAGACGGTCGATCTCAAGGTCGACCGTGAACGCCGCCGCGCCACCCGCGCCAATCATTCGGCGACGCACCTGCTGCATGCCGCCCTGAAGCGCGTGCTCGGCGGCCATGTCCAGCAGAAGGGTTCTCTGGTCGCGCCCGACCGGCTGCGCTTCGACTTCAGCCATCCCAAACCCGTGACGCCGGGCGAGCTCGACCGCGTCGAACAGATGGTCAACGACGTCATCCGGCAGAATTCGGACGTCGCGACGCGCCTAATGGCGACGGATGCGGCGATCGAGGCCGGCGCCGAGGCGCTGTTCGGCGAGAAATACGGCGACGAGGTGCGCGTCCTGACCATGGGCAGCGACCCCGAGGCCGAGAAATCCTATTCCGTCGAGCTGTGCGGCGGCACGCATGTGCAGCGGCTCGGCGACATCGGCCTGTTCACGATCCTGTCGGAGAGTGCGGTGGCGGCTGGCGTGCGGCGCATCGATGCGCTGACCAGCGAAGGCGCAAGGCGCTATCTCTCCGGCCAGGCCGGCCTCGCGCGCGAGGCGGCGGCGGCGCTGAAGACCAGCGCAGCCGACCTGCCGGCACGAGTGACGCAGCTCTCCGAAGAGCGGCGGCGGCTCGAGCGCGAACTGGTCGATGCGCGCAAGCAATTGGCGCTCGGCGGCGGCGCGGCGGCGCGGACCTCCGGCACGGAGACCCCTGCCGCGACGGTGGGCGGCATCAAGACCGATTTCCGCGTCGTCGAAGGTGTCGCGGCCAAGGATCTCAAATCGCTGGTCGACGGCGCCAAGGCGCAGCTCGGCTCGGGCATCGCCGCCTTCGTGGCGGTGGCGGACGGCAAGGCCTCGCTGGTGGTCGGCGTGACCGAGGATCTCACCCAGCGCATCAGTGCCGTCGATCTCGTCAAGCTCGGCGCCGAGGCGCTGGGCGGAAAGGGCGGCGGCGGGCGGCCCGACATGGCCCAGGCCGGCGGCCCCGACGGTAGCAAGGCCGACGCGGCGCTGGCCGCCATCACCGACCGGGTCAAAGCGCTCGCGCCGGTCGCGTGACGGCGCGCGGCGCGTCTCCAAGCCCTCACGGGGTGAAAAATACCGCGATCTTGTTGCCGGTGGGATCGCGCAGATAGGCGCCGTACCAGCTCTGTTTCTCGGGCGGACGGAAACCGGGCGCGCCCTCATCGCTGCCGCCCTGGGCGAGGCCCAAGCGATAGGCCGCATCGACGGCTTCGCGCGAGGGCGCCTTGAAGGCGATCATCATGCCGTTGCCGAAGCTCGCCGCTTCCTTGTTGAAGGGCGGGCAGACGAAGACGTCGTGCTCGTCCCGCCCCTTGGCGCCATAGCCGATCCAGCCGCCATCGGCGAATTTTCGGTCGCAGCCGCAGGCACCCAGCACCGCGTCATAGAATTTGCCCGACGCCTCGCTGTCCTTCGCGCCGATGGTCACATAGCCGATCATTTGTCCCACTCCGTATTTGGCCGGGAAAGCTATGGGAGGATTTGGAACAAATCAAGAACAATACAGCAAGTGGGATATGCGGGCTACGCATAGGGACTGCTGACAAGTTCGGGTAACGGGTCAGTTCTACTTTTTGCCGGCCTTGCCCTGCACCAGCCTGTGGCGTTTAGCTTCGGCCTTCCGGCTGTTGGCTCGGCGCTTCTCCAGGAGGCGCTGTTTTTCACTTTGCGCCTGTTCTGCACGCAATTCCGAAGCAGTGGAAATTACAGTCACCCGCATTTCGTCTTTGGCTTGAGGAGCGGCAGGAAGAGTTTCTTGACCGCGATGCATGCGCAATTTTTTCGTTCCAAACTTCCCAAACTGTCTGAGCATTTCCAGCTTTCTGCCCTTCGAAAATCCACGGCCGTCGCGCGAATCCCGCGCCTACGCCATCGCCTTCTTCAGGTTCTCATCGACCTTGTCGAGGAAGCCTTCGGTGGTGAGCCATTTCTGCTCGGGACCGACCAGCAGCGCCAGGTCCTTGGTCATGAAGCCCTGCTCGACCGTGTCGACGCAGACCTTCTCCAGCGTGTGCGAGAATCTGTCGAGCGCGGCGTTGCCGTCGAGCTTGGCGCGGTGGGCGAGGCCCCGCGTCCAGGCGAAGATCGAGGCGATGGAATTTGTCGAGGTCGCCTTGCCCTTCTGGTGCTCGCGGTAATGGCGCGTCACGGTGCCGTGCGCGGCCTCGGCTTCGACCGTCTTGCCGTCGGGCGACAGCAGCACGGATGTCATCAGGCCGAGGCTGCCGAAGCCCTGCGCCACGGTGTCGGACTGCACGTCGCCGTCGTAGTTCTTGCAGGCCCAGACATAACCGCCGCTCCATTTGAGCGCCGACGCGACCATGTCGTCGATCAGGCGGTGCTCGTAGACGATGTTCAGCGCCTTGAACTTCGCCGCGAACTCCTTGTCGAAGACCTCCTGGAAGATGTCCTTGAAGCGGCCGTCATAAGCCTTGAGGATGGTGTTCTTGGTCGAGAGGTAGACCGGATATTTGCGCGCCAGGCCATAATTCATCGAGGCGCGGGCGAAATCGCGGATCGACTCGTCGAGATTGTACATCGCCATGGCGACGCCGGCGCCGGGCGCCTGGAACACTTCGTGCTCGATGACCTTGCCGTCCTCGCCGACGAACTTGATGCTCAGCGTGCCCTTGCCGGGGAAGCGGAAATCGGTGGCCTTGTACTGGTCGCCGAAGGCGTGGCGGCCGACCACGATGGGCTGGGTCCAGCCCGGCACCAGGCGCGGCACGTTCCTGCAGATAATCGGCTCGCGGAAGATGACGCCCCCTAAGATGTTGCGAATCGTGCCGTTGGGCGACTTCCACATCTTCTTGAGCTTGAATTCCTCGACGCGCTGCTCGTCCGGCGTGATGGTGGCGCATTTGACGCCGACGCCATGCTTGGCGATGGCGTGCGCCGCGTCGACCGTGACCTTGTCCTCGGTGGCGTCGCGATGCTCGATGCCGAGGTCGTAATATTCCAGCTTCACGTCCAGATAGGGCAGGATCAGCTTCTTCTTGATGAGGTCCCAGATGATGCGGGTCATCTCGTCGCCGTCGAGCTCGACGACCGGGTTGGCGACTTTGATCTTGTCCATGGGGGCCTCGAAAGTGCTGCTGGCGCGGGGTATAGCGGGGCGGGATTGGCCCGTCAAAGCGCCCAGCGCAGGAGCCCGGCATGGCGAAAAAGGCGGCGGATTCGAGGGCGGCGAAGAATCGCGAAGGCGCCTTCGCGCCGTTCGGCATCGACGACGTGCCGTGGCAGAAACTGCCCGGCTCGACGATCTTCAAGACCCTGGGCCGTTATGGTGGCGGCTCGCAGGTGGGCGTCGGCATCGATGTGCTGAAGCCGGGGCAGTACTCGAACAAATTCCACTACCACACAGCCGATGAGGAACACGTATTCATCCTCAAAGGCAGCGCCACGCTTTTCCTGGGCGGCGAAAAATATGTGATGAAGGCGCGCGATTTCTGCTGCTTTCCCGCCGGACAACCGGCTGGCCATCATCTCTTCAATCATACCAGGGAGAACTGCCTGTTCATGACCATCGGCGACAACAAGCCGGACGACATCGCCGTCTTCCCCAGAACCGGCAAGGCGCGCGTGCGCGCGACCGGCAAGATGATCGCCATACCCAAGCCATGACCGCGCCCGTCATCATCCTGTCCCGCCCCCAGCTCGGCGAGAACATCGGCGCCGCGGCGCGGGCGATGAAGAATTTCGGGCTCACGGATCTGCGCCTCGTCGCCCCGCGCGACGGCTGGCCGAACCAGAAGGCGGTCCACATGGCGGCGGGCGCCGCGGACCTGCTGGAGGCCGTGCGGCTCTACGATACCGCGCCGGCGGCTTTGGGCGACCTGCAGCTGGTGTTCGCCGCCACGGCGCGCGAGCGCGGCGTCGCCAAGCCGGTGGTGACGCCGCCGGAAGCGGCGCGGCAGTTGCGGGCGGCGGCGGCGAAGGGCATGCGCTGCGGCCTGCTGTTCGGCAACGAACGCTCGGGCCTCGACAATGACGAGGTCTCGCTGGCGACCGCGGTGGTGACGATCCCGACGGCGGAATTCTCCTCGCTCAATCTCGGCCAGTCGGTGATGCTGCTCTGCTACGAATGGTTCCGCGCCGCCGACGCAACGCCGGTCTCGCGCATCGATCACGGCCCCATCGCGAAGAAAGCCACGCGCGAGGAGATGTTCCAGCTCTTCGAGCATCTGGAGAACGAACTCCTTGCCTCCGGCTTTCTCTATCCGCCGAGCAAGGAGACGCCGATGATCCGTCATATGCGCGCGCTACTCAATCGCGCCGACCTGACCGACCAGGAGGTGCGCACCATCCGCGGCATGATCGTGGCTTTGGCCAAGGGCAAGTTCCGGCGCAAACCGCCGCCGGGCGCCTGACGTCCGCCGCCGCAAAACGCGAACGCCTTGGCGTTGCGTGAGCGATTGAACCGGCGGCGATTTACGCGCTAGCGTCGGCGGCCGGCGTGGCAGGCCCGCTTCGGTTTCGACGACCGCGGCCGGCACACAGCGTGTGCGTGGCGTACGCGTAAATCATCAAGCGATCAAAAGGGGGCCAGCCATGCTGCTGCAGGATACGGACGTCGTTGCCGCCGCCAAAAAGCGCTTTCGCACCGGCGGCATCGCCAAGGAAGCCAAGAGCAGCAAGATCACCAAGGACGGCCCGCGCGGCAAGGTCATCGACAAAGCCGCCCGCCGCGAAATGTATCGCCAACTCCTGGCCAGCACCAACAACCCGCAAGTCGCCGCCGATGCGCTGGAGCGCATCATCGCGGGCAACGACCTGACCGGCGTCAATTATCTGGCGCTGGGCATTCGCGCGTCGCATTCGGTGTGCCGGGTGAATTTGAACAATTCCGCCGGCCAGCTCGTCGGCTACGGCACCGGCTTCCTCATCGCCCCCGGTGTCCTGATCACCAACAACCACGTCCTTTCGTCCGACGTCGATGCCAGTTATGCCGTCGCCGAATTCGACTATGAGTACGACGTCGACGGCCACGACATGGTACCGGTCTATTTCGCGCTGAACGCGGCGGCGGGATCGTTCGTCACCGACAAGGATCTGGATTTTTCCATCGTCACGGTGGCGCCGCGTTCGCAGGATGGGACACGCGGCATCGAGGCGTTGGGCTACCTGCCGCTGCGGCCGCGGCCCGGCAAGGCGTTCGAGGGCGAATATCTGACCATCATCCAGCACCCCGGCGGCGAGCGCAAACAGGTCTGCGTGCGCGAGAACAAGCTGATCAAATATCTCGACAACACCGTGTGGTACCAGACCGACACCACCGCCGGCTCGTCGGGCTCGCCGGTGTTCAACGGTTTCTGGGAAGTGGTGGCGCTGCATCACAGCGGCGTCCCCGCCACCAATGCCAAGGGCGAGACGCTGACGCTCGACGGCAAGGTCTGGGACGAGACGATGGGCGAGGACAAGGTCAAGTGGATCGCCAATGAGGGCATCCGCATCAGCAGAATCGTGGACTATCTGCAGGCCAACAACGCGGCCGACGCGGTCGCGGCCAAGGTGCTCGAAGTCTCGCGCGCCGGCGGCGCGGCGGTGCCGGTGCCGCAGGAGAGCGAAGCGGCTACGTCCGGCGGCATCGCCGGTCGCACGTTGCTCCTGACCGTGCCGGTGTCGATCCAGCTCGGCGGACAACCCGCCGCCGTGCCACAGAAGGCCGAAGCGGGACCGCAGAGCACGCTGTATGCGCCTGGCGCACCGGCGGACGAGGCGCCCGGCGTCGAGAAGGTCGTGATCGACCAGACCAACTATGCGGCGCGCAAAGGCTATGACGAGGCTTTCCTCGGCACCGGCGGCCTCGCGGTGGCGCTGCCGACCTTGTCAGCCGCGCTCAAGGCCAAGGCGGTCAAGGTGCCGGATGCGCGGCAGCCTTCGGTGCTCGACTACTACAATTACAGCCTGGTGCTGAACGGCGAGCGCAAAATCGCCTTCTACTCGATGGTCAACATCGATGCGCCGCAGCGCCGCGACGTCGGCAAGCGCGAAGGCGACCGCTGGTATGCCGACACGCGCATCGACAAGAAATACCAGATCCCCGACGCGTTCTATAAAGCCGTGAAGTCGAAAAAGAACGCCAGGCAGCGCGTCTTCGACCGCGGTCACCTGGTGCGCCGCCTCGATGCGACCTGGGGCCCGACGCCGGCGCTGGCAAAACGCAACGGCGACGACACGTTCCACTTCACCAACTGCTCGCCGCAGCACGTCACGTTCAACGAGAGCCACGACCTGTGGGCCGGCATCGAGGACTATGTGCTGTTCCACGCCGAGAACGACAAGCGCAGGGCCACCGTGATCAACGGACCGGTGTTCCGCGCCGACGACGAGGCGGCTTCGGGCGTGAAGATTCCCAGGCAGTTCTTCAAGATTGCCGTGTTCGCCAAGGACGACACGCTGGCGGCCGCCGGCTTCGTGCTGAGCCAGGCCAACCTTCTGGCGGCCGACCTGCCCGCCGAGGAAATGGACCGGTTGAGGCCCTTGTCGGACGACGCGGCGCAGGCGTTCCAGGTCAAGCTCGCGAAGATCGCGCAGTTGACGGGATTGAACTTCGGCGCCCTCGCCCGGCACGATGCCGCGATGGACACCTTCGAGGAAGACCGCCTGGTTCAACCGCTCGCGGGCCTCGGCGACATCCGGATCTGAGCGCCGCGCCGGTTTTGGCCGCGGGCCCGGGCCATGCTAACGCCTGCGGCATGATCGTCCTGGCTATCCTGATCCTTGCCGCCGTCGCGGCGCTCGCCTGCGGCTTCGTCGCTTGGCCGATCGTGGCGCGGCAGACGGGGCGCGGCCGCTTTGTGCTGGCCGCGGCAGCGGCGCTGTTCGTGCTGGGCATCGGCGGCGGGCTCTATGTCGACCTCGGCCATCCGGCACTCGCCGTGCGCACGCTTCAGGGCGACAAGGCCCGCGACATCAATGCCCTCATCGGCAGGCTGGGCGTCGCCGTCCGCGAGCATCCGGAGGATCCGCGCCGCTGGGTCCTGCTCGGCCAGGCCTATCTGTCGGTTCGCGACCCCGAGGACGCGGCCAAGGCGTTCGACCGCGCCATCGCCGCGGCACGCGGGCACGGCCAGCAATTTTCCTTCCTCTATTCGGCCTATGGCGAGGCGCTGACGCAGGCGACGGCCGGCGCGGTGACGCCCGACGCGGAGGCGGCCTTCACGCAGGCGCTCGCCATCGATCCCAAGGACATGGCGGCGCGCTATTTCCTCGGCCTGGCCGCGGCGGCGCGGGGCAATTCGGCGCAGGCCCTCGATTACTGGAACAGCCTGATGGCCGACACGCCGGCCAATTCGCCATTGCATGCCGACCTGGTCGATCGCATTGCGGCGCTCACCGCGCGCAGCGGCGGCAGCGCTCCCGACATCGCAGCGATGGTCGCGGGCCTCGCGGCGCGGCTGGCGGCGAACCCCGACGACGCCCCGGGCTGGCAGCGCCTGATCCGCGCCTATGCCGTGCTCGGCGACAAAGCCAAAGCGCAAAGCGCGCTGGCCGCCGCGCGCAAGGCGCTCGCCGGCCAGCCCGATCAGGTCGCGGCGCTCGACGCCGAAGCGAAAGCGCTGAAGCTCTAGGAGGCCCGGGTCGCTTGCGCGCCCGGGACGATCCCGCGGCCCCGGATCAGTTGTTGGCGTGCTTGGGACGGATCTTGGCCCAGTCCTCGTCGGTCTCTTCGACCACGATGGTGATGTAGCAATAGTTCATCACATACTTGAACAGGCGCGAGCGGACCTTGCCCTTGAGCGGCACGTTGCGCATGCCCGGGTCGTCGCCCGGAATGTCGACATAGTCGCCGACATTGGGGATCAGCGCGAACTGGTCGTGGTCGACCTCGACATCCACCGGCTGGGTATTGTCCACCGGCGAGGCCCCACCCTTGGGCAGGAAGCGATAGTCGATTCCGTATTTCACGTGCGCGTCTCCATGTCGGTCGGTAGCGCGCATACTTACCGCGACATGGCCCAAGTCAAGATGTCTCGCCGGCCGCCAACAAAAACGGCGGCCTTTCGGCCGCCATTCGCGCAATCCATGAGGGGAAATTCAGCCCGAGACCCGGCCTTGCCAGACCGGCCAGCAATTGGTCTTCCCGGCGCGCTTTTCGTCGTTGTAGAGCTTCATCTGGGCGTCGGCGGCGCTGGCGCCACTCTGCATCGCCATGAAATCGGTGCCGCCCGCGCACCAGACGTAGAATTGATGCCGTCCGGCGGCGAAGAAATCGGTCTGCTTGGACGAGGTGAAATTGGCCGCCAGGGCCACACCGGCCACCGCCACCATGATACCGCCTGCCGCTGCCCCCAGAACGCGTTTCATCGTCATTTTTGGTGCTACTCCCAGGTCCAAACAGCGTCGCGAGCCCTCGCGCGGGCCCAGTCCTTTCGTCGGGCCGAAGCCCATCTCTTCTTAGTTTCCACCCCAGCAGGGGTGCCGTCCGTGCGGCACGCCTCGTTCTGAGACAAACCGTTACACAAGGCGACGCGCCTTGTCATGCTTAATGTCTGCCAACCGAGCCCGAATCCCTCAAAAAGGGTCTCAGGCGGTAACCCGCGTGCCTTCTGCACCCAGGTCGCGAAGCAGGGCCTCTATTTCCAGGGCCGCGGTCTCGACATCCGCCGCGTCGCGCCCACGTGCGACAAGCTGAACACCGGCACCATCTTCGCGGTAATAAGGATAGCTGCCGATTGCGACGTCTTTATGGTCGCGCTGGATTTTCGCAAGACCTTCGGCGATTCGGCCCTCGGGAACTCTGGCCTGGACGGTCGCGGCATGCACGACGGCGCCGCGCTGCAGGAGCGGCTCGATCGCGTCCAGCATGGCGCGCATGATCATCGGCACGCCGGCCATCACGAAGACGTTGCCGATGTGCACGCCGGGCGCGGTGGAGACGCTGTTGCGCACCAGTTCCGCGCCGAC
The DNA here is from genome assembly GCA_035570795.1 of Rhizomicrobium sp. Lineage (GTDB taxonomy): Bacteria > Pseudomonadota > Alphaproteobacteria > Micropepsales > Micropepsaceae > Rhizomicrobium. The sequence goes on from DATMKZ010000026.1 coordinate 50,410, forward strand.
GGGGATATAGGCCATGCGCTGGCGCGCCTCGTTGAATTCGCCGGGCTTGTAACGCGCCGCCATGGCGGCCATCGCTTCGGGATGGTGGTAGCAACCGACGCCGAACGCGGCCGCCACCGCCTCGAAGGTGATGTCGTCATGCGTCGGGCCGATGCCGCCAGTGGTGAAGACATAGGTGTAGCGGGCCCGCAGCGCATTCAGGCCGGCGACGATCTCGGCCTGGAGGTCGGGCACCACGCGGGCCTCGCGCAGGTCGATGCCCAGCGCGCCGAGGAACCGCGCGATATAGGCCGTGTTGGTGTCCTGGGTGCGGCCCGACAGTATTTCGTCCCCGATCACGAGGATGGCGGCGGTGACGGGCGCGGTCTGGCTCATTGGGGCGGGCCGGTGTAAGACTTGGGAAAGTTCCTAAGGCCTAGAAAACACGGGCTCAGACCCTACATCAAGCCGCCAGACGCCCAGCCGAGAGCCGCCGATGCAGTCCTTCATGCCCGATGCCGACAATTTCGAGGCCACCCGCCGCGCCCATTTCGCGGTGACGCTGCACAATCCGGCCGACTTGGACGGCATGCGCCGCGCCGGGCGGCTGGCGGCGGAGGTGCTGGACCTCCTGGTGCCCGAGGTGAAGCCGGGCGTCACCACCGAATATCTCGACAAGCTCGCCTACGACTATGTCGTCGCCCATGGCGGCGTGCCGGCGTGCCTGGGCTATCGCGGCTATCGCCACACCACCTGCACCTCGATCAACCACGTCGTCTGCCACGGCATCCCGAACGACAAGCCGCTGCGCGACGGCGATATCGTCAACATCGACGTCACGGTGATCGTCGACGGCTGGCATGGCGACACCAGCCGCATGTACCTGGTAGGCGACGTCAAGCTGAAGGCCAAGCGGCTGGTCGACATCACCTATGACGCGATGATGCGGGGCATCGCCGTCGTCAGGCCCGGCAACACCACCGGCGACATCGGCCATGCCATCCAG
>DATMKZ010000027.1:0-2696 GCA_035570795.1 Rhizomicrobium sp.
TACGTCGTGGTCGGCCTGCTGATCGGCGGCGGCCTGCCGTATCTGTTCGGCGGCATGTCGATGCTGGCGGTCGGCCGCGCCGCGCAGTCGGTGGTCGAAGAGGTCCGCCGCCAGTTCCGCGAGAAGCCCGGCATCATGAAGGGCACCGACCGGCCGGACTATGGCCGCGCCGTCGACATGCTCACCAAGGCGGCGATCAAGGAGATGATGATCCCTTCGCTGCTGCCGGTGCTGTCGCCGGTCGTGCTGTATTTCGTGATCGCGGCGATCGCCAGCAGGTCCGACGCCTTCGCTGCGGTAGGCGGCATGCTGCTGGGCGTGATCGTCACCGGCCTGTTCGTCGCCATCTCCATGACGGCGGGGGGCGGCGCCTGGGACAACGCCAAGAAGTACATCGAAGAGGGCCATTTCGGCGGCAAGGGATCGGAGGCCCACAAGGCCGCCGTGACCGGCGACACCGTCGGCGACCCCTACAAGGACACGGCGGGCCCGGCCGTGAACCCGATGATCAAGATCACCAACATCGTGGCCCTGCTGCTGCTCGCCGTGCTCGCGCACTAAGCCAGCGCCCCGCGCCAACGGAAAAGCCCCGGTCGCAGGACCGGGGCTTTTTCTTTGGTCTTCCGGAGAGCCGTATCAGAAGCCGCCGCCGGTCGGCGCGCCCGGATTGCCCTGCTGCCGCGGGCCGGAGAACTTGCCGACATTGCCCAGGATCTGCTCGAGCACCGTCAGCTCCTTGCCCGAGGTCGGCGTAACGCGCGACACCATGGTGATGTTCTGCGCGTCGGCCAGGTCATAGTACTTGATGGTCTGCACGCGGCCTGTTTCGTCGAACGTGATCTGGATGACGCTCTGCTCGGTGATCCACGGCTTGGACGGACCCCAGAATTCCTGCTTCTCGCTGATGTAGTACCAGACGTTCGGATTGAAGGTGGCGACGGCGGACGGCGTGCCGATCAGGCGCTGGACGTCTTCGCGGCTCTGGGTCTTGACTTCGAGCTTGTCGACCGCGCCGGGCGATGGCGAGAATCCGCGGATGTCGGCGGGGTTGTCGCAGGCCCCCAGCAGGAGGGCGGCGAGCGCGGCGGTGGCGAGCGGGACGGTGCGACGCATGGACGGGTTCTTGGGTTCGTCGGAAAGAGGGTGCACAAGATGTCGTGACGGTCGTCCCGGGTCAACCGGAACGCTCGCCAAGAGGAAGCAGAACCGTGTTCCATCGCAAGAAGCCCGAAGAGGCGTTCGCCGCCGCGCTTTATGCACGCGCCGCGGGCGACGCGCGGGCGCCCGACCTGTTCGAGGCCTGCGCCATTCCCGACACGCTCGACGGCCGTTTCGATTCTCTCGCCCTGCATGCGGCATTGATGATCGATCGGCTGCAGCGCGAGCCGGACGGCGAACAGCTGGCGCAGAGCTTCTTCGACGCCATGTTCCGCCACCTCGATCTCACGCTGCGCGAAATCGGTGTCCAGGATCTCGGGGTGGGCCGGCGCATCAAGATCATGGCCGAAGGACTGCATGGCCGGGCGCTGGCCTATCGCGCGGCCCTGACTGGCGAGCAGCTGGCGCTCGCGGAGGTCTTGCGCCGCAACGCCTATGGCGGTAGGCCGCCTGCCGACGCTCAGGCGGTGGTGCAGCTTGAAACCCATGTCCGGCAATACGCGGCACGATTGGCGGCGACGCCGCGCAACGATTTGATAAAAGCAGTGTAAGAAAATGTCTCAACTTACTGACAAAAAAGAAAACTCGGAGATCGAGCGCATCGTCGATCTCGACCGTATGGGAAATAACGGTACGGCTGTGGATATCGTCGCCAGCGACGGCGAGCGGGCGGCGCTGGCCAAGCGCTTCGGGTTTCTCGGCTTGCCGGCCTTTTCCGCCCGCGTCACCGTCGATCGCCGGATTGGCGGACAGATCGTGGTCGAGGGCCGGCTACGCGGAAAAATCGTGCAGGCCTGCGTTTTGACCCTGGATCCGGTGACGCAGGAGCTCGATGACACCTTCCGCCTCGTCTTCAAGAAGGACCTGGCCGATGAGCGCGATCCCGACAGCGGCGAGGCGGTGTTGAGCGCCCATGCCGATGCGCCCGAGCCGCTGTCGGGAAATCTGCTCGATGTCGGCGAGATCGTCGCCGAGCAACTCTCCCTGGCGGCCGATCCCTATCCACGGCGGCCCGGCGCCAGGCTGGAAGACGTCCTGCCGAGGCCCCGCGGCGGCGGCCGGAAGGGCGCCTCGGAGCAGCGCCGGCACCCCTTTGCCGGGCTGGCGGTCCTCAGAGACAAGCCGCGCCGCGGGCGCTAAATTGTTGCGGCGGTGAGACGTTTTGGCTAGAGAAGGCGCCCTGCCGCGCCTATAGGGCGCGGCCGCAGTTTTTTGGGGGTCGCGTGAACGCCGCCCCGCCGTGGAGATCGTTATGGCCGTTCCCAAGAAAAAGGTTTCGAAGTCCCGCCGCAACATGCGCCGGTCCCATCACGCAATACCCTCGATGGCGTATGTCGAGTGCAAGAATTGCGGCGAGCTGAAGCGGCCGCACATGGTGTGCTCGCATTGCGGTTATTACCGCGAGGACATGCCGGTTCTGGCCGACAGCGCGTCGGCCGAGAAGTAATCCAGCACGCCGCCGGCGATGCGCTGGCACTCGACAGGCGGAGCGTCCCAATGAGCGCGGGCAAGATCGTCCTGGCGCTCGACGGCATGGG
>DATMKZ010000028.1:0-114197 GCA_035570795.1 Rhizomicrobium sp.
GAAGCCGCCGCCGAGGTCGTTGACCACGACCTTGGCGCCTTCCTTGGCGGCGATCAGCGCCGTGTCCTTGCCGATGCCGTTGCCGCCGCCCGTGACCCAGACGACCTTGCCTTCCAAGATACCCATGCCGTTCTCCCGTTGCTGTTGTTGTAATTCCAATCTCCTGTCATGGCCCGCGAATGCGGGCCACCCAGGTGACGTCTTCCATGCCGTTGCCAAAACTGGCTGTGTTCAAATCTTCAACCTGCTCGGCTCTCCAACTGGGTGGCCCGGTCCATAGCGTCAGCGTATGGACGCGGGCCATGACAAGTGCGGGCGGTGCGTTACACCGGATCCCAGCCGAACGTGCCCGTGGTCGGCGCAAGGTCCGTGAAGCTCGGCTTCATCGCCGCCATGCAGTGCTCGGCTATGGTCGCCGGCGTCCAGCCCTCGATCTTTCCCATGCCGCGCACCGGGCGCGGCTGGCTCATCAGGAAGATCTCGTTGCCGCGCGCCGCGAAGATCTGGCCGTTGACCTCCTTGCAGGCCGGCGAGGCCAGCGATACGGCCAGCTGCGCCACCTGGTCGGCGCGCATGTAGTTCTTCATCCGGTCGACGCGTTTGGCGGAGGCCTCGTCCTTCACCGGAATGGTCGCGATCATCCGCGACCAGGCGAACGGCGCGATGGTGTTGGAGCGCACGTTCTTCGCCGCGCCCTCCATCGCGATGATGCGTGACAGGCCGACCACGCCCATCTTCACCGCGGCATAGTTCGCCTGCCCGATATTGCCGATCAGGCCCGAGGTCGAGGTGAACAGCACATAGGAACCCTCGCCCTGCTCGCGGAAATGATTGATCGTGGCGCGCGTCACGTTGTAGGCGCCGTTGAGATGCACATCGACCACCATGTCCCAGTCGGCGTCGGTCATCTTGTGGAACATCGTGTCGCGCAGGATGCCCGCCGGGCTGATCACCGCGTGCAGGCCCTTGAAGGTGTCGAGCGCCTGCTCGAACATGCGCTTGACGCCGGGCCGGCTGGTCACGCTCTCCGAGTTCGACACCGCCTTGCCGCCCGCCGCCACGATCTCGCGCGCCGCCAGCTCGGCGGGCCCCGCCGAGCCTTCGTCGCCGCCCGCCACCGCGCCGCCCAGGTCGTTGACCACGACGCTGGCGCCTTCCCGGGCGGCGAGCAGGGCGCACTCCTTGCCGATGCCGTTGGCGCCGCCGGTTACGAGAACGACCTTGCCATCGAGCACACCCATGTGTTTCCTCCGCGCAATTTGTTGGCCCCAAGACTACCGAGCCCGGCTTGAGCGACGCAAGCGAACCCACCTGGATCGTCCGGCCCGAGCGGCCGGAAGACGCGCCTCTGGTCGAGGCGCTGAACCGCACGGCCTTTGGTCCGGGCCGCTTCGCCAAGGCGGCCTATCGCCTGCGGGAGGGCGTGTCGCAGGTCGGCGATCTGGCCTTCGTCGCCATCGAGGACGGTGCCTTGCGCGGTTCCGTGCGCTTCTGGCCGGTGGTGATCGGCGGTCACCGCGCGCTGATGCTGGGGCCGCTCGCCGTGCATGCCGGCCAGCGCGGCCGCGGCATCGGCGTAGCCCTGATGGAGCGTGCCCTGGCGGAAGCGCGCGCCCGCGGCCACGCGGCGGTCATCCTGGTCGGCGACGAGCCCTATTACGCGCGCGTCGGCTTCTCGAAATTGCCGCCCGGGCGCCTGCGCTTTCCAGGGCCGGTCGACCAGGCGCGCATCCTGTGGCTGTCGCTGAAGGCCGGCGCCGCGCTCAACCTTTCCGGCGAGATCCGCCGCGCGCCGCTCGACGCGCCCGTCTGCGCCGACGGCGCAGGGGTGGGCTGACGATGCGCATCGTCTCCTGGCCGCCGGCCTTGCTCGTCACGGGCCTGCCGCCCGACGAATGTACGCGGCGCCTCAAGGCGAACGTTCAGTGGGGTTTCATGCCCTTCTCGCAGACAGAGGTCGTCGGCATGGTGGGCGCGCGCTGGTTTCGTTTGCGTCGCAACATCTGGTACCGCAATTCCCTTCAAGCCATTGCGGCCGGCAGGCTTGAGGAGTCCGGCGTCGGTACGCGCATTCCCTGTGCCTTCCGCATGAACCTGTTCGCGCAGGTGTTTATGGCCATCTGGTTCTTGGGCGCAATTTCGTCCGTCATGGCACTGACCAGCAATGCGCCGAGTGACGCCTTCTTCTCGCTCGGCTTCGTCGGTTTCGGCATCGGCGTCGTCGCCTTCTGCCGCTGGCTCGCGCGCGGCGAGCGCGACTTTCTGATCGGCTTTCTGCGCGACACGCTCGACGCCGAGATCGAGGCTTAGCGCCCCTCGACCCGCCAGGCGACCAGCAGCGTGCCTAACAGCAGGGAACGCGAGCCAAGCGGATGGTGTGGTGTGGCGTGACTATTCTGCCGCGACCTTTGCCGGCCGTCCGCGACCGCGGCGCGCCACAGGGCGATAGTGTGCCGCAAAGACGGTGGGATCGCTGTCGAATGTGCGAAGCGCGATCGCGACAGGTTCCGGCAGCGCCTTGGTCTCGCGATAGCTGCGCACGGTGCGCTCCGCCACGTCGAACAGCGCGGCGGTCTCGGCCGTGTTGAGACCGTGGCGAGCTTCGAATTTCGCCAAGTGCCTGCCCGACAGCGCTTGCTGCTGCTGGGCCAAGGTCCTGAGCGTGGCCGCGCTGTAATCCAGCCCGTTCTCCCAGCCGATACCGGAGCCATAGCCGACAGGCTTCACCCGCCGGAACGCGGCGGCGTCTTGCGCGAACACCTTGAAATGCCGCGAGCTGTGCACGAGCCCGGTCATGTCGATGCGCGACTTCGTCCCGTCACCCCAGACGACGTCGAGCAACAGCGGCGCCCTTGCCGCCTGGACCGACTTGATGCGCGGCAGGGCAGAATCGTCCTTCATCAATGGTACGCGTCCCATTTCACCAACAATTTCGCGCGATTGTCGCGATCCAGCGCTGCGCCGTCCGACGCACGCGCGCCGGCGCATCGCCCAGCAAAATCGCTCCATCGCGGATCGCGATCAGCATTTCGAAGTTGCGACCCACCACATGGGCATGCGGCGGATTGTGGTCTTCGAAATACATGTCGATCTCGAAATTCGCGAAGCGTGCGAGCGTCGGCATTCCGTCGGAATAGTATGGTATATTCTGCCGAATTTCAAGGAGAATAGCGGCAGAATTTGCCGGATATTACCGCCCCTCGACCCGCCAGGCGATCAGCAGCGTGCCCAGAAGCAAAAGCAGCGCCGCCCAGCCCGGCAGCAGCGGCCGCTGCTCGACGCTGGTCACGCGATAGGCGCCGTTGCTCCTGAGGCCGATCCAGTCCGCGCCCGCCGCGTTGCCGCCGGCCCCGACGCGGCGCACATCCGGAATGCCGTCGCTCAGCCAATGCACCGAACCGCCGCTCGCCTGCGCGATAGGGCCGAGGATCGCCTCGGTCGCGCGCATGTCGGCGACTTCCTTGGGATTGAGCGGCCCCGCCGCCGCCACGGCGGTCAACGTGCCGTCGCTGAGGCGATACAGACCGAGTTCGTCGGCCTTGGCGGTGGCGCGCCACACCCCCGGTTCGATCTTGCTCAGCGTCAGCGTCGCGGTCCTGCCCGACGGATAGGTCAGCGTCACCGGTTTGGCGGCATCCGCCATGCTGCGCCGTTCGACCGCGACGGTGCCGCCGGCGATCGTCGCGGCGAGGCGTTCCTCCTCCAGCTCCGGCTCCTTCATCAGCCAGTGCGCCAGCCGCCGCAGCAGCTCGGCCTGCGGCCCGCCGCCTTCGAAGCCGCGCGCCCACAGCCAGGCGTGATCGGACAGCAATTCCGCGACGCGGCCCTTCTTAACATTGTCGAGCACCAGCAGCGGCCGGTCGCCCGGCCCGTTCATCAGCGTCTCGCCCGAGACCTTGGTGGCGCCGATGATGCGGAACCAGCGGCCCCAGCTCGGCGGCGTGGTGGCGCTGTTCGAGCCCGGCAGGTCGCGCGTGACGGGATGGGCGAGGCCTTGCGTCGTCACCACCGGTTTGAAGCCCTGTGTCACGATCTCGCCGGTCGGCTGCGCCGGCAGCACCGCGGCGAGCGGGGTGTGCGAGATGCTCATCGCCTGCGAGAATTCCGGGCCCGAGGCCACCAGCAGCGCGCCGCCTTCCTCGACATAGTTTGCCAGGTTCTCGTAGTAGAGCAGCGGCAGGATGCGCTGGCTGAACGGGTCGCCATGCTCGCTGTAGCGGTCGAAGATCACCAGGTCGAAGCTCGAGAGCTTTTCCGAGAACAGCTCGCGGGTCGGGAAGATGATCAGCGACAGCTCGTTGATCGGCGTGCCGTCCTGCTTGGTCGGCGGCCGCAGGATGGTGAAATGCACCAGGTCGACCGAGGGATCGGCCTTGAGCAGGTTGCGCCACACCCGCTCGCCGGCATGCGGCTCGCCGGAGACCAGCAGCACGCGCAGCCGGTCGCGCACGCCCGACACCGCGACGACGGCGCGGTTGTTCTGCAGCGTCAGCTCGGCGGGTCCGGGCCGCGCCTCGACTTCGACGACGTTCTCGCCGCCGTGCTTTATAGGAATCTGGATGGTCGCGTTGCGGCCCACCGGCACGACCTGCGTCCCCAAGGTCGCGCCGTCGATGCGGATGTCGATATCGGCGGTGCCGCCATCCGCGGCCGCGCCGAAATCGTCGACCCGGATCACCATCGCCGCCGCCTGGCCGACGATGGCGAAGCGTGCCGCGTTGATGACGGTCAGCTTGCGGTCCTTCTCGCCGCGATGGCCGGCGATCAGCGCATGGATCGGCGCCGCGAGGCCGAGCTTGTCGACCGGCGGCGCGTCATGCACCTCGCCGTCGGTGATCAGGATCGCGCCGGCGATGCGCTCGGGCGGCACGTCGGCCAGCGCCGCGTTGAGCCCGGCGAACAGCTGCGTGCCGTTGTCCTCGCCGGTCGCGGTCGTCGTCACCACGCTCTCGCGTAGTTCGAGGTTCTTGTCGCCGGCCAGCTGCTTTCTGATCGCGGCCAGCGCCGCCTCTTCCTGCGCCTTGCGGTCGGCGATGCCCATGCTCTGCGAGCGGTCGATGACGATGGCCGCGACGTCGGGCAGCGGGCTGCGCGTCTCGTTGACGACCAGCGGATTGGCGATGACGAAGATCAGCGCCGCGAACACCAGTGCCCGCGCCCAGGCGCCGCGGGCGCGCAAGGCGAACGCTGTGAGTGTCAGCGCCAGCGTCAGCCCGATCGCCAGCCACAGCACGATCGGCGGCACAAGCGGCGCGAAATCGAAGCTCAGATTCGGCATCACTTGCCCAGCCTCTTGAGCAGCTCGGGCACATGCACCTGGTCGGCCTTGTAGTTGCCGGTGAAGGTGTACATGACGACGTTGATGCCGAAGCGATAGGCAAGTTCGCGCTGGCGCTCGCCGCCCGGCACCACGTCGACCATCGGCGCGCCGTCGGGACGGATCGCCCAGGCCGCGGCCCAGTCATTGCCGCCGATGATCACCGGCGAGACGCCGTCGCCGCCGCGCGCCGGCGCCGGACCGGCGTTCGGGTCGGCCGGCGGCAGCGCCTCCACCCAGACCTTGCCGCCGTCCCAACGGCCGGGATATTCGCTGAGGATATAGAACGCCTTGGTCAGCACGTGATCGGCCGGCACCGGTTCCAGCGGCGGCAGGTCGAGCTTGGCGATCAGCCGGCGCAGCGTCTGCTCGCCCGGGGAACTGGCGCCGCGCGTCGCGCCCAGCGTCAGGTCGCGGGTGTCGAACAGGATCGTGCCGCCATTGCGCATGTAATCGGCGATCTTCGACAGCGCCTCGGGCGAAAGGTCCTTCTCGCGCGGATCCATCGGCCAATAGAGCAGCGGAAAGAACGACAGATCGTCCTTCGCCACATCGACGCCCATCGGCTCCAGCGGCTCGTAGGAAGTGCGCGCCTTGAGCTGGGCGCCGAGGCCTGTCAGGCCCGCCTTGCTCATGTCGTCGACGTCGCCGAGCCCGGTGACGACATAGGCGAGCCGCGTGTCGGTCGCGGCCTTGAGGTCGAAGGCATCGTCGGCGCGCGCGCCGTGGCCGCGCAACACCAACAGCATTGCGAACACGATTGCCGCGACTCGCGCGAAACGCAGGCGCGAGAGATAGCCGCGCATCCACAGCGACAGGATCGCGTCGAGGAACAGCAGCGCCGCGGCCAGCGTCAGCAGAAACGGCGCCAGCGCCAGCACCGCGCTCTGCGCATAGGCTTCGAGCGGCACGCCGATGTCGCCGATCGGCAGCAGGACCGTGTCGGCATTCACCGCGTTGAGGGCGTCCTCGGTGCCGGCGACGCCGTAAAGCCCCGGCGGATGGCTGCGCGACGGCACCGTCCTGCCGATATCGGCGGCGCGGATCGGCAGCGCCTCCGCCGGCGGCCGGCGGCTGCGCCCGAAGCCGTCCAGCGTCGACACCGGCGGCAAGGTCGTCGCGCCTTTGAGGTCCGTGGGCTGCGCCCCCGCCGACAGCGCCAGCAGCCGGCGCATCATGTCGACGTAAAGTCCCGAGATCGGCAGCGACGACCACGCCGGCCCGGCCGTGATGTGGAACAGCACGACGAATCCCTTGCCGCGGCCTTGCGCGGTGACCAGGGGCGTGCCGTCCGCCAGCCGCGCCCAGGAGCGGTCGGCGAGTTCGACCGACGGCTCGGCCAGCACCTGCCGCGTCACCGACACGTCGGGCGGAATCGCCAGGCCCGCGAACGGGCTCGAATCCGAGAACGGCGCCAGCTTCTGCGGCGCGGCCCAGGCCAGCGCGCCGCCGAGATAGCGTCCGCCGACCCGCAGCTTCACCGGCACCAGGTCGTCGGTGCCGCCGGTCATGCGCTCGCCGGCGAAGCGGATCAGCAGGCCGCCGCCCTCGACGAATTTCTCGACTTTGTCGTAGTCGCTGCCCGCGATCTTGCCGACGTCGGCGAGGATCAGCACCGAGACGTTGCGCGCCAGCAGGTCGCTCACCGTGCCCTTGCGGACTTCGGCATAGGGCGCCAGCGCGCGCTCCAGGTAATAAGTATCGGAGAGCAGCGGCTGGATGTCCTCGCCATTGGCGGGCGCGACGATGCCGGCGGCGCGCCGCGCCCCGCCGCCGCCCAGCAATTGCACCGCGCCCGCCGCGTCGGCGTTCGCGATTGCGATCCGCGTCGTCTCATTGCGCACTTCCAGCGGCAACGCGATATGCGCCGACGCTTTGTCGGCGCCGTCCGCGAACTGGAAGCGCGCCTCCGCCAGCATCTCGCCATGGCTGCCCAACGCAGCCACCTCGCCGCTGCGCGCCCCGTCGCTGTCGCCGCGCAGCACCGTCACGTCGAAGCCGTTCGCCTTGTTGGCCGGCGGCAGCAGCGCCAGCACGCCCTTGCCCGGCGCGTCGCCATAGGCCTTCAGCGTCCCGGCCTGCGCCAGCGTCGCGGCGGTGGCGGCGGCGGTGCCGTCTTCGATGCCGTCGCTCAGCCACAGGATCTGCGGCCGCTGCGCGAATTTCGCTTTCAGGATCGCGGCTGCGGCGCGCTTGCGGTCCGGCAGCCACGGCTCGGGCGCAAGGCCCTGCGCGATACGCGCCGCCTTGCCGGCATCCATCAGGCCGACATCGGGCACATCCGCGGTCGGCACGATGGCGATGGCGCGGCCCTGCGCCGCGGCGCTGTGCAGCACGTCGGCGATCGCCGCCTCGCGCACGTCCCAGTTCGCCGCCGCGGTCCAGCCATTGTCGACGAACAGCACCACCGGACCCGAGCCCGCGATCTGCGGCCCCTTGCCGAACAAGGGATCGGCCAGCGCCACGATCACGCACCCCGCCGCGATCAGCCGCAGCAGAAGCAGCCACCACGGCGTCCGCGCCGGCGTCTCCTCTTTTCCCGAAAGCCCCAGCAGCAGGCGCAGCGGCGGAAACACCAGCCGGCGCGGCAGCGGCGGCGTCACGCGGAGCAGCCACCATACCGCCGGCAGCACGATGAGCGCCGCCAGCAGATAGGGCGCGCCGAAACTCAGTCCTGCCAGCAGCGCCGGCACGTCAGGCGCCGCTCATGTCGGCATAGAGCGCGGTCAGCGCCGTCTGCGGCGGCTTGTCGGTGCGGTGCGCGATGTAGGACCAGCCGAGCTTGCGGGCCAGCGCGCCGACGATCTCGGCATGCGCCTTGAAGCGCAGGCGATAGGCGCCCGCCACCGTCTCGGCGCGGCCGATGGTTTCGCTCATGCCGCCGCGCGCGGCTTCGAAGCGCACGCGCCCCGCGAACGGAAAATCCTCTTCCGCCGGATCGATGATGTGGACGAGCTGTCCCGTCACCGCCGAATGCGCCAGGCGCCGCAGCGCCGTCTCGATCTCGGCGAGCGGCGAGAGGAAGTCGCTGAACCACACGAACTGCGCGTTCTTGGCGATGACGGCGTCCGGCGGCAGCGCGTCGTCGCTCGCCGGCGCCTCGAGCAGCGTGTGACCGATGCGCCGCAGCGCCGCGCGCGAGCTTGCCGGCGGCTGGCCCTCGCCATACAGCGCCACGCGCTCGCCGCCGCGCACCAGCAGCGAGGCCAGCGCCAGGCCGAGCAGCCTGGCGCGCTCGGCCTTGGTCGTCTTGCCGCTCGCATAGCGCATGCCGGGCGAGGCATCGCACCAGAACCACACCGACTGTGCCGCCTCCCATTCGCGCTCGCGCACGAACAGGTGCTGCGACTTGGCCGATTGCCGCCAGTCGATCGCCGCGGCGGAATCTTCCGGGCGATAGCGGCGGAACTGCCAGAAGCTCTCGCCCATGCCGGCCTTGCGGCGGCCATGCACGCCCAGGCTCACCGCCGCGGCGAGCCGCTCGGCATCGACCAGCAGCGGCGGCAGGCCGGCGCCGAGCGCTTCGGCCTCGTATTGCAGATTGCCGCGAGTTTCTTTGCGAAGATCGGAGGCTGGACTCAAAGATGGCTCCGGCACAGCCGCTCGATGACGGACGGCACCGTCATGCCTTCGGCGCGCGCCGGGAAGGTGAGCGCCATGCGGTGCCTGAGCACCGGCTGCGCCAGCGCTTCGACGTCGTCGGTCGACGGCGCCAGCCGCCCCTCGATCAGCGCCCGCGCCCGGACCGCCAGCATGAAGGCCTGGCTGGCGCGCGGTCCCGGTCCCCAGGCGACGGCATCGCGGATGTCCTTGGGCCCGTCCTGGCCCGGCCGCGCGCTGCGCACCAGCTTGAGGATCGCGTCGACGACTTTCTCGCCGACCGGGATGTGGCGCACGATCTGCTGCGCCAGCATCAGGTCCAGCGGCCCGCACACCGCCGCCGGTTTCTCTTCCTCGCCGAACGTCGTGGCGACCAGCATCTTGCGCTCGGCGTCCTTGTCGGGATAGCCGATGTCGATCTGCAGCAGGAAACGGTCGAGCTGCGCCTCGGGCAGCGGATAGGTGCCTTCCTGCTCCAGCGGATTCTGCGTCGCCAGCACGTGGAAAGGCTTCGGCAGGTCGTAGCGCTGTCCCGCCACCGTCACGTGCCGCTCCTGCATCGCCTGCAGCAGCGCCGACTGGGTGCGCGGGCTGGCGCGGTTAATCTCGTCGGCCATCAGCAATTGGCTGAACACCGGCCCATTGATGAAGCGGAAGGCGCGCTTGCCGCCCGCCTCTTCCAGCACTTCGGAGCCGATGATGTCGGTCGGCATCAGGTCGGGCGTGAATTGGATGCGCTTCCAGTCGAGGCCGAGCACGATGCCCAGCGTCTCGACCAGCTTGGTCTTGGCCAGACCGGGCACGCCGATCAGCAGGCCATGGCCGCCGGCAAGCAGCGTCACCAGCGTCTGCTCGATCACCGCGTCCTGGCCGAAGATCGCCCGGCCGACCGCCTCGCGCACGCGCGCGAGGGTGGCTGCGGCACGCTCGAGATGGGCGGCCGCGGCGGTGCTTTCCGCCCCGGCGTTCTGCGCCACTATGTCGTTCATGGAATCTCGCCGCTGCTTGGTTGCCGGTCCAGTGCCGCCACCCTATCCTTGGGTTGCGCCGGGATAAGGCTTATGTACCCCGGCAGTGCAGGCGCAACAAGGAAAACACCGGTTCCGCACAGCGCTGTGATGGAAGTGGCTTAACGGACATGAGCAGCGGCGGACTACCCCTCGGACTGGCGGCGCTGCAGCGCGAAGCGGCGGCCGGGCGCAAGCTGCCGCCGGTCGAAAAATGGCACCCCGCCCATTGCGGCGACATCGACATCCGCATCGCGCGCGACGGCACCTGGTATCACGAAGGCACGCCCGTCGGCCGCAAGGAATTGGTGCGCCTTTTTTCCACCATCCTGCGCCGCGACCCCGACGGTTTCGTCCTCGTCACGCCGGGCGAGAAGATGCGCATCGTGGTCGAGGACGCGCCGTTCCTCGCCGTGCTGGTGGATGCGGCGGGCGCGGGCAGGGACCAGAGCCTCACCTTCACCACCAATGTCGGCGACGAGACCGTGGCCGGGCCCGAAAATCCGATCCGCGTCGAGACCGATCCGGTGACCGGCGCGCCGGCGCCCTATGTCCATGTCCGCAAGGGCCTGGAGGCCCGCATCGCCCGCGCCGTGTTCTACCAACTCGCCGATCTCGGCGTCCCCGGCGACAGCGCCGACGCCGGCTATCTCGGCGTGTGGAGCGGCGGCCGCTTCTTCCGCCTCGGCAAGCCGGCATGAGTGCCGTTCTGCAATCGCCCGCCACGATCGGCCATCGCATCGTCAGCGGCGGCATCGAGCTGTTGCGCAGCCGCCTGTTGCAGGAGCCGCCGCTGCTGCCGCTGGCGCCCCGGCGGAGCGACTACGATCTCAATCCGCAGAACCGTCCGGCGCAGCCGCCCGCTCTCAAGCCCGCCGCGGTGCTGCTGCCGCTCATCCTCCGCGCCGAGCCGCATGTGCTCCTGACACAGCGCACCGACACGCTGTCGCGCCATGCCGGGCAGGTCGCCTTTCCCGGCGGCCGCGCCGATCCCGGCGACATCTCGCTGGTCCAGACCGCCTTGCGCGAGACCCAGGAAGAGACCGGCATCGAGCCCGCCTTCGTCACCGTTGCCGGCTTCCTCGATGCCTACGAGACCGGCACCGGCTACGCCATCCTGCCCGTCGTCGGCATCCTCGGCGACGGTTTCGCGCTGGCACCGCAAGCCTCCGAGGTGGCGCGCATCTTCGAGGTGCCGCTGTCTTTCGTGCTCGACGCCGCCAACCGCCGCAAACAGACGCGCGAGTTCATGGGGACCATGCGCAGCTTCTATTCGTACACCTATGAGAGCCATTACATCTGGGGCGCCACCGCGGCGATGCTGATCGACTTCGCCGAGCGGATCTCCCAGCCATGAGCCGCATCGTCCTCGAGCGCCTCGGCCTCTTCGTCGTGCCGTTCCTGCTCTACGGCGCCTATCTGATGCTGCTGCGCCTGCGCCCGCCGCCGGTTGCCGCCCGCAGCCATCCCTGGACGCTGCTCGTCATCGCCGGCCTGTCGCTGTTCGCGCTTAGCTTCATCGTCTGGGGCATCACCGAGGGCGAGCCGACCACCGGCACCTATGTCGCGCCGCACGTCGTGAACGGCAAGATCGTTCCGGGCTATGTCATCCCGCCGGAGAAAAAACCGTGAAGCTCGACCCCAAGCGCAATCCCTGGATGACGGCGCCCGAGACGCGGGCGGTGCTGGACGCGCTCGGCGGCGCCGGCCGCTTCGTCGGCGGCGCGGTGCGCAACGCGCTGCTGCGGCGCGACGTCGCCGACATCGACATCGCCACGCCTTTGTTGCCCGACGACGTCACCAGGCGCCTGACCGCCGCCGGCCTCGGCGCCGTGCCGACCGGCATCGCGCACGGCACGGTCACGGCGGTGGCGAACGGCAAGCCGTACGAAGTCACCACGCTGCGCCGCGACGTCGCGACCGACGGCCGCAGGGCCACCGTCGCCTTCACCACCGACTGGGCCGAGGACGCCCAGCGCCGCGACTTCACCATGAACGCGCTCTACGCCGATGCCGACGGCGAGATCCTCGACACGGTCGGCGGCGTCGACGACCTGAACGCCGGCCGCGTCCGCTTTGTCGGCGACGCCGCCACGCGCATCCGCGAGGATTATCTGCGCATCCTGCGCCTGTTCCGCTTTCATGCCTGGTACGGCAAGGGCGAGCTCGACGGCACCGCGCTGCATGCCGCCGCCGCGGAGAAAGCCGGCCTGGCGCTTCTCTCCGGCGAGCGCGTGCAGAAGGAATTGCTCAAGCTGCTGCAAGCCGACGAGCCTGCCTCCGTCCTGCGCCTGATGGCGGCGTCGGGCATCCTCGCCGAGATCCTGCCCGGTGCCCTCGACATCGTGCGTCTCGAGCGCCTCGCCGCCATCGACGCCGGCGCCTTCTTCGCGCCCGATCCGGTGCTGCGTCTCGCGGCCCTGTTGCCCGCCGATCGCGCCGTCGCCGAAGCGGTGGCGCAAAAGCTGAAGCTCTCCAACGCCGATACGCTGCGTCTCGACGACGTCGCCGGCGCGCAGGAGAAGATCGTCTCCTATCTCTCGGTCCGGGAGATGCGCAAGCTGCTCTACCGCATCGGTCCGGCGCGCTTCAAAGACCGCGTCTTCCTCAAATGGGCCGAGGACCGCAAGGATTCCAACGCCGTGCAGTGGCGCATGCTGCTGGCCGTCGCCGACGCCTGGGAGCGTCCGCGCTTTCCCCTTGGCGGCCGCGAGGTCATGCTGGCCGGCGTTCCCGAAGGTCCGCTGATCGGCCGCATCCTGGCAGAGGTCGAGGATTGGTGGATCGACGCCGACTTCATCGAAGACGAATTCTCCCTCGCCGAACGCCTCAAGGCGGTCGTGCAGGCAACGGCGTACTGACAAATTTACCTCCCCGGCATGGGGAGGCCGAACCGCGCAGCGGGGGGTTATTGTGCCTTTCGAAATCCTCGACACGCTCTCGCTTCCCGGCGATCCGCTCAAGCCCAACGACGACGCCTTCGGCCATGCGCAGAACGCCGCGGTCGTCATCGACGGCGCCACCAGCCTCGGCGATCCCCTGATGCCCGGCGACAGCGACGCCGCCTGGCTGGCCCATTTCGGCGCTCGCCGCCTGATGGCGCATGTCTGGGACGGCGACGCGCCGCAGGATGCGCTGCGCCACACCCTCGCCGATGCCAAAAAATCCTACGAGGCGCTGCGCCGGCGGCCGCCGCAGGCACAGTGGGAGATGCCGCACGCCTCGATGGCGTTCGCCTTCGAGGCGCCGGACGGGCTCGATTTCCTGTGGTTCGGCGATTGTGCCGGCGTGCTGAAGCGGCCTGGCGCGGCGGTCGAGGTCCTGGGCGAGGCGATCGCCGCCAAGACGCGCGAAGCGGCACGCGTCGCCAAGCTCGCCAAGGAGAGCGGCCTGTCGCCGGTCGGCGCCGGCGGCAATCGCCCCGAATTTCTCCCCGCCTTGCGCCAGGCACGCAACCTGCTCAACAGCGCCGCCAGGTACTGGGTCTTCAGCCCCGAACCGCGGGCCGCCGATTTCGTCGGCAGCAGGCGCGTCGCCGCGCCACGCGGCGCGCTTTTGCTGCTCGCCTCCGACGGCTTCCTCGCCCTTGTCACCGACTACGGCCGCTACAGCGAGGACACGCTGATGGACAAGGCGCTTGCCAAAGGCCTCGGCCTCCTCGCCGACGAATTGCGCGAGATCGAGGACGCCGACCCGCAAGGCCACAAGCATCCGCGCTTCAAGAAAAGCGACGACGCGACGGCGGTGCTGCTGAAATTGGTTTAGCTCAGGCCGGCATCGCGTGCATGATCGCCATGCCGCCGCGCCACACCATATTGAGCGCGACATAGAGCACGATGAACAGGCCGGCATAGCTGATCCAGGGATATTTGTTCAGCACGCGCGCGATCATCGCGGCGGCGACGCCCATCAAACCGATGGAGAGGCACAGCCCCACCGCCAGCACCACGACATGGTTGCGCGCCGCGCCGGCGACGGCCAGCACGTTGTCGAGCGACATCGACAGGTCCGCGGCGGCGATCTGCACCACGGCGCGGCGCACCATCGCCGCGCCGGCCTCGTGGCTGTAGGGTCCGCCGAGCTTGTCGGTGATCGGCGCGCCGCAGGCCTCGGCCGCCGCCTGCGCCCGCTTCTCTTCCGCGGCGTCGCGGATGTCGCGATAGAGCTTCCAGCACACCCAGAGCAGCAGGATGCCGCCGGCGAACATCAGGCCGATGATCTCGAGCAGCTCGACCGTCAGCGTTGCGAGGATGATGCGCAGCACCACCGCCGCGACGAGGCCCCAGAAGATCACCTTGCGGCGGATGATCTGCGGCACGCGCGACGCCGCCATGCCGATGACGATGGCATTGTCGCCGGCCAGCACGATGTCGATGAGCACGACTTGCAGGAGCGCGAAAAACCCGCCGTGACTGAACAGAAGCTCCAAACGACTTACCTCGTCGACGCGGGACTACGGCCAGCGTACCTCAGGCGGCATCGACACGAGGATCGCGTCGATATTGTGCCCCGTCTTCAGACCGAAAAGCGTGCCGCGGTCCCACAACAGGTTAAATTCCACATAGCGGCCGCGCCGCACAAGCTGGTGGTGGCGTTCGGCCTCCGTCCAGGGCAGCCCCATCCGCCTCCTTACGATCTGGGGATAGACCTCGGCAAATGCGAGTCCCACGCCCTGGGTGAAGGCGAAATCTTTCTCCCAATCGCCGCTATTGTGCCGGTCGTAGAAGATTCCGCCCGCCCCGCGGGGCTCCTTGCGGTGCGGCAGGTAGAAATACTCATCGCACCATTTCTTGTACTTGGCATAGGTCTCGGGCCCGTGCGCGTCGCAGGCGCGCTGCATTGCAGCATGAAAATCGGCCTCGTCCTGCGCGTTCGGGTACATCGGCGTCAGGTCGGCGCCGCCGCCGAACCAGCTCTCAGTGGTTACCATCAGGCGCGTGTTCATGTGCACGGCGGGGACGTGCGGATTGCGCATATGGGCGATCACCGAGATCGAGCTCGCCCAGAAGCGCGGATCGGCTTCGGCGCCCGGGATGGTCTTGGCGAAATCCGCCGCCAGCCTGCCGTCGACCGTCGAGACGTTGACGCCGACCTTCTCGAAGACGCGGCCGTGCATCACGCTCATCACGCCGCCGCCGGCGTCGCTGCCGTCGTCGCTGTGCCGCTTGGTCGGCGTACGGACGAAACGGCCCGGCGGCAGCTCGGCGAGCTGGCCGGTATGGGCGTCTTCGATGCCCTCGAATTCGGCGCACAGCCGGTCGCGCAGGCCTTCGAACCAGTCGCGCGCGCGCCGTTTCTGTGCCGCGGTCACCGTCATGGAAACGCCCCTGTCTGGCGCAGCGCTTCGCCCAGCACCATCGCGCCGGCCTGCGCCACATTGATCGAACGCAAGCCCGATTTCAGGGGAATACGCAAGCGCGCGTCGGCTCGCGCGTGCACGAAATCCGGCGCGCCGGCGCTCTCGCGCCCGAGCACGAGGCTGTCGTCCGCCGCGAACGCGAAGTCGGTATAGGCAAGGCTCGCCTTCGCCGTCAGGAGCACGATCCGGCCTTTGCCATGCTGCGCCAGGAACGTGCTCCAGGAGGCGTGGCGGACGTACTCGGCAGTGCCAGATAATCCATTCCCGCCCGCCGCATCTGCGCCGCGCTGAAGACAAAGCCGCAGGGCTCGACGATGTCCACGGGAACGCCGAGACAGGCGCCGAGTCTGAGGAGGCTACCGGCGTTTGGCGCGATATCGGGCTGAAAAAGGACGAGACGCATGAAAAACCTCATTGACACACAGTGTGTGTTAGTGACTTATACACTGTGTATCGGCAAGGAGCCCTGGGCATGAGCAAGTATGATGCACTCGGAGATTATCTTTCGAAGCAATTTGGCAGCGAAATTCCGATGACATTCACGGAGATAGAGAAGGTCATCGGTTTGAAGTTGCCGCCGAAGGCGCAGCATTACCGTGCCTGGTGGTCGAACAATCCTTCCAACAACGTGATGACCAAGGTTTGGCTGGCCGCCGGGTTTCAAACCGAACAAGTGGACATGGCTTCGCGCAAGCTCGTGTTCAAACGGAAGGACCGTGGTGCCGGGCTGCCCCCGACACCGCCTGCGCTCGTATCCGCTAGTAGGGTTGGAATGGCCGAAACGCCTCGAGAGTTCACCCCCCCCGAAACGAGCGTCCAGCGCCACCCAGCGCTCGGGGCGATGAAGGGCACTTTTACCATCGAACCTGGGTATGACCTGACCAAGCCAGTCTATACCGACGAGGAATGGGAAGAGATTGAGGGCGAGATGGTCGCAAAGTTCGACCGCATGTTTCCGGATGGCATCAAATGATTTTTCCCTTCCTGCTAGACACCTGCGCGGCAATTTGGCTGGTCGATGACACGCTTCGACCGGCTGCCGCGGAGGCGCTAGCGGAATCCTATCGCGCCGACCGCACCACCTTTGTCTCGCCATTCACGGCTTGGGAAGTCGGTCTGCTGGCAGCCTCGGGCAGATTCCGATCGACCTATCCCACGGAAGGCTGGCTGAAGCGTGTCACAAGTCTTCCCGGTATCGCATTGGCTGACCTGCCGGCGAGAGTTCTCCTGGATTCCTGGAAATTGCCGGGCAAGCTCAATCGCGATCCTGCTGACCGCATCATCGCGGCGACGGCGCGCGAATTTGGCTATACAGTGATGACGCGTGACCGCGCGATGTTGTCCTATGCGAAGCAAGGTCATCTCAGCGCCTTCGAATGCTGAGCCACCCGGTCGCAGTCTCGCGTCAACCCCGTGAATCTTCGGCATTTTCTGCGTCATCGTGCCGCAAGACCCTCCAAAACCATCTCTCTATTTTACCGCCAGCAAAGCGGCGCGCGCCTTGCGAATCCCGGGGGATTTCCTAAACCCCGGAGCGATCGAACCGAACGACCAAAGAGGGCAGACCCTTGGCCAGCAGCATGACCGCCGAACCGACGCGGCGCGACTTTCTCTACATCGCCACGGGAGCCGTCGCGGCCGTCGGCGCCGGTCTGGCCGCCTGGCCGCTGATCGACCAGATGAATCCGAGCTCTGCCGTGCTGGCGCTGGCCTCGATCGAGGTCGACCTGACGCCGATCCAGGTCGGCCAGGCCGTCACCTTCAAATTCCGCGGCCATCCCCTGTTCGTGCGCCGCCGCACCGCCAAGGAGATCGCCGAGGCCGCCGCCGTCGCGGTCGCCGACCTGCCCGACCGGCTGGCGCGCAACCTGAATCTGCCCGACGATTCGCCGGCCACCGCCGCCAACCGCGAGATCAAGCCGGAATGGCTGGTGGTCTCGGGCGTCTGCACCCATCTGGGCTGCACGCCGACCGCCTTCGAGGGCGATTTCGGCGGCTGGCTCTGCCACTGTCACGGCTCGCAATACGACACCGCCGGACGCATCCGCAAAGGTCCCGCGCCGCAGAATCTCGAGATCCCGCTGTATTCCTTCCTGTCGCCTACCCGCATCAAAGTCGGCTGAGGAGCGCATAGATGTCGTCCGGTCCATCGACCTACGTTCCCGCCTCCGGCCTCACCCGCTGGCTCGATTCGCGCCTGCCGCTCATGCGCTTCGCGCACGACACGATGCTGACGTTCCCGACGCCCAGGAACCTGAACTTCTGGTACGCCTTCGGCGCCATCCTGACGTTCTGCCTCGGCGTGCAGATCGTCACCGGCATCGTCCTCGCCATGCATTACGTGCCCAATGCGAACATGGCGTTCGACAGCGTCGAGAACATCATGCGCGACGTGAATTACGGCTGGCTGCTGCGCTATGTGCACGCCAACGGCGCCTCGATGTTCTTCCTCGCCGTCTATGTGCACATGTTCCGCGGCCTGTATTACGGCTCCTACAAGGCGCCGCGCGAGGTGCTGTGGATCCTCGGCGTCATCATCTACCTGCTGATGGTGATGACTGCCTTCATGGGCTACGTGCTGCCCTGGGGCCAGATGTCGTTCTGGGCCGCCACCGTGATCACCAACCTGTTCTCGTCGCTCGACCAGATCGTGCCGCATCTGGGCTCGACCATCGCGACCTGGCTGTGGGGCGATTTCGCGGTCGGCGACGCGACGCTGAACCGCTTCTTCTCGCTGCACTACCTGCTGCCGTTCGTCATCGCCGGCGTCGTCGGCCTGCACATCTGGGCGCTGCACGTGCCGGGCAACAACAACCCCCTCGGCATCGACGTGAAGGGGCCGCAGGACACCTTGCCCTTCCACCCCTATTACACCGCCAAGGATGCGTTCTATGTCGGCCTGTTCGCGATCCTGTTCGCCTATCTGGTGTTCTTCGCGCCCGATTTCGTCGGCAATCCGGACAACTACATCCCGGCCAATCCGCTGGTGACGCCGGCCGACATCGTGCCCGAATGGTACCTGCTGCCGTTCTACGCCATGCTGCGCTCCATCCCGCAGAAGCTGATCGGCGTCCTGGTGCTGGGCGGCGCGATCCTGACGCTCGCCTTCATCCCCTGGCTCGACACCAGCCGGGTGCGCTCCAGCCGCTTTCGTCCGCTGATGAAGCAGTTCTTCTGGCTGTTCGTGGTGGACTGCCTGGTGCTCGGCTATTGCGGGTCCAAGGGCGTCGACGCGACGGTGCCCGGCATTGCGATGATCCCGCTGGTCTGGGTGGCGCGGCTCGGCACCGTCTACTACTACGCCTTCTTCTGGCTGATCATGCCGATCGTCGGCCTGATCGAGACGCCCAAGCCGCTGCCCGACAGCATCGCCAAATCCGTGCTCGGCGCCCACGCCGCGCCAGCCGAGTGAGGACTTCCATGCGCTTCGCCATCCCGCTTGGCCTCGTCCTCGGTCTTGCCCTCGCCGCGCCGGCGCTGGCTGCGACCGGCGATCAGAAGCCGCTCAAGGACGTCGAGTTTTCGTTCGAGGGTCCGCTCGGCACTTACAATCGCGCCGATCTGCAGCACGGCTTCCAGGTCTACAAGGAAGTCTGCTCGGCCTGTCACAGCCTCAACCGCGTCGCCTTCCACACCCTGTCGCAGCCCGGCGGCCCCGGCTTCAGCGACGCCGAGATGAAGGCGATCGCGGCCGGCTACAAGGTCCTGGCCGGTCCCAACGACAAAGGTGAGACGGTCGACGACAAGGGCAATGCGCTGACCCGCGCCGGCACGCCGGCCGACTATTTCCCGCCGCCCTTCGCCAATGAGGAAGCCGCCCGCGCGGCCAATGGCGGCGCCCTGCCGCCCGACCTGTCGCTGATCGAGAAGGCGCGTGCCGGCGGCGCGCACTACGTCTATTCGATCATCACCGGTTTCGGCGAGAAGCCGCCCGCCGGCTTCACCGTGACGCCGAACAAATACTACAACCCCTACTTCCTGGGCTGGAACATCTCGATGCCGCCGCCGCTCAGCGACGGCCAGGTGAGCTTCGTCGACGGCCATCCCAACAAGATCGCGGACGAGGCCTATGCCGTCGTCACCTTCCTGGCCTGGGCCAGCGAGCCGCATCTCGAAGACCGCCACCGCATCGGCCTCGGCGTCATGATCTTCCTGATCGTGCTCTCGGGCCTGCTGTATCTGACCTACCGCAAGGTTTGGCATGGCGGCGACAAGGACGATAAGCACTGATGTCTTGTTTTCCTCCCCCGTTTTTACGGGGGAGGTGGCACGCCTACTTCGGGCGTGACGGAGGGGGGTCCGTAGCGACAGCGTACGGACGCCCGGCCCCTCGTTCATACGCTGTCGCTATGAACCGCTTCGCTCGGCACCTCCCCCGTAACAACGGGGGAGGAAAATGGCAGAACCACTCCATGACCAAGACAGTCCTCGGCGTCATCGGCGGCAGCGGCGTCTATGACATTCCCGGCCTCGAAAACCCGCGCTGGAAGAAGATCGCGTCGCCCTGGGGCGCGCCGTCCGACGCGCTGCTGTTCGGCACCTACAAGGGCATCGACCTCGTCTTCCTGCCGCGCCATGGCCGCGGCCATGTCCAGACGCCGTCGTCGATCAATTACCGCGCCAACATCGACGTCCTCAAGCGCGCCGGCGTCACCGACCTGATCTCGGTCAGCGCCTGCGGCTCGCTCAAGGAAGAGCTGCCGCCCGGCACCTTCGTCATCGCCGACCAGTTCATCGACCGCACCTTCGCGCGCGAAAAAAGCTTCTTCGGCCCCGGCTTCGTCGCCCATGTCTCGATGGCGCATCCGGTGGATACGCGCATCGCGGGCGTCCTGGCGACGGCCTGCGCCGAGGAGGGGATCGCCCATACGCGCGGCGGCGCGTATATCTGCATCGAAGGTCCGCAATTCTCCTCGCTGGCGGAGAGCAATCTCTACCGCTCCTGGGGCTGCAGCGTCATCGGCATGACCGCGATGCCCGAGGCCAAGCTCGCCCGCGAGGCCGAGCTGCCCTACGCCATCGTCGCCATGGTCACCGATTTCGACTGCTGGCATCCGGGGCACGACGCCGTCACGGTCGACGCCGTCGTGAAAGTCATGCACGCCAACGGCGCCAATGCGCGGCGGCTGATCGTGAACGTCGCGCAGAAGCTCGGCCCCGTCCACAGCCCGTCGCCGCAGATCGAGACTGTCCTCGACACCGCCGTGATGACCGCGCCGGACAAGCGCGATGCGAAGCTGATGCGCAAGCTCGATGCGGTGGCGGGACGTGTGCTGCCGAAAAAGACGTCTGTTAAAGCTAAGGTCAAATCCAAGGCCATGGCGAAGAAGCGCCGCTGATGTCTACGCCATCGCTCATCGCGGTTGGCATACGTTTCAGTCTTCCTTTCAAGGCGCTGCCATTGCCGGAGAGCCAGCATGGCTGGGCTATCGCTTTTGGCGGCGTCGTCCTGATAGCCTGGGCCGCTTGGGGAATGTACTTAGGATTCGTTGGCGGCGGCTTCGTCCTCAACCGTTTTGGACCGATCACGCGCCGTCAAGGCGCACCGTTCTGGACGATGGCGACGATTTTCTCTGCTGTCTTCGCCGTTGGTGTGATGATTGTGCTGTTTGGTTTGGTCGCGGTTTACCGCTGGGAAACGCGTTGATTTAGCGCGGCGATCAGCGCGTCCGCATCGCCCGCCGGCACCAGTGTCAGCCCCTCCTGCTGCGGCAACCCGCACGCCCGCGTCGCGATCACCGGCACGCCGGCCGCGAGCGCGGCGAGCAGGCGCCGAGGCGCGTCTTCGAGCAGCGCCGGCTGCACCACCGCCGCGACGCCATGCAGCCAGTTCGCCGGATCGGGCCGACGCGTGCGCACGCCGCTCCAGAACCCGGACCCTTCCAGCGCGCTGCCGAGCAGCACGATCTCCAGATCGAGCGCCCGCGCCGCGTCGCGCACTTCATAGGCGCCCTTGCGCGCGATCGTCGGCCCCACGAACGCAATCGCGCGCCCGCCGTCGCCGCGCCGCGCCGGCGGCCTCACCCAATCGAGCAGCACCGCGCGTTCGCCGAACAGCGCTGCGATTTCCACGTGTGGCGTCACGATCTTCGCCGCCGCCGCCAGCGCTTGCGTCTCGGCGGCGACCAGTGCGGGATCGGCACGGAAGTCGGCCAGCGTGCGGCGCTCGGGATGCGTCGCCGCCGCCGCATCCAGCCGCTTTTGGATCTGCGCCATCGGCATCCGCGTCATCAGCACGGTGACGTGCCGTCCGCCCAGATGCCCGTCCCGCCACAGATGCGGCAGCAGCGACTGCGCCACGCACACGTCGGTCACATCCGGTGTCAGCGCCCGGCTCAGCTTGCGCGCCAGCGCCTCGGCGCCGCGCAGCTCGGCCGCGCGGCGCTGCGGTCCGTCCTTGGCGAAGCGCAAGGCGAGGCTGCGCGCAACCGCCGTCGCCGTCGCCGGCATGACGCGCGCGAAACCCTCCGTCGGCCAGGCATAGCGCGCCGCCCGCCACCGCGCGCCGTCCAGCGGCAGCGCCAGTACGTCGTCCTCCTTGCGCGTCGCCGCGACGTAGCCGCGCAATTCCGGCCAGTTCTCATCGACGAGAAAAGCGGTTCGCCCCACCGGCGCCTGCAGCTGGCCTTCATGCCGGAAGCAGGTCGTCCTGGCGCAGCTGCCGCAGGAATGCGCGGCATCTGTCTCTGCGGGAGAACGCGCCGCGCGAGAGTCGTCCGGTGCTCGAAGGCCGTCGGCCGCTTCTTGCGCCGCAAGCTGCACCACCAATTCGTCGCCCTCCACCTTCACCCGCAGCATCAGCGTGCGCCGCGCCGCGAAGCGCAGGTCGACATAATTCCACGCCACCGTCGCGTCGCGTCCTTCGGTGGTGCGCGAGCCGGGCACGCGCCGCGAATGCCCGTGCCGCTCGACGATGACGCAGTCCGCGTCCAGCGCCACCTCGTACAGCGCCTTCGACAGCTGGCACAGTCCGCCACCCGTCGCCGGCACCAGGCAGCCTGCCTGCAGCATCCGTCCCTTGACGAAGCCGCGACGCGTGCTGGCGCGTCCCATCTGCCGCCAGAAGCTGAACACCGCGCCTTGGTTCAGCACCGTGCGGTCGAGCAGTCGCGCCGCCGCGCGCAAATTCTGCACCTTGCCCCATTGCAGCGCGCGCTCCGCGGCGTCGGGATCGCTCCAAAGGAATGAGCGTGCCTCGGCGATCACGGCCGCGAACGCCGCCGCCTCGCCCCTGGCGAGGCGCTTCGGCGCGCGACCGAACTCGCCGGCGAATCGCCGGGCGCGAAAGACATTGACCTTGAGCTGGAAAATCAGCGCGCCCAGGCGCGTCGGAATCGCCCGCTCCGGCGACCGTCCAATCGTCTGTGTTTCGCTAAGCGCCATGGCGCCGACCATACCCCTCGATGGTCAGATCGTCGCGCCCGATCGTGTCAAATGCTGGGCGCTATTGGGGTTTCGCCGCGTTCTCGTATAGAAGTTCACGGCATATCGGTGAGGCCACATGGACTTCAAGAGCACCATCCGCACGATCCCGGACTATCCCAAGCCCGGCATCATGTTCCGCGACGTGACGACGCTGTTCGGCAATCCGCGCGCCTTTCGCCGCGCGGTCGACGAGCTGGTGCAGCCTTATGCCGGCCTGCGCATCGACAAGGTCGCCGGCATCGAGGCGCGCGGCTTCATCCTCGGCGGCGCGGTGGCGCACCAGCTCTCCACCGGCTTCGTGCCGGTGCGCAAAAAGGGCAAGCTGCCCTTCTCCGTGCATGGCGAGGATTACGATCTCGAATACGGCCAGGACCGCATCGAAATCCACACCGACGCGGTGAAGCGGGGCGAGAACGTCCTCGTCATCGACGACCTCATCGCCACCGGCGGCACCTGCGTCGCCGCCATCAAGCTGCTCGAGCGCGCCGGCGCCAACGTCGTCGGCTGCTCCTTCGTCATCGATCTGCCCGACCTCGGCGGCGCCGCCAAGATCCGCGCCCTCGGCAAACAGGTCGCGACGTTGGTGACGTATGAGGGGCATTGAGCGTGAAGCTCTACACCAATCCCGCCTCGCCCTTCGCGCGCAAATGCCGCGTCGTCGCGCATGAGCTGAACCTCAAGCTCGAGGAGATCGTCGTCACCGCGCGCGACGACGAATCGCTGCGCGCCATGAACCCGCTCAAGAAAATCCCCATCCTCATCCTCGATGACGGCTCGGCGCTGTTCGATTCCCGCGTGATCTGCGAATACCTCAACGACGTCGGTGGCGGCAAATTCTTCCCCGGCATGAGCGTGTGGCGCAGCGTCAACGGCCGCTGGAAGGCGCTCGGCCTGCAGGCGCTGGCCGACGGCGTCATGGATGCGGCCGTCGGCTGCCGCTACGAGTTGCTGGTGCCGGCCGAGCGGCAGAACCAGGACCACATCGCCCGCCACATGCATTCGGTGAAGGCCGGCGTCGACGCGCTGGAGCGCATCGCCTTCTCCGAGGCGCCCACCATCGGCGAAGTGGCCACCGGCTGCGCCCTCGGCTACCTCGATTTCCGCTACCCCGAGCTCCGATGGGGCGACAGCCATCCCAAACTCGCCGCCTGGTTCGCGAAATTCTCGCAATACCCCGCGATGCTGGCGACGCAACCTGGCGTTTAAAACTGCCTTATTCGATCTTGACCAGCCCAGCGCATCTCTCTCACCCTTTTCCCGTCATGGGCGGGCCCTCTTACGCTGTCGCTAAGAGGCCCGCCCATCCAACTTGGCGCGGTAGAGACAGGCCATGCGCAAAGGTTATGTCTACATCCTCACCAACAAGCTCTGTGGCACGCTGTATATCGGCGTGACATCGAACATGCCTGAACGGCTCACACAACATCGCAACGGCACGGCGTCAGCCTTCACGAAGAAATACGGTGTGACTCGCCTCGTCTACTACGAGGTCCACGATCTAGTGACGACGGCCATCGCGCGCGAGTCGTCGCTCAAGCGTTGGAAGCGCGACTGGAAGATCGCCTTGATCGAACGCGACAATTCTACTTGGAAGGAACTCGATTACACACTCGTGTGAGAGTTGGATGGGCGGGTTAAACCCGCCCATGACGAGGTGGGGTGGAGGCGAGAAAGATTTCCGGCTAAACACCGCCTATGAAATGGATCGCCCTGTCGCTTGCCTTGTCGCTCGCGCCCGCTGCCGCCGCCGAGGCGCCGCCCGCGACGCTCGAAATGCGTCTTGTCGTCGACTGCACGCCGGGCGCGGTGCCGCTGCCGCACGACAATCAGGGCGTGAGCGAAAGTCTCTGCCTGTCGCCCGATCTCATCCTCGACCGCTCGGACGTCGTGGCCGCGCGCACCGTCCACACCGCCTATGGCAGCGACGCGGTCCGCATCACCATCGACGACGATGCCGTCGCACGCCTGTCCGCCGCGACCGCCAAGGCCGCTGGCGCTCGCGGCCGCATCGCCATCGTCTATGACGGCAAGCTGGTCTCCGCCCCGATGGTGATGGATCCCATCACCGGCAACCAGGTCGAGATCGACCTGGGGCTCTCGGGCGACCGGCTGGACGCGGTCGCCGCCGATCTGCGGCGGACGCAGCGATGAAGATCCGCGGCACGCACTATCGCTCCGTCTGGCCGCTCGGCACGGACGCCTTCGGCATCATCGACCAGACGAAGTTGCCGCACGCATTCGTCACGCTGACGCTGCGCTCGGCGGACGACGCGGCGCACGCGATCAGGACCATGCAGACCCGCGGCGCACCGCTGATCGGCGCCGTCGCCGCCTACGGTCTGGCGCTCGCCATCCGCGCCGATCCGTCGGACGCGAATCTCGCCGCCGTCCATGACAGCCTGGCCGCGACCCGTCCCACCGCCATCAATCTGCGCTGGGCGCTGACGCGCATGTGCGATGCCCTGCGCAACCGCCCGCATGGCGAACGCGCGGCGCTTGCCTGGCAAGAGGCCGCCGCCATCGCCGACGAGGACGCCGCCATGTGCGAGGCCATCGGCCGCCACGGCCTGAAAATCATCCAGGACCTCGCCGCCCGCAAAAAGCGCAAGCTCAACGTCCTCACCCATTGCAACGCCGGCTGGCTCGCCACCGTCGATTGGGGCACCGCGCTGGCACCGCTCTACATGGCGCACGATGCCGGCATCGCCCTGCATGTCTGGGTCGACGAGACCCGTCCGCGCAACCAGGGCGCCGCGCTGACCGCCTTCGAGCTCGGCGCCCATGGCGTCCCCCACACCATCATCGCCGACAATGCCGGCGGCCATTACATGCAGGCGGGCGCGGTCGACATGTGCATCGTCGGGACGGACAGGGTGACGGCGAACGGCGACGTCGCCAACAAGATCGGCACCTATCTGAAAGCGCTCGCCGCGCACGACAACGCCGTGCCGTTCTATGTCGCGCTACCGTCCTCGACCATCGACTGGACGCTCGCCTCCGGCCGCGACATCCCGATCGAAGAGCGTTCCGCCGACGAACTCCTGAAAATGACCGGCCGCACCCCCGACGGGACTCTCGCCACGGTCGAAATCGCGGCCCCGGGATCGCCCGCCGCCAATCCTGGTTTCGACGTCACGCCCGCGCGCCTCGTCACCGGTTTCATCACCGAACGGGGCACTTGCGCGGCAACGCGGCAGGGCCTACGCAGCCTTTTTCCGGGCGAGTAGCGAATGGCGAGTAGCGAATAGAAACGTCCTGTCTTCTCTACTCGCTATTCGCCACTCGCTATTCGCTTTCCAGATCTCAAAAACAGTACGTTGTGGCTGTGCCGCCCCGTGGCACGCAATATATGGTGGTTGAACGCCGATGAAGTCCCGCTGGGTTGAGTCCGAAGCCGAAGCTTTCGTCGCACGCTATGCCGCCCTCGGCATCGGCCGCGACCTTGCCCTGCGCACCTACACCACGCGCCTGCTCGGCTCCGACCCGAAGCTGGTGCTGCATGGCGGCGGCAATACAAGTGTCAAGACGAAACAGAAGGACATGCTCGGCGCCGAGGTCGAGGTCATCTGCGTCAAGGGCTCCGGCTGGGACATGGGCAATATCGAGCCCGCCGGGCTTCCCGCCGTGCGCCTGGCCGAACTGCGCCGGCTGCGCGCCCTGCCCAGGCTCTCCGACGAGGACATGGTCAACTTCCAGCGCATCAACCTGCTCGATGCCGCCGCGCCGAACCCGTCGGTCGAGACGCTGCTGCATGCCTTCCTGCCGCACAAATTCATCGACCACACCCATTCCACCGCCGTCCTGGCGCTGACCGACCAGCCGGACGGCGAGGCCGTGGTGCGCGAGGTCTATGGCGACAAGGTCGCCTATGTCCCCTACACGATCCCCGGCTTCGCGCTTGCCAAATCGGTCGCCGATGTCTTCGACCGCAATCCGAAGGTCGAAGGCCTCGTCCTGCTGCAGCACGGCATCTTCACGGTCGGCGACGACGCGAAACAGGCCTATGAGCGCATGATCGATTTCGTGACGCTGGCCGAGGAGCGCCTGGCGCGCCAGCGACGGCCGCGCGCCGCCGCGAAGCTGCCGGCCAATCTCGCGCGCCTGCCCGACATCGCGCCGATCTTGCGCGGCGCCGTCGCGCTGGAGCGCAACGCCATGGCCGGCACCGTCAAGCGCCAGATACTCTGCTTCCGCACCTCGCCGGCGATCCTCGACTATGTGAACGGCGCCGATCTCGCGCGCTATTCCCAGGTCGGCGTCGTCACCCCCGATCACACCATTCGCACCAAGAACTGGCCGCTCGTGGTGCCGGCGCCGGAGGCGCGACTGCTCGACGCCTGGAAGAAAGACGTCCACGCCGCGGTCGAGGCCTTCGTCGCGCGCTATCACGCCTATTTCGCGCGCCACAACGAGCACACCACGCCGAAGAAGACCGAACTCGATGCCCTGCCGCGTGTCATCCTGGTGCCCGGCATCGGCCTGTTCGGCGTCGGCGCCTCGGCCAAGGATGCCGCCATCGCCGCCGACATCGCGGAGAACACGGTCGAGGTCATCGGCGATGCCGAAGCGATCGGCGAATATCGATGCATCGGCGAAGCCGACATGTTCGAGGTCGAGTACTGGTCGCTGGAGCAGGCCAAGCTCGGCAAGTCGGCCGAGAAGGTGCTCGCCCGCCAGGTCTGCGTCGTCACCGGCGGCGGCTCGGGCATCGGGGCGGCCACCGCCAGGGCCATGGCGGCGGAAGGCGCCGAGATCGCCATCCTCGACCGCGATCGCGACATGGCGGTGAAAGCCGCCAGGGCGATTCACAAGAACGCGCTCGCCATCGCATGCGACGTCACCGATCCCGCCTCCGTCCGCGCCGCCTTCGACAAGGTCGTGGACGCCTTCGGCGGCGTCGACATTGTCGTCTCCAATGCCGGCGCCGCCTGGCAGGGCAATATCGGCAGCGTCGACGACGCGGTCTTGCGCAAATCCTTCGAGCTGAACTTCTTCGCGCACCAGAGCGTGGCGCAGAACGCCGTGCGCATCATGCGCGCCCAGGGCACTTATGGCTGCCTGCTGTTCAACACCAGCAAACAGGCGGTGAACCCCGGCAAGGATTTCGGACCTTATGGCCTGCCCAAGGCGGCGACGCTGTTCCTGGTGCGCCAATACGCGCTCGACCACGGCAAGGACGGCATCCGCGCCAACGCGGTCAACGCCGACCGGGTGCGAACCGGCCTGCTCACCGACGACATGGTGGCGGCGCGCAGCAAGGCGCGCGGTGTGTCGGAAGATCAGTACATGTCCGGCAACCTTTTGGGCCGCGAAGTCTATGCCGCCGAAGTCGCCGAAGCTTTCGTCTACCTCGCCCACGCCGAAAAAACGACGGCCGCGGTGATTACCGTCGACGGCGGCAACATCGAAGCGGCGCTGCGGTAGAGCGCGTTGCGCCGCAAAAAATGTCATCCCGGCGAGCCGCGCTGTCGGCACGCCGGGGATGACGGCTTTGTTTTGACTTAAGGCTAATCGCCGTACGTTCTACTCGTGCGAATAGCGCGCCCGATAATAGTCGCTGTCGCGCGCGTCGCGGATGGCGGCGTCGGCGCGCAGCATCGCGTCCTTGAGGGCGCCCTCATAGCATTTGGTCGCCAGCGGCTGTTCGTGCAGCGGATATTGCTCGCGCAGCTGGTTGCAGACGTCGCGCGCCGTGTCGCGCACGCGCTCGCGCAGCGCCCGGTCGCCGTCGCGCGTCGTCAGGTCGAGATCGTGATACGACACCTCCTGCGACAGCGTCATCTTGCCGGGCAGGCCCGGTAGGTCGCGCTCGCGGGTGATGTTCGGTGCGGTGACGGTGACGGATTCGCTCGTGCTGTTGTTGTTGTAAGTGGTGTCACCATAGCGGCCGACATCCTGTGCGAGGGCGGACGGTGCGGCGAGAACCATGCCGAGCGCGCTCGCCAGCAGGGCCAGGCGGATTGGGGTCAGGGAAGATCGAACGGACATGTGGAACTCCTTGCGACATGCAGTGCCCCGACGCATCTGAACAAACGTTCATGCCGCGGCATCGGTTCCGGGCGCGGGCGTCGTTGAAGAGGAACCTCGCGGCCGCTACAATCGCGCCGCTGTTTCACCGGTTTTGCGCGGGGATTGCGGATGTTCCAGGGCGTAAGACGTTCGGCCGTCGCGGCACTGGGATGTTGTGTTCTGCTCGGCTGTTCGGGATCGGATGCGGGCGGCTCGCTGTTGTCGAACGATGGCGTCTGGACCTATGTCGCCGATGGAACCCAGCACCGGCGCGCCGACCTCGCCTATTTCTTCTTCGACAAGGATTGCGCGCTCGCCGTGGACTCTGCGAATGCGGGGCTGAACTATCTCGGCGATCCGCAGAAGCTTCTATCGACCGACGAATATCTCGGCACGTCGTTATATGCGGCGGCGCCCGGCCCGCGCACGCTGAAGCTCAGGATGGCCAAGACGATCGAGGGCCATGCCTATGCCGGTGCGCCGGACAAGTCGGGAGATTTCCAGGCGCGGCATTTCTACGGCTTCGACTGCAGCGTCGATTCCGAAAACAAGATCACCGTCACGCTGATCGACCGCGACCGCATCTCCGAAAAGCACTGAGCGGGCGCTCAGCCGCCATTGGCGCGGAACAGCTCCAGCGTGCGCTGCTTGCCGAGCCTGGCGCAGGCTTCGTCATAGTCGGTGCGGCGGTCGGAATTGAAGCCGTGGCCGGCCGGGTAGACATAGACCTTTACCTTCGGATGCGCCGCCTCGACCTTGCGCACCGTCTCCATCGGAATGCCGTGATCCTTCTCGCCGAAATGCAGGATCGTCGGGCATTTGGGCACCAGGTCGATCATCTGGCCGATATTGCCGCCGTAATAGCCGGAGGCGGCGCTGAGGCCGGTGCAGCGTCCCGCCGCCGCCCAGGTCACCGAGCCGCCATAGCAATAGCCGGTGATGAACACAGCGCCGCGCCTCTTCAGGTCGTCGATGCAGACCTGGGTGTCGGCGATGGACAGATCGAACGGATGCTCGGCGCGCGCCAGCTTGATCGCGACCTGGATGTCGTCCGGCGAATAGCTCGCCTGGAAGCCGGGATGCTCGCGGTCGTACAGCGCCGGCGCCAGCACCTCGTAGCCGTCCGCCGCATAGCCGTCGCACAGCTCCATGATGTGCTCGGTGACGCCGAAGATCTCCTGGATCAGCACCAGCCCGCCGCGCCGGGCGCCGGCCGCCGCCACGCGATAGACGCCGATCTCGGCGCCGTCGCCCATCTTCATCTTCTCCATCTTGCCTTTGAGGGCCATGCTCTTTCTCCGCATCCTTGATTGTCATGGCCCACAAAGGCGGGCCACCCAGGTGATCCCAGGGCGGCTCGCCGGCAGGCGTTGCCGTGCTTATTCTGGAGATGTCATCGCGTGCGTCAACCGGATGGCCTGCGCCTCATCCTGAGCGACGCCGCAGGCGGCGTCGAAGGGCACGCGCCGTGACGGCAAAGGGCATAGGAGTCGTCAGACGGGAGCCTTTTGCCGGCGCCGAAACAACCGCCACAGCCAGGAGACCGCGTAAATTCCCGCCGCCAGAATCGGCAGCCAAGGCAGCAAGCCGATGAGGAACAGGATGGCGCCCGCCGTGCTTTCCGCCAGGGTACTTGCGGCGTTGCGGGCAAGCTGGCCGAACGGGCCGACCGGCACGCTGCGCTCCGACAAGGTGATCGTCACCGCTTCGCGCGCAATGCCGTCGGTCAGATCGCGCTGATGACCGGTTGCGTCGTCGAGATCGCCCTGGACCCGGGCACGCTCCGCTTCCAGCTTGATGATGTCGTCGACGCTCAAATTCGGCCGCCTGGCGATCTCCGCCAGCCGGTCGCGATAGGCGGTGAGCTGCGCCACCTTGCGCGACGCGTCGCCGGCCGCGGTCTCCACGCTCTGCGCCTGCGTGCTGCGCGCGTCGATTGCGGCATCGCCGGGCCTCTCGCCGGCCAGGGGCGCCAGCAGGGCGTGCTCGAAACCGTCAAGCCGGCCATGCGGAAGCTGCACCACCAGCGTCGCGCTCGTATAGCTGCTCTCGCCGTCGCCGACCGAAAGCTCCGCGGAGACCAGTTTGCAGTCGAGCGATCTGTCCTTCAGGCAGGCGTCCCGCGCCCGCGCGAATCGCGGCTGCACGCTCTCATGGGACATGCGCACGGACCAGGCATGGGTGTAGCTGAATTGCTGCGTCGCGCCCGGCACCGGCGCGGGCGCCGTGCTGTCCGCCGCGACCTCGATGTCCGCCGGCGGGACGATCCGGTTCATCAGCCCGCCGCGCGCATCGGCGAGCCCGTAACGACTGGGACCGGCGCGGTCGCCGCATCCCGCCAGCGTCAGCGCGCAGGCCACAACCACAATCGCTTTGCGAACCATGACGCATCCCCTCGGTCGGTCCGGAGGGAAGGCTGGCCGCGCAATGGGGCGCCACTGGGGTGCGATTGCGGCTTCTTTATGCGTTGAAGCGGAAATGCATGACGTCGCCGTCCTGGACGACGTAGTCCTTGCCTTCGAGGCGGAATTTGCCGGCGTCGCGCGCCCCCGCCTCGCCATGGCCGGCGACGTAGTCGGCATAGGCGATGGTCTCGGCGCGGATGAAGCCGTGCTCGAAATCGGTGTGGATGACGCCGGCGGCCTGCGGCGCGCGCGCCCCCCTGGTCACCGTCCAGGCGCGCGCTTCCTTCGGTCCCACCGTGAAGAAGGTGAGCAGGCCGAGCAGCGCATAGCCGGCGCGGATCAGCTTGTTGAGGCCCGGCTCCTCGAGGTCGAGGCTCGCCAGGAATTCGGCGCGCTCCGGCCCCGGCAACTGCGCCACCTCTTCCTCGATGCGGCACGAGATCGTCACCGAGCCCGCGCCCTGCGCCTTGGCCATGGCCTCGACGGCGGCGGAGAATGTGTTGCCGGTCGCCGCCGCGCCCTCGTCGACGTTGCAGACATAGAGGACGGGCTTGCTCGTCATCAGGCCGAGCTGGGAATAGGGCGCGCGCTCTTCCGCCGACAGCTCCGCCGCCCGCGCCGGCTTGCCCTCGCGCAGCAGCACCACCGCCTTCAGCATCAGCGCCAGCAGATCCTTGGCGTCCTTCTCGCCGGCATTGGCCTTCTTCTCGAGCGGCTTGATGCGCTTTTCCAGGCTCTCCAGGTCCGCCAGCATCAGCTCGGTCTCGACCGTCTCGGCGTCGCCGACCGGATCGATCCTGCCCTCGACATGGGTGATGTCGTCGTCCTCGAAGCAACGCAGCACATGCGCGATGGCGTCGACCTCGCGGATATTGGCGAGGAACTGGTTGCCCAGCCCTTCGCCCTTGGAGGCGCCGCGCACCAGGCCGGCGATATCGACGAAGGTGATGCGCGTCGGGATGATCTCCGCCGACTTGGCGATCTTCGCCAGCGTCTCGATGCGCGGATCGGGCACCGCCACGTCGCCGACATTGGGCTCGATGGTGCAGAACGGATAATTCGCCGCCTGCGCCGCCGCGGTCTGCGTCAAGGCGTTAAAGAGCGTCGACTTGCCGACATTGGGCAATCCGACGATGCCGCATTTGAAGCCCATTATTCTTGTTCTTCCTTTGGCTCTGGTTTCGGCTTGTGCACCGGCGGGTGCAGGAGCAGCGTCACCTTGTTCATGAAACCGTTGTCGTCGTCCTTGGCGAGATAGGGCGCGGCCTCGGCGATGGCCGACAGCATCGGCACCAGCCAGTCCTCGTCGTGCTTCGAAAAATTGCCCAGCACATGCCCGCTGACGCGCGATTTCTCGCCGGGATGGCCGACGCCGATGCGCACCCGGCGATAGTCCGGCCCGATGGCGGCGGTGATCGAGCGCGCCCCGTTGTTGCCGGCATCGCCGCCGCCGGTCTTGACCTTCAGCTTGGCGGCCTCCAGCGCGATCTCGTCATGGATCACGACGACGGCGGCGAGCGGCAGCTTGAAGAAATGCACCGCCTCGCCCAGCGCGCGGCCGCTCTCGTTCATATAGGTCGAGGGCTTGAGCAGGAACGTCTTGCGTCCGGCAAAGGCGCCTTCGGCGAACTGGCCGTGAAAGCGCGCCCGCCACGGCCCGAACGCATAGCTGGCATGGATGGTGTCGAGCGCCATGAAGCCGGCATTGTGCCGGTTGCGCGCATACTCCGCGCCGGGATTGCCGAGCCCGGCGATGAGAAGCGGCGTATCGGACATTGGCCTGGCGCCGAAGGGCTACTTCTTCTTTTCCGGCGCCTTCGCACCGGCGGCCGGCGCTGCGGCACCGGCTGCGGGGGCGGCACCGGCGGGCGCGGCGCCCTCGGCGGCTTCCTCGACCACAGGCGCGGAGGCGGCAGCGGCGGCAGCCTCGGCAGCGGCCTTCTGCTCTTCGATGATGCTCGACGGCGCCACGATGGAGCAAACCGTGAAGTCGCGGCCGCGGATGATCGGCTTGACGCCTTCGGGCAGCTTGACCGCGGAGATGTGGATCGTCTGGTGGATGTCGAGGCCGGTGAGGTCCACTTCGATCGTGTCGGGGATGCTCTCGGCCGGGCACAGAAGCTCGATCTCATGGCGCACGATGTTGAGCACGCCGCCGCGCTTCAGGCCGGGCGACTCGCCCTGGTTGTGGAAGTGCACTGGAATGGCGATGCGCACCTTGGCGCCGGGCGCCAGCCGCATGAAGTCGACATGCACGGGCCGGTCGCTGACCGGATCGACCTGCACGGCGCGCGGCAGCACGCGGGTCTTCTTGCCGCCGACCTCGAGCATCAGGAGCGTCGTCAGGAACGTGCCGGTCTCGACATGGCGTTCCAGGGTGCGCGAATCGACCGAGACGTTCTCGGGCGCCACATCGCCGCCATAGACGACGGCGGGCACGAAGCCCTTCTGGCGCGCCTGGTAGGCCGGGCCCTTGCCGGTGCCGGCGCGCGCTTCGGCGCGCAGTTCCTGTGTCTCACGCATAGCTCAAGTCCTTGATATCGCAGCCAATTCTACATGGCCGGCAGGTCCCTAAGGTCCCGGAAAGGCGAGGCTTTTAGCGGAACCGGATGGGCAACACAAGCGGTGCGTCTGGCCGCCTGCCGGGCGGCCCGTGGGGGCCCGGTGGGCGCCCTGCGGCAACGCCGCCGACGCCTCTGGGTCCAATCCGGCGGCGCGCTCGTATACCTCTTTTGCGAGATGCTCCGGACCGTGATCACACGCCTTGCCGCCGTCGCCGCCGGCTTCCTGCTGTCGGCCTGCGTGCCGATCCTCAACCTCGCGATCCCGCGCAGCGGCTACACGGTCAAATCCGACATCGCCTATGGCGCCGATCCGCGCCAGAGGCTCGACATCTATGTCCCCGAAGGGCTGACGCGGCAGGCGCCGGTCATCCTGTTCTTCTATGGCGGCAGCTGGTCGAGCGGTTCGAAGGACCTGTACCGCGCCTTCGGCCAGGCCTTCGCCAGCCAGGGCATCGTCACCATCGTCGCCGACTACCGGCTCTACCCGCAGGTGAAATATCCCGCCTTCCTCCAGGACGGCGCCGCGGCCTTGCGCTTCGTGCACGACACCGTCGCCGGATCCGGCGGCGATCCCGGCCGCATCTTCCTCGCCGGCCATTCCGCCGGCGCCTATATCGCCGTGATGCTCGATGCCGATCTGCAGTACCTGAAAGAGGCGCATGCCGATCCCGCCTGGATCCGCGGCGTCATCGGCATCGCCGGGCCTTACGACTTCCTGCCGCTGCACGATCCCGAACTGATCGACATTTTCGGCGGCGCCGATGTGCGCGCGACGCAGCCGATCGACTACATCGACGGCAAGCGCGCGCCGATGCTGCTGGCGCATGGCATCGGCGACGAAACCGTCGGCGTCGGCAATTCGCGCCGCCTGGCCAAGCGGCTGAACGCGGTCGGCAGCGAATACGACGAGATCGAATATCCCGGCGTCGGCCATATCGGCATCGTCCTGTCGCTGGCGCCCGGCTTCCGCGACCGCACGACCTTGCGCCAGGACATCTTGAAGTTCGTCGCCGCGCATTAGGCTGTCGCCGCGGAGGAACGCGCCGTGAAACGCATCGGCATCCTGGCGCACAGCGCGGAAGGCGCAGCGCTCTGCTTCCTGGAAGCCTGCCACGAGGGCGAGCGCCGCCTCGGCGCCCATTTCCATCCCGACATCGTGCTGGACATCGCGGCCATGGGCGACAGCATGGACGATTGGGAACGGCGCGATTTCGCCCCCATCGCGGAGCGTTTCGCACGGGCGGCTGAGCGCCTCGCCGCGGCCGGCGCCGATTTCTGGATCTGCCCTGACAACACCGCGCACCTCGCATTCGAGGCGATGACGACGCCGCTGCCGCTGCCCGGCCTGCACATCGCCGAGATCGTGGCCGAGGAAGCGGCGCGCCGCGGCTTTCACAAGCTCGGCATCACCGGCACGACCTGGACGATGGAGGGCCCGGTCTATCCCGCGGCCCTGGCGCGCCGCGGCCTTGCCTTCGCCGTGCCGCCGCCCGCCGATCGCGCCGCCATCCAGGCGATGATCTTCGGCGAGCTGGTGCGCGGCATCGTCGCGGATACCGCGCGCGTCCGCCTCGCCGAGGCCGTCTCGGGGCTCGCCCGCCAGGGCTGCGATGCGGTCGTGCTCGGCTGCACCGAGCTGCCCTTGCTGCTGGACGATGCGACGTCGCCGCTGCCGGTGCTGGACAGCACGCGGCTGCTGGCGCGCGCCGCCGTCGCGGTGGCGTTGGGCGCGCGGCCGCTACCGGCGTGGCGCGCCGGGCCGCTTGCCTGAGGGCTTTGCCGCCGTCTTCTTGGTCTTCGCCGGCGCACTGTTCGTCTGCCAGGCCTCGCGGATCAACGCCGCCAGCTCGGATTTGGACACGTCGTCGATCTGCACGATGACGTTGGCGCGTTTGCCCCACATGTATTTGACGAAAGTCTTGGGATCCGCGGCGAACAGGAATTCCTTGCGCTCCTCCGGCAGGTGCAGATAGAGCCCGTCGGGCCGCATCACCGCGAAGATGCGCTTCTTGGTGCGCCAGCTCGGGCGCCCGAAATGATCCACCTCGGTCACGCCGTCCAGCGCCAGCGCGAGCTTGCGGACATCCTGCTTGGTTGGCATCGCCGGCTCCCCTACACTGAACGTGTCCGCGAACGGAGTGGGATTTTCTTGTCGGCATCGGGTCAGGTCAAGCGCTTCGCCCGGCAGTTCGCGGCGCTGCCCGGTCGCGCCTGGCGCTTTGTGAGCGATCCGGCCTACCGCTCCGTCGTCGCCCTGGCCCTGCGCCGTCCGGGCAATCTGTTTCAGCCCTATGGCACCACGGGTGAGGACCGCTATCCGGTCGTCTTCGCCGCGGCGCGCAGCGCGCTCGCCGGCTCGGCGCCGCTTCGCCTGCTCTCCTTCGGCTGCGCCACCGGCGAGGAAGTCGCAACCCTCAGCCGCTATTTCCCCGGCGCCTTCGTCAAGGGCCTCGACATCAACCCGCGCAGCATCGCCGCCTGCCGGGCGCGCTTCGCGGGCGTGGCGGATTGCGCCTTCGCCGTCGCCGACACGGCGGCGGGCGAACCGGCCGGCACCTACGACGCCGTCTTCTGCATGGCGGTGCTGCGCCATGGCGATCTTGCCGGCGCGAATGCCCAGCGCTGCGACCACCTGATCCGCTTCGCCGATTTCGAGCGCACCGTCGCCGATTTCGCGCGCTGCCTGAAGGTTGGCGGCCTGCTGGCGCTGCGCCACAGCAATTTCCGCTTCGCCGACACCGCCGCCGCGGCATCGTTCGAGCTGCTGCTGGAGGCGCCGCGCCTGGCGAGCCCGGCGTCCGTCGGCACGCCGCAATATGGCCCCGACAATCGCCGCCTGCCCGACGCGCCGCTCGAAGGCGTCCTGTTCCGCAAGCGGGCCTGAAGCGCAATCGGGTGAAGCGTACTTCAGCTTCACCCGAAAATTGCGCGACAATTCAAAAGGCTGGAGCCGCATTCCGATTCGAATAATGCGAATGCGGCTCTAGCAGGCGCGTCAGTCGAACAGGCTCGACACGCTCTCTTCGTGGCTGATGCGCTTGATCGCTTCGCCGATCAGCGGTGCGATGGAGATACGCCGGATGTTGGGGCATTTGCGCTGCTCTTCGGTGGCGGCGATCGAATCGGTCACCACCATCGATTTCAGCTTGGAGCCGGCGATGCGCGCCACCGCGCCGCCCGACAGCACGCCGTGCGTAGCATAGGCGCAGACGTCCTTGGCGCCTTTTTTGAGCAGCGCCTCCGCCGCGTTGCAGATCGTGCCGCCGGAATCGACGATGTCGTCGATCAGGATGCAGGAGCGGCCCTCGACGTCGCCGATGATGTTCATCACCTCGGACTCGCCGGCGCGCTCGCGGCGCTTGTCGACGATGGCGAGATCGGCGCCGAGCCGCTTGGCCAGCGCCCGCGCCCGGACCACGCCGCCGACGTCGGGCGACACCACCATCAGGTGATCGCCGGTGCCGAGATAGTCCTGGATGTCGCGCACCATCACCGGCATGGCGTAGAGATTGTCGGTCGGGATGTCGAAGAAGCCCTGGATCTGCCCGGCATGGAGATCGACGGTGAGCACGCGGTTGGCGCCCGCTTCGGTGATCAGATTGGCCACCAGCTTGGCCGAGATCGGCGTCCGCGGTCCGACCTTGCGGTCCTGCCGCGCATAGCCGAAATAGGGCAGCACCGCCGTCACGCGCCGCGCCGAGGCGCGCCTGAGCGCATCGATGACGATGAGCAGCTCCATCAGGTTGTCGTTGGCGGGGAAGCTGGTCGACTGGATGACGAAGATGTCCTCGCCGCGGACGTTCTCCTGGATCTCGACGAACACTTCCATGTCCGCGAAACGCCGCACCACGGCCTTGGTGAAGGGCAGTTTGAGATGGCGGGCGATGGCTTCCGACAGGTCCCGGTTGGAATTGCCGGCCAAGAGCTTCATGCCCCGCGCTCCGTTCTCGTCGCTCATCGAAGCCGGCTCCGCCTGTGATGTTTTGATGACGGGCTTGTAGCAAGCGCCTCTGCGGCGGTGAAGTGTCAGCGAAGCACAATCGCCGATATTTCGCGGCCATAGGCGGTCTCGCCCCGGTGCGTGGCGCGGCGGAAGCTGAAAAAATCGGCATCGCGCGCATAGGTGCAGCCAGCGATGCGCTCGATTCTATCCACACCCGCGTCGCGCAGGCGCGCCGCGACATAGGCCGGCAGGTCGAAGCGGTCGTGCCCGGTGCGCGCGCCGGCGATGAAATAACGGGCATTGCCGGCGTCGGCGCCCACGAATCGATCGCGAAACTCCGGTCCCACTTCGTAGTTCTGCTGGCTGATGCAGGGCCCGATGGCGGCGGCGATGCGCGCCCGCTGCGCGCCCAGCGCCGCCATCGCCGCGAGCGTGGCTTCGACGACGCCCGTCAGCGCGCCTTTCCAGCCGGCATGCGCCGCGCCGATCACCCGCGCCTCGGCGTCGGCGAACAGGATCGGCGCGCAATCGGCGGTGAGGATGCCGAGCGCGATGCCCGGCACGGCCGTCACCATCGCATCGCCGGGCGGAATGGTTTTCGCATCGTCCGCCGGCACCTCGCCGATCCGCCAGGGCGCGGTCACGGTAACGGCCGTGGCGCTGTGAGTCTGCCCGAGCGTCACCGGCGCCGCAGCGCCCAGCGCCTCGCCGACGCGCCGCCGATTCTCGATCACGTGCGCGCGCGCATCGCCCGAACCCGGCCCGCAATTGAGCGCGGCATAGAGGCCCTCAGACACGCCGCCCGTCCGCCCGAAGAAGCCATGCGCGACGGCGGGCGTTTTCAGATTGTCGGCGGTCAGGATCAGCATCGCGCGCTCACGGGTCCATTGTCGCAGGCGCGCTGTCTGCGTAAACCCAGGTCTTGAAGAGGGCCGAGAGATCGCGGCCGCTCGCCGCCTCGAACGCCTTCTGCAGATTCATGGCGGTGACGCTCTGCCCCGCATGGACCTGGGTATAGCGCCGCACGCCGCGCCAGAACGCAGTTTCGCCGAGCTGCGAGCGCAGCGTATCCAGGAACACCATGGACTTGCCGTAGGCGATGCGGCGCTTGTCGCGCAGCGAAGGGTAGGTGCCCGCCCAGCTCAGCGGCTCATCCATGCCGGCTTTCTTTGCGGCGTCCCAGGCCCTCTGCGCGACGGCGATTTCATGGTCGTAAGCGGCGCGGCCCCAGCGCTGTTCCTTGTAGGCGGCGACCATGAAGCCCGCCATGCCTTCGTTCAGCCACAGCTCCTTCCAGTCGGCGCACGTCAACAAATTCCCCCACCATTGATGCGCCAGTTCATGCGCCACCATGCCGTCCTCGTGCGGATCGGACAGGATAGGCTCGATCGACCCTTTCTCGATCATCGCCAGGGCCGCGTCCTCCTGGTCGCCGTTGCGGTCCACCAGCACCTGGGTGTAGCGCCGCTCCGGCAGCGCCACGCCGGCCTTCGCTTCGTAGAAGGCCACCATCCGCGCCGTGTCTGCGAACATGGCCTGCACGCGCTGCGGTGTCTCGCCCGCCGACAGCACCCAAAGC
This sequence comes from Rhizomicrobium sp., assembly GCA_035570795.1. Taxonomy (GTDB): domain Bacteria; phylum Pseudomonadota; class Alphaproteobacteria; order Micropepsales; family Micropepsaceae; genus Rhizomicrobium. The sequence continues at coordinate 39,209 of DATMKZ010000028.1, forward strand.
GCGGGACTCTGCGCCAGCGTCGTCCGCGCATAGCGGCCCGCCGCAAAGCCATAGAGGTAAGCCGGATAGGGTCTGTCCTCCTGCCAGCGCCAGGTCTCCAGGCCGGCGCCGGCCGCGCCATGCGAGATCAGCCGCCCCGGTGCCACGGCATCCAGGCGGGCGGGGAGCGTCAGCGTGAACCGCAGCGTCGCGCGATCGCCCGGTCGATCGATATCGCAAATCATCACCTCGCAGGTGAAATAGCCGGTGTGAATTTCATCCGGCGTGAAAACGACGTCGCGCTGGGGTCGGCCGGCAAAGCGCATGATCAGCGTCGCCACCTCGCCTTTGGCGAGGCGGCGCGGCAGCTGGAAGATGCGCCGGCCGCCGGCGAGCGTGATCGTGACGCCGCTCTGGCCGTCCAGGGTGGCGTTCACCGCCAGCGGGTTGGCGGTGAACGAGACGGCGTCCAGGTCGTCCGACAGGCTCTGGAACCTGAGGCGCTCGACGCCGGAGACGACGCCCGTGACGAAGTCGGGCGTCAGGCTCACATCGTAGGACAGCGATTTGAAAGCGGGGTCGGCCATCGCCGCGGGGCCAAACAACAACCCCGCCGCGCAGGCGAACGCGGCCACGGCTTTCATGGTGAGCCCCCAGGAGCACGGCCAAATCGAGGGGCTCACTATGAAGACCGCATCGGACGCGTGCAATTGGACTGCGCACTAAAATCCCGGCGGCGTCGGCGCCGTCTTCGGCACGAGGGCCAGCGCCTTGAACAGCGTACCCATCTGCTCCGGAGCGGTCAGCCGCTCGACCGCGATGCGCAGCTCCTCCTGCAGCACCAGGTCTGCGCCGCCGTGCAGCCGCTGCGCCAGCCGCCAGGCGCGTTCGGCCAGGCCCAGGGCGAGCAGGAACGCGCCTTGTCCGACCGGTCCGCACACCGCGGCGCCGCCGCGCAGCGCCGCGTCGCCGAGGGCGCGAAAATCGACATGCGCCGACAGGTCGCTGGCGCCCGGCGCCGTCAGCACGTCGGCGAAGCGGTGCCCTTCGACCGCCTGCAGCGTCTCGCCGAAGCCCGGCGTCTCGTAGCCATAGTCGACGATCAGCGCCGCGCCGCCCCACGCCGCGACGGCATGGCCGATCTCTTGCGCCAGCGCCTCGCCGGCCGGCGAGGTCTCGTACACCCCGCCCGGTGGCGCGCCGTCGCGGTTGGGCGGCAAATTGTGCGCGGGAATGGGCACCGGCGACAGCGCGAAGGCGAGGGCGCCGTCCCCGTCCCGCGTCACCATGCGCTCGCACCAGCCGCGCGCGCTCTTCACATATTGCCGGATCGGCAGCGCATCGAAGAATTCGTTGGCCAGCAGGAACAGCGGCCGCTCGGGCGCGGCGAAGCTCTCAGCCCAGCGCACCGGCACGCCGCAATCCTTCAGCGTCTCCTGCTGCAGCTGGCGCAACACCGGGCTCGCCTCGACCAGCAGGACCTCGAGCCCGGCGCGGAATGCCGGCATCAGCTTCGTCGCGCGCAACGCGTCGGCCATCAGCGTGCCGCGCCCGGGGCCGAGTTCGACCAGCAGCGGCCGCGCCGGCCGGCCCTGGTCGTGCCAGGCTTGCGCCAGCCACAGCCCGGCCAGTTCGCCGAACATCTGGCTGATCTCCGGCGCGGTGATGAAATCGCCGCCGGCGCCGATCGGCGCGCGCGTCGCGTAATAGCCGCAGGCGGGATCGAGCAGCGCCTGCGTCATGAATTGCGCGATCGAGATCGGTCCCTGGCTCGCGATGGTCTCCGCGATGCGCTGGCCCGCCGGCGTCATGCGCGCCCGTTCACATGGCGCCTCAGCGCGATCCACAGGAAGGCGCCGGCTGCCGCCCAGAGCGGGATCGACAGCGCCATGCCCATGCTGAACCAGCCGAGGAACGGTCCGTCCGGCTCGCGGAAGAATTCGACGAAGAAGCGGAAGGCGCCATAGCCGAGGAAGAACAGTCCCGTCAGCAGGCCGGGCCGCTCGTTGAATTTGAGTCGCCGCAGCGCGAACTGCAGCAGGACGAACAGCACGATGCCTTCCAGGGCCGCTTCGTAGAGCTGGCTGGGATGGCGCGGCTCCAGCCCCGCCGGACAGCCGGTATGCTCGCGCAGGTATTGGTTGCAGAACACCATCGCCCACGGCACGTGGCTGACCTTGCCCCACAGCTCGCCGTTGATGAAATTGGCGATGCGCCCGAAGAACAGTCCGATCGGCGCCACCACGGCCAGCATGTCCGCCACCGGCAAAAGCTGAAGCTTGTGCCGCCGGCAGAACAGCCACACCGCCAGCGCCACGCCGGCGAGGCCGCCATGGAACGACATGCCGCCCTTCCAGATCGTCACCAGCTGGATGGGATCGCTGAGGAAGCCCATCGGCAGCGCCGGCGCGCCGGCCGGGTGGCACATCACCGATTGCGGCGACACGGAGCACAGCGCGATGCCGTAGAACAGGATCCAGCCGATCCGCCCGCCCAGGATCACGCCGAACGTCGCCCACACCACCAGGTCGCCGACCTGGTCGGCGGTGATCGGCGCCTTGTTCGCGAATGTCGGGTTCCGCCACAGGCCCCGCTCGCGGGTCATCCGTGCCGCCGCCCACCAGCCGAACATCAGGCCCGCGATGTAGGACAGGGCGTACCAGCGGATCGCTACCGCCCCCCAGATATGGATCAGGACCGGGTCGATCTCGGGAAAAGGCAAGAGGCCTGGGATCATGGGCGAAACACGTCTGTTTCGGCGACGGCTGTCAAGCGCGGGGGCGGTCCTTGCCGCCGGCCGGGGCGCTCGCCATATAAGGTCCTGCAGGAGGCCCCAATGGCGCAGACCGACAACCCGTTCCTCGACGGCATGGCCCGAATCTTCACCGACGCGGCCGGCGCCGCCAAGAGCGTGCGCGACGAGATCGACACCTTCGTGAAGCAGCGCCTCGAGCGGCTGGTCGCCGACATGGATTTCGTGCCGCGCGAGGAGTTCGAGGCCGTCAAGGCGATGGCCGCCAAGGCGCGCAGCGAAAACGAGCGCCTCGAATCACGCATCGCCGCGCTGGAAGCCAAGCTCGCGCCGCCGGGCGTCTGAGACCCGATTCAAAACGCCGCAGCCGGCCTCTCTTCAGTTTGCGCAAAACCCTCCGGCCCGCCATCGCCGTCTGACGCTGTCGCTTGGACCATGCGGGCGACCCATTTTGTTGTTGTTCCGCGCGACGAAATTGGCTTGCCCGGACAAGCCGGGCACTGACGGCCGGCGTGGACAAATTCAAACCTGTGAGTGCCTCCGCCTGTCCCAAGGCTGGTGGAGTCGGACTCTTGTGCCGCCACAAAATCTTGTGCCAGTTTGATTCACGACTGCTTCGCGTTGCGTCGCCGTCCGAATCCGGAGCACTTGATGACTTTCATCCATCAGGACGAGCCGCCGCACCAGCCGCACCCGATCGATATGCTCGAGCGGACGGTCGAGGAGAACGGCTGGGCCTTCGAGCGCGCCGGGCGCGACGAGCTCAACCTGTCGGTCGCCGGCCGCTGGAGCGACCATCATTTCAGCTTCTCCTGGCGCGACGATCTGCAGTCGCTGCATCTCACCAGCGCCTTCGACATGCGCATCGGCGACGGCGTGCGCCGGAGCAATGTCGCCGATCTTCTGATGTATGTGAACGCCAAGCTGTGGATCGGCCATTTCGATCTCTGGCCGGACGACGGCACCATCGTCTTCCGCCATGCCATGATCTTCCCCGACGCGCGCGCCAGCGCCTCGCAATGCGAAGCGCTGCTCAATCTCGCGCTCGAAGCCTGCGAGCACTACTATCCGGCCTTCCAGTTCGTCCTGTGGGGCGGCAAGACCGCCGAGGAAGCCGTCGCCGCCGCGGTGCTGGAGTGCGCCGGGCAGGCTTAAAGGCTATCCTCCCCCGCTTGCGGTGGGCTGGGCGAGCTCTTGCGAAGCCAAGCGGAGGGGAGATGTCGAAAACTTCAACGGCGCGTCCCATCCTCCTGATCGGCGCCGGGCGCATGGGCGGTGCGCTGCTGAAGGGCTGGACGCAGCACCGGCTCGGCCCCGTCATCGCGGTCGAGCCGTCGCCCTCGGCCGAGCTCAAGGCCTTCGCCAGGACGCATCACATCGCGCTGTTCGCGCATGCCGCCAGCATCGACACGGTCCCGGCCCGCGCCTGCATCGTCGCGCTGAAGCCGCAGATCCTCAAGACCGAAGCGGCGCGCCTCGCGCCCATCGCGCAGTCGGGCGCGCTGATGCTGTCCATCGCCGCCGGCAGCAGCATCGCGGGCCTGCGCCGGGCCTGGGGCGCCAAATCGCGCATCGTCCGCGCCATGCCCAACACGCCGGGCGCCATCGGGCGCGGCATCACCGCGCTCTATGCCGGCAGCGGCACGACGGCGGCGGACAAAACGCTGGCGACCCGCCTGCTCGCGGCGCTCGGCGAAACCGTGTGGGTCCGGCGCGAGGCCGACATCGACGCGGTGACCGCGGTGTCGGGTTCCGGACCCGCCTATGTCTTCCTGCTGGTCGAGGCGCTGGCCGCGGCCGCCGAGGCGGAAGGCCTCGCCCGTCCGCTGGCCGAAAAGCTCGCCCGCGCCACCGTCACCGGCGCCGGCGCCCTGCTCGATGCCGATCCGTCGCCGCCCGCGCTGCTGCGCCGCGCCGTCACCAGCCCGCACGGCACCACCGAGGCGGCGCTGGATATCCTGATGGCGACGAACGGCCTCGCCCCCTTGCTGCGCCGCGCCGTCGCCGCCGCCCGCCGGCGCGCCCGCCAACTCGGCGCTTGAGCGCCTGGCGCAATCCGCGCAGCATGGCGGCGTGATCTATCGCACCTACATCCCGCCGCCGCCGCTCGACGCCTTCATCGCCCAACTTTGGTATTGGCGGGGCGAGGCGCCGGGCTATGCCAAGGACGCGATCCTGGCATCGAACACCATCGGGCTTCTCATAAGCCTGAGCGAGAACGAGCTGCGCTGGTATGACGGCGACGGCTATGCGCGCAAGAACCGGCTCAGCGGCATGGCGCTCTGCGGCACGCGATCGGGCACCTTCGCCATCGACGCGCATCAGCCGCACATGATGGGCATCCAGTTCAAGCCCGGCGGCGCCTGGCCGTTTCTCGCGCCCGGTGGCCATGAATTCCACAATCGCCACGTCGATCTTCAGGATCTGTGGGGCCCCGACGCCGAGCGCCTGCATCAGCGCCTGGTCCAGGCACCCGCGCCGGACGACAAGATCGCCATCCTGCTCGATGCCTTCCTGCGCCGCGCGCCGCGCGCCTTCGAACTGCACCCCGCCGTCGCGCTGGCGCTGCGCTGTTTCGCGCGCCGGCCCCAGCATGCCAGCGTCGCCGCGACCGCCCGACTGGCCGAGATCAGCCCCAAGAAATTCATCCGCCTGTTCCACGAACAGGTCGGCATGACGCCCAAGCTCTATCTGCGCGTCGCCCGCTTCGGCCGCGTCGTGACCGATCTGCATGCCAGGCCAAACGTCGGCTGGGGCGATGTCGTGGCGCAGAACGGCTTCTACGACCAGTCGCATTTCATCCGCGATTTCCGCGAATTCTCCGGCCTGTCGCCGAGCCAATGGCTCAGGCAGCGCGGTCCCTTCGTCCAGCACGTGCCGCTGCCGGACTGAGAAGGAAAATTTATCCAATTCTTTTCCGCCGGCCTCAGGCAGATTGCGCGCGACAGGGAGGAAGCCATGCCGGTTGAACTTGGATATTTCACCTTGCGGGTGAAGGACGTCGCGAAGGGCAAGAAATTCTTCGGGGCCTTGTTCGGCTGGGCGTTCGAGGAGGGCGGCCATGTCGGCAACACCAAATTCCCGCTCGGCCTCAGCGGCGGCGGGCCCGACGACACGTCCTTCGCCTATTTCCGGGTCGAGGATCTGGAAGCGATGCTGGTGCAGCTCGCGGCGCTGGGCGGCAGCGTAAAGGTGCGTGCCACCTATCCTTCGGGACCGAACGCGACCTGCGTCGACGATCAGGGCACGGTGTTCGCGCTGTGGCAGCCGGCCCCCGGATTCGAATAGGCGCTGGCTTTTTGTCGCGCAATTTTACGGAAAACCGTCCATACGCTGCCGCTATGGACCCACTTTTCCGAATTGCGCTCTACGCCGGCAGCCGGACGATGGCGCGCAGGCCGCCGAGCGGGCTTTGCTCCAGCACGATGTCGCCGCCATGCGCCCGGGCGATGTCGCGGGCGATGGCGAGGCCGAGGCCGGTGCCGCCGGCCTGCAAATTGCGGCCCTCGTCGAGGCGGTGGAAGGCGCGGAACGCCTCCTCGCGGCGCTCGGGCGCGATCCCCGGCCCGTCGTCGTCGACGATCAGGCGGGCGAAGCGCTCGTCGCGCGCCACCGTGATCGTGACCGCGGTGCGGCCGAATTTGAGCGCGTTGGTGATCAAATTGGTGACGCAGCGGCGCAGCGCCTTGCGCTTCATGTGGATGGCGATCGCCGCCGGCGCCGCGACCGCGATGTCGGCGCCCTCCATGCCGTGCGCCCCCGCCGCCGCCGCCGCCGCGTCGCGCGCCAGCTCGCTGAGATCGCCTTCGCTCGACTGCTCGCCGCCCTCGCCGCGCGCGAAGTCGAGATATTCGTCGAGCATGTATTCCATCTCGACGATGTCGCCGCGCATCGCCTGGGCGTCGGCGCTTTCGGGCATCATCGCCAGCTGCAGCTTCATGCGCGACAGCGGCGTCTTCATGTCGTGGCTGATCGCCGCCAGCATCTCGGTGCGCTGCTGCACGTGGCGCTCGATGCGCTCGCGCATGGTGATGAAGGCCTGCGCCGCGCGCCGCACCTCCGTCGCGCCATAGGGCTTGAAGTCCGGCACCGCGCGGCCCTTGCCGAAGGCCTCCGAGGCCAGCGCCAGCCGCTCGATGGGGCGCACCTGGTTGCGCAGGAACAGCACCGCCACCGCCATCAGGATCAGCGCCGAGCCCACCATCCAGACGATGAAGATGTCCGGGCTCGTCACCGTCACGCGGCTGCGCGGCACCATCAGGCGCAGGACGCCGTCATGCGCCTCGATGCGGATGTCGATGACGCTGCCGGCGCTGGTCACTTCGAAATTGCGGTTGCCGCGGATCTGCTGCGCGATGACGTCGTCGAGCGCGCGGTCGATGGTGCTGTGGCGGCGCTGCGCCGGCGGCTCGAGGCTGGCGCCCGGCAGGAAGGTCACCGGATAGCCCAGCATGCGGCTGGCCTGCGCCCGCAGCGCGGCGCGCTCGGCCGGCGCGTGGCTGTCCTCCAGCGTGACGAGGAAGGCGGCATCCGCCGCGATGTCGCGCGCCATCCAATGGGTCGTGGTCTCGATGTCGCGCTCGAAGAACACGTAGGAGACCACGCCCTGCAGCAACACCACCGGCGTCACGATGATCAGCAGCGAGCGCCAGAACAGGCCGCGCGGCATGTAGCGCTTGATGAAGCGGAACGGGTCGAAGCGCGCCAGCCCGCGCGCCGGCTCAACTGACGCGGTCTGGGACAAGGACATAGCCTACGCCTCGCACGGTCTGCAGGTAGAGCGGCAGCTTGGGGTCTTCCTCGATCTTGCGCCTGAGCCGCGTCACCTGCACGTCGATCGAGCGCTCGAGCGCGACGCCGAGCCGCGTACACAGATCGCTGCGCGAGAACGACCGCCCGGCATTCGCCGCGAACAGCTTCAGCAGCGCGGCTTCCGAGCTCGTCAGATGCACCGGCTTGCCGCCGCGGCGCAGCTGGCCGCGCTCGGGATCGTAGAGCGCCTCGCCCATGCGCACTTCGCCATGCGCGCTCTGCGCCGGCGGCGCCGCCCGGCGCAGCAGGGCGCTGACCCGAAGCACCAGCTCGCGCGGCTCGAACGGCTTGGGCAGGTAGTCGTCGGCGCCCAGTTCCAGCCCCGTGATGCGGTCCTCGGCCTCGCCGCGCGCCGTCAGCATCAGGATCGGGACCCGCGAATGCGCGCGCACCGCCTTGGTCAGTTCGAAGCCGGTCTCGCCCGGCATCATCACGTCCAGCACCAGAAGGTCGAAGGCGAAGCTCTTCATCAGGGCGCGGGCGCCGGCCGCGTCGGCCGCGGCGGTGACGCGGTAGCCGTTGGAGGTGAGATAGCGCTGCAGCAGCGAGCGCAGCCGCTCGTCGTCGACCACCAGCAGGTGCGGGTCTTCCATGGACGATTGGGCGGCGGTCATGGCAGCTATACTCTGGGCTTGGTTTGCAAGCTCCCGGCGGGCGGTATAATGACCCGCAAGGCACGCTAACCCCTTGCGATAACTAGGCCCAACCCGCCCCTCGGGCAAGGGCGCCCGCCCGCGGATGCGGGCAAGACCGAAAGGACCGACATGGCCGAGATCATCCCCTTCGACCGGCGCGGCGGCGCGCTCTGGTACAACGGCCATCTGGTGCCCTGGGAGAGCGCCCAGACCCATGTCCTGACCCATGGCCTGCATTACGGCTCCTGCGTCTTCGAGGGCGAGCGCATCTACAACGGCCGCATCTACAAGCTCCAGGAGCACACCGACCGCCTGTTCGAATCCGCGCGCATCCTGGGCATGCACATTCCCTTCACGCGCGAGACCATCAACCAGGCCTGCATCGATGCCGCCGCCAGCCAGGGCATCGTCGACGGCTATATCCGCCCCGTGGTGTTCCGCGGCAGCGAGCAGATGGCGGTCGCGGCGCAGAATTCGCACATCCATGTCGCCGTGGCGGCGTGGCAGTGGCCGTCCTATTTCGATCCGGCGGAGAAGCTCAAGGGCATCCGCCTGACCATCGCCGACTGGAAGCGCCCGGCGCCCGACACGGCGCCGACCCAGGCCAAGGCCGCCGGCCTCTACATGATCTGCACCATCTCCAAGCACAAGGCGGAAGCCGAGGGCTATGCCGACGCGCTGATGTACGACTACCGCGGCTATGTCGCCGAGGCGACCGGCGCCAACGTCTTCTTCGTCAAGGACGGCCAGCTCCACACCCCGACGCCGGATTGCTTCCTCAACGGCATCACGCGCCAGTCGGTGATCGAGCTCGCCAAGGCGCGGCAGATCCCGGTCAATGTCCGCCACATCGAGCCCCACGAGCTGATCCATTTCTCGGAGTGCTTCATAACGGGCTCTGCCGCCGAGGTGACGCCGGTGAGCGAGATCGGCCCCTACCGCTTCAAGCCCGGCAAGATCAGCGAAACCCTGATGACCGACTACGCCGCCGATGTCCGCGCGGAGAAAAGCGCGGTCGTGCTGGCCAAGGCGGGGTAGGGTTTCCTCCCACGTCGTTACGGGGGAGGTGTCTTGCACGCCTTCGTGCAAGACGGAGGGGACATCACCCCACGATCGCCGCCGCCAGCAGCCGCTGCGTCAGTTGCTGCGCATTGGCATACCCTTCGGTCACCGCGAAGCGCTGGATCATGCCGACGAAGATCAGATCGTTCGCCGGATCGACCCAGAACCAGGTCCCCGCCGCGCCGTCCCATTCGAAGGTGCCCTGGCCGACCGGCAGGCCCGCCTTGGCCGGATCGGTGAACACCGCGCAGTTGAAGCCATAGCCGAAGCCCGGGCGGATCTGCATCGCGCCGACACCGAAGCCGGCCTCGAGCATCCACGCCGGCAGGTGGTTGCGGCGCATCAGCGCCACCGCCTCCGGCGAGATAATCCGCGCGCCGCCGAATTCGCCGCCGTCGAGCAGCATCTGCGCGAAGCGCGCATAATCGTCCAGCGTCGAGACCAGCCCGCCGCCGCCCGACGGCACGCGGGGCGGCGAAAGATTGTCGCCGAGCAGCGGCGGCCGCTCCAGCGCCACCAGGCTGCGCGTCCGGCTCGTCCGGTACAGCGTCGCCAGCCGCGCCGCTTTCTCCGGCGGCGCGTAAAATCCCGTGTCGACCATGCCGAGCGGCGCGAAGATCCGCCGCGCCATGAAATCCGCCAGGCTCTCACCGCTCAAGGCTTCGACGATCGCGCCCTGCACGTCCATCGACAGGCTGTAGAGCCATTTGCGGCCCGGCTGGTAGGTCAGCGGCAGCCGCCCGATCCGCGCCGCGAATTCGCCCAGCGATGCCGCGCTCCACGGCGCCGCCGCCTTGTAGGGCTTGTCCCAGGGCTCCTCGCTGGCGCCATAGCTGAGGCCCGCCGTGTGGGTCATCAACTCGCCCATCGTCGGCGCGTGCTCGGCTGGCACGACGATCGGCGCGCCCGCCGCATCGACGCCGGCGAAGACTTTCGCGTCCGCAAAGGCCGGCAGGAACTTGGCGATCGGATCCTCGGGCCGCCACAGGCCCTGGTCGTGCAGGATCATCATCGCCACCGCCGTCACCGGCTTGGTCATCGAATAGATGCGGAACAGCGTGTCGGCCTTCAGCGGCGTCCGGCGCTCGAGGTTGTCGAGCCCCAGCACGCTGCGCCGCGCCACGCGCCCGTGCCGCGCCACCAGCGTCACCGCCCCGGCGAGCTCGCCGGCGTCGATCAGCGCCTGCAGGCCGGCATCGACCCCGTCGAGCCCCGCCGCCGACAGGCCCACAGCCTCGGGCCGTGCCTCGCTCAAGTCTCGCGCCATCGCTCCCTCTCCCATTGCCGCCGCAGCTCCGCGCCTCGGCGCGCAACATTACACGCAGGTTAATTGACTTGCGATTCCACACCCGCCGATGATCGCGCCGGGGAATCGTCCGCTGCGGCGGGCACAGTCATCCGACCGATCCGGTGCCGGGCGCGGAAATATCTTCCGCCGCGCGCCGGCTCGGGCGCAAAAGGGGAACGGGCTTTGAGCGGCTTTCTGACGGCACTTCTGTTCGTGGGCGGGGCGGTCGCGTATGCCGTCATCGGCGTCCTGGTCGGGCGCAAATACACCCACCGCCGCGTCGCCGAGGGCCACAACGACGTGCTGGTGCCGCTGTTCCTCACCGCCGGCGTGATCTACGCCGTGCTGCTGGGCTTCATGGTGGTGGCGGTGTGGGAATCCTACGACGCCGCCCATGCCAACGCCGCCGAGGAAGCCGCAACCCTGGTGCCGCTCTACCGCACCACCTACGACATGGCGCCGGAAAAAGGCGCCGCGATGCGCAAGCTGCTGCGCGGCTACGCCGAGGCCGTCGTCAACGACGAATGGGCCAGCATCCGCGACACCGGCCATGCCAGCGAAAAGGCGCGCAAGATCTCGGGCGACGTGCTGCGCGTCTACGGCACGCTGACGCCGTCGACCAAGATCAAGGAGATCATCGACGCGCAATTCCTCTCGACCTATTCGCAGGTCCTGGTCGACCGCAACAAGCGCCTGCTGCAGGCCTCCGAGCAGCTCTCCTGGATCATGTGGTTCGGCGTCCTCGCCGGCGCCGTCGTCGTCATCGGCATGAGCTTCGTGCTGTTCATGGAGCGCGTCGTGCTGCATGTGCTGATGACCGGCGTGATGGCGGCGCTGATCGGCACCTCGCTGTTCATGATGGACGTGCTCAACCGGCCCTTCGTCGGCCCCGTCGCCATCGACCCGGCACCCTTCGAAGCCAGCCTGAAGGTCTTCGACGACGTCGACCGCGGCAATTAGGAGCAACGCAGATGCGCATCAGCACCCTGGCCCACAAGGCCGACGGCGAGACCGAACTCGGCGTGGTCTATGCCAGCGTCGAAGGCGTCAACGACAGCTCCTACGACGAATGCCTGCACGAGCTGAAGGAAAAGGCCAAGGCCCTCGGCGCCACCGCGCTGATCGGACTGCAGCTGGTGCAAAGCCAATTCCAGTGGAACCAGCGCACCAGCCTGCTCGCCACCGCGGTGAAGTGAACCGGCTTTGAGGCGGTAACGCGCGTCGTTCGCAGGGGGGACGGCTCCGCTTCTAAGTCTTGCGCGCCACCAGCTTTGCGCGCCTTGCCTCCAGCTTTGCGACGAACCGGTCGCGCATTTGCTCGAACAACGTCCTTGGGAGCGGACCGTAAGCGATGTCCGTTGCGTCGCCGCTGATCGTTTTCGGTCGCAAGTCCGGACCCGGCCAGATGAAGTCGTTGGCCTCTGTCAGAACGATCCAGGACGGCTGCGCGTCGAGGCCGAGACGCCTTTTCGTTTCGGCTGGGATTTCGAGCGCGTCATCGCGATTGGTCGGTGGCGTGTGCGTGACGGGCAATACCGTCACATGCTGTTCGTCCTCGGCGCGCTTGAGCGCCAGGATGATCGCGCAGGGACGATCCTTTGCGCCTTCGTCGTGACCATCGAGAAAGTCTTGGCGCCACAAATAGGCGTAACGAATCACAAGGCCGACGACAGGGGCGGGATACGCCACCGAGGCTTATTTCACTTCATGGTCGAATTGTGCCGTTTCAGCCGGTGCCTCGGAACGGCCGATGGCAGCGATATCATCGGCGGAAAAATCATCCAATCCGAGAACTCTTCGATCCCGACGCTTAAGGCGATGATACTCGTCGGCGGAGATCAGCACTACGCGCTCCCGGCCATTGCTGGTGATGGCCACCGGCTCCCGGAGGGCGACGTCCTGATAGTGACCGAACTTGCGGACAAGGGTTGTAGCGCCGACACTGACCACCGCAATCTCCATACATTACACAGTTTGTGTAGCATAAGCGGTGCACGTTAAATTTTCAATCGCCGCATAGTTTTTCGTTAAGCAACGGAAAAATCTACGATTTCGGCACTACCCCGTTCGGCGTCAGCGCATCGACCGCGTGCGGCAGGACGGTGGCGAGCTTGGCGGCGAGGTCCTGCGGCGACATGCCGGCCTTGGCGGCGAGTTGGTTGATGGTCTGCTCGCCGAACGCCTGGTGCATCTGCGCCGGCGTCACCGGCGTGTTCGGGCCCTGCGCCACCCAGGACTGCACCGTGGAACCGAGGCCCTGGCTCTGCAGCTGGCTGACGATGCCTTGCACGCCGCCATGCTGCTGGATCAGGCCGTTGACCACGTTGATCATCTCGGCGCCGACCATGCCGCCGATCAGTCCATCCAGCATTCCCATCGCAGTCTCCTTGGCTGAGCCGGCGCAACATAGCGGGCAGCGCCCGCAAATCCAGGCGCGGCGACTGACATTCTGTCAAAAATAATTTCCGGGGTGGGTCTTGACTGCAACTATGGATTGCATATTTACCACACCAAGAAGTTGAACCGCCATGACCCTGTAGCGACGGCGCAAGACCAGACGGAGCCGGGTGCAAGCTTGCGTGCATCCACGCCCGATGGGCCCAAGGACGAGGATCCGAACCCGCGACGCGACAGCCGGCCCAAAGGGCTGCCCCTGTGCCGGCTGAGGGTGGGGTCCGCGACCGGCCGATCGCCGGCAGGTTCAATGGCGGCAAAGCGAAGGCGCTTGCTGGTCGGGCTCGAGGGAGCCGGCTGTCAGGCCTGCCCGTATAGCCATGCAGCAAGCGGGAGCGCGTGCACGCCTCCCGCTTTCTCATATGGGTCGGCCGCTTCTCGCGGACCAGCGTCGCGGCTAAAGATTGCGCCGCCACAGCGCGAACAGCCGCTCCCAATGCCGCTCGGCGGCGTCCTTGTTGTAGGCGGCGCGCTGCGGGAAGGCGAAGCCGTGCTCGACGCCGGGGCAGAACTCGACCTCGGCATTGAGGCCTTTGAGCCCCTCGCGCAGCGGCCCGATCTGCTCGACCGGCATCCAGCGGTCGACCTCGGCGCAGGCGAAATAGACCTCGCCCCGCACTTTGTGGGCCATCAGATGCGGGCTGTCCGGCTGGTCGGTGATCAGCATGACGCCGTAGATCGAGGCCGCGGCCGCGAAACGATCGGGAAACTGCGCCGCCGCGTTGATCGCGTATTGCCCGCTCATGCAATAGCCGACGGCGCCCATCTTCGTCTTTTTCGCCGCCGGATCGGCATCGACGAAAGCGAGCAGCGCCCGCGTGTCGTCCATGATCATCGGAATGCTGAGCGAGCCCATCAGCGCGAACATCTTCTTGTACACCTCCGACTCGCGGTCCGGCGGCAGCGGCCCCAGTTCCAGCACGTTGGAGCGGTAATAGAGATTGGGCAGCACGACGTAATACCCCGCGCTGGCGAAGCGCCGCGCCATGTCGCGCAGCTCCTCGCGGATCGCCGGCGCGTCCATGTAGAAGAAGATCGCGGGATGCGGCCCGCCGCGCTCGGGATGCACGATGAAGGTGGTGGTCGCGCCGTCCCGGGTCGGGATGTCGATGGTCCGTTCGATCATGCGTCACCTCTGTGTCGCGGCCAGACCTTAGCACGCCTTGGCCTTGCCGCGCCCCAGCGCATGGCTGAAAAACCGAAATGGAATCGCAACCGCTATCGACGCTTATCTGTCGCGGTCGTCGAGGTTGGTTCCGCAGTCGTACCGCAATTGTGGGTTTTGCTTGCGGAGCGCAGACACTTGCTCCCAGGTCGCGTCCCACTCGCCTTCTGTGGTGATAGGTCTGCGAACGCCGTCCGCTCCAGTCTCGAACACGCGCCAGATGGCGAGGTCGGTCGACGCATAGGATTCAAAATAGGCATCGAGAAAATTCTCGAACCATCCGCTGTCTTGGCCGATCGATATGTAATCGCCGGTGAGGAAGACCAGCCCCCACGGACACCGTGGCCCGAACCCGCTTTCGCAATACGCAATCCCGGTATTCGAGGCGGGGTGCTCGAGCACCGTCCAGCAGACAAATTGCTCGCCTTTCTCGCCGTAATCCCAGTCGCGCAGGATCGGGGCCGGCTCGACGAGCAGTTCTCGAATATTTGCAAGAATCCTGGCATCCGAAACGCGCGGCAGCGCTTGCGCGATCAGGGATTTCAGCATCGCGGCATCGACGGGCATACCGGCTTTTATGCCAGACCGTCAGGCGTGGGAATAGACCAGCAACGCCGCGCCGGCGACCAGCAGCGCGATGCCGGCCGCCTCGCGCGCCGTCGTCTTCTGCTTGAACAGGATGTGGCTGACCGCCTGCGCGAACAGCACGTCGACCAGGCCCAGCGTGCGCACGCTGGCCGCCGTCGCCAGCGCGAACGCCAGGAACCAGAACTCCGAGGCCGCCGCGCCCATCAGGCCGGCGAGCAGCGACGGCCGCCATAGGCGAAAGATCGCGGCAAGCACCTTGGCGTCGGTGACGGCGAGATAGAGCGTCAGCACCGCCGCCTGCACCGCCAGCCCCACCGCCAGCGTGAAGGTCGCCGGCATGACATAGCCCGGCAGCTGCAGCGCCAGGATCGCGCCGCGATAGCCGATGGCCGAGACCGCGAACGAGCCGCCCGCTGCCAGCCCGAACAGGGCCGGGTGCAGGCCGCCGCCGCCCGCCGCGCCGCCGCGCAGCGAGATCAGCACGACGCCCGACGTTGCGATGATAATGGCCGCCGCCATGCCCGCCGTCAGCGGATCGTGCAGGAACACCAGCCCGAGTGCCGCCACGAACAGGGGCTCGGTCTTCAGATACGCGACCGTCACCACGAACGACCGCTCGGTCATGGTCAGCAGCATCAGCGCCGTGCCGCCGATCTGCGTCAGTGCTCCCGCCAGGACCCAGGCCCAGAAGATCGCCGGCGGCGTCGGCAGTGCGCTGTGCGTCGCCAACATCACAGCGCCCAGGAACGCCAGCGCGAAGGGAAAACCGAACAGGAAGCGCACATGCGTCGCGCCGACCGAGCCGAGGCTTGCCGTCAGCTCGCGCTGCATGGCGTTGCGCGCCGTCTGGCCCGCGGCCGCGACGACGGTGAAAATCGCCCAGAGAAAGCTCATGGCTTGCGCCAGCGCTCCGCCGCCGCCACATCCGCCGCCCGGTGCTCGACCCATTGCACCGTGCCGCCGCGCTCTTCCTGTTTCCAGAACGGCGCGCGGGTCTTGAGGTAATCCATCAGGAATTCGCAGGCCTCGAACGCGTTCGCGCGATGCGCCGACGCGACCGCCACCAGCACGATGCGCTCCCCCACCGTCAGCCGTCCGACGCGATGGATGATGGTGATGCCGGTCAGCGCCCAGCGCCGCCGCGCCTCCTCCGCGATGCGCGCGATCTCGCGCTCGGTCATGCCGGGATAGTGCTCCAGCGTCAGCGCAGTCAGGTCGTCGCCGCCGCGCACCAGCCCCACGAACGTCGCGACGGCGCCGGTCTGCGGCAGTTCCGCCGTCAGCGCCTCGATCTCGTCGCCGACGTCGAAATCCTCGGCCTGGATGTGGACGTTGGCGCTCATCCGCCCGTCACCGGCGGAAAGAACGCGATCTCGTCGCCCGGCGCCAGGGTGGCGTCCAGTCCGGCATGCACCTGGTTCACCGCCGCGCGCAGCCGCGCCATGTCGCCGAACGCCTCGCCATAGCCGCCGCCGCGCGCCGCCAGCAGCGCCGCCAGGTCGCCCACCGTGCGCAGCGCCGACGTGTGCTCGACGGTTTCCTCGCCGCGTCCCACCTTCTGGCGCACCCAGGCGAAGTAGAGGACGTTCATGCCGTCCCGCGCTTGCTGGCATAGGCGAGGCCGGCGCGGAAATAGGCGTAGCCGGTGACCACGGTCAGTCCGGCCGCGATCCACAGCGCGATATAGGCGAAGGCGAGCGAGCCCGGCACCCAGCGGTCCGCGATCGGCCCCAGGATCATCGCCCCGATGGCCACCATCTGCACCGCGGTCTTGAACTTGGCGATGCTGGACACCGGCACGCTGACCGAGACGCCGGCGAGGAATTCGCGCAGGCCCGAGATCAGGATCTCGCGCGCCAGGATGATCAGCGCCGGCACCAGCTTGAGCAGGCTGAGCAGGCCCGGGATCAGGTTGAACTCGTGGACCGAGCCTTCGGCCACCAGCATCATCAGCGCCACGCCGACCAGGATCTTGTCGGCGATCGGGTCCAGCATGCGGCCGAACTCGCTCGGCTGGTTCAGCCGCCGCGCCGCCAGCCCGTCGAGGAAATCGCTGAGGCCCGCGATCGTGAAGACGGTGAAGGCAGCGATGCGCCAGCCGTCGCCCGGCAGCACGAAGGCGACGGCGAACACCGGCACCAGGAGGATGCGCAGGACCGTGATGGTGTTGGGGATTTGGAACATGGAAAACCATATCACCCTCCCCTTGAGGGAGGGTCGAAAAATGCACCGCATTTTTCGGGGAGGGGTCCGACGAAACGCTCGGCGCCGGCCCCTCCCCGAAATCATCTTCGCTTCGCTACGATGATTTCGACCCTCCCTCAAGGGGAGGGTTGCAGACCGATATCAGCCGCTGGGATGGAAGAAATCGTAGATTTTCTTCGCCATGGCGCGGCTGACGCCTTCCACCGCCTCGATGTCTGAAATCCCCGCCCCCGCCACGGCCTTGGCCGAGCCGAAATGCTGCAGCAGGGCGCGCTTGCGGGCCGCGCCGATGCCGGCGATCTCGTCCAGCGGGCTTGCCCCGATCGCCTTGGAACGCTTCTTCCTGTGGCTGCCGATGGCGAAGCGATGCGCCTCGTCGCGCAGCCGCTGCAGGTAATAGAGCACCGGGTCCTTGGGCTCGAGCCGGAACGGCTCCTTGCCCGGCATGTAGAAATGCTCGCGCCCCGCGTCGCGGTCCGGTCCCTTGGAGATGCCGACCAGCGTCACGTCCTCGACGCCGAGATCGGCGAAGACCTGGACCGCGATGGCCAGTTGCCCCGGCCCGCCGTCGATCAATGCGACGTCCGGCCATTTGGTCTTGGGGTCCTCGCCCTCCTTGATCAGCCGCGAAAAGCGCCGCGTCAGCACCTCGCGCATCATGGCGTAGTCGTCGCCCGGCGTCAGTTCGGTCGATTTGATGTTGAACTTGCGGTACTCGCCCTTCTCGAAGCCGTCGGGCCCGGCGACGATCATCCCGCCGATCGCATTGCTGCCCATGATGTGCGAATTGTCGTAGACCTCGATGCGGCTGGGCGGCGCCTCGAGCCCGAACACGTCGGCGACGCCGCTCAGCAATTCGCGCTGCGCCGAATTCTCCGCCATGCGGCGGCCGAGTTGCTCGCGGGCGTTGGTCAGCGCCATCTCGACGATCTCGCGCTTCTCGCCGCGCTGCGGCACGCTGATCTCGATTTTGCGCTCGGCGCGCAGCGCCAGCGCCTCGGCCAGAAGGTCGCCGTTCGGGATCGCGTCCGACGCGAGGATCAGCGCCGGCGCCGTGCGCTCGTCGTAGAATTGCGCGATGAACGCCTCCAGCACTTCGCCGTCGGAAAGCTCCAGGCCGCGGCGCGGGAAATAGGGCTTGTTGCCCCAATTCTGCCCGGCGCGGAAGAAGAACACCTGGATGCAGGTCTCGCCGCCCTGCGCGTGCAGCGCAAAGACGTCGGCGTCGCTGAAGGTCGAGGGATTGATGCCCTGGTTGAGCTGCACATGGCTCATCGCCCGGATGCGGTCGCGCAGCCGCGCCGCCAGCTCGAAATCGAGCGCCTCGGACGCCTTGTTCATGTCGCGCGCCAGGTCGTCCTGCACCACGCGGCTCTTGCCGTTCAGGAACAGCTCGGCCTCTCGCACCAGTTCGCTGTAACCCGCCTGGTCGACCCGGCCGACACAGGGCGCACTGCAGCGCTTGATCTGGAACAGCAGGCAGGGCCGCGTCCGCGACTCGAAAACCGAATCCGAGCACGAGCGCAGCAGGAAGGCCCGCTGCAGCGTGTTGAGCGTGCGGTTCACCGCCCCGGCGCTGGCGAAGGGCCCGAAATAGACGCCCTTGGTCGACTTGGCGCCGCGGTGCTTGAGCAGCTGCGCGAAGGCATGATCTTCGCGCAGCAGGATGTTGGGAAAGGATTTGTCGTCGCGATAGGAGACGTTGTAGCGCGGTTTCAGCCGCTTGATCAGGTTGGACTCGAGCAGCAGCGCCTCGATCTCGGACGCCGTCGAGACGAACAGCATCTCCGCCGTGTCGGCGATCATGCGGCTGATGCGCTCGTTGTGGCCGCCGCTCTTGGCATAGGACGCCACGCGCTTCTTCAGGCTCTTGGCCTTGCCGACATAGAGCACGTCGCCCTTGGCATCGAGCATGCGATAGACGCCCGGCCCGTCCGGCAGCGTCTTCAGATACGCCTGGATGCGCTCCACGCCTTTGAGCGGAGCGGCGTCGGGGGCGGATGTCGGGTCTGAGTCCATGGGCCGAATATGATAACTCATTGTCATTCCCTTACCCTCGCGATGCTATCGCATCGCCCGGCCGGGGATGGCAGGAGCGGCTAAACCCTCATCCGCTCGATCTCGACGCCGCCCGACTCCGCGCCGGGCAGGGCGTGCAGCTTTTCCACCCGGATTCGCGCCGTTTTCACGCGCGCGTCCTCGAAACAGGTGACCGCGATGCGTTCGGCCAGCGTCTCGGCGAGGTTGATATGGCCCGCCGCCAGGATCGCCCGGATCTTCCTTGTGATGGCGTCGTAATCGACCACCACCTCCAGCCTGTCCTCGAACACCGCCGCATCCTCGACCGCCAGGTCGACATTGATGCGGACCGGCTGCAGCTTGCCCTGCTCATGGCCGTGCACCCCGATATGGGCCAGCACTTCCAGGTTGCGGATGAAGACATGCCGGATGGCGAGCGCCGCGTTGGCGATGGGAAGGCGGGTGACGTTGCTCATCGGGCAAAGGCCTCTTCTGGAAGCCGGTTGTACCCGTTTGGCCGCGAATGCTAAAGCGGGGCCATGAAGAAAGCGCCTTTGGCCAGCCCCGCCGCGACACATTGGTCCACGGACCGGGGCTATGTCCGCATGATGATCCGCGACCTGGTGACCGAGGTTCGGCTCGGCCTGCATCCCTGGGAGCGCCATCCCGAAAAGCCGCAGCGCATCGTCGTCAACGTCGAGCTTTACGCCGCGCCGGCCGGCAGGATCGAGGGCCATTCCTCGATCGTCGACTACGATTATATCCGCGAAGCGCTCAAGAAATGGCCGCGCCGCAAGCACACGGTCTTCATCGAGACCCTGCTGGAGGAACTGGTGAAGCTGTGCTTCCGCGACAAGCGCGTCGAGGCGTGCCGCGTCTCGATCTTCAAGCCGGACATCTACAACGAGGCGGCCGGCGCCGGCGTCGAACTCTACCGCGTGCGGCCGTGACGGCGAGTCCGGACCGCGCCGGTTACGCCCTGGTCACCGGCGGTGGCGCCCGCCTCGGGGCCGCGATGGTGCGCCGGCTCGCGTCCGACGGCTGGGCGGTGGCGATCCACTATCACCACTCCGCGAAAGACGCCGAGGCCCTGGCGCAGGAGATCAAGGCCGGCGGCGGCCGTGCCGTCACGCTGGCCGGCGATCTCGCGAGCCCAGCCGATTTCGCCGACCTGTTCGGGCGCGCCAATGCGGCTCTCGGCTTCTGCTCGCTGCTGGTGAACAACGCCTCGGCCTTCGAATATGACGACATCGGCAATGTCACGCGCGCCAATCTGGAAAAGCTGTTCGCCGTGAACCTGCACGCGCCGGTGCTGCTGGCGCGCGATTTCGCCGCGCAATTGCGGGGCGGCGCCAGGGGCCTCATCGTCAACGTGCTCGACCAGAAGGTCTTCAACCTCAATCCCGATTTTCTCTCCTACACGATGACCAAGTCGGCGCTCGAATCCGCGACGCGGCTGCTGGCGCAGGCGATGGCGCCGCGCGTGCGCGTCTGCGGCCTCGCGCCGGGCCTGACGCTGCGCAGCGGCGAACAGACCGCGGAGGGCTTTGCCGCCGCGCACGCGAAGACGCCGCTCGGCATGGGCAGCACGCCCGCCGACATCGCCGAGGCGTTGAGCTTCCTGGTGAAGGTCCCGTCGATCACGGGCACCACCATCGTCGTCGACGGCGGCCAGCACCTGCAGCCGCGCACCCACGACATCATGTTCAGCTACGGCATCGCGCCGGATGCGCCGGTCGGCAAGCCGGGCGAATAGGCCTCAGCCGATATAGCCGACGATCCGCTTGACCTCGGCATAGATCGGTTCGGCGATGGCGTGTGCCCGCATCGCGCCGTCTTTCAGCACGCGCTCGATCTCGGCCGGGTCGGCCAGCAGGCGGCGCATCTCGCTGGCGATGGGCGTCAGCTTGGCGACCGTCAAGTCGGCCAGCGCGTTCTTGAAGGCCGAGAATTGCTGGCCGGCGAACTGCGCGACGACCTTCTCCCGCGTCGTGTCGCCCAGCGCCGCGTAGATGCTGATCAGGTTTGCCGCCTCGGCGCGATTCGACAACCCGTCCACGCCATCCGGCAACGGCGCGGCATCGGTGCGGGCCTTCTTGATCTTCTGCGCGATCGTATCGGCGTCGTCGGTCATGTTGATGCGCGAATAATCGCTCTCGTCCGACTTCGACATCTTCTTGGTGCCGTCGCGCAGGCTCATCACCCGCGTCGCGACGCCGGTGATGACGGGCTCGAGCAGCGGGAAGAAATCCGGCGCCTCGAAATCGTTGTTGAACTTCTGCGCGATGTCGCGCGCCAGTTCCAGGTGCTGGCGCTGGTCCTCGCCCACCGGCACATGCGTCGCCTTGTAGGCCAGGATGTCGGCGGCCTGCAGCACCGGATAGGTGTAGAGCCCGACCGACGAGCGCTCCTTGTTCTTGCCGCTCTTGTCCTTGAACTGCGTCATGCGGTCGAGCCAGCCGAGCCGCGCCACGCAGTTGAACATCCAGGCGAGCTGGGCATGCTCGGGCACCTGGCTCTGGTTGAACAGGATGGTGCGCTTGGGATCCACGCCGGCCGCCATATAGGCCGCCGCCATCTCGCGCGTCGCGCGGCCCATCTGCTTGGGATCGGCATGATCGGTGTAGGCGTGCAGGTCGACGATGCAATAGATGCACGGCATCGCGTCCTGCAGCGGTACCCAGTTCTTGAGCGCGCCCAGATAGTTTCCCAGATGCAGATCGCCGGTCGGCATCATGCCGGAAAAGGCGAGGGGGCTGTGCTTCGGCGCGTCGGTCATGGCTCTGGCTTCTTGAAAGGAGGGCGGTTATGCCCCGGCAGCGGCTGCCGCTTCAAGGGCCTCCGGTTCGAGCGCCCGCAGCAGCCGTTCCCGCACCGCTTTCAGCCGCTCCTCGTGCCGCACCTTGTGGCCGAAGCCGTCGCGCACATAGAAAACGTCGACCGCCCGCTCGCCATAGGTCGAGACCATGGCCGAGGAGATCGACAGCCCCGACTGGAAGATCGCATCGGTCACGTCATAGAGCAGGCCGGGCCGGTCGAGCCCCTCGACCTCGACCACCGTCGCCCGCGCCGACGCGTCGTTGTCGAAATTGATCCGCGGCGTCACCTTGAAGGCGCTGCTGCGCTTCTTCGCCGGCCGCTTGGCGATGGCGGTGCGCGGGTAGCTCTCGCCGCGCAACGTGCGCTCGACCGACTGACGCAGCCGTTCGACGCGCGCCGCGTCGCCGAACGTGCCGCCCTCGGCGTCTTGCACCGAGAACACGTCGAGCGCGAAGCCGTCGGTCGTGGTGAAGGCCTTGGCGTCCACGATCGAGCCGCCCGATGCCGACACCGCGCCGGCGAGCTGCGAGAACAGGCCGGGATGGTCGGGCGTGTAGAGCACGATCTCCGTCACGCTGCGGAAGTCGTTGCTCTCGGCCGCCAGGCTGAAGAGCTCGCCATTGGCGTCGGCCGCCGCCATCAGCCTGGCATGACGCTCATGCGCGGCATCGTCGAAGGCCAGCCAATAGCTGTCATAGTGCCGCGACAGCGCGCGCTCCCGCGCCGGTGCGTCGAGGTCCGCGACGCGCGCGGTCAGCGCCGCCCTGGCGTGCTCGACGCGTGCCGCCCGCGCCGGCATCGCGTCGCCGCCCGACATCACGGTCTCGGCCTCGTAGTAGAGTTCGCGCAGCAGCTGACCCTTCCAGCCGTTCCACACGCCGGGCCCGACGGCGGCGATGTCGGCGACCGTCAGCACCAGCAACAGGCGCAGCATCTCGGGCGTCTGCACCAGGCCGACGAAATCCTTCACCGTCTTGGGGTCGGAGATATCGCGCTTCTGCGCCATGTCGCTCATCACGAGATGGTTTTTCGTCAGCCACATCACCGCCGCCGTGTCTTCCGCCGACAGCCCCAGCCGCGGACATAGGTTCTGCGCGATGGCGGCGCCGACGTCGGAGTGATCGCCCGGCAGGCCCTTGGCGATGTCGTGCAGCAGCATCGCGACATACAGCGCCGCGCGCGACTTGACGCGCTTGATGATGTCGCTCGCGAGCGGATGCTCGCTCTTGTGCTCGCCGCGGTCGATGGATGCGACATAGCCGACGGCGCGGATCAGGTGCTCGTCCACCGTGTAGTGGTGGTACATGTTGAATTGCATCAGCCCGACGACGCGGCCGAACTCGGGCACGAAGCGGCCGAACACGCCGGCCTCGTTCATCAGGCGCAGGGCGCGCTCGGGATCGTGGCGCGACGACAGGATCTCCAGGAACAGCCGGTTGGCCTCCGGATCGCGCCGCACGTCGTCGCCGATCAGCTCGAGGCTGCGCGTGATGGTGCGCAGCGCGTCGGGATGCACGTCCACCTTCTTGGCGTCGGCGATGTGGAAGATGCGGATCATGTTGACCGGATCGGCGCGAAAGATGGCGCCGCGGGCGTTCAGCCGTCCGTTCTCGACGTAGAAATCGTCGCCGCTGGTGCGCGGCCTGAGGAACCCGGGCAGCAGCGAGGCCAGCGACGGCCGGCGCTTGCGGTTCTGGTCCTCCAGCGCGGCGCAGAAAATGCGCGTCAGGTCTCCGACGTCCTTGGCCACCAGGAAGTAGGCCTTCATGAAGGCCTCGACGGCGCGGCGCGGATTGTCGCCGCTGAAGCCCATGCGCGCCGCCAGCTCCGGCTGCACGTCGAACGACAGCCGCTCCTCGGCGCGGCCGACGAGATAGTGCAGCCGCACGCGCACGTCCCACAGGAAGGCCTCGGCCTTCTGGAAGGTCTTGTATTCCTCCCTGGTGAAGACGTTGTGCTGCACAAGGTCGGCGGCGTCCTCGACGTGATAGACGTATTTGCCGATCCAGTAGAGCGTCTGCAGGTCGCGCAGGCCCCCCTTGCCCTCCTTGATGTTCGGCTCGACCAGATAGCGGCTGGTGCCCTGGCGGGCGTGGCGCTCGTCGCGCTCGGCGAGCTTGGCCTCGACGAAGTCCTGCCCGGTGCCGGTGGCGACCTCCGCCCAGAATTTCTTGCGCAGTTCCTCATAGAGCTTGTCGTCGCCCCATAGATAGCGCGCTTCCAGGATCGCGGTGCGGATCGTGATGTCCTGCTTGCTGAGGCGCACGCATTCGCCCAGCGAGCGCGTCGCGTGCCCGACCTTCAGCCCGAGGTCCCACAGCATGTAGAGGATGAATTCGATGACGCTTTCGCCCCACGGCGTCTGCTTGAAGGGCCGCACGAACAGCAGGTCGATGTCCGAGTCCGGCGCCAGCTCGCCGCGGCCGTAGCCGCCGGTGGCGACCACCGCGATGCGCTCCGCCGCCGTCGGATTCTGCGCATAGTAGAAATGCTTGACCGCGAAATCGTAGACCACCTGGATGGTGACATCCTGCAGCGCCGACAGCGCCCGCGCCGCGACGAGGCCGCTCAGCGCGCCGCTCTCGACGCCCGCCTTGACGCGGGCGCGGCCGTCCTGGAAAGCGCTCTTGATGAGGGCGAGCGACTCGCCGCGCAGCTTCGCCTTGTCGCCGGCCTCGCGGGCCAGCGCCGTCAGCGCGCGCCTGAGCGCGTCGCCGTCCAACAGCTCGCCGATTGCCGGTCCTTCGTAGCCCAACGCAAATCCTCGCCTGGCGCGCCTGTGCGCCGGGCGAGGATGCCATGCCCTGCTCTAGGAGGCGAGCTTCGCCGAGGTCTGGCGTTCGCTGCCAGCGGCCAGCCAGCGCTGGAGCAATCCGGCGAGACCCGCGCCGATCAGCGGCATGACCCAAAACAGCCATAGCTGCTCCAGCGCCCAACTGCCCTGGAAGATCGCCACCGCCGTCGACCGCGCCGGGTTGACCGAGGTATTCGTCACCGGAATCGAGATCAGATGGATCAGCGTCAACGCCAGGCCGATGGCGAGCGGCGCGTAGCTTGGCGCCGCCAACGTCGTGTTCAGGATGATGATCAGGAACATGAAGGTCATCACGATTTCGCAGATCGCGCCCGCCATCATCGAATAATGCTGCGGCGAGTGCTCGCCATAGCCGTTCGAGGCGAAGCCGGCGCTGGCGTCGAAGCCGGCGGCGCCGCTGGCGATGAGATAGAGCACGCCCGCCGCCGCGATGCCGCCGAGCAACTGCGCCACCCAATAGACGATCACGTCCTTGGCGGGGAAGCGTCCCGCGACCCACAGGCCGAACGTCACGGCCGGATTGAAGTGCCCGCCCGAGATGTGTCCGAAGGCATAGGCGCCGGTCAGCACCGTCAGGCCGAAGGCCAGCGAAACGCCGGCATAGCCGATGCCGACCTCCGGCACGCCCGCCGCCAGCACGGCGCTGCCGCAGCCGCCCAGCACGAGCCAGAACGTGCCGATCAATTCGGCGGCGATTTTCTTGGAATTATCCATGGTGTTCCCCCTCGTTCACCATATTCTGCGGCGGGAATACCAGGGGTGTCTATCCCCGGGCCGCTCAATTTGGGGCGGTCGTCTTGCCGGCGATCATGCCCACGATGCGGGCCGCCAGCACGTCCATCATCACCGGCTTGGCAATGATCGCCATGCCCGGCTCCAGGAAGGCGCTGCCGGCGGCGTTCTCGGCATAGCCGGTCATGAACAGCACTTTCAGGTCCGGGCGCGTCGCGCGCGCCGCGTCGGCAAGCTGCCGCCCGTTCAGGCCGGGCAGGCCGATATCGCTGACCAGAAGATCGATGCGCTGCTGCGACTGCAGGATGCGCAAGGCCGATGGGCCGTCGGCGGCCTCCAGCGCACGGTAGCCGAGATCGTTCAACACCTCCACGATCAGGAGGCGTACCACCGCTTCGTCTTCCACCACCAGGACGACCTCGTCGGTGCCGGGCCGCTGCAGCTCGGCCACGGGTGCGATGGACGGCGCGTCGTCGAGCGGGCCGCCGTAGCGCGGCAGCAGGATCTCGACCGTCGTGCCGCGGCCGACCTCGCTGTCGATCCGCACCGCGCCGTCCGATTGGCGCACGAAGCCGTAGATCATCGAGAGGCCGAGGCCGGTCCCCTGGCCGATCGGCTTGGTGGTGTAGAACGGGTCGAAGGCGCGGGCCTTGACGTCGGGCGCCATGCCGACGCCGCTGTCGCGCACGCTGAGCCGCACATATGCGCCGGGCTTGATGTCGTTGCGCAGCGCCGCGGCGGCGTTCTGGTCGGCATTGGCCGTCTCGAGCGTCAGCCGGCCGCCGTCGGGCATCGCGTCGCGCGCGTTGATCGTCAGATTGAGCAGCGCATTCTCCAGCTGGTTGTGGTCGCAGCGCGTCAGCCAGAGATCGGCACGCGATTTGATGTCCAGATCGATGGCCTCGCCGATGGTGCGGCGCAGGAGCTCTTCGACGCTGCCGATCAGCTGATTGAGGTCCACGGGCCTGGGATCGACCGGCTGGCGCCGCGAGAAGGCCAGCAGGCGATGGGTCAGCGCCGCGGCGCGCTCAGCCGACGCCATGGCGCCTCTGAGGAAGCGGTCGACGTCGGCGATGCGGCCCTCGGCGATGCGTTTCTGCACCCGGTCGAGCGCGCCCATGATGCCTTGCAGCAGATTGTTGAAATCGTGCGCGATGCCGCCGGTGAGCTGCCCGATGGCTTCCATCTTCTGGCTCTGGCGCAGCGCCTCCTCGGCGGCGCGCCGTTCGGTCAGCTCGATCGCCTCGGGAACGATGGCGATGGTTTCGCCGGCGCTGTTGACGACGGGACGCAGTGCGAAGTCGAAGGCGCGCGTGCCGGTCGGCAGGTTGACGACGATTTCGCGCCGCACTTCCTGGCCCGACGCGACCAGCGGAATGGCGGCCTTCACCAGCTCGGGCATGCCCGGCGTGCCGGTGAACCAGGGCGTATCCCAGAACGGCCTGCCGACGACGTCCTCCAGCCGCGCTTCGATGGCGGCCAGCGAGGTGGCGTTGGCGTCGAGCAGCGTGCCGCGCAGATCCATCAGGCCCTGGAACTGGTAGGTGGTCTCGAAGATCGAGCGCAGGCGCGCCTCGTTGGCCTGCAACTCGGCGGTGCGCTTCTCGACGTGCTGCTCCAGTGTCGCGTTGAGCTGCGCCAGCGCCTGCGTCGCGATCTTCTGGTCCTCGATCTCGGTATTGGTCCCGATCCAGCGCGCGACGGCGCCCGACAGGTCGCGGATCGGCACGGCGCGCGCGATGTGCCAGCGATAGACGCCGTCGGCCCTGCGCAGGCGGAATTCGGTCTCGTAGGTTTCGCCGGATGCGATCGCATGCGCCCAGCGTTGCACCGTGGTCGGCAGATCGTCGGGATGCACGATCTGGGTCCAGTCGCGCGAACTGCGCGCCAGGCCGGAATAATCGTAGGTCCGCTCGTTCAGCCAGTCGAGTTCGCCGTCGGCGCGCGCCGTCCAGACGTGGTTGGGCATTGCCTCCAGCAGGCTGCGAAACTGGTTCTCGCTCTCGCGCAGGGCGCGCTCGGACAAGGCGCTCTGCGTGATGTCGGTGCCCTCGACGAAGATGCCGCGCACGGCGCCCTGGCCGTCGCGGATCGGCTGATAGACGAAATCGAGCAGCCGCCGCTCGATCGGGCCGTCCGGTGCCGATTGCAGCGCGGCGGCGATCTGCCGGCCGACGAACGGTTCGCCGCTTCGATAGACCTGGTCCAGCAGTTCGTAGAAACCCTGGCCCTCGAGCTCCGGGAGCGCCGCGCGCACCGTCTTGCCCACGACGTCGCGATGCCCGATCAGCTTCACATAGGCTGCGTTCGTCAGCTCGAAGACATGCTCCGGCCCGCGCACCACCGCAACGAAGCTCGGCGCCTGCTGGAACAGCTCGCGCAGGAAACCGGATTCGGCGACCAGCCGCTCATTGGCCGCGATCACCGCCTGGCGTTCCGCTGCCAGCGTGTCGCGGGCTTGGCGCAACGCCTCGCGCGTTTCGTGTTCCTCGGTGACGTCGTTGCAGATGACGAGCACGCCGCCGACGCCGTCCGCGCTGTCGATCGGGCCGAAGCCATAGGTCCACCAGACCTGCTGCAAGCCGCCATGACGCGTCACCGGCACGAGTTGGTCCACGTGCCAGGTCGCGCCCTTGCCCGCCATGACATAGTCGATCTGCGGGCCGATGATGGGCCAGATCTCGGCCCAGCAATCGCGGCCGCGCTGGCCCAGGGCGCTGGGATGGCGCTCCGGCCCCATCGTCTGGCGATAGGCGTCGTTGTAGAACTGGATGAGTTCGGGCCCCCACCAGATGACCATCGGGTGGCTGGTGCTGAGCAGGATGCGCACCGCCGTGCGCAGGCTTTGCGGCCAGCCCGCAGGCCCGCCGATCGGCGTCTTCGACCAGTCGAACGCCCGGCTCAGCGCGCCCATCTCGCCGCCGCCCGCCAGGAAGTCGAACTGTTCAACAGGCTCGGTCATGGAATTCGTGGCGCGTCCGTTCGGCGGCGATGGCCTGTCCACGCAGGCGGCCGGACGGTCGGCCATGCACCCCCGTCCGTCAACGCCGAACGCTCCATTTCGATGCCGGGCCCTGCACCTTTGCGCGATGCGGTTACCGCGCCGGCGCCGGGGGGAAAATCACCAGCGTTCGCCGATCGCGATATGCCCCGGCTGCTCGCTGACGCGCTTCAGCCAGCGCGAAACCGCCGGATAGACGAACAGGTCGAAGCCGCCATCGGCCGCGCAATGGGTGTAGCCGTAGAGCGCGATATCCGCGATGGAATAGCGGTTGCCGGCGAACCAGTCATGCGTCGTCAGATGTGTCTCCATGACGCCGAGAGCCGCATTGCCCCTGGCGTGCCACTCCGGCACCAGGTGCTTCTTCTTTTCCAGTTCTGCCTTGTCGGCGAATTTCAGCCAGAAGCGCGCCACCGCGACATAGGGCTCGTGGCTGTACTGCTCGAAGAACATCCATTGCAGCGCCTGGGCGCGGTCCCAGCGGCTCTGCGGCGCCAGCGCGCTGCCTTCGGCGAGATACCACAGGATCGCATCGGACTCCGGCAGCGTCTTGCCGTCCTCGAATTCGAGCAGCGGCACACGGCCATTGGGATTGAGCCTGAGGAATTCCGGCTGGCGCGTCTCGCCGCCATGCAGCGGATAGTCTTTCAGCGCCAGCGTCACGCCCAGTTGGTGCGCCGCCAGGCGTACCTTGTAGCAATTGCCCGATATATGCATCTGATGCAGCGTAAGCATGCCCGTATCCCCGCAGCCGCGTGGCGCGATCATGCACGTTTCGCTTCGCCCTACTTATGCTTGCGGGGCTTACCACCCTTGCGCGATGCCGGTCCGACGGTGCGCATGATGACGCCGCAGGCGACGCGGTCGCCGGAATTGCCGGCAGGCTGGCTCATGTAGTCGTCGCCCTTGGCGTGCACGATAATCGAAGCGCCGTCGCGGTCGAACAGCGATTTCTTGCCGTTGCCGAGCGAGAAGGCATTGCTGATCGTGCTCGCGCGCAGCGTGCCGTCGGCGGCGGCGAACTGGTTGGGGAGGTCGCCGGCATGGCTGCCATGCGCCGCGAGATAGCCGTGCATCCGGTTCGGCTCCGGCGAAAAATGCGGACCGGCGGAGGTGAACGCCACCTTGGGATCGCAATTGCCCGAGGTGTGGATGTGGATGGCATGCACGCCCGGCGTCAGTCCTTTGAGGTCGAACTGGATCAGCACGCCATGCGACGTCGCGATGAAGTTCGCCGTGCCCATGGCGGCACCGTCGAGCCCGCTCAGCCGGGCGATGGCGCGCGCCTTGGACGCGGCTGCCAGAGCCGGCGACGCCAGCACCACGGCGGCGCCCAGCGCCGCGCCCCACAAAGCCCATTTCATTGCCCGTCCCCCGCGTATCGGCGGTTGCAGAATACAACCATCGCCGAAAAATTTCTTGTCAGGACGGCCTTGACGGTTCTGTCAAGGTAAGCTTGACTGTCAGGGTTACCTTGACAGAGGTTCGCGATGACCGCCAAGCCCGACCAGAACACGCTCTACTGCTCGTTTTGCGGCAAATCCCAGCACGCGGTGAAAAAGCTGATTGCCGGACCCGCGGTCTTCATCTGCGACGCATGTGTCGATCTATGCACCAAGATCGTCGCCGAGACGCCAGATCCCGATCCGGCGGCGCCGCCCAAAAAGGTGGAATGGCCCGACAATGCGCCGACCGAAAACCTGCTCGGGCTGCTGAAAGCGCAAGAAAAAACCCATGAAGAGGTCGCGCTCCGCCTGCAGCGCTCCATCGACATCCTGCGTCGGCGCGAGGTCAGCTGGCAGCAGATCGGCGACACGCTGGGAATCTCGCGCCAAGCGGCCTGGGAGCGGTTCTCCTAATTCACGTCGGCCCAAAAACCGGAACAAACCGCACGCCTCCACGTTTCTGCCATGCCGGCCGTGCAGGCCGCGCGCGATTTCGAGGAGAATGCGATGATGACGTTTCCGACCGCTGCAATCGTGATGGCCGCCGCGATGGTCGCGCCCACCCTGCCGCAGCCGATGGCGATGGATACCCCCGTCTCCTTCAACGGCGTCGACACCGTCTGCACCGGCGTCGGCTCGGCCAAGGACGATCCGCAATGGGCCGCCTATCCGATCCGCATCGAATTCTCCAATGGCGGCGCGCAGTATCTGTCCGGGGCGCATGTCACGCTGACGGATGGCGGCAAGACGGTCGCCGACGTGAACTGCGCCGGCCCCTGGGTGCTGGTGCGCGGTACGCCCGGCGCCTATCGCGTCACCGCGTCGATGAACGGTTCGGCAGCCAAGCCGGCGACGGCCGCCTTCACGCTCGGCAATGGCGCACAGAAGCGCGTCGTGCTGCGGTTTCCCGACTTCCAGGTGAACGAGTAGTCAGAACGTCATTTCGCGCACGGCACCGCTGGCGCGGTTGAAATCGCTGAACCGTATCCAGCGCGGACGGATGCGAAACCACGTGATGCCGGTCCAGGCCTCGCGGCTCGGGCCGTCCGGCCAGGCCAGATAATAGATGGATTTGAGCGCCGCAAGTTCTCCGCCCTGCGGCTCGTCGGCGACACCTTCATACTGAACGCTCTGCTCGTTTTCCCAGCCGATGACGAGCGCGGCGCGCGGATCGCGCCGCAGATTCGCGGCCTTGCGGGTTTCGCCCGTGGTATCAAAATAGACTTCGAGTGTCGGCGACACGGCGATGCCGACCAGCGCCGACTGCGGCGCGCCATCCGCAGCGCGGCTCGACACCACGCCATAACGATGACCGCCGAGAAATTCGTAGAGCTGCGAGACGCTGAGAACGCTCACACCATCACCTGCTCGTTGACCTCTTCTTCCTCTTCCTCGCTCTGGCTGAGGCCTTCGATGATGCGGCGTTTCTTCCAGTCGCCGCGGCTGAACCAGATCACGCTGACGATGGCGGTGGCGACGTTCGCCACCGGGAACGCCCACCACAGGCCGTGCGCGCCCAGATGGGCGCGGTGCGACAGCACGAAGGCGAGCGGGAAAGTCAGCATCCATTGCGACACCAGGCTGATGACCATGGCGGCGAACATGTTGCCCGAGGCGCGCAGCACGCCCATCAGCGCGAATTGCAGGCCGATGAAGCCGAAGCTCCACGATACCGTGCGAATGAAGACGGCGGCCTCGTGAATCACGCCCTTGTCGTGCGGCACGAAGAAGGCGGCGATGTGGTTGGCGAAGGCGAACGCGATCACGCCGAACGTCGTCAGCGCCGCGAAGGTGATGAGCGCCGCCAGCCGCGCCACCGCCTCGGCGCGCGGCAGGTTGCCGGCGCCGATGTTCTGGCCGACCAGCGTCGAGGTCGCCATGGAGAAGCCCATCGCCGGGATCACCACGAACTGCATCACATTGCCGCCGACGCCATAGGCCGCCGTCGTCACCGTGCCGAAGCCGGTGATCAGGAACATCATCATGGTGACGCCGAGTCCGCGCGCCGAGCCCTCGATGGCGGCGGGATAGCCGAGGTTGAAGGCGCGCTTGATGAAGGCGAAGTCCGGCTTCAATTCGCCCAGCTTGAGCTGGATGCCGTAGCGGCCGCTGCTCAGCAGCATCACGGCGACGCAGGCCGAGACGAACTGGCTCACCATGGTCGCCAGCGCAGCGCCCATCACGCCCCAGCCGAAATAGAAGATGAACAAGGGATCGAGCACGAAATTGATGAACACCGAACCGGCGATGATGTAGAGCGGCACGGTCACCTGCCCGACGCCGCGCATCTGCGACTGGAAGCAGAAATAGGCGAAGGCCAGCGGCAGGCTGAGGAAGGCGACGCGCAAAAAGCCGAGTGCGTTGCGATAGACGTCGGGTGCGACCTCCATCAGCTCCAGCAGGTAGGGCGCGATGATGAAGCCGAGCAGGCCGAGCACCAGCGACACCGCCACCACCGTCAGCAGCGTCTGCCCGGCGACGTGATCCACCATTGCCCGGTTGCGCGCTCCGACATATTGGGCGATCAGCGTCGAGCCGGCGATGGTGAAGCCCATGCCGATCGACATCATCAGGAACATCAGCGGCATCGACACCGATACGGCGGCGACGGCGGCGGCGCCGAGCCGCCCCACCCAGAACGCATCCACCAGCTGGTAGGCGATCTGCAGGATGTTGCCGCCCATGATCGGGAAGGCGAGCAGGAACAGCGAGCGCGGGATCGGCCCTTCCAGCAGGCGCGGGTCGAAGGCGCGGCCGCCGAAGCCGGGGCGTCCGCCGGAAGCGGGGCGGCCGCCCGGCGGCAGGTCTTTGTCGGGAGTCATGGCTTTATTTTCGGGCATTTGCCGGCCCTTTGGCAAATCCGCGTCTTGGCTATAATCCATCGCCGGCAAACCTCGAGAGTTTCACCATGCGCCCAGCGTTGTTTCTGTGTTCGGCTCTGCTCCTGGGCGTCACCGGCGCACGGGCCGAGAACTGGGTTCACACCCGCGACAATGGCGGCGGCCTGCCCATGTGTTTCGACAAGGACGGCGTCAAGACCGGCGCCGACGGCCTCACGCGTTACGCCGTCAAGATGTGCAAGGACACGTCGGCCCAGTATTACGCGGTCGACTGCACGAAGAATTTCAAGGTCGAGCTGCTGGTGCGGATCTACGACGTCGGTTCGACCGACAAGTATCGCGAGATGACGGTGGACGATCCGCAGTCCGGCATGGCGGTCGACGCGGCGATGGCCTGCAACAAATAAGAGCGCGGCCAATGAAAACGGCCGGCGCGACAAGGCCGCGCCGGCCGTCTCCTTGAGTCGGCGACGCGTTACACGGCTTTCAAATTCACCGCCTTGGCGCCGCGCGCATCGGGCTGCACGTCGAAGGAGACTTTCTGTCCTTCGTTGAGGCTGCGCATGCCGGCCGCCTCGACGGCCGTGGCATGGACGAACACGTCCTTGCCGCCGCCTTCCGGTGCGATGAAGCCAAAGCCCTTGGCGGTGTTGAAAAACTTCACGGTTCCGATGGTCATGTCCTGGTCGTCCTGCTCACAAGGATTCCACGGCGGCGACATGCCGGCGCGGCGCGAAAAACGGACATCGGGAGAGGAAGGGAGGCTGTCTCGTCCAGGCGCGAAGCGGAAGGAACCGGTAACAGTCGTGCGCTTTCTCTGACGGGACGCCGTCTACGTGAGGCGGAGGCTAGTCCAAAAACTGCGGTCGAATCAAACGGCCGGGGCGCCGTTATTTCGCCTTTGCGGTCTTCTTTTTCGGCGTCGCCGCCTTCTTGGCCGGCGCCTCGGCGGCAAGTTTCAGCGCCTGCGCCGCGTCAGCGGCCTCCTTGGCCAGGCGCAGCGCCTTGAGCTTGGCGGTCTTGGCTTCAAAGGCATGACGTTCGGCTTCGATCTCTTTCTTGACCAGCGCGTCTCGCGCCTCCGAGGCCGTGAAGGTTGTACCGGTCTTGCGGCGGGCAAGGTCCTTGACGGGATCGGCCATGCGGGACTCCTGTGCTTGGCGCGGGGTCCGGGTCCGCGGCGAAGCGGGCAGGGGCTCTGCGAACTGGTCGGGCAGGGCTGGCGAAGCGCCATGCCTTGGCGCCCATTATAGCGCCGATTGCTGCGTTACGGTGAGATTTTTCGTCCCTGTACGCCGCAATTCGGCCCTGCGAGTCGCGCCGTCGCGGGGCACGCCGCGCGCCACAATGAAGCCACGTCGATGAACGCAAAGTCGGCCTGGCCATTGGCCCGCCATTCATGCGGCGGACGTCAGGCTCTCCTCCTCGATGCTTCCTTCAAGGAGAATGACATGCTCTCGAAGTCCAGGTTTCTGAAGACCGCGATCCTCGCCGCGCTGGTCGGCCTTGCCGGCGCCGCGGCCGTCACGCCCGCCAGTGCCCACGAATTCGACCGCCGCGGCGGTTTCGAACGCGATCGCGGATTCGACCACGGCGATCATCACGGCCATCGCGGCTGGGGCCATCGCCATTTCCACCATCGCGGCTGGTATTGAGCGTCGCTGCCCCGGCAACGGCAAAACGGGCGCACCGCGAGGTGCGCCGTCTTCATTCGGTGGGAACTGAGGGCGGGCGCGAGAGCGCCGGTCAGGTGGCGGCCGCGACCTTCTTGCGCGCAACGACCGCCTTCTTTTTCTTCGGCTCGCCGGACGGCGTGCTGGCCGCGACGCGGGCCGCTTCCAGCTTGTCCGCCTCTTCCTTGGCAAGCCGCAGTGCGCGCAGCTTGAGCGTCTTGGCGTCGAGCGCGGCACGCTCGCCCGCCATGATCTGCTTGATGTGGGAATCGCGCGCTTCGGCGGCGGCGAAATGATTCTGTGCCTTGCGGCGGGCGCCGTCGCGATCGCGAGGCGGCGGACTTAACGGTTCAGCCATGGGAGAGCGTCAATCTTTTTCGAAACTATTCCGCCTGGTCCAGCCGCGCGAGGATGCGAGCCGCAATGTCAAAAGCGCTTCGTCCGACGGAACGAAAGAACGGCGCCCGCCGAATATAGGCGCCTGGAGCGCAAATTACAATGCGCCCGCAAAAGCGCCGTCTTATGCGGCTCAAACGCGCCGCACCGGTACCCAGCGGTTGACCGCGTTCAGGCTTGCGGCCAGCGCGGCCGGAAGGTCGCTTTTGATCTTCGTTCCGGCGCGGCCATAGTGATAGACCATCGTCGCGCGGCGCTCCTCGGCCCGGTTGTCTGTCGACATGTGCATCAGGAACGAGTGGAAGAACAGCACGTCGCCTTTCTCCAGGGTCACTGCCACGCGGCCTGAGAAATCCGCATCGATTATCTCCAGATAGCCCTTGTTCGCCGCCGGTCGCCGGTCGGGAATGTGCTTGTGGATCGTCTCCTTATGCGAACCCGGCAGCACCCACAGGCAGCCATTG
This sequence comes from Rhizomicrobium sp., assembly GCA_035570795.1. Classification (GTDB taxonomy): domain Bacteria; phylum Pseudomonadota; class Alphaproteobacteria; order Micropepsales; family Micropepsaceae; genus Rhizomicrobium. The sequence goes on from DATMKZ010000028.1 coordinate 74,354, forward strand.
GCGAGCGTCGCGCGCGACAGCGCCACCCAGGCCGCGACCTGCGGCTGCTTGTCGAAGTAGAAATAGAACGAATCCTGGTGCCAGGGCTGCCCGATGACGCCGGGATTTTTCAGGATGAACTGGCTCTGGAAACAGTCGATCTCCGGCCCGAGCAGGTCGCACACCGGCTCCGCCAGCGCCGCGCTCTCGCCCGCCGCGCGCGTCTTCCCCAGCGCATGCGCGTTGAACACCTTGGAGACGTCATCTTCGGCGCGACGCGCGGCGGAGGTCGGCACCGTCTCGGTGGTGATGCGATAGTCGCCGGCGCCGTAGAACGCCTCGCCGGGATGGGCCGACGGCGGCGCGGCGCGGATGACGCCGATCAGTTCGTCGACCACCGCATCGCAATCGTCCGGCGAGACCGATCCGCGCCGGATGAAGAAGCCGTCACGCTCCCATTGCGCCCGCTCGTCCGTGGTCAATGAATGCGGGCTCACGCCTGTCATCCTATTTCACCGCTGCGATAAGGAAGGCCCATGGCTTTTCCTCCATCGGGATGCCGCCGTCGGAACACGCGGGTGCCGGATACCGGCGCCATCGAGCCGCCCCGACATAGGCTACCGAGGCGAATTATTTTTTCAATGCCGCCAGCAGCGCCATGGCGGCGGCCGGCGCGCGCACCTTGGCGCCGTTGATCATGAAGACGAAGACATCGCGTTTCTTCTTGGCCGGAGCCTTGCCGATCGGCGTCATGCCCTTGGGCATACCGCCGGCCTCCCACGCCCTGGCGGCCTCCGCCCAGGCCTTGATCGCCGCCGGCTTGTAGCCGGTCGGCACGTTCTCGGCCGCGTCCTGCAGCCGGCAATAGACGAAGTCCGCCGTCGCGTCGGCGATGGCGGGATATTTCGGCGAATCCGCGAACACGATGGCGGCGTTGTATTTTCGCGCCAGATCGACGAACCCAGGCACGCAAAAGCTCTCATGCCGCGGCTCGACCGCATGGCGCAGCGCGATGCCGTCGACCGTTTTGGGCAATTGCGCCAGGAACGCCTCGAAATCGGCGGCGTCGAATTTCTTGGTCGCCGCGAACTGCCAGAGGATGGGCCCGAGCTTGTGCTTCAGTTCGCTGACGCCGCTCTCCAGGAAGCGGTCGACGGATGGTTTGGCCTCGGCCAGCACGCGGCGGTTGGTGCAGAAGCGGTTGGCCTTCAGCGCGAAGACGAAATCGTCCGGCGTCGCGGCGAACCATTTCTGGAAGGTCGGCGGCTTGAAGGTGCTGTAGAACGTGCCGTTGACCTCGATGGCGGTGACCGCGCGGGCGGCGTAATCGAGCTCGCGGCTCTTCGGCGTGCCCTCGGGAAAGAACACGCCGCGCCACGGCTCGAAGGTCCAGCCGCCGATCCCCGCCCGTATCATGCCGCGACGCGCTCCCCCTGTTTCGCCGTCAGCCTGGCCAGGGCGTCATCGTACTCGCGCTTCAGCCGCGCCACCAGTTCGCCGGCGCTCTGCACGCTCTTGACGCCGCCGATGCCCTGGCCGCAGCCCCAGATGTCGCGCCACGCTTTCGCTTTCGAGCTGCCGCCCGAGCCGAAATTCATCTTCGAGGGGTCGGAGACGGGCAGGTTGTCGGGATCGAGTCCCGCCGCGACCACCGACGGCCGCAGGTAGTTGCCGTGCACGCCGGTGAACAGATTGGTGTAGACGATGTCGTCGCCGGCGCTTTGCGTGATCATGTCCTTGTAGCCTTGCGGCGCGTTGGCTTCCTTTGTCGCAATGAAGGCCGAGCCGATATAGCCGAAGTCGGCGCCCGCCGCCTGCGCCGCCAGCACGGCGCGGCCGCTGGAGATCGCGCCGGAGAGCGCCAAGGGCCCGTCGAACCATTCGCGGATCTCCTCGATCAGCGCAAAAGGCGACAGCACGCCGGCGTGGCCGCCGGCGCCCGCCGCCACCGCGATGATGCCGTCGGCGCCCTTTTCGATCGCCTTGCGCGCGAACCGGTTGTTGATCACGTCGTGCAGCACGACGCCGCCATAGGCATGCACCGCGGCGTTCAGATCCTCGCGGGCGCCCAGCGACGTGATGATCACCGGCGCCTTGTACTTGACGCACAGCTCCAGGTCCTGCTCCCAGCGGTCGTTCGACTTGTGCACGATCTGGTTGACGGCGAACGGCGCGCTCGGCGCCTCGGGATGGGCCCGGTCATAAGCCGCCAGTTCCTCGGTGATGCGCGCCAGCCATTCGTCCAGCAGCGAAATCGGCCGCGCGTTGAGCGAGGGGAACGCGCCGATGATGCCCGCCTTGCACTGCGCCAGCACCAGTTCGGGACCCGAGATGATGAACAGCGGCGAGCCGATCACCGGTACCGACAACTTCCTGGTCAATGCGCCTTTGAGAGCCATGGTCTTCCTCCGGTTACGATTGCGATGGGGTTTTGCGGGACGTGGCGCGGTTTTGGCCGCGTGACGAAGGCACGCGCGCGCCGCGAAACGTCAGCCGCATGGTTTCGAAATAGAGTTCATGCACGTCGAGGCCCGGCGGCAGCCTGCCGGCAAGATGCAGCACGATCACGCCATGCGACGCGGCCCACAGCGCGTGACCGATCTCGCGCGCGTCGCCATGCACGATGCCGGCGGCCACGAGATCCTTGACGTGCCGCGTGACAGTCTCGCCGGCGCGTTTGCCGGCGCGCCGCAATTCGGGATGCCTGGCCTCGTCGGGTGGGCTCAAATCGAACATCAGCCGGTAGGCGTTGGGATTCTCCAGCGCGAAGTCGAGATAGGCGCGGCCGACGGCGCGGGCCCGCGCGAAGGCGTCGCCGCCGGAGGCGAACGCCGCTTCCAGCGCATCCGAGAAACGGTCGAAGGCGTCGGCGCGCACGAAGGCGAGGATTTCCTCGCGGTCGGCGAAATAGCGGTAGAGGCCCATCGGGCTGCGGCCGAGTTTTTTGGCGATGTCGCGGATGGTGATCGCAGCTTCGCCCTTGGCGGCATACAGCGCCGTCGCCGCCGCCCCGATCCGGGCACGCACCGCGTCAATGTCCTCGCCGGAAAGCTCTTTGGGCATGATATTTCGTACAAAGTACGCATACAGTGTACGTAATACGCGTTTTGAGTCAACGAGGTCTGTTCCAGATTGATTTTACGCCGGAAATGAGCAGGCTGTGCAGGCGTTCAGCCGACAAAGAGGGAAACAGTTCATGGACAGAAGCGGCAAAATCGAAGGCGAAGTTCACCATCACGGCACAATCGAGATTGAACGCGAGCGCCACGCCGAAACGATGGGAGCTTGCGGACGCGATCATGCCGCATGCGACAACCAGCCGAAAGGTAAGTGCCGCTCGGACGCGGGGCACTTAGGCGGTCATATCTGCGGTACGTGCGGTCTCAACTTTGGCTGACAAGTGGCGAGGAGCCCCGGCGTGAACGCCGGGGCTCCTCGCCAGCGCGGCATGGCGCATCCCGCGCTGCCATCGTACCGTCCCGGCTTACCGGGATGTCCGTGATCTTGCGCCGTATTCTTCTTGCGGGAGCTGTCTTGGCGCTGTGCGCGCCGTGGACCCAGGCCGCCACCATCGAGACCGTCGTCGTCACGGCCAGCCCGCCCGATCCGGTCGGCAATGCCGCCTTCTCCGTCGCCACGCTGGGGGCCGCCGATATCCGTAGCGCCACGGAGCTCGACACCGCGCTGGCGCAGGTGCCCGGCCTGTCGCTGTTCCGCCGCGACTCCAGCCTCTCCGCCAATCCGACGACGCAAGGCGTCTCGCTGCGGTCCATCGCACCGTCCGGCGCCGGCCGTGCCCTGGTGACGCTCGACGGCGTGCCGCAGAACGATCCCTTCGGCGGCTGGGTGATCTGGTCGTCGCTGCCGCCGGAAGACATTGCGGGGGCTGAGGTCGTGCGCGGTGCCGGCGCGGGGCCTTACGGCGCGGGCGCGCTCACCGGCGTCATCGCGCTCGACGAAGCGCGCGGCGACGGCCTTGTCGCCGCCGACGCTTCGCTCGCAAGCCGGGACGGCAAGCGCCTCGCCGCCTCCGGCGGCACGACGCTCGGCCCCCTCTCGCTGTTCGCCAGCGCCTCGGACGAAGACAGCGACGGCTGGATCCCTGTCTCGCCGGCCCAGCGCGGGCCCGCCGACGACGCGGTGACCTATCACGCCCGCAACGTCTCGCTGCGCGCCGAGGCGACGCCGTGGAACGACACGCTGATTTCGCTCAGGCTCGGCGCCTATGGCGAGAATCGCGACTCCGGCCTGGTCGGCGCGCAATCCTCGGCCGACGGCGTCACCGCCAGCCTGACGCTGGCCCATCCCGAGAGCGGCGACGACCTCGGCTGGCGCCTGCAGGCCTGGCTGCGCAACAGCGGCTTCTCCAACACCTCGGCGACGGTGGCGCCGGGGCGCGTCTCCACGACGCTGAGCAACGATCAATATTCCACACCGGCGCTCGGTTGGGGCTTCAACGCGGCGTTGCGCGGCGCCTGGTCATGGCTGGATTGGGAAGTCGGCGGCGACGCGCGTTTCACGCAAGGCGACTCCAAGGAGCATTTCCAGCTCGTCTCGGGCGCCTTCACGCAGGGCCGCGACAGCGGCGGACGCACCTTCGTCGGCGGCCTCTATGCCGAAGGTGCGGTGCATCTGGACGGTCTGCTCGTCACCGTCGGCCTGCGCGCCGATCAATGGGCCTCGACCGGCGGCCACCTGGTCCAGACCACGCTCGCGACCGGCCTGGTGACGGTGAACCAGACGACGCCGTCCAAGAACGGCATCGTGCCGACGGCGCGGCTCGGCCTGCGCCAGGACCTCGGCGACGGACTTTACCTGCGCTCCGCTGCCTATGGCGGCTTTCGCGCGCCGTCGCTCAACGAGCTCTATCGTCCCTTCCGTCTCGGCAACAACATCACCGAGGCCAATCCCGGACTGGTGCCGGAGAAGCTCTACGGCGCCGAGATCGGCTTCGGCCAGCAGGCGGCGAGCTTCTCCTGGGACGCCACCGGCTTCTACAATCAGCTGCATGGCGCCATCACCAACGTCACTGTCGGCCGCGGGCCGCTTACGGTCTCGGGCCTCGGCGTCGTGCCGGCCGGCGGCTTGCTGATCCAGCGCCAGAATGCCGGCAATATCGATGCTTACGGCATCGAGTCCGATGCCCATTGGCAGGCGACCGGCTGGCTCGCGCTGCGCGCGGCGCTCGACTATGTCGATGCCCATGTCCAGGGCGGCATCGCCGCGGCGCAGCTCACCGGCAAGCGCCCCGCCCAAGCGCCGCGCTTCACGCTGACGAGCGGCTTCAGCGCCACCCCGCTGGAGCGCCTGACGCTGAGCGCCGACCTGCGCTACGAGAGTACGCGCTTCGCCGACGACCAGAACACGCTGCCATTGGCGCCCGCCGCCACGATGGACGCGCGAATCGCCTATCGCCTGTGGGGCGGGCTTTCCGCCTATCTCGCGGGCGACAATCTTCTCAATGCGGCCGTCGCGACCACCGAGAGCGCCGATTTTGTAACAAACTACGCGAGCCCGCGCGTTCTGCGCATCGGTGTTTCCTGGACGGAATGACACACGCGCGGCGACCGCGGCCCGCGCTATAGTCGGCGGGCTTCCCTGCAGGGCTCGCCATGACGAAAATCTATCCCGATGCCGCGGCCGCGCTCGACGGCGTCCTGTTCGACGGCATGACGATCATGTCGGGCGGCTTCGGCCTCTGCGGCATCCCGGAAAAACTGATCGCCGCCATCGTGGCGTCGGGCGTCAAGAACCTCACCGTGATCTCCAACAATGCCGGTGTCGACGATTTCGGCCTCGGCCTCCTGCTGCAGACCCGCCAGATCAGGAAGATGATCAGTTCCTACGTCGGCGAGAACGACACCTTCGAGCGGCAATATCTCGCCAAGGAGCTGGAGCTCGAATTCAACCCGCAAGGCACGCTGGCCGAGCGCATCCGCGCCGGCGGCGCCGGCATTCCGGGCTTCTACACCAAGACCGGTGTCGGCACGCTGATCGCCGAAGGCAAGGAGCATAAGGAGTTCGACGGCCAGACCTACATCCTGGAGCGCGGCCTCGTCGCCGACCTCTCCATCGTCAAGGCGTGGAAGGGCGACGCGCAGGGCAATCTCGTTTTCCGCAAGACGGCGCGCAACTTCAATCCGATGATGGCGACCGCCGGCAGGATGACGGTCGCCGAGGTCGAGGCGCTGGTCCCGGTCGGCACGCTGGACGGCGACACCGTCCACACGCCCGGCATCTTCGTGAAGCGGATCATCGCCGGCGCCAACTACGAAAAACGCATCGAAAAGCGTACCGTGCGGGAGAGCGCGTAATGCCCTGGACCCGCGACGATCTCGCCAGGATTGCGGCGCGCGAGCTGCGCGACGGCTTCTACGTCAATCTCGGCATCGGCATCCCGACGCTGGTGGCCAATCACATCCCAGCCGGCATGGACGTGACGCTGCAGTCGGAGAACGGCATGCTCGGCATGGGTCCGTTCCCGTTGGCGAGCGAGGTCGATCCCGATCTCATCAACGCCGGCAAGCAGACCATCACCGAGCTCGATCGCACCTCCTATTTCAACTCCGCGGAAAGCTTCGCGATGATCCGCGGCGGCCATATCGATCTGTCGATCCTGGGCGCGATGGAGGTCTCCGAAACCGGCGACCTCGCCAACTGGATGGTGCCCGGCAAGCTGGTCAAGGGCATGGGCGGCGCCATGGACCTTGTCGCTGGCGTCAAGCGCTGCGTCGTGACCATGGATCACACCGACAAGGCGGGCAATGCGAAGCTGCTCAAGACATGCACTCTGCCGCTGACCGGCAAGGCCTGCGTGCATCGCATCATCACCAATCTGGGCGTCTTCGACGTCGTGCCGGGCGGGCTTGCGATCGTCGAGGCGGCACCGGGCGTGACGCGCGCGGAGATCGTGCAGAAGACGCAGGCGACGCTGGTCTAGCGGCTAGAGCCGCATTCACGTCATTTGAATCGGAATGCGGCTCTAGCTTTTTTGAATTGTCGCGCAATTTTACGAAAAACCGGCCTCCACTTTTCCGAATTGCGCTCTAAGGCCCGCTGACCGTCAGGCCGGCGGCCTCGAGCCGTTCCAATACGCCGCCCTTGCGCAGGAAAAAACCCATCGGGATCGCGGCCACCGTCTTGCCCGGCCGGTTCAGCGCCGCGACGATGGCCGAGACCTCGTCCTGGATGCCGCGCTGGCGGATCGCGAGATAGGATGCGTTCTGCGCCATGCAGGCCTCGAGCCTGGTCTCCGAATAATTCGCCTTGATGCCGCCCAGATCGCCGCGCGCCCAGGCCTCGGCCGCCGCCCTGCCATGCGCGCCCAGCGTGTCGATGTCGCTGAGCGCATATTCCATGCAGGCCCGCTGTGCCGCAGCCGACATCTTCGGCACGTCGTGGATGACGTCCATCGCGGGATAGGTGGCGATGGTGTGCACCGGCACGCTGAGACTCGTCGCCAGCGCCTCGACGCTGTGCTGCGGCTCCTTGTAGGAGAAATCGATCGCTTTCTGGAAATCGGATTCCAGGATCAGGGCTGCGACCGCCGGAAGATACTTGTCATAGCGGTCCGCGTCCTGGCGGGCCCGGCCGCGCGCCGCGATGAAGCGGCCCTTCAGCGGCTCGCTGAGCGTCGCCTCCAGCGTGACCCCGTCCGGCTGCTCCAGCGTGTCCATGTGCCACATATAGAACCACAGGCCCTCGGCGAGGCCGACCGACGCGGTCGGCGGCAGCAGCAGGGCGTTGGCGCCTTTCAACAGCGAGGTGATGCCGCTCTTGTCCCAGGCGAGGTCTCTGGGCAGCGGCGAGACCATGGCCAGGATCCAGACGTCCGAACTGCCGCGCGCGATGTGCCACAACGCCGGGCCCGGCGGATGGGCCGTCACCACGACGGTTTCGATATTCGACCAGTCCTGGATCGGCGCGGCCGGTGCCGCGGCCAGCATCAGCGCCGCGACGGCGATGGCCGGCACCGCTTCGCTCAGCCGCGCGAGCAACGAAGGCATGTCCATCCCATCTTGTCCCAACAGTTCGACGAAAATTGTCGGCGAAACAAAGGCAATTGCACCGCTTCGTTTTCAGCGCCCTGTAACGCCTCGCCGGTTAGAAGAAGGCTAGCACATCTGGCCGGTTTCGGCGGAAGGGGCGCATGCACGTTCTGGTATTGGCCTCCCAAAAGGGCGGTTCGGGAAAGACCACGCTGTCGGGCCACCTGGCTGTCGAGGCCGACAATGCCGGCATCGGTCCCGTCGCCCTGATCGACACCGACCCGCAAGGTTCGCTGTCGCATTGGTGGAACGCGCGCGAGTCCGCCTCGCCGCATTTCGCCAAGGTCGGCTTGCTCGAATTGGGTGCCGCGCTGGCGCAGCTCAAAGCCTCCGGCATCCGCCTCGCCGTCATCGATACGCCGCCGGCGATCACGGCCTCGATTTCGCAGGTCGTCGCCCACGCCGATCTCGTCGCCGTGCCGACGCGGCCGAGCCCGCACGATCTGCGCGCCGTCGGCGCCACTGTCGACATCGCCGAGCGCCACGGCAAGCCCGTGATCTTCATCGTCAACGGCGCCACGCCGCGGGCCCGCATCACCGGCGAGGCCGCCATCGCGCTGTCGCAGCACGGCACGGTGGCGCCGGTGACGCTGCATCACCGCGTCGATTTCGCCGCCAGCATGGTCGACGGCCGCACCGTCGGCGAAGTTCTCGCCAAGTCGCAATCGGCCAAGGAGGTGCGCGACCTGTGGCTCTACATCCAGGATCGCCTGTCGCGCCTGACCGGCGATCCCAAGCTGCTGCCCGACATCCGTCCGGCACATTTCGCCACCGATGCGTTGTCGTCGTTCGGCGACGAACGCTCAGCGCCGGCGCCGGGGCCTGAACACGTCAGCGAGGATTTGCCGCCGCCGCTGCTGCCGGAGCGCCGTTTCGCGCCGGAACGCCGTGCCACCGTGACGCCGTTCGGTGGCGCCGACCGGCGGGCGCATCCGTTCGGCCGCCGCGCCGCCGAGCGTCCGCAATAGGAGAAGCCGTCCGTGAGCACTTCGCGTTTCGCGCCCATCACCTCCAGCCTGTTCGCCCGCAAGGGCGACGCCATGCCGTCGGGCACGGCGCCCAAGCCGTCCCTGTTCTGGACGCGCGAGCCGCCGCCACCGGTGCCGCCCGTCGACAGCGCCCGGCCCGATGCCGCGCCGCCGAGCCCGCCGCAGGCCGGCAAGCCGCATCGCATGATGGTGATGCTGACGCCGGCCGAATTCGAGAAACTCGGCATCGCGGCCGTCAAGAAAGGCGTCACGCGGCACCAGATCGTGCGCAGCGCACTCGACGCCCATCTCGACCGCCTGAAACGTGAATATGGCGGCTGCGGCTGCATGGCCCAGTTTTCCCGATCGGAGGGCGGAGCCTGCCCGGAAGGCTGCGGCGCGGGCTGATTTCCCGCGCGGGGCGCCTGCGCTAAGCTCCCTGCATGGACTACAAAATCCTCGGCCGCACCGGTCTGCGTGTCGGCGTCGCCGGCCTTGGCTGCGGCGGCCATAGCCGGCTCGGCCAGACCTACGGCAATTCGCTGGAGCAGAGTGTGGCCGTGGTCCGCGGCGCCATCGATCTCGGCGTCAACTGGATCGATACCGCCGCGGCTTACGGCACCGAGAAAATCGTCGGCGAAGCGGTGCGCGGCCTGCGCGACAAGGTCTACATCTCGACCAAGACGGCGATCCTGCCCTGGGGCGAGCCCAAGGCCGCGCCCTATACCGGTGCGCAGGTCCTGGAGCAGCTCGAGAAGAATCTCGGCCGCCTCGCTACCGATTACGTCGACCTCTACAACCTGCACAGCATCGTCCTGGCGCAATTGGACTATGTCGCCGCCGAAATCGTGCCGGCGCTGATCAAGGCGCGCGAGCAGGGCAAGATCCGCTTCCTGGGCATCACCGAGCATTTCGGCAGCGACACCGACCACAAGATGCTCGCCGCCGCCGTGCCGACCGGCGTCTGGGACGTCGTCATGGTCGGCTTCAACCTGCTCAATCCGTCGGCGCGCCGCAACGTGCTGCGTCTGACGCAGGCGCATCAGGTCGGTGTGCAGGACATGTTCGCGGTGCGCCGTGCCTTGTCCAATCCCGCGGGCCTGAAGGACGCGCTCGACGCCATCGAACGGGCCGGCCAGCTCGACCGCGCGAAGCTCGATGCCTCCGATCCGCTCGGCTTCCTCAAAGAGGGCAGTGAAGGCATCGTCGACGCCGCCTATCGCTTCTGCCGCCACGAGCCCGGCATCGACATCGTGCTCACCGGCACCGGCAAGCTCGCGCACCTGGCGGAAAACGTCGCCTCGATCGCGCGCGGCCCGCTGCCGGCGAAGACGCTGGCGAGGCTCGAGGAATTGTTCGGACAGGTCGATTCGGTTTCGGGAAATTGAAAAATGTTTGTCATGGCCCGCGACTGCGGGCCACCCAGTTGAAAACCTGCGCAATGTCGACGATTTGGCCGGGATACGATTTCGAATAGAGTGCCGCTGTCACCTGGGTGGCCCGCAGTCGCGGGCCATGACATGCGCGAGGGACTAAGAGATGCACGTCGAAAAGCTCCCACCCATCAGGACCTCGCTCAAACCGTCCAACCATCCCTATCTGGGCGGCGCCTGGACGCCGCTGCATGAGGAGGTCAACGCCACCGGCCTCGACGTCATCGAAGGCAGGATCCCCGCGGACATCGACGGCGTCTATTTGCGCAACACCGAGAACCAGATACACCAGCCGCTCGGCCGCTTCCACCCGTTCGACGGCGACGGCATGATCCACCAGATCGATTTCCACAACGGCGCCGCGACCTACCGCAACCGTTTCGTGCGCACCCGCTGCTTCGCTGCCGAGCAGGAAGCGGGCGGCTCGTTGTGGGGCGGCCTTGCCGACCCGGTGCATCTCGCCAAGCGGCCCGGCTATGGCGCGCATGGCTGGCTCAAAGATTCCTCCAGCACCGACGTCGTCGTCCATGCCGGCAAGGCGCTGTCGACCTTCTATCAATGCGGCGAGGGCTATCGCCTGGATCCCGAGACGCTGGAGCAGAGCGGCGTCGAGCCCTTCGTGCCGATCGACGGCATCAGCGCCCATCCCAAGGTCGACGAGCGCACCGGCGAGCTGATGTTCTTCAACTATTCCAAGCACGCGCCCTACCTGCATTACGGCGAGGTCGACCGGTACAACCGGCTGACCAACTACATCCCGGTCCCGCTTCCCGGCCCGCGCCTGCCGCACGACATGGCGTTCACCGAGCACTACGCGATCCTCAACGACATGCCGGTGTTCTGGGACGCGGAGCTGCTCAAGAAGAACGTTCACGCGGTGCGCGAGCACAAGGGGCTGCCGTCGCGCTTCGCGATTCTGCCGCGCCACGGCAGGACCGAAGACGTGCGCTGGTTCGAGGCGGCGCCGACCTACGTTCTGCACTGGCTCAACGCCTATGAGGACGGCGATGCGGTCGTGCTCGACGGCTATTTCCAGGAGGTGCCGACGCCGGGCCCGAAGAAAGACGCGCCGCCCGGCTATGAGCACATGATGGGCTATCTCGACGAGCACAGCTTCCAGTCCAAATTGCACCGCTGGCGCTTCGACCTGAAGACCGGCAAGACGACGGAAGCCCATCTCGACGACCGCGTCCTCGAATTCGGCATGATCAATGCGCGCTATGCGGGGCGGCCCTATCGCTACGGCTATTCGACGCTGTCGGTGCCGGGCTGGTTCCTGTTCCGCGGCTTCGTCAAGCACGACCTTGCGACCGGCGAGAGCTGGTCCTACGAGCTCGGCGCGGGCCGCTATGGCAGCGAGGCGCCGTTTGCGCCGCGCCTCGGCGCGACTGAGGAGGACGACGGCTATCTCGTCAGCTTCGTCACCGACGAGAATAGCGGCACCTCCGAATGCGTCCTGCTCGACGCCCGCCGCATCCAGGATGGCCCCGTCTGCCGCATCGCCCTGCCGCACAAGCTGTGCAGCGGCACGCATTCGGTGTGGGCCGACCGGAAATTCATTCGCGAGGGCGTGATCTAGGAAGCCACGGCACGAACGCCGGCGTGCGGCGGACATAGTCGTCATAGCCGGGTTTCTTGCGCCGCATGCGGCCCTCGATCGTCGGCATGCCGCTCCAGCGCGTCAGCAGGAAGGTGAGCAGCACGGGGCCGACGATCGACACTGCGCCGGCCAATCCGCTCTCCGCCGCGATCAGCCACAGCCCCCACCATACGCAGCAATCGCCGAAATAGTTGGGATGCCGCGTAAAGCGCCACAGCCCGCGGTCGAGGATGCGCTCGCGGTTGGCCGGATCGGCCTTGAAGCGCACCAGCTGCGCGTCGCCGATGCTCTCGAAAAAAATCCCGAGGGCGGCCAGCGCCGCGCCGGCCCAGCCGAGGGGCCCAACCGCCTCGCCGCCGATCTGGCCGAGCTGCACCGGCAGGGCGACGACGAATTGCAGCGGCCCCTGCAGCGCGAACACCGCTTGCAGCGACCAGCGTGCGAAACCGATGCCGCGTTCGCTCTGCGCCTTGCCCGCCATCGTCTGATAGCGCCGGTCGGGCCCGTTCCTGCGCCAGCGCCACAAGAGATAAAGACCGAGCCTCAGCCCCCAGGCCGTGCACAGCACCAGCAGCAACAGCTTGCGCGGGGAGGGCGCGCCCGTGCCGAAGAAGCTCGCCCAGGCCAGCACCACCATGCCCAGCGCCCACCACGCGTCGACGAAGCTGACGTCGCGCAGGCGCAGCGCGATCCCCCACAGCGCCGCGAAGCACAGCGCCACGATGACGGCGTTCTGCAGCAGCAGGCGTGCGATGGTCATTCTATCCCCCGCCTGTCCCGAAAAGGCACGCCAAGCCTAGCGCAGCCGCCGCGGCAAACGCGAACTTTTCCGTAACGGCAACGCTCCGCGGAAAGGAGATGTTAGGACGCGGCGGCGATACTGACGGCGATTTTGAAGTCCGCCGCAATTCATTCAGGGGCCGCCATGGTGATGCACAGCGCAGTGTCTGCGCCGCCGCTTGCGTCGGAGAAGCGCGCCTACGCTCGCGTGCCGATTGCGCTCGCCGGCAAGGTCTTCCTGCCTGCCACGGGTGTGGAGCAGGACTGCATCGTCACCGACATCTCGCTGGGCGGCGCGACGCTGCAATGCGACCGCGCCCCCGAGATCGGCACCGAGCTGGTTCTCTATCTGCAGGGCTTCGACCGTTTCGCCGGCAGCGTCGTGCGCAGCGACGCCGAGGAATCGGGCATGCGCTTCAACTGCTCGGAAGCCAAGCGCGAGCGCACCGCCGAGAAGATCGTTCTCTACCTCTCCGGCATCCTGCCGCAGAACACCCAGCTGCGCCGCGCCGACCGCGCCGCCGTTCCCGCGCCGCGCCGCTTCACGCGGCCCAGCGGCGAAGTCGTGAGCTTCGAGGTTCGCGACATTTCGCTGACCGGCGCCTCGCTGAAGACGGTGGTCCGGCCGCCGCTCGGCGAGATCGTGATGGTCGGTGCCACCGCCGGCCGCGTCACCCGCCATCTGGATGACGGCATCGCGCTCGAATTCGTCCGCGAAAGCACCTGAGGCGGCTCAGAGCCGGTTGCCCAGTTCGGCCGCGATGCGCGCCGCGATGTCGTCGAACGACACGGCGCCCGTCATCAGCCTGCCGCCGATCGCCACGGCGGGCGTGCCGCGCACGCCGCTGCGCTCGCCGACGGCGAAATCGGCCTGGACCTCGGCGATATAGCGCTTGACGTTGGCGTTGAAGTTCTTCGCCAGCGCGGTGGCCTCGATGCCGGGCACCGTCACGGTCAGCCGCTCGACGCTGATCTCGTCGCCGAAGCCGCCATTCTCGCCGTCCTGGGCGTTGAACATCGCGGTCGTCCAGGCGTAATAGGCCCGGGGAAACGCATGCCACACCGCCCGCCCGACGACCGCCGCCGTCAGCGAATCCTTGCCCAGGAACGAGAAATCGCGGAACACCAACCGGAGCTGTCCGCTGCGGACATAGGCGTCGTTCAGCTTGGGGATCGTCTGCTGCCACAGGATCTTGCAATAGGGGCATTGGAAGTCGAACCACACGGTCATCGCGACCGGCGCGTCGCGCCTGCCGATGAACGGCTCGTCGGCGGCAGGCGCGGTCGCCGTTGCGCGCGCTGCGATCGACGGCGTCAGGACGGCCGCCACGCCTGCCGTCAGAAGATGCCTGCGATCAAGCATGCTGTCAGCCTTGGCGCGGCCGTGGGGCCGCGAATCCGAACGGCACCACCGTGTTGCCGCTGTCATGTCCGATGTCGGCACGCCCGAGATAGGCGATGCCGGATCTGTCGCACCAATGGCGCACGATCTCTTCCGGCGTTTGTCCGAAATCCGGATCGTTGGCGGGTACGTCGCTGCAGCGCCCCAGCCGGACGCCGGCGACGCTGCGAAGGCCCGCGTTCGACGTGACATGAAACATCAGCCGGTCGATGGCGTAGAGATGCTCGGAGACCTCCTCCAGCATCAGCACATGGCCGCCGAGATCCGGCATCAGCGGCGTGCCGATCAGCTTGCTCAGGATCGTCAGGTTGAAGGCGGCGGTCGGTTGCCGGCCGTCGATGGACGGCTCCAGCGCCGCCGGATCGCGGTCCACAAAATAAGCGAGCGACCGCCGCACGGCTGCGTCGCCGCCGTCGCGCCGGATGTCGTGCGGGATCGGGCCATGGGCCGCGCTGTAGCCATGCTTGTAGAGCCCCGCCAGCAGGAAGCCGCCGTCGCTATAGCCGAGATAGGTCTTGACCCGCGCCGCCGGGGTCAGTCCCGCCAGCACCGCCTCGGCGATGCGGCCGGAGCCATAGCCGCCGCGGGCGAACCACAGCGCCGCAAAGCCGTCGTCATTGGCGAAGTCCAGGAACGCCGCCGTCCGCACCGCATCGTCGCCGGCGAAGTGCCCAGCACTGAGGAAACATTGCGGATGAAAGACGAGCTCCGCCCGGCCGCCGAATTCCGCCTGCGCCAGCGCCGTCACCCGCTCGGCCGTCGCCGGTTCGAGACGCGCCGCGGGTGCGACGACGCCGATCCTGATTTTTGCCAATTCCCTCAAGCCCTTCGCTTGTCACGGCGTGGTCCCGCTTATAGCGTCCGGCGATGGCGGCGGACAGGTCCTATTTTTTTTGCGGCATCGGCGGCAGCGGCATGCTGCCTTTGGCGCTGATCCTCAAGTCGCGCGGCGCCGCCGTCAGCGGCTCGGACCGCGCCCGGGACCAGGGCCGCCTCGCCGGGAAATTCGACTTCCTCCGCGCCCGCGGCATCGCGCTGTTCCCGCAGGACGGCAGCGGCGTGACGAGCGCCGCCACGACCGTCGTCACCTCCGCCGCGGTCGAAGGCACGATCCCCGACGTGCAGGCCGCGCACCGCATCGGCGCCCGCCTGATGCTGCGCGCCGAACTGTTGTCGCAGCTGTTCAACGAGGCGCCCAACGCCATCGGCGTCGCCGGCACCTCCGGCAAATCCACCGTCACCGGCATGATCGGCTGGATCCTCAGCGCCACCGGGCGCGATCCGACCGTCATGAACGGCGCCGTGATGAAGAATTTCGCCGGCCCCGACGCCCCCTTCGCCAGTGCCCTGGTCGGTGCCGGCGATCTCTTCGTCAGCGAGGTCGACGAGAGCGACGGCTCGATCGCGCAATACAGCCCGCGCGTCGCGGTGCTCAACAATATCGCACTCGATCACAAATCGATGGACGAATTGCGCGCCCTGTTCCGCGCCTTCGTCGCCAAGTCGGACATCGCGGTGATCAATCTCGACAATGAGGAGAGCGCCGCGCTGGCCGCGGGCCTGCCGCCTTCGCGCGTGCTGAGCTACAGCCTCGCCAATCCCAAGGCGCATCTGCTGGCGAGCGACATCGTGCCCTTGCCGGACGGCATCGCCTTCACGGTCAGCGAGCGCAACGCCGCGGCGCCGGTCCCGATCCGCCTGCGCGTGCCCGGCCGCCACAACGTATCCAACGCGCTCGCCGCGCTCGGCGCCGCGCGCGCCGCCGGCGTGCCGCTGGCGGAGGCCGCCGAGGCGCTCGGCCGCTTCGCCGGCATCAAGCGCCGCCTCGACGTCGTCGGCAGCGCCAACGGCGTCACCGTGATCGACGATTTCGCGCACAACCCGGACAAGATCGCCGCCACGCTCGCTACTTTGCACGACTTCCCGGGTCGCCTGCTGGTCATGTTCCAGCCGCATGGCTTCGGTCCGCTCAAGCTGATGAGGGACCAGTTCATCGACTGTTTCGCGCGCTGTTTAGGCGCGGACGACGTCCTGCTGATGCCCGAGCCGGTCTATTTCGGTGGCACCGTCGACCGCAGCGTCTCGTCGATTGACATCGTAAGCGGCGTTGAAGCCTCCGGCCGCCATGCTTACGTCCTTGTCGACCGGGCGGCGTGCGGGGACAAGCTTGTCGCATCCGCCAAGGCCGGCGACCGCATCATAATCATGGGCGCGCGCGACGACACGCTGTCGGAGTTCGCGGCCGGGATCCTGGCGCGATTGGCGGGGTGACAACCGATGAGGGGCGAATGAGCAGCACAGGGCCGGCGTCGCAGGCTTTGCCGCGCCAACACTCTCTCGCCACGCTGCTGGTCTTTTCGCTCGCCGTCATGCCCACGGCGGCAATCGGCGTCGTGCTGTTCGTCTACCTGCCGCCCTATCTCGCGGGTCATCTCGGCGTTTCGCTGGCAACCATCGGCCTCGTCTGGATGTCGGTGCGGCTGATCGACATCTTCGTCGATCCGGTGCTGGGTTTCGTGATGGACCGCACCGATACGCGGTTTGGCCGCTACCGTGCCTGGCTGGCCGGCGGCGTGCCGATCTTCATGATCGCCTCCTACATGCTGTTTCTGGCGCCGAAGGGAATCGGCGGCGTCTATCTGTTCTTCTGGCTGTTCGTGCTTTACCTCGGCAACTCGATCCTCTCGCTGGCCCAGTCGGCGTGGAGCGCCACGCTGGCGACGGCCTACAACGAGCGCAGCCGCGTCTTCGGCATCTCGACCGCCGTCGGCGTGCTCGCGGCGGTCTTGACGCTGTTCATTCCGGTGTTCGCGCCGCTCGCCGGGATGACCAGCGATCAGGGCGTCCAGGCGATGGGCCTGACGATCGTCGCGCTGGCGCCGGTCGGCGTCTGGCTGGCGGTCTGGCGCACGCCCGAGCGCGTCAACAAGGCGACGGTGCATCGCTTCGTCGCCCGCGACTATTGGGAGATCGTCTCCAAGCCGGAAGTCATACGCCTGTTCCTGGCCCAGATCGCGCTCACCCTCGGCCCGGGTTGGATGAGCGCGATGTACATCTTCTATTTCCACGACGCGCGCGGTTATACCCAGCAGCAATCGACCATCCTGCTGCTGGTCTACATCCTGATCGGCGTTGCCGGCGCGCCGCTCACCGCGCGCCTCGCCACCCGCATCGGCAAGCACCGCACGCTGATGATCACGACGCTGGCCTTCTCGCTGGCGCTGCTCTCGATCCCGCTGGTGCCGTGGGGCAATGTCTGGGCCGCCGTGCCGGTGATGGCGTGGTGCGGCTTCATGGCGGCCGGCTTCGGCCTGACGATCAACGCGATGATGGCCGATGTCGGCGACGAGATCCGCCTGCACCAGGGAAAGGAGCGCATCAGCCTGCTTTATTCGGTCCTGTCCTTCGCCGGCAAGCTGACCGCCGGTTTCGCCATCGGCCTGACGTTCCCGCTGCTGGCGTTCTTCGGCTACAAGGCCGGCGAGGGCGCGCACAACACGCCGGCCGCGATCCACGCGCTGGAATGGATTTTCATCACCGGCCCCATCGTCTTCGTCATGATGGGCGGCATCTGCGTCTGGGGCTGGCGGCTCGATGCCGCGCGCCACGCCGGCATCCGCGCCCAGCTCGACGCCCGTGATGCGCTTGCCGACGAAGCGCCGATCCTCGCCAGCGTCAGCGCCACGCCGCCGCACATCGTGCTGGCGGCAGGGACCGAAGCGAACTGATCAGGGATGCGCGTTGTTCGCCGCTTTCGCCGCGTCGTTCTCCGGCTCGGCGTTGAGGCCCGACTGCGTGATCACCACCTTATAGACCGCGGCGTCGGCCAGCGGCATGTAGTTGGCCGAGCCGAAGCGCCGCTCCTCGGTATAGAAATGCGCCAGCAGCCAGGGCAGCCAGCTGTCGGGAACGTATTTGTCGACCACCGGCGTGCCCTTGAGGTCGCAGGAGGTGATCAGCTTGCCGTTGCCGCGTTCGGCGGTGAAATATTTGTTGGAGATCTGATCCAGCGTGTAGGTCGCGTCCAGCCCCAGCACGTTGGCCCAGGCTTTCCACTTCTGCACCCGCCCGCCGATCAGCCACTCGTCGCCCTGCAGCGTGCAGCTCTGCACCGGGATGTCGCCGTCCAGCCGCTTGACGCTGACGAGGTATGTGCTCTGCGCCGGATCGAGTGCCTTGACGCTGACTTCGGCGACCGGGCCCTCATGCGTCAGGCGCGAGAACAATTGCGTGTTCAGCACCACCAGGCTGATTGCCAGGCCGATGGCTCCGGCCGTCGTGCCGCCGACGACATGGCGGCCGCCGCGCGCGACGTGGCCGCGGACCAGGTGCCCGGCGCCCGAGATCATGAACAAGGCCCCGAACACGGCCACCGCCGCCGGCGCAATCCACCAGAAAATTCCCACGCAAGGCCTCCGCTGACACAGGCAGCCGCACTCTAGCGGTTTTTTGTGGCAGAATCCCGGCGCGTGAAGAGGATGGTTTCCATGCCAAAGGTCGCCTTGGTTACCGGCGCCGGCAGCGGCATCGGCCGCGCCGTGGCGCTGGCCTTCGCCGCCGAGGGCTATGCCGTCGTCCTCGCCGGACGCCGCGCCGAGGCGCTGGCTGAGACCGCTGCGCTGGCGCCGGGAAGGCCGCTGCTGGCGGTGCCGACCGACGTCGGCGATGCCGCGTCCGTCGCCGCCCTTTTCGCCTGCGTCAAAGCGGAGTTCCGCCGCCTCGACGTGCTGTTCAACAACGCCGGCACCGGCGCGCCGCCCGTGCCAATGGAAGATCTGACGCCGGCGCAATGGCAGGCGGTGGTCGACACCAACCTGACCGGCCCGTTCCTCTGCACCCAGGGCGCGCTGCGCCTGATGAAGTCCCAGGACCCGCGGGGCGGCCGCATCATCAACAACGGCTCGATCTCGGCGCATGCGCCGCGGCCGAACTCGGCGCCCTATACCGCCACCAAGCACGCCATCACCGGCCTCACCAAATCCACCGCGCTCGACGGCCGCGCCTTCGATATCGCCTGCGGCCAGATCGACATCGGCAACGCCGAGACGCCGATGACGGCGCGCATGAAAGGCGGCGTGCCGCAGCCCAACGGCACGGTGCTGCCCGAACCGACCATGGACGTCGAGGCCGTGGTGCGCGGCGTGCTCTACATGGCGAGCCTGCCGCTTGACGCCAACGTCTTGTCGCTGACGGTGATGGCGACCAAGATGCCGTTCGTCGGCCGCGGCTGAACCGGAGAGTTCCATGGACCCGCAGCCGCCGAATTTTCCGCCGCTGGTGAACTGGCGCGGCTATGGCGTGTACGGCGCCGCCGCGATGATCCTGGGCGCGGTCGTCGCGATCTGGCTGTTCGCCGGCGCGGAACTGTTCCGCTTGCGCCACGGTTTCGGATCGTCGCCGGTTGCGACCGGCGCCATCGCGGTCGCCGTTGTCGTGATTTTGCTGGCCGCCTATGCCGCGGGCGAGCACCGGCATGCGCGGGGCGAACGCAACGCCTACGAAGCGCGGGCCTCGGCGGCGTGGTATGCGCTGCTCGTGCCGGCTTCGCTGCTGCTCGTGGCATCCGCCATTTGGGAATTCCCCATACCCTATCCGTCCCCGGATCAAGCCATCAGCGGCAAGGTCTTGTTCTTCTCCGTCGAAAGCCCGACTTCGCGCGGGATGATCCTTTCCATTGCCGTGCGGGGCGGCGCGCAGACCTATCGCTACGAATGCTCGTACGGCCGCAGGACCGGCTGGTGCGCGGCCTACGCTGCGATCCGCCGGGCGGCGGTCTTGCCGCCGCCGCGCGAGGCGACTTTGATCCCGCTCGGCCGCGACCTGGCGATGCTGCGGGCCGATGGGCAGACTATCGTCGACTGGGCGGTCGAGCGGCGCCGTCGCCTCACCCTGGCGCTCGTCATGTTCTTGTTCGGGAGCGTCGGACTGGCCACCGGCATCTGGGGCACGACCGTCTATGCCGCATGGTCGCGCGAACTCGCCCGGCAACAATCGCCGTCAGCCGCGTAGCAGGGCCCGGAACGCGCGATCCCGCTTCACGGCCGCTTCGCGCCGCATCGCGCCGTTTCGCGTGCGATGGCGCTCGGCATAGACCAGCGTCCAGATTCCGCCGCGGGTGAATTTCGCGCCGGCGCCGCCATTGTGCTGTGCGAGGCGTCGCTCCAGGTCGAGCGTCCAGCCGACATAGGTCCGCGTCGGTTTCTGCTGGCTCAGGAGGACGTAGACGAACGCGACCATTCAGGCGGCGAGCGCGAGATCGCCGCCGCGCCACAGGGCCGTCAGCGCCGCCTCCACCGCGCGCGCCTCGGTCATCCGGCACAGGCGCGACTTCGCCGCGCGCCGCGCCGCCGGCGAAGCGGGCAGCGGCGCGGTCTCGATGTACCAGCCCAGATGCTTGCGGAAGATCTTGAGGCCAAGGGCGTCGCCGTAGAAGGCGAGCGAGTCGCGCAGATGCTCGAGCGCGATGGCGAGCCGCGCTTCCAGCTCCGGCTCGACGGCCTCGCCGCCCTCCCGCAGCGCGCGTTCGAGCGCCGCCGCGATCCATGGCCGGCCATAGGCGCCGCGGCCGATCATGAGCGCGTCGGCGCGCGACTGCGCCAGCGCCGCGCGCGCGCTGGTCGCGTCCACGATGTCGCCGTTGACGATCACCGGCACGCGCACCGCCGACTTGACGTCGCAAACGGCACGCCAGTCCACCGTGCCGCCGTAGAATTGCTGCCGCGTGCGGCCATGCACCGTGATCGCAGCGACGCCCAGCGCCGCGGCCCGTGCCGCCAGTTCGGGCGCATTGCGCGAAGCATCGTCCCAGCCCAGCCGTATCTTCAACGTCACCGGCCGCGACGTCGCGTTCACCGTCGCCGCGATCAGCCGCTCGGCGAGATCGAGGTCGCGCATCAGCGCCGAGCCCGACAACCCGCCCGTCACTTCCTTGGCCGGGCAACCCATGTTGATGTCGATGATGTCGGCGCCGGCCGCTTCGGCCATCCGCGCGCCCTGCGCCAGCCATTGCGCGCGCCGTCCCACCAGCTGGATCACGGTCAGCGGTAGGCCGTCGCCGACGGCGGCGCGGCGCACCACGTCGGGCCGGCCGGCCGCGAGCAGCTCGCACGCCACCATCTCGGTCGCGACATAGGGCGCGCCCAGCCGCGAGGCGGCGCGGCGGAACGGCAGGTCCGAGACGCCGGTCATCGGCGCCGTCAGAACGCGGCCCGCAATGCTTACGCCGCCGATGGAAAATCCGCTGTCCATCCTATTGGTCGGGTGCGTGCACGGAGATCAGCTGCATGTTGAAGACCAGCGTCTGGTTCGGCGGAATGTCGGCGCCCGCGCCCTCGGCGCCATAGCCGAGATCGGCCGGGATCACCAGCTGCCACTCGTCGCCCGCATGCATCAGCTTGAGCGCCTCGACCCAGCCGGGGATCAGCCCGCCCGCCGGAAAGCTCGCGGTCTGGCCGTGCTGCGTGCGGTCGAAGACGTGGCCGTCGATGGTCCAGCCCTTGTAGGTCACAGTGACGATGTCGGTCGGGGCGGTGACGCCCTTGCCGTGGCCGGAATTGATGATGCGGTATTGCAGGCCGCTGGCCGTCGTCACCACGTCTTTGCGCGCGCCGTTGTCGGCGAGGAATTTCTGGTTGGATTCCGGCGTCAGGTCGTAGGTCGGCGCGCCGGCCTTGTCGCCGCAGCCGGCAAGCGCAAAGGCGCCGAAAAGGATCGCGGCCATCGCCGTCGGAATTCGCATGAAGATCGTCCGTTCGCTGAAACGCGGCGGACCATATCAGAAAATGCGGCCCGTCACCTGCGGCGCCCAGGGCAATATTCTTCAGCGCGTCTTGCCTTCCAGGCCATAGGCGATCAGCCCGATCCATTCGTGCAGGGCGCGGTCGACGGTCATCAGGCCTTCGGAGGCATAGGCCAGCGGCCGCCGCCGCCAGTCGCGCGTCGTCTCGTAGTCGGACGGCCATGGCAGCATGGTCCAGCCGAGCCGCCGGGCGATCGCCATGGACCGCGGCATGTGCATCGCCGAGGTGACGAGCAGCCAGGTTTCACCGGGCTTCGGCCGCGCCAGCGCCATCGAGAATCGCAGATTCTCCCAGGTGTCGCGCGATGCGTCTTCATAGATCACGCGCTGCGGCGCGATTCCCAATATGGCGAAGGTACCGAGGATGGCTTCGCGCTCCCGCTGGCGTGCCGGCGCGTTGCCGCCCGAGGTGCCGCTGAAGATCAGGCGGGCATTGGGATAGCGGCGGGCGAGTTCGGCGCCGGCGACCATCCTGAGGATGCTGCCGTCGTCGCTGACGGCGCCGCGCTGGGCGAACAGCAGCGCATGTGTGCCGCCGCTGAGCACGACGATGCCGTCGACATGCGCCGGCGGGGCAGGGCGCGAAAAGGCATTCTCCAGCGGCCGCGCCAGCATCGCGTCGATGGGAAGAAAAGCGAGCGCCGCCAGGAAGAGGGCGGTCGCCACGACCAGACCTCTTCCCAGCTTCCGCTTGCCGTTGTGCTCGGCGACCAGCGCGGCGACGAGCAGGACGATCGCGATACCGACCGGATCGAACAGATAGCGCGTCAGGAGCGCGTACAGCACCGCCGTGCCTTCAGATCAGGTCGCCGCCCGCCGCCGACGCGGTCGTGCCGTATTTCTGATAGGCCTTGATGACGTTGCGCCCGGTGGTCCAGCGGTGCACCTCGTCGGGCCCATCGACCAGGCGCTGCGAGCGGATATGGGTGTACCAGGCCGCCAGCGGCGTATCCATCGAATAGCCCAGCGCGCCGTGCAGCTGGATCGCGGTGTCCACCACCTTGTGCACCATGTGGGCGAGGAACACCTTGGCGATGCCGTTCTCCTGGCGCAGGTCCAGGCCCTTCTCCGCTTTGTAGGCGATGTGCATCAGCATCAGCCGCGCGATGTAGAGCTCGCTGGCGCAGTCGGCGAGCATGAACTGCACGCCCTGGCGCTCGTGCAGAGGCTTGCCGAAGGTCGAGCGCTTGGTGACGTGCGCGGTGGCGAGGTCGAGCGCGCGTTGCGCCATCGCGACATTGTGCATGCCGTGCCGCAGCCGGCCGTAAGCCAGGCGGTGCTGGCCCATGTTGAAGCCGTTGCCTTCGCCGCCCAGGAGGTTGTCCGCCGGCACTTCGAGATCGGTGATCTCGATCTCCGAATGGCCGCCGCCCAGGATGTGGCTCAGCGGGCCCTCCGCCGCCATCGTCTTGATGTCGCGCTTGATCTTGTAGCCGGGGTTCGGCAACTCGACGATGAAGGTCGAGAATTGCTGGTGCCGCGGCGCCTCGGGGTTGGTCTTGGCCATCACCAGTGCGATGTCGGCGACGCTGGCGGCGGACGAGAACCATTTCTCGCCGTTCAGGATATAGGCGTCGTTGCCCTTCTTCACCGCGCGCGTCTGCATGCCGGTGGCATCGGCGCCCGCCGCCTTCTCGGTCATCGAGTAGCAGATGCGCTTCTCGCCGTTGAGCAGCGGCTTGAGGAATTTCTCCTTCTGGTAATCGGTGCCGTGCGCCAGGAGTGTCATCATCGTGGCGTCGTCGGGCCCTTGCGTGTTCATCGACAGGGCGCCGAGATAGCTCTCGCCGAGTTCCATCTGCACCAGCGCGTTGGCCAGCGGGCCGAGCCCCATGCCGCCATATTCCTTTGGAATGAACGGACACCACAGGCCCTGGGCCCGCGCCTTGGCGCGCAACTCGGCGAGCAGCGGCTTGTACGCGGCGCCCCCCAGCAATTTTTCCTGCGCCGGAATGCATTCGTCATGCACCCATTTGCGCACTTTCTCGCGGATCGCCTTGGCTTCCGGCGGAATCTCGAAGTCGATGGCCATGTCTGTTTCCTCTTCGGGGATGTCGTTGGGGGCGGACTGTAGGGCCAAGAGCCGGTCCGCCGCCATTGCCGCGAGCCGCCGTGCTTGACGCTGCGGCAAAGGCCGTCCCGAATTGCTGCTGTGCACACAGACCGCGCGGTTGCGGAGCACCGCCGGCCCTGCGTAGCATTGCCCATCGATGCGGCCACGAAGAGCCGCCGGCAAGGGAGGAAAAGCCATGCAGACCGCCGCGACCGGCAAAAAACCCAGCTATCTGGGATTGCTCAACGCCATCTCGCTCGCCGAAACCCATGCCGGCGTCTATCTGCGCGCCTGGGCCGACGCGACCTGCGACGAGGAGCTCGCCTGCACGTTGCGCCTGGTTGCGGCGCGCGAGACCAGCCACGGCCAGCTCTTCTGCCGCATGCTGGGCGAACTCGGCTACGAACTGCGCCAGAAGGCCGATCCCGGCGCCGCCGAGCGCATCGCCAGATGCGCCAATCCCAAGATCGGCGATTTGGAGAAGATCGGCCGTGAGCGCGAGGAAAAGGACACGTTCGGCGAGATCGAAAAAGCCATGGCCGACGGCGTCTACGACCCGGTCACCTGCAACATGTTGTCCTGGTACATCTGCGAGGAGCGCGATTCCGGCGCCAGGCTGCGCGCCGCCTACGCCAAGGTCCGTGCCAGGGCGAACGGCGCGGCCAAGGCGAACGGCAACGGCGCGGCGCGGGCGATGCGCAACGACAACGACATGGCACATGGGCCCAGCGACGACGCCAAGGCGATCATGGCCTGCATGACCGAAGGTTTCGCGCGGTTGGAGAAGACGCTGCAAAAGGTCGCGGCGCGCGCCTGACGCCGAGATTCAGCCGATCGCCTTCAACGGCGGGTCCTCATCCTACGTCGCCGCCGCCTGTTGCGCCTGCAGGGCGGCCATCGCCGCCGCCGCCTGCTCGATCTCGTCCTTGTAGACCTGCGGCTTCACCACCGTACGATCCAGGAAATACGCCGCTTCCGCGGCCACCTGTTTGCGCATCGACGGCAGGCGCGCGAAGCCATGGCCGTGGCCGTGATAAAGATGCATGTCCACCGGCGCGCGCGCCGCGCGCAGCGCGTCGAACATCACCTGGCTCTGGCTGTGATGCACGACGCGGTCTTGCGTGCCGTGCAGCAGCAGCGTCGGCGGGAAATGCGCGCTGACATGGCTCATCGGCGCCGCCAGATGCCCATCCGCGTCGCTGCCGCCTTCGCCCATCAGCGCAGCCAGCGGCGAGGTGTGCTTGCCGCTGGGCGCGCCGGCATGAAAACCCGTTGGCGCATGCACCGCGACCACCGCCGCGACCTTCGACGACACACCCCTTGGTCCGGCATCGCCTTCCAGCCTGGGATCGTCCGGCGTGCCGGCCGCGAGCAGCACCAGATGGGCGCCGGCAGAGGAGCCCCACAGCACGATGCGCTCCGGATCGATGCCAAGTTCGCCGGCATGGGCCCGCGTCCAGCGGATCGCGGCCTTCACATCGTGGATGTGCGCCGGCCACACCGCGCCCTTCGGTGAGTTCAGCCGGTACTGGGACGAGATACAGGTGAAACCGTGAGCGGCCATCTCCTGCGCCATCGGCGCCATCATCTCGCGCGCGCCCATGCGCCAGCCGCCGCCATGGACGAACAGGATCGCGATGCCGTTGGCGGCGCCTTTCGCCGCGACGATGTCGAGTTTGAGCTCCGTCCCGCCCGCCTCTGCGAAGACGACGTCCCTCCTGCTCTCCATGACGTCCCCGCTGCATGTTTTGCCTATTCTAGCCTCAGCCCGCCGCGCCTCCACAACTGACAACTTGTCATTTCTGGAAAAGCCTGATAGGCCGGGCTCATCCGAACGGGTGGATCCGATGGCGTTTGAGCATTTCGACGTGATGATCGTGGGTGCCGGTCTCTCCGGCATCGGCGCCGCCCATCACCTGCAGGCCAATTGCCCGAAGAAGAGCTACGTCATCCTCGAGGGCCGCGACGCCATCGGCGGCACCTGGGACCTGTTCCGCTACCCGGGCATCCGCTCGGATTCCGACATGTACACGCTGGGCTATTCCTTCCGCCCCTGGCGCGAGGCCAAAGCGATCGCCGACGGCCCTTCGATCCGCAAATATGTCCGCGACACCGCCTCCGAGTCCGGCATCGACAAGCAGATCCGCTTTCGCCATCAGGTCAGGCGCGCCGCCTGGTCGTCCGCCGACGCCCGCTGGACGGTCGAGGCCGAATGCGGTCCTGGCAGAGAGATCGTCCGCTTCACCTGCGGCTTTCTCTTCATGTGCAGCGGCTACTACGACTATGCCGGCGGTTACACGCCGCAATTCGCGGGCGCGGAAAGCTTCGCGGGCAAGATCGTGCATCCGCAATTCTGGCCCGAAGGCCTCGACTACAAGGACAAGAAGGTCGTGGTGATCGGCAGCGGCGCCACCGCCGTGACGCTGGTGCCCGAGATGGCCAAGGACGCCGCCCACGTCACCATGCTGCAACGCTCGCCGACCTATGTCGTCTCGCGCCCGGCCGAGGACGCCCAGGCCAACTGGCTGCGCAAGCATCTGCCGATCAAGCTCGCCTATGCCCTGACGCGCTGGCGCAACGTGACGTTCGGCATGCTGTTCTTCAACCTGGCGCGCAAGCGTCCCGAGCAGACCAAGCAGAACCTGATCGCCATGGTGAAGAAGGAGCTCGGCCCCGACTACGACGTCGCCACCCATTTCACGCCGCGCTACAATCCCTGGGACCAGCGCCTTTGCCTGGTGCCGGACAGCGATCTTTTCCAATCGCTCAAGGACGGCAAGTCCTCCGTCGTCACCGACACGATAGACCGCTTCACGCCGGGCGGCATCAAGCTCGCGTCGGGCCGCGAGCTTGATGCCGACATCATCGTCACCGCCACCGGCCTCAAGCTGCAGCTGCTCAGCGGCCTGGCGGTCAGCGTCGACGGTGTCGCCAAGGACCTCTCCAAGGCGATTAGCTACAAGGGCATGATGTACAGCGGCATACCCAATCTCGCCTCGTCGTTCGGCTACACCAACGCGTCGTGGACGCTGAAATGCGATCTGACCTGCGAATATGTCTGTCGCCTGCTCAACTACATGACGCGGCACGGCTACGCCCAGGCGACGCCGCAAAAGCAGGGCGACATTCCCGAAGCGCCGTGGCTGGATTTTTCCTCCGGCTACGTCCAGCGCGCCCTCGACGTGCTGCCCAAGCAGGGCACGAAGAAGCCCTGGAAACTCTACCAGAACTACGCCCTCGATCTTCTGACGCTGCGCTATGGCGCGCTCAACGACGGGACGCTGAAATTCTCGGCCCCGCCCAAGGCTGTGGCGGCACAAGACCCGGCGCCAGGCCTCGCGGCCTGAATCCCGCCCGCCTGTAAACAATGACGATTCCGGCCTGACTGCCATGGCCGACAATCTCGAGCGCGTCGCCGCCAACACGCATCTTCGACGCCATCGCCGATCCCGCCTGCCGCCAGGCCTTCCACACGCCGCGACCGGCAACCGCCCGCCGGCAATGCCGCGGCTTGCACGGCGCTGGCGCGCCGCTGACGCAGCACTCCCGTCCGGAGCGATGAACTCAGGATGAACTGAGGGTTCAGGGCGAGTTCAATCCCGTCCCGCACTATGGCTGTGTCCAATCGCAGTCGCTTGTTGGACGTCGAAACAACCAAAGGGAGTGCAAGATGAATATTCGAAAGTCCTTGCTCGCATTGGCGATCGGAACGCTGGTCGCCGGCGGCGTCGCGGGTTCGGCCTCGGCCGAGACCGCCTGGCAGCAAAATCATCCCAGGCGCGAAGAGGTCAACAACCGGCTGGTCAATCTCGACCGCCGCATCCATCAGGAGCGCCGCGACGGCGAGCTGACGTTCGGCCAGGCGCGCTATCTGCGCCATGAAGATCGCGCGATCCGCGGCCAGGAGCGTTTCGCCGCCCGCTTCGACCGCGGGCACATCACGCGGGCCGAGCAGCGTGCGCTCAACCAGGAAGAAAACGGCCTCAGCCGGCAGGTCGGACGCTGACCGCCATCCCGGCGCCGCGCATGGCGGCGCCGGGCCGGACGGCAGCAAGCCGCCGGGCAGTTTCGCGTGCAAGTGCCAACGGACCAAATCACTTCCCGCCGCCTTGGGCGCGCGGAACCAGAGGGAGGATTTCATGTCATTCATAACCGCAACGCGCGGCACGCTGCTGGCCGCAACGCTTGTCGCCTTGTCCGCCGCGGCGGCGCCGGCCTTTGCCGATCCCGCGGATTTTTTCGGCGACTGGAAGAATGTCGATCCGGACACCAACGGGTTGACGCACGTCATCGTGATGCCGACGCCGTTCGGTCCAAAGGTGCGCGCCTTCGGTGCCTGCCATCCCAGCGATTGCGACTGGGGCACGGTCCACGGCCAGTTCTTCGGCGGCGACACGCTGGCGGCGAACTTCCACTCCGGATTTTCGCTCAGCCACCTGACGCTGCATCTGGGCTGGCATCATAAGCTGGACTTCCAGCTTCACACGCATTTCACCGACGGCTCCGGCCGGCCCGACTACGATCTCAGCGGTGCGTTGCGCATGCCGGGCGGCTTTGGCGGCGGCGGCTTTGGTGGCGGCTTCGGCGGCGGCGGTCCTTCGCTCGGCGCCGAAGACTGCATCGGCTTCGATCCGGCGGCGGTGAGCGCCAGCTATGTCGGCGGCGACTGGAAGGTCGTGCAAGGCGCAATGTGGATGCTCGATTACGGCTCCGATGCGGCGGCGGCGCACCACGCCGCGTTCGTCATCAAGCACTATCATTTCGACCAGCAGTGCTTCGTGCGGCGGCCCAATGCCGCGATGATGTACTGGAAGAGCGGCAATACCGTGCCGAGCGGCAACACGGCGGGGCAGGATTGCATCGGGCTCGATCCGGCCATGGCGCATGCCCAGTATACCGGCGGCGCCTGGAAAGTCGTCGACAACGGCAACTGGTTGCTGGACTACGGCGCCGACCACGCCGCGGCCGAGCATGCCGCCGCCGTCATCCGGATCTACAACCTCAATCGCCAATGCTTCATCGAGCGGCCGAATGCGTCGATGCAATACTGGCTGGCGCAATAACGCCCATGCCATCACGGCGGCGGCTCCGAGCCATCGGGGCCGCCGTTCGTTTTTGCGCCTCCGTCTAGTTGCCGTCGTAATCGTCGTCGTCGTCCGCCGGATATTCGCGGCGTGGCGCGGCCGGCCTCGCAGCGATCGGCGCCAGCCCAGCCTGGTCCGGCGCAGGCTCCGGTTTCAGCAGCCAGTCGAGATCGCCGGCGGCGCCCGGCCGGCGCCGCGCGCCGGTGCGCAGGATGCTGGCGATATCGAGGACATAGTCCGTGGTCTCCGGCGGAACGTCCTCTCCCAATCGCACATGTCCGTCGAGCGCCGCCGGACCGTCGTTATAGGCGGCGAACAGCGCGGGATAGCCGTAATGCCGATACAGCAGGGACAGAACTGCCGTGCCCGCCAGGATATTGTCGTGCGGATCGTAAGGATTGGTGCCGAGGCCGTATTGCAGCTGCATCGTGCGCCAGGTCTCGGGCATGATCTGCATCAGGCCCATGGCGCCGGCACTGGACGTCATCGGCAGCATCTCGCCCAGCATGGTGCGCCCGCCGCTCTCGACCGTCATCACGGCCCGGATCCACGGCTCGGGAACGGCAAAGCGGCGCGACGCTTCCGCGATCAGCGGATTCCAGCGCGCCACGAGGTCGTGGGCGTTCATCGCCGCTTCCTGGGCGAAGATCGAAGGCGGGGCGGCCTGCGCGGCATCTGCACCAAGCGCCGGCGACACATAGCTCATCGGCAGGGCCAGCAATGCCAGTCCGATGAGACGGCGCAAGCCGCGGCGCGGCGCGCGCTTGCCAGGCGCATGCCGGGCAGAAGGCGACAGCATCACAGCAAAGGATTGCCGGCCGCGGCGCATGACCGAAGCCTAATGGTGCGGACGCGCCGCGGCGGGCGGATAGGCCGGAAAGGGAGACTGCTGCATGGGTGTGGCCGACAAGGCTTGCGTGGGCGCGGCGTCCGGCGGCGGCGGCTGTGCCGGCGCGCACACCATGACGAGGCCGCTCTTTGTGACATCGTCGGTGCCGGGCGGCGAATAGGCCGTCACCGTCGCGGCGGCGGCCAGGCAAGCTTCTTTCGTGGCGAAGGTCGCGCCGTGAAAGCTGCTTGAAATCGACGGATTGCCGTTAAAGCCGTTCGAGGCAACAACATAGACAAGCAGCATCCAGAGCATGTCGCACCTCTTGGCAAGCCTCCTATTGGCACATCGTGGCGGCGGCGGCGGCGGTAACTTCGCGGTTTGGTGAACGGCCGCTTCGGTCCTGCCTTAGCCCTATACGAAGTCCCCCGTTCCGAGGCTTGAAAGGTGGAGCGGGCTGGCGAGGGCGACGACGAAGTCCTGGCCTGCCTGATAGCCGGCGACGCCGTTGGCATCGACGACCAGGAAGGTGTGGCCGGCGAGATCGCCGCTGGTGGGGTCGAACAGCACGGCGTGGTGGCCGGCGAGCTGGCCGGCGCCGACCGCCGACGCGAGGTTGGCGTCGAAGCTGGCCGTGGACAGGCTGCCGCTGGCGACGGTGGCGTCGACGCCGGTCACCGAGAAGGCGAAGTCGAACTTGTCCGCCGCCGCATCGAAGCCGGTGATCGTATCGTAACCCGTGCTGGTCGATTCCGCGCTGACGCCGTAGACAAACGTATCGCCGCCGCCGCCGCCGTTCAGCTGGTCGGCGCCGAGCCCGCCGGTGATCCGGTTCGCGCCGCTGTCGCCGTTGATCTGGTCGTTGAAGCTGCTGCCGATCGCGTTCTCGACGCCGGTGGTGGTGACGAGCGTGCGCCAGCTGCCGCTCGTCAAATTGGTGTCGTCGCGGGTGGCGATATCCATGACGCCCTGGCTGTCGGGGCCCCAGAAGACCGCCGCCCCGAACTGCGACATGTCCACCGTGTCGCTGCCCGCACCGCCGTTGAAAGTGTCCGAGCCGCCGGTGTGCATGCCGCCGGTGTAGGTGTAGGTGTTGTCGCCGGCGTCGCCGTTGATCTGGTCGTTGTAGAGCGTGCCGACCACGTTCTCGACGCTGCTCGTGGTCACGATCGTGCGCCAGCTGCCCGCCGTGAGGTTGCCGTCGTCCCGCGTGGAGACGTCCATGACGCCCTGGCTGTCGGGACCCCAGAAGATCGCCGCTCCGAACTGCGACATGTCCACCGTGTCGCTGCCGGCGCCGCCGTTGAACGAGTCGGCGCCGCCGGTATGCAGGCCGCCGGTGTAGACATAGGTGTTGTTGCCGGCGTCGCCGTTGATCTGGTCGTTGTAGAGCGTGCCGACGACCTTCTCGACGCCGGTCGTGGTGACGAGCGTGCGCCAGCTGCCGGCGGTCAGGTTCCCGTCGTCGCGCGTGCTGACGTCCATCACGCCCTGGCTGTCGGGACCGAAGAAGATCGCGGAGCCGAACTGCGACATGTCCACGGTGGCGGTTCCCGCGCCGCCGTTGACCGTGTCGAGGCCGCCGTTCTGGTAGCCGCCGGTGTAGGTATAGACGTCGTTGCCGGCGCCGGCGTTCATCGTGTCGTCGCCGAAGCCGCCGATCATCGTGTCGTTGCCGGGGCCGGCATCGAAGATCACGCCGTGCAGATTGGTCGTGACGGCGCTGGCATCGACGAAATTGGTGCCCGAACCGCCGACGACCGTCAGCACCTGCGCCCCGAGCGGCGCGTAATCCGACGCACCTACCACCGCGTCCGACAAGGCGATCGCGTTGGCGCCGCCATTGGCGAGCTGGATGGTCTCGATATGGGAGACATTGGCGAAGACGCCCGCCGCCAGCGTTCCGGTTTCGCCGAAGACCAGCGTATCGTTCGAGGCGTCCGAACCGCCATCGACGATGTCGGCGCTGCTGAAGTCCGGCAGGGTGAATCCGAACGTGTCGGCGCCGTCGCCGCCATAGAGGGCGACCGTGTTGCCTGCCGTCACAACGCCGCTGGCGTCGATCGTGTCGTTGCCGGCGCCGCCAAGGACGGTCAAGAGGTGGCCGTCGTCGGTCGAACCGATCAGCGCGTCGGGGACCGTTATCGTATTGGTGCCGTCGGCCAGCTGGATCGCCTCGATATGGGTGACGCCGGCGAAAATGCTGCCCCCGATCGTGCCGGCATCCTTGAAGCTCAGCGTGTCGATCGCAGCACCCGTGCCGCCATTGACGGTGTCGGCGCTGGTGAGATCGGCGATGAAGAACTTGAAGGTGTCGGCGCCGGCGCCGCCGGTCAGCGTGTCGACGCCGCCGCCGGAATCGACGATCACGCTGTTGGCCGCGGTTACGGCGCTGGCGTCGATCGTGTCGAGGGTCGGGCCGCCGATGATGGTTAGCGTGTGGTTGTTGTCCGAAGAGGCCACTAGCGCGTCGGGAATCGTGACGCTGTTCTGGCCGCCGGAAAGCTGCAGCGTCTCGATATGCGAGACGCCCGAGAAGGCGCTTGCGTCATAGGCATCGGGGAACGTGATGTCCAGCGTGTCGATCGACGCGCCGGTGCCGCCGTTTATCGTGACGAAACTGCTCAGGGCCGGTATGCCGTTCACGCTGGAGCCCATCTGGAAGATGTCCGCGCCGGCGCCGCCGGTCATCGTGAACTGCGCGCTGTTTTCATGCGAGATGAACGACGGCGGCGGCTGGTCGACGATGAAATGCACCGAGTTCGCCGGGTCCGTGACGGCGCTGGCATCGACGGTCGCCACCGTCGAATAGTCAGGCGTGTGTTGGTCGTAGATATAGACGGTCAGCTGGTGGCTGTCGTCGGACGACGCGACCAGGGCATTGCTCAGGGTGATATTGACGGGCGAGCCGTGGAAGCGGGCCTGCACGACGATCGATTCGATATGCGAGACATTGGCGAAGTCGCCTGCCGCGAGCGTGAAGGCCGTGTTTCCGTTGTCCAGCAACAGCGTGTCGAAGCCTGTGCCGCCATCGATGGTATCGGCGCTGGTCAGGTCGCCGGGTGAAAGGTTGATCTGATCGTCGCCGCCGCCGGCATAGACGAAGTCGTTGCCCGCGCCTTGTGTGATGACGTCGTTGCCGGCCGTCGCATTGGGCTCGTCGGTATAGCCCCCCGGCGCCACCAGGCCGTCGCCCGCCACATGAATGAAATCGTTGCCTGCCGTGCCGGTTACCGTGGCCATACGAACACCCTTTTCTGAACGCGCACCAACGGTTCGCGGCGCTGCCGCAAACTGAGGAACCGCGGCAGCTTATCCGGTTGCCGAATGGCGAGATACCTTAAACCTCGACCTTTGGCGCATCCGCCAAAGGCTCCCCGGCCTTTGAACGCAGCCTTCAGGCGCATTCCGTCGGCCATCTACGCGTGGTTCACGCCGGGTTCGTCGCAGCCCAGATCAGATGCCGCACGCCGCGGCCTTTATGGGCGCGAACTTCGATCTCATCGACCGCGAAACCGGCACGGGCGAGACGGTTGGCGAACGCCTTGTCGGGCGCGGCCGACCAAATCGCCAGCAGGCCTTTGGGACGAAGCGCCCGGCGCGCCGCCGCAAGGCCGCGCAGGTCGTAGAGCCTGTCGTTCGCGCTGCGGCTGAGGCTGTCGGGACCGTTGTCGACGTCGAGCAGGATGGCGTCGAAGCTTGCCCGCGCCGCCGCGATCAACTCGCCGACATCGACTTGGCGAAGATGCACTCTCGCATCGTCGAGGCCGCCGGCGGTCAACGCGGCCATGGGGCCGCGCGCCCATTCCAGCACGGCCGGCACCAGTTCGGCGACCACGACCTGCGCGTCGCTGCCGAGCCCGGCCAAAGCGGCCCTCAGGGTGAAGCCCATCCCATAGCCGCCGATCAGGACGCGGCAATTTCGGCGGCCGCGAAGACGCTCGCAGGCCAGTTCGGCAAGCGCCGTCTCCGAACCGCTCATCCGGCTGTTCATCAGCGTGGTGCGGCCCGTCAGGATCGAGAACTCGTCGCCCCGCCGCATGAGCCTGAGTTCGCCGCCGTCGCCGGGCACAATTGCCGTATCCAGGTGAAGCCAGGGAATCATGGGAAAGCCAGCCTTCGGGGCGCGACGCGCCTTGAACCTTCGGCCCGCCGCCCTTCCTATCAGTTCGCATCGGCGCGGACCAATCCGCGCGCCGTACCTTCACGCTCGCGCACGCCGAAGTTTTTCTTCCAGCTTTTGCTTGTCCGTCTTCCAGCGCGCCTCCTCGGCGGCCACGCGCCGGTCCAGCGCCTCGCGCTCACCCTCCAGCGCCTGGATGATTTCATCGTGGCGTTGCCGTGCCTTTTCCAGGTCGGCTTCCGCCTTGGCCGACGCCGCGTCGCGCCGCGCCCGCTCGCGCGTTCTGGCCGCTTCTTCCTTTTGCGCGTCGGCTTCGCGCCGTGCCTGCGCCCTCTCGAAGGCGGCCGCGGCCTGCTTGGCGGCCCGCGCCTCGGCCAGGCTGAAGACCTTGGCGGGCACCTTGTGCTTTGTGACCTTCACCCGTTTCGCCGGCTGCGGCTTCGGTGCGCGTTTCGGTTTTTCGGCCGGAAGCGACGTGGGAAGCTCGGCTTGCTCCCGGAACGTGCCCCCAGATCCAACCGCGCGTTTCAGGATGACTCCGGGCCGTGCCATCGTCGCCGCGACGATCGCAGGATCGTCGGTTTCTCTGGCAAAGCCCTGGTGGAAAAGATTGCGCTCCGCACCCCAGGCTTCCAGCGCCGCTTTCATCGACGGCGCCGCCACCGCGAGCTCGAAAAACCCAAGCGACGTGACATAGGTCTTGAGCGCCCGCGGCATCAGAGGCGCGCTCTTTTGGGCGAACGTGCGGATCGTTTTGCGGCCTGTTGCGGTCTTGGCATATATCCCTCTCCCGTCTCAACGCATGAAAGGGCAACCTTATTCCGCTTTCGTGATAACGACCTCGAGATATTCGCTGGGGGCGACCAGCGTGCCGTCGTCGGCGACGTTGAATTCGCCGAGCAGGGCATCGAGATCAACCGCAAGCGACTCGCGCGCCTGGGGATCGATCGCCGCGAAGGCCTTCACCACCGGGCCGTAATAGCTGCGGAAAACCTCCAGCCAGTGCGCCGGGGATTTGTAGCGGAAGACGAAGTGCTTGCTCTGCGCCGCGATGCCGGCCGGCGAACCGAACAGGCCGTCAAGATGCGCCTTGCTGCCCCATAGCGCCGGCGACTTCACGCCGGGCGCGGGCGGAACGTATTTGCCGATGGTCCTGAACAGCCTGCCGATGAAGCTCTCCGGCGTCCAGTTGGCCAAGCCGATCTTTCCGCCCGGGCGGCAGACGCGCAGGAGTTCGCGCGCCGCCAGTTCCTGGTTCGGCGTGAACATGACGCCGAAGGTCGAAAGCACGACATCGAAGCTGGCGGCCTCGAACGGCAGCGCTTCCGCGTCGGCTTCCTGGAACCTGACCGCCAGGCGTTCGGCCTTGGCCCGCTCGCGGCCGCGCTCCAGGAGCGCGCCGACATAGTCGGTGGACACGACGTCGGCAAAGCGGCGGGCTGCGGCAAGCGTCGCATTGCCGTTGCCGGCGGCGACGTCGAGAACGCGTTGGCCGCTGCGCAGGTCGACAGCCTCGCAGAGGGTTTCGCCGACGATCTGCAACGTCGTTCCGACGATCGCGTAGTCGCCGGATCCCCAGGCGGTTTGCTGGCGGCTCTTGATGGCGGCGAGATCGATCTTCGCCGGGGCGTTCGTTTGATGGCTCATCTGTGGATGTCCTTTGTCTTGGTTGTGTGCGGCGCTCTCAGTAGGTTTCGACGGTGACGGAGACGGGGACGGAGCGCGAGACGGTGTCGAACACCGGCGACATGGCGGTCAGTGCCTTGATCGTGGCGGCCTCGGCTTTCGTCTTCACGCGCATGCGAACGCGAATGGCGCTATAGCCCTTGCGGACCTCTTCGCTGAGGCCGAGGAAGCCGCGCAGGTCGATATCGCCGTCGATCTGCGAGTCGATCGCTTCGACCGCGATGCCGCGCGCCGCCGCGTGATACGCCGTCGTGGTCGTCATGCAGCCGATCAGGCCGTGCAGCAGCCATTCGACCGGGTTGGGGGCCTTGTCTTCGCCGAGCAGGACGGGCGCCTCGCCGTTCTCGACGACGAACGCCTTGCCGTCGGTGCGCTGTTCGGCAAGGGCGCCGGTGAAATTCTTGATCGTCGAGCGGTTCTTCTCGCCGCCGAGCCAGGTGTTCGTGGCGCGGAAATTGAATTTCGCGATCCCGGCGTTCTGTTTCACCGCTTCGATCGTCGCAACCAGTGCGGTGACGTTGACGCCATTGATGATTTTCGGTTGGTTTGTCATGGTGGTGTCCTCTTTGGCTTGTCGATCAATACGTCGGGTGTGCCGGCGCGAATTTCGCCGCGGCCGGCGCGGCGACGTCCACGCTGCGCGACAGCGAAGCGGCCGGCGCATTGCTGGCATGCAGCAACGCAAAGGCGCAGAGCGATCCGATCGCGATGTTGGTGCATTGACGGATCGCCTTGTGCCGCGGCCGGCGATTGCTTTGATGATTCATCGACTTCTCCGTTTTTGTTGGCCGCGCGGCGTTACCGCGTGACGGGCGGTATCTAGTGAAGCCGGCAGTCCGTGCGAATGACCGCGCGTCCGCGGCTCTTGACTGCCCGTCGGAAATCCTTAGTTCGCGTGATCGGACGTCCGCCGCAGATGCCGGGGCGTCCGGCTGGGAGAATTGACCGTGGACGCGCTATCCGATGTCTTGAAAACCGTGCGGCTCACCGGCGCCGCGTTCTTCGACGTGGTGGCCCGCGCCCCATGGGTTGCCGAACAGCCTTCGCCGCAGACCATCCTGCCGAAGGTGCTGCCCGGCGCCGGGCACCTGATCTCCTATCATGTGGTGACGGAGGGCCGCTGTTTCGCCAGCATCGTCGGTCAGGAGCCGATTGCGGTTGAAGCCGGCGAAGTCGTCGTTTTCACCCGTGGCGATCCGCATGTGATGGCGAGCGGTCCGGGCATGCGGGCCGAACCCTCGCCGCCGAGCCTCTATGACGCGGGCGCCGCCAACCAGCCGTTCCTCGCCAATCTCGGGGCCGATGGGCCGGTCGCGGCCCGGCTCGTCTGCGGCTTCCTGGCGTGCGATGCGTCGCCGTTCAATCCGCTTCTCGAAAACCTGCCGCCGGTCATCAAGGTCGCCGCCGGTCAGGGCAGCGACACGCGCTGGCTCAGCCAGTTCATCCATGTCGCGACGCTGGAATCGGCGGACAAGCGCGCCGGCGGCGAGAGCGTGCTCGCCAGGCTGAGCGAGCTGATGTTCATCGAGGTCGTTCGCCGGCATCTTGAGGCCTTGCCGCCGGAGGAGGCCGGGTGGCTGGCGGGGTTGCGCGATCCTTTCGTCGGCAAGGCCCTGTCGCTGATGCATGCCAAACCCGCGCACAATTGGACGATCGAGAGCCTGGCGCGCGACGTCGGGTTGTCGCGCTCGGTGCTGGCCGAACGCTTCGCCGATCTGGTGGGACTGCCGCCGATGCACTATCTCGCCAGGTGGCGGATGCAGATCGCGTCGGGGCTGCTCAGCAGCGGCAGCGCCAATATCGCCACCGTCGCGGCGGAAATCGGCTACGGCTCGGAGGCGGCCTTCAGCCGCGCGTTCAAGCGGACCGTGGGCCTGTCGCCCTCGGCCCATCGTCGCCGCCTGACGACGCGATGATCCAGGCCGGAAACTGGTCAGCGCAGGACCATCGGCAGTCGATATCGGTCAAGACTTCCTGCCGCCAGGCTTGCGATCGTCTGCACATTCGGAAATGGCCGACGCTCGGCGACCGTTCGTGCTCTGGTTTTCCTGACACATCAAGTCAGCCGGCATCGCCCTCGCCGGCACGTTTCGCGCGCAGTCCACGCCATAGCTCGTCGAGATACGGAACAACGCCAAACATCAGCAGTCCTCCGAACAGCGCGGTCAATTGTGCCGGCGGCGGGAGAGGTTTGAGTGCCAAGGACAGGTCGGCACGCTGCGTCCCGGCGCCGAACAGCGACAACGCCTGGTCCCAATGCAGAATCGCGAGCAGAGCCAGCGCCGTCACCGGCAGCACTTCAAGGAAGCCGTGCACCTGCTGTTCGAATGCCGTGACTTTTCGCGTTCGCATGGCGAGCTGGAGATCGATATGGGTCGTGATCTCGTGGGCGATCCAGCACAAGATCATCAGGCCGAACAGCAGCGCGTTGATCTTCAGGACCACCGCCGCCAGCAGCGGCACGCCGACCTCGCCCAGCATCAGCCAGTGCAGGATCGATTCCTTGGCGCCGTTGGCTTGCGCGATGCAGGTCGCGCGGTGGCAGAGATAGTCGATGAATCCGGCGATCATCCATAAGGGCAGAACCGCATAAGCCAGAACATACCAAGCCGCGCTTTCGGGTTCTGGCATAGGCATGTGCCGCTAATGGGTGGGCGTCAGCGAATAGCGCCGGCAATGTTCCAGGTAACCCGCTTCATGGCTCGCCATGAGTTCGACGATGCTCGTCCACAACCAGGAGGGCGCATCGATGTTCTTCGAACGCCTCTGGCCCAGCGCCGCGCGCCATCCGCGGCGTGTGGTGCGGTCCAGTTGGCGCGCATGCGCTTCGCCGACGACTGTCGCGAGGAAGCGCGCGGCGCTGACGGCTTCGCGTTGGGTGAGTTGATCGATCTCCAGCTTCAGGTCCTGCGGCATCAGTTCGCGGATCACGACGGACTTTTCGCTGAAACGCCCCGCCAGCATGCGCTCGCCGAGATTGGGTGCCAGATGGTGCGCGCCTTGGACGACACGCTGAGCATGGTCGCGCGGCACGACGGCCTCGGGCGCGCGCGGCGCCGCAGCCGCGGTGGCTTCCTTGATGTCCAGAAAGCAGACGTCGCCTGTTTTCGATTTCTTGCCGCCGACTCCAACCAGCGCCGCATAGCGTAATCGCCCGAGCGAACTGCAGCCCTTCACCCAATAGGCACTGTCCAAAAGCCTGATTTTGGCGTCGTCGTCGCGTTTGCGCAGTGCGGTAATCAGGATCCGCAATTCATCGGAAGCGATCAGCGACTCCAATTGCCGGTTCTCGTCCTTGGTCAATTCCCAGAACTTGTCGCCGCGCGGAATGGTCGGGCGCAAATCCTCGATCCGCTCCCTGGCCAGGTTCTTCCAGCGCCGCCGGAGGGCTGCCTGCAGCACGCGGTGCACTGCCTTGGCGTCGCCGTCCGGTTCGCGCCGGCGGCGATGGCCGTCCTTGATCGCTTCGTCATAGCCGATGACCATTTCCTCGATCATCCGCGCGGTCGTCACGCCTGGAAGGTCGGAACTGCGCGCTGCCGTCGCCAGCGACAGGCCCAGCCGGATCAGGTCGTGCGCCGGATTGCCGACGACGGTCTGGTCGAGGTCGCGAATCTGGATATCCACCCGCCCCTCCAGATTGGCGACAGGCCCCAGATTGCCGACGTGGCAGTCGCCGCAGATCCAGATGCTGGGGCCTGCGGGTATGGCCTTGCCGGCGGCGGTCTCAAGCCATTCATAGAACTTGACCGTGTTGCCGCGCATATAGGCATGCGCCGAGCGCGCCATTTTGGCGTTGCGCCGCTCGGCCAATAGCGCCGGACGCTCCTGATAGGATGGAAGTTCCGCCAATGCGCTGCTCATCGGGCGGCGCCTAGGCGAGCTTGGTGCCGGTGAACGACGGTGTCGGCGGCTTGGGCAGTCCGTCGGCCTTGAGCAGAGCGACTGCGTCCGTCGGTTGTGCTTTGGTCATTTACGCGTCCCCCTTTGATGCCTGTTCCGCGATAACAAGACGCTGGCTGTAAGGTTCCCTGCGATGTGCCGCCCTTCACGGTCCGATT